>NZ_JAPDRH010000001.1:0-723773 GCF_040706555.1 Lentisalinibacter salinarum
CGACGGTTCCCCTGACGACGGAATGGCAGAGCTACAGCTACAACCTGACGGCGGTGGCCGACATCGGCACTGCCGAGAGTCGCGTGCTGTTCGATATGGGCGGTGTGACCAGCACCGTGAATATCGACGACGTCAGCCTGACCGAGGCGACCGGCGGCGGTGGCGGCGGTGGTGGCGGTGCTATCGGCGAGCTGGCTATCAACGGCGGCTTTGAGACCGGCGATTTCACCGGCTGGGAGACATCCGTGAATGGCGGGACGATCACGACGACGTCCGACAGCTCGGCCGGCAGTTTCGCCGCCAATCTCAATATCACCGCCGCAGGGAATCCGACACTGAAAGCGGCCAATCTGGCAGCGGGGTCCTTGACGCCTGGCCAGCAGGTCACGGTGTCCTTCGACTGGAAGGGCAGCGACGCGAATGGCGGCGTGGTTGATGTCAGGCTTTTCTCGGAGCTGAGTGGTGGCGGCGTCTCTGCGACGGAGATCATTCTCGAGGGCGCCGGGTTCCCGGCGGACTGGACTACCGTTGGGCCGCTGACAATCAATACCGGGCCTGATGTCAGTGGCGGGGTCACATTGCAGTTTACGGCGATCTGCGGAGCCGTTGCCGGATGCGTTTCGGACATCTACATCGACAACGTTTCCATCGTGGCCAACTGATGGCGGGGCAGGCAAAGAAAATGTATCGAGTCGACGTTCATCAAGAACTCAAACATCAAAGAGTAGTCGCTATGGCGAAATCGAGCTTCTTCAACCGTATGGCCGTCGTTGCCAGCTTGCTGGTGACCGTGCTGGTTCTTGCCGCGCCCGACGTGACTCACGCCCAGGCGAATAACGTCGAGACCTACAAGGACGAGAAGGGCTGGAAGCTCAAGGTCGACGGCGAGGACTTCTACGTCAAGGGCGTCGTCTGGGGCTATTCTCCCAGAGGCCAGAACTACAGCTACGGCCTGTTCAACGAATCCGACGACTTCATCCGAAAGGTGCTCGATTACGAGTTCGGCCTGATGAAGAAGATGGGCGTGAACACGATCCGCAGCTTCACGACGATCCCGCCGCGGTGGGTGGAGTACATCTACCGCGAGCACGGCATCATGAGCGTCGTCAATCCGCTGATGGGCCGCTATGGCTACACCGTCAACGGGAAATGGGTGCCATTTACGGATTACTCGGACCCGATCACGCGCGCCACGCTGAAGCGCGACATGCAGGAGTTCGTGCGCCGCTACAAAGACACCCCCGGTGTCCTGATGTTTGCGTTCGGCAACGAGAGCAACTACGGCCTGTCCTGGTCGAGTTTCGAGATCGAAAATCTGCCCGAAGGCGAGCAGAACACGGCCAAGGCGCGCTACCTGTACAGCCTGTTCGAGGAGGTGATCTCCGCCGGCAAATCCATCGCCCCGAATCACCCGTTCAGCATCGTCAACGGCGACATCCAGTACATCGACCTGATCGCCGAGCTGGTGCCGTCCCTCGACATACTGGGCAGCAACGTCTATCGCGGCACCAGTTTTACGGATCTGTGGCAGAGAGTCGACGAGAAGCTCGACCTGCCGGTGGTCTTCTTCGAGTTCGGCAGCGATGCCTTCAATGCACGCACGTTCCAGGAGGATCAGGTCGCGCAGGCCATGATCCTGAAGGAGCAGTGGCAGGAGATGTACCAGCAGGCCTACGGCAACGGTGGGGTCGGTAACTCGATCGGCGGCTACATCTTCGAGTGGCGCGACGAATGGTGGAAGTACCTGCAGACCGAGAATCTCGATATCCAGGATACGAATGCCTCCTGGTCGAACCAGGCTTACCTGTTCGACTGGACGCCGGACGGCAACAACATGAACGAGGAGTGGTTCGGCATCACGGCGCTCGGTACGCCCAATGCGGAAGGCGTCTACAAGGCGGTGCCGCGCATGGCCTACGACGTCATGAAGGAAGTGTTCTCGATGGACCCGTACGAGGCTTCCAGGAGCGACATCAACCGCATGTTCGCCACCATGGACGTGGACTACTACGAGTTGCGGGGTGACGTCCGCAGGGTGAAGGCCGCAGTCGTCGAGTCCGAACGCCGGCTCAGGTTCACCGGCGGCCGCTTCGAGGCGGAGTTCGTCACCCGGGGCGAGGAACAGCCCATCGAGGAGGAAGGTGAGAACGCCCTCGAGTTCAGTGACGGCCAGATGGTATTCCTCGACTTCGCTTTCAACCCGAACTCCAGGCTTGACGGCCAGTTCACCCTGAACGTGCTCGGCGACGTCGCCGACAAGCGGCCTCTCGAATTCACCTACGGCGACCGGGGCCTGGAACGCGAGATCGATGTGGCTACGGAAGAGATCGAGGGCATCCCCGTGTCCCCCGTGCGCATCGACGACGGTCGGCGCATCGAGGTCTACGACTTCAGCGCGCAGTATCGCGGCGATGATTTCGATCTCGAGGCCTTCTATCACACGCCCCGGTTCCACTGGGGCTACGAGGGCGATTTCTTCGGTCTCGTCGCGGAGGCCACCGACATCGCAGGTATCGACGTCTGGGATGCCAGCGCGCCCTCGGGTGTCGAGATAAAGGGCAAGGGCACATGGGAGGGACTCACGGTCCTCGCCGGCCCCGAGGTCTACTGGGGCGCAAACCCGAAGGCCATCCTCAAGTACGACTGGAACCTCGCGGACATGGACTGGACGTTCATCCACTCCGAAGACGTGGCGCGCCGCGGCGAGTCCGTAGGCGGAGCGGGGCAGACCGAACGTCAGTCCCGGCAGACGACGATCTACACGAAGAAGGAGTTCGCGAACGGCTGGGAGCTGGAACTCGGCGGTATCATGTCCGCGACCGAGAAGGTGGGCGAGACCTTCGATCGCTATGCGGCCGGCAACGTCTTTCTGGACGAGGTCGACTGGGATGACACCCTCGGATTCAAGGCCAAGCTGACCTTCCCGCTGCTCGGCACCCGGAGTTTCGTTTCCGCGGAGCATGCCGGCATCGTTGCCGACGCCGGCCAGTATCATACGGTCTACGGCGTTTCGGATCCGAGCAACCTGCCGTATTCCGGCCTGGGCAACAAGCGGGAATACATCGCGGGCATGCAGATGTTCTTCGGCAACCTGATGGTGTTTCCGCGGGTCCTGTATCGCGACAATCTGGTCCACGCCAATCCGCTCGTAGAGCCGGAGATCGTCGACGGCATCCTCTCCCCCGGTACCAACCCGCGTAACCGGGATGCGGATCCGTTTGCGGTCCTCGGCAATCGGGAAGCGCGCTCCGGCGAGATCTACTTCACCTGGGATCCGACCGGAGCGACGCCCTACTACGACTGGGACAACGAGTGGCGGGAAGATGCGCCGTTCGCCATCGACTTCGGCGGTACCTACACCGAGTTTCCGACCCCGACCGATTCCTACCGCTTCTTCTTCGCGCCCACGGAGTCCAACGCGGCGTTCGGCGAGGGCCTGCCCGCCGAGGACGTCTGGACGCTCTCGAGCCGGGTGACGATCAACACGCCGAACCGGACCCGCTACATCGTCAAGGGCATCCGGGGCTTTCAGCAGTCGACCGGCAGCCCGACCGGCGGTACCCGGGACTTCTGGGAACTGCACGGCAAGGTCATCTGGGGCGGCCGCCACATCCTGTCCGGCTACTTCATGAAGGACCGCTGGGGCCCGTACGACTTCTACCGGCAGTTCAACATCACGTTCCCGGAGCAGGCGAAGCTGGATTACTCTTACCTGCTGGGATCGGGATTCGGTGCGATCGCGGACCGGCAGTCCGAAGACCATGCGACGAAGATCGGCGTCCGTGCCCTGTACCGCGCCTTCGACGAGAACTCGGAGGCCGAGGAAGAGTTCCCGGGCAGCGACTACATCTTCAGCGTCAACGTCTACTTCATCTATCAGTTCTAGCGAAGTGCATGCACAGCCGAGGTAATATTGGAATGAGTGAGCTGAATCGACAAACTGCCAGGCCGGCTCGCGGCAAGCACCTGCTCCTTGCGCTGCTCGGTACGGCGGCGCTGGTCTCTGCCGGCTGCAACAGCGAGCGTGACGACGGCGATGGCGAGCTGATCAATACTATTGTCTTGCCGACGGACGTGGTCCTGGACCTCTATTGCGAGGACGTCGGTGTCCATCCGGAGACCTGTGTCCTGAATGACCCGGCGAATCCGTTCGCGACGACGACCATCATCGAGTTCGACGTCAACAATCCCGAGGCCGCCAACAAGTTCGAGTTGTTCAACTCGTTGCCCTTGGGGCCATCGGGTGCGAAGGCGCGCTTCTATTTCTGGGCTACCGCGCTGGCGCAGCGCCCGTCCGGCGAGAACCAGTTCTACACCGCGCTGGCATTGCACGAGTTGTTCGATGCGAACAGCAACTCGCTCGCACAGGACGAGCTGGTTCGCGAGCAGGCGCTCAAGGCCTATCGCTCCCTGCTGGACAATTTCTTCGGTTCGGTCACGGTGTTCGAGTGTTGCCCGGGCGCGAGTCCGGACGGCGAGCCCGTGCCGTTCTCGATACCGCTCAACGAACTCGCGGCGGACGCCCTGTACCGCACCGATGCCACGGGGTTCCGGCGTCTGGTCCCGGGCGATCCTATCCTCGTGCTCGAGCTGCTGCTGGATTGGGGCTATTCGTATCAGCCTGCCACGCCGCCCAACTTCGACAACGGGGTCGTGTCAGTCAACGAGGGCTGACCGGGGCGCGAGGTGCGCGGAAGACTCCTCCTAAAGGCCCTGCTGATCGCGGGGCCTTTTCTTTTCTGGAAGCCCGTCATGGCCGAAGCCGTTCCCGTCGAATTACGCCGGACCGAGCAGGGCTGGGAGCTGCTTCGCGGCGGCGAGCCGTATTTCATCCGCGGCGCCGGCGGCAACCACTCGCTGGAGCTGCTGGCGGCGGCCGGCGCCAATTCGGTGCGCACCTGGGGTGCCGAGGATCTCGAGCCCCTGCTCGACGAGGCGGACGCTCTCGGCCTCACCGTGACCGTCGGCATCTGGCTGGGCCACGAGCGCCACGGCTTCGACTACGGCGACCCGGAGCAGGTGGCCGGGCAGCGTGAGCGTGTGCGCGAGGCCGTGCTCCGCTACAAGGACCATCCGGCCGTCCTGCTCTGGGGGCTGGGCAACGAGATGGAAGGCTTCGACGAGGGCGACAATCCGGCTGTCTGGGCGGCCGTGAACGACGTCGCCGCCATGGTCAAGCGGCTGGACCCTCACCATCCGACCATGACGGTTACCACGTTCGTCCACGGCGAGCGTATCGAATGGGTCCACCACCGCAGCCCCGCCATCGACATTCATGGCGTCAATGCCTACGGCGGCGCGCCGCTGGTGCCGGGGCGGCTGCGCGAGGGCGGCGCGACGAAGCCCTTCATACTGACCGAGTTCGGCCCGGTCGGCCCGTGGGAGATGCCCACCACCGAATGGGGCGCTCCACTGGAGCAGACGAGTGCCGAGAAGGCAGTGAGCTACCGCGAGAGCTGGGAGCGGGGCATCGCGGCGGCTCCCGGACTGGCGGTGGGCGGCTATGCCTTCCTGTGGGGCCACAAGATGGAGGCCACCGGCACCTGGTTCGGCATGTTCCTGGAGGACGGCGCGAAGACGGCCGCCGTGGACGTCATGACCCAAATCTGGTCCGGCGAGCTGCCGGACGGCCTTGCCCCGCGGGCTGCCCCGCTGGAGGTCGCAGGTGTCACCCGCGTGAAACCGGGTGCTACGGTCGAGGTCCGCGCATCCGTCGAGGATCCGGAAGGCGGGGAGATCCGGGCGCGCTGGGAGCTGCGCCCCGATTCGTCCGACTACCTGACCGGTGGCGATTTCCGGCCTGACATGCCGGCGGTCGAAGGCGCCATCGAGGAAGGGGACGTGGATGGTGCGAGCGTGCGCATGCCCGAACAGCCGGGACCCTATCGCCTGTTTCTGTATGCCTACGACGAGGCCGGCCATGCGGCAACGGCAAACGTTCCGCTGCTCGTGGAGGGCGCGACGCGCACGTCGCTGCCGTTCCCGGTGTACGAGGACGGTCTGGAGGGTATGCCCTGGGTACCGTCCGGCTGGATGGGCGATATCGATGACCTGACGCTCGACGGCCGGCACGCCGACGAGGTCCGCGAGGGTGCACACAGCATCCGCCTGCGCTTCGAGAAGCCGTTCGGCTGGGTGGGCGTCGCCTGGCAGGACCCGCCGAACAACTGGGGTGATCAGGAAGGCGGCTACGATCTCCGCGGCGCCGGGGAGCTGGAACTCTGGGCACGGGGAGAGTACGGCGGGGAGAGAGTGAGCTTCGGCGTCGGGCTGCTGGAGGAGGACAAGGCGTACCCCGACTCGGCCATTCGCAAGGTGGACGACATCGTGCTGACCCGGGAGTGGCGTCGCTACACGGTGCCGCTGAAAGGAGCGGACCTCTCGAGCATCAAGACGGGATTCGTGGTGACGCTGGTCGGGCGGGCTACGCCGGTAACGGTCTACCTCGACGGCATCCGCTACGTCCGTTGACGTCGCCCGGGACTACCCCGAGGCCGACGCTCGCGACGGCGCCGGGCCGGTCGACTCGCGGATCTGCAGCGTCGAGGGGATGACCGTGGTCTCCGGATCGGGTTCCGGCTTGCCGAAACGGTTGATCAACTCGAGGGCGGCCTGCTCCGCCATCTTGGCCAACGGCTGGCGGATCGTCGTCAGCGCGGGATAGACCAGCCGGGCGAGCGCGCTGTCGTCGAAGCCCGCCACCGACAGCCTTCCGGGGACGTCGAGCCCCAGCCGGTAGGCCACGCGAATGACGCCCGCCGCCATGTCGTCATTGGCCGCGAAGATCGCGGTGGGCGGATCCTCGAGCGCCAGGAGCTGCTCCGCCGAAACCTCTCCCGATTCGATCGAATTGTCGCCCTGCATGATCAGCTCTTCGGCGTATTCCAGACCGCTCCGGGCGAGGCCGTCCCGGTACCCCGGCAATCTTCTGGCCACCGCCTTGTGGCGGCGGTCGCCGGCGATGAAAGCGATCCTCCGGTGTCCCAGCGAGGCGAGATAGCGGGTCATCTCCGCGCTGATCTCCCGGTCGTCGGTGGCGATGCAGAATTCGTCGTGGCTGCGGCTGCCCGGTGAGAGACGCACGAAGCGGCTGCCCGTGGCGGCGATCGCAGCGACGATGCGCGGCATGTTGGACAGCGGTGCCGCCAGCACGACGCCGTCGGGCTGGGTCTGCTCGATGAGCGAGCCGAGTTCTTTGCGCACGTCCTTGCGCCGGAGGTCGCAGGGATGGATCAGCAGCTCGTAATGGGCGGTCCGGCAGGCACGCAACGCCCCCTCCTGCAGCCGGATGACATAGCCCGCACTGGGAGCCTCGTAGGCGGCGGGGTCGTCATAAACCAGCACGATCAGCCTGGAGCGCTGGCTGGCGAGGCTGCGAGCCGAGAGGTTGGGACGGTAGTTGAGCTGCTCGATCGCCCGGTCGACCCTGTCGCGGGTCGACTGGCGGACGTTGGGTTCGCGGTTGACGACCCGCGATACCGTCTTGATGGAGACGCCGGCCAGTTCGGCGACGTCGTCGATGGTGGCTCTCGGCATCAGGTTGTCGCGGCTCCCGTTGTCGGCCGGCAGTGCGGGTGGGCCGGTCAGCGGCCGACGGCCCTGCCGACGTCTCCGCCGGCGTCGGGGACCAGGTCGGCGAACTGCGTCTGCATGACCAGTTTCGGCGTCCGCTCGACGGTGAACAGGCCCCAGTGCTTCTCCGGCTCCAGCGGATCCGGGGAGCCCTTCCACGGCTCGTCGAAGGCCTCGAAGACGAAGGCCAGGATCTCCTCCTCGGTGGTCCATTCGACCAGCTGCTCGTAGTAGCTGGCCTGCAGTTCCTCGGAGGCGTTGTGCGGCTCGATGCCCCGTCCGTTGGCCGCCGTCGGCCAGCCGGCCTCGGTGATCACCACCGGCTTGCCGGGATAATGATCGGCCACGGAATGGTAGTTCTGTTTCGTGTATTCCAGAGCGTCGTGGATGGAGCGGTACTCCCAGGCGGGATAGGTATGCACGGCGATGAAGTCCAGGGCCTCCGCCAGCGGCTCGAGCTTGTACGTCCACGGCACGTAGTTCTCGCAGAACGTCACAGGCTGCTCGATGCGGCTGCCCACGGTCGTGGCGTACTCGACCAGGCGGTCGACCGGCACCATGTGGTCGGTCCATTCGACGCTGGCCTCGTTGCCGACCGACACCGCGAGGACGCTGTCGCGATACTCCCTGGACAGCGCGACCAGCCGCTCCAGTTCCTGCTCGTTGCCGCGGCGATTGGCGGCGAGCGTCTGGTCGTCGAACTCGGCCCCCCACGGGCAATGGGGATTGCTCATCTCCGCCGCCATGTCGAGGCCGAGCATGACGTGGAAGTCTAGGCCCTCGTCCCGGATGACCTGCAGCACGGTCTCCGCGTGAGGGCTGCAGTCGTAGAGGCGGAGGAATCTCCAGTTACGCTGCAGTATCAGCAGATCCTCGCGGATCTGCTCGTAGGACGGATAGACCCGCTCTATCGGGCTCTGGCCCTCGCGGTAGCCGGAATAGCAGATCGCATTGCCGTGGGCCAGCCGTTGTCCCGACGGGTCGGCCATGAGGATTTTCAGTCTGTCAAACATACTTGGGGTTCCCGTCCTTGTCCCACAGCCCCCAGTAGGCGCCGACGTCGCCCTCCGAGTCCACCTTCCAGGCCTCGTCGAAACTGGAGAACCAGAAGACTTCGATGCCGTCTTCCTCCGCCCAGCGGCAGGTATCGATGAAGTACTTGATGGCGTTCTCGCGGGAGGGCACGGAGCCGCCGGTCGCCGTGCCGATGTTCGGCCAGCCGGTCTCGCTCACGATCACCCGCTTGCCGCCGCTGGTGCGCAGCGCACGCCGGTACATCTCCTTCATGTACAGGAGCGCGTACTCCGCCGGGCAGCCTTCCCAGAAGGGGTAGCAGTTCGCCAGTATCACGTCGCAGGCGGCCGCGAGCCGGGGATGGTCCTCGAACTCGAAGTAGGCGTCGACGTAGCCGACGTCGATCTCCGGCACTGCGGCCTTCACCCGCTCGAGATAGGCGATGAGCTGGTCCTCGGTCAGTTCGCCGCGCAGCAGCACCTCGTTGCCGATGCCCAGGATGTCGGCGTGGCCGGCGCTCGCGATGCCGATGGCGTTGGCCAGTTCGACCTCGTTCTTGTCCAGGTCTCCGTCGAGCCACGCGCCCACCATCGTGCGCAGGCCGAACTCCCGGGCGATCGCCGGGATCCGCTCGTTGCCGTCGGTGCAGGAGAAGGTGCGGATCCACTTCGTATACGGCGCGATGATCGCCAGCCGCTCGCGGATCTGGTCTTCGCCGACCCTGGTCCCGGGGCCCTGCCCCTCGACGTAGGGGCTGAACGACAGGCCGTGGATCTTCTGCTCGAGGATGCCGCGCACGAGCGCCTGCAGTTCGGCCTCCGACCAGTTCGCTACGTTGATTCCGGCCAGAGAGAGTTTTCTCTGATACAGGTTGGACATCGGGTGACCTCTCGAAGCTACAGAACGAGCAGAGTGTTCGGATTCACGGTGACCGTCAGCCGGCGGATCCGGCCGTCGCGACGGAACAGCGACGCGCTGTCCTCGGCCGACAGGCCGTTGGTCTCGTGCGACTGCTCGGTGCCGTCCCGGTAGGTGACGGTCAGGGACGGAGCCGCGCCGTTCGCCAGGCGGTAGACGACAGGGACCTGGCACCACGTGTAAGCCAGGCCGGCGTCGGGGATCGGCACGCTCGACCATGTGCCGTCGACAGCCAGGTAGCGGAGCGTATCGGGCGAGTCGGCGAACTCGCGCCGGCGCAGCAGCCGCGGTTCGAACCGGGCGCAGCCCTCGGCGACACGCACGCCCAGTTCGCCGAAGCGCGCCAGTATCCCCTCCTTCACCTGGCCGGTCATGCCGGGCTGGCGTGCACCGCCGTAGCGCGGCGTGTGCGAATAGGGGTCGGCGGGGAATGCACCGTAGGCCGCCGGCGTCTTGTTGAAGCCGAGCCCCGCCCGCACCCGGTAGTATTCGCTGCCCAGGCGCAGCAGAGCCGCCTCGTCGGCGCCGCCGTCCAGCGCGGAGAAGAAATTCTCCTGCACGGCCAGGAGCAGCTTCGACACCATGTGCCAGTAGATGCAGCCGAGGCCTTCGAAGCCGAACATCGTGCCGGAACGCCCGGTGAAGAACTGGTGGCCGAAAGTCTTCTCGAACAGCGCCCGCAGCGGCTCGCGGGCATCCTCCACCTCCCTGCCCCGGGTGCGCGCCAGGTCGTCCAGTTCCGCGAGCAGATCGCCCTCGTTCGCGAACTCGGCGCTGAAGCGGTAGCAGCCGTCGGCATCCTTCAGGACGATGCGCCGGTCGCCCTCGGCCAGCAGCCGGCCGAGCAGTGGGATGTGTGCGATCTCCTGCTCCGGTATGCGGTTCTTCTCGAGGAACGCGGGCAGCCGGCGGTCCGGATACAGCATGAAGCTGTCCTGGTCCGCGCGATAGACGTCGCTGGCGAACAGCGACTCCAGTATGTCGCAGGCCTCGTCCGGCCCGATCGCTCCCGAGCTGAGCGCGGCGACCTGACCTTCGAGCATCGGATAAAGCGTCTCGATACGGATCCCGTCCGCATCCTGCTCGAGGAGGTTGTAGGCGTGGTAGAGGCCGTCCTCGCGGCGGTTGTTGCCGATGCTGTGGTCGGCCACGGCGAGCACGTCGGCCAGCAGCTGCTCCATCTGACTCATGGGCCTGGTCTCGCTGGCGGACAGGCCTTCCTTGCCGTAGACGGCCTCACGATAGCGGCTCGCCGCCTGTCCGAGTTCCGTCAGGGCCTCGAGGCGCCGTCTGGCGCCGATCGCGCCCTCGTCCAGTGCCGCGCGCAGCCGGCTGAGCGCGGCCGCGGTCTCGTCCAGCCACGTGCAGACTTCCGCGGACAGCTCGCAGCGGCCGTCCTCGTCGCCGAGGAATTCCTGCAGGAAGCTGACATAGCGGCGCAGGTAATAGAGCGTCACCATGGAAAGCCCCTGGCCGACCAGGGCGTTATTCGCGTCGTTCCATTCCGGTCGCTGGGTATTCATCCAGATGCCGCCGTCAACGACCAGGTTGCCGAGTTTGGCGAGCAGCGGCACGATCAGCTTCTCGAGCAGCGTGACCAGGCGGACCTCGCCGTCGCCGTCGAGCACGAGTCGTGCGTCCGCCCCGATCTCAGCCTCCAGCCGCTCGATCTCCGCGGCGAGACGCTCGTCGTAGTCGATGGTGTTCTTGGGGTCCTGCAGCAGCGCCTCGAACGGCCGGATGCGGTAGGGCACGTTGGCGTAGGCGAAGACCGGCTCGTGCAGCAGCCGCGCGAGGCGAGCCGGATGGAAGCGGCTCGAGATCTCCAGCAGCTTCAGCAGGTAGATGATCTGATGGTCGCCCCAGTAGCCGATGTAGCTCCAGGGGTCGTCGGGGTCTTCCACCTCCCAGTCGATGCCGCCCTTCGTGATGCGGTAGGGGTTGTAACCGTCCATGGTGGAGGCGTTCACGAACTTCGCGATCATGTTCTCCACGAATTCCGGATAGCTGACCGCGAGTGCCTCCCAGTTCTGGAAGATGTCGCGCCAGTTGCCCTCGTACCACAGCACCGGGTAACCGTGCCGGTCCCTGAGGCGGATCGAGAAGTGGTTCCAAGGCCGGCTGGGATCGCCATGGCGTCGGCCGAAGGTGATGGGGAGGTACTCGTGGCACAGCCGCTCGAGCTGGCGGTCGTTGCGCTCGCGCACGGCGTCCAGCAGTCCGCGGAACGGCAGCTTGTCGGGCAGCCCGTCCAGCAGCTCGGCATTGCGCTCGTACACGCGTGAATTGAAACTCCGCACCGTCTCGCGGAAGTCGCGGCCGACCACCTCGTACTGGTGCGGGAAGTAGCCGCCGCGCAGCACATTGAACAGGACGTTGGCGTAGTGGTACTCGGTGACGGTCTCCTCCGCGGTCGCCTGCAAGGCGTCGCAGCTGGACATGATGCGGGCCAGCTCGTCCGACCCCCGCCGTACCGAGGCGTCGATCGAGGCTGCGAGACCGGGTCTGTGACCCAGCTGGCGCGAGAGCTCGACCACTTCCGCCTGGCTCTTCTCGACGTCGGCGACGATCTGCCAGGAGCGCGCCTCTCCGGGAGGCAGTTCCAGGGTCTGGTTGACGAAGAACGCTCCGCGTATCCCGCGCCTGTGGTCCTCGGGGCGGACCGCGCCTCCGTGGCGGAATGTCTCCACCTGTTCGGACGACACGAGGATGATCGGATCGTCCAGGCCCAGACAGAAGGCGACGTTGGCCTTGAGCGACTCGCAGGGTTCCGCCCGGTCGGTGATGCCGGAGTACAGCGTGAACAGCCCGAGTCCGGTCTCCGTGTCGAGTTCCGTCCACTTGTAGGCGTCGACGAGATTGCTGGAGTTCGTCTGCGCGAAGCGGGGAGTGCCTGCCGGGAGGATGTTCTGCAGGCCGTCCAGCAGCTCGACGGAGCGCTCGTGGCGGCCCCGATTCGCGAGCTCGCAGCGGCGGACGAAGCCGTGGGTGTCGCTCGTCTCCCAGGTGTAGCGGAAGACGAGTTCCAGGTCGTGGTTGACCTCCTCGAAGCACAGCCGGTTGCCGAGTACGTTCTTGTAGAGGTTGCGGCTGACGGCGAACTTCTCGTCCTGCTCCCGGTTGAAGGGCTCCCAGTGATGCAGCCGCCCGTCGGCCTCCACACGCAGGAAGGTCCGCGGGCCCGTGTGCAGCGTACTCTCGTGGATCTTGTCCACCGTGACGTAGGGGAAGAGCGCCGTGTCAGGCGACACCCGGCCCGCAGTAACGCCGCCCGTGGAGGAGGCGAACAGCCAGTGATCCACGTTCGAAACGACGGTGATGAAGAACGGGCGCATCCGGTCGACGTTGCGGATGGCGTAATGGCGTTCGTTGTCGAAGTCGACGAATTCGCCCTCGGCTTCGAGGCAATCGGTCGGCTCCATCTTCCAGGCAGTACTCAACAGTCTCTCTCCCGTCATTCCACGAGCAGCAGCGATCCGAACAACCCGGCGTCGATCCAGCCGCGGTCTTTCGGTCCGGTAGGCACCGACTCGGAGCCGATGAAGTTCTCCCGCAGCTCGCTGCCGTCGTTGTCGCAATAAGCCAGCATCAGGCCCATCTGCTTGCCCGTCTCGAGTTGCAGGGCTCGGTTGTCGTCGGCACCGTCCACGTAGTCGTCGCCGTAGATGCGGATGGCGACCTCCCAGACGACGCCGTCGGCCGTCTGTCTCCAGCGGCTCTCGACGTGGTGGGAATAGTCGCGCGGCTTGCGGTCCGTGCCGATGTCGATGGCCCGGTTGTCCAGCGAGAGGTGGTAGGCGAAGGCATTGTGGTTGTACTGATGCTCGCCGCCGGAGAAATCCTCGTCGACGAAGATCTCCAGGCAGTCGTCGTCCCAGTACTGCTCGAGCGGGTCACGGTGCGCGTCGAACAACACGTCGTCGCTTATCTCGGCCAGGATGTAGAGGCGCTCCGCCGTCCACACCACCTTGTACCGGCCGCGGAAGTCCTCGGGCGTGTATTCGTCTCCCAGCCACCGGTATTTCAGCTCCTGCCACTGCGCGCGGTCCCAGATCGCCTCGTCCCCGACGCCATCCACGACGGGAGCGGCCGTGGCGCGGGGCGCCCGGTACTCGGTCCTGTCCGCATAATGGGATGCCTCGGCGGCCGCCGTACTGGCCGCGAGGCATGCGCCGGCGATTGTCATGCCGCGCATGATTTGCGTGTTGATCATCTTGATCTCCGCGCGCTGGCGAGCGATCCGGCGTCGGGACGTTGTTCTGTCGTTCTTTCCGGTGCTGCTCGTTCTGCCCGGCCCGGTCGGCCCGGCACTCCCCCGGAGACCCGGGCGCTGCCCGGAGTCACCCCCGCTGGAGCACAGTATAGGGGATTTTGACAGCGCTGTCAGTACCGACGATGCGCTGGCTCAATCTGGCCCGCCAGGACGGGCCAGGGATCGGTGCAGGGGGGAGAGGCGCTAGAATCGGCTGTCGAGAATCCGGGTCTTGATCCGTTCGAACTCCTCGTCGGTGACGTAGCCGGCGTCACGGAGTTCGCCGAGTTCTCTCAGTTGCTCGAGGGTGCGGGATATCCGGTCGTCGTCAGCGGGCGGCAGAGGGGGAGGCGCCGCCGACGGGGCCGCCGCGGTCTCGCTACCAGCTGGCGCGGCACGGGGCGGGGGCTCCTGGCCCGTCCGGCTTGCGGAAGAATCTGCAGCCTGCGCCGGGGTCTCGGCCTCACCGGACTCACGCTCCTGGCGTCGGCGCTCCTCTTCCGCCCGGCGCTGCGCCTCCAGCTGAATACGTTCGTTCGCCAGACGGGCTCTCTCGGTCGCCGTGTCGGTGGACTGCGCGGATCCGTTTGACGCAACCAGTATTGTCAGCGCAATCAGGATGGCCAGCAGGGCCGGCCCGGGCAACGCTGATGTCCGCAATGCTGTCATGATCGCATCCTACCCCCGGATACCCGGGCCTGACTACCGCCGGCCTTGCCGCGCCGTTACCACCCGCTAGGACGATTCCGGCAGCGGGATGAACTCGTCGTCGCCCTCGATCCGGTCGAAGCGGCCCTCGCGCCAGTCGCGCTTCGCCTGCTCGATACGCTCTTTCGAACTCGAGACGAAGTTCCACCAGATGGTGCGCTCGCCCACCGGCTCGCCGCCGATCAGCATCAGGCGGGTGTCGGCGGCCGCTACGAGTTCCGCGGGCGCGCCGGTCCGGAACACGGCCATGAGGCCGGTCCCGTACTCCTCGCCGTCGACGGTGACGCTGCCGGAGACCACGTAGACGGCGCGGTCGGAGAACTCCGGCGGCAGAGCAAGCCGCTCTCCTGCGGGCATCAGGACGTCGGCGTACAGCGTCTTCGAATACGTGCGCACCGGCGATACGGCGCCGAAGGCTTCGCCCAGGATCAGTCGCAGGGTCGCGCCGCCCGCGGAGACTTCCGGCAGTTGGTCCGCCGGCGTGTGTGCGAAGGCGGGCGCGATCTCCTCCATCCCGTCCGGCAGGGCGATCCAGGACTGGATGCCGTGCATCGAGGCTTCCGTGTCCCGGTCGGAGCCGGCGCGCTCCGAATGCACGATGCCCCGGCCCGCGGTCATGAGGTTGACGGCGCCGGGCCGGATCGGCTGGGCGTAACCGAGGCTGTCCCGGTGCATGATCTCGCCGTCGAACAGGTAGGTGATGGTGGCGATGCCGATGTGCGGATGGGGCCGGACCTCGATGCCCTCGCCGGGCGGGAAGACCGCGGGGCCCATCTCGTCGAAGAAGATGAACGGGCCCACCATGCGCCGCTCCGAGGCGGGCAGGACTCGCCGGACGCTGAAGCCGCCCAGATCCCGGGGCCGTGGCGCGATCCGTAGCGTCACGGGACCTTGAGTCCGGGAGCAGACGGGGTCGAATGCCGGTTGCGTACTCATGTCGGGGTCTCCCGGAGCCGAGCGAGCTTCTATGGTGCCATGCCTCGGCCGGCCCGTCCGCAAAGGCCCGTATTAGCGCGGACCGTGCCTCGTGCTACCGTGCGTGAAAAGCGAGACGGAGGGCACGCCGTGACAGAGACCAAACTGCCGGAAGCGCTGCAGGCCATCAAGGACCGGGGCTACGTCGTCTGGAAGACCGACCCGCCGGCGGCGCTCGCCGCCAGGTTCATGAACAGCCCCATCGAAGTGGCGGAGATCCGCCACGTCCGCGTCTGGGGTCTGCAGGTGGATGACGAACGGGAGTTGCCCGGCCACGAACGCACCTCCATCCCGGACGAGGAGCTCTGGCAGGTGGAACTGGTCGCCGACGACGGCTCCAAGTACGAGGTGAGCGCGGCGACGGTGGAACCGGCGCCACCAGACACTCAATAGACGTTCGTGACCGCCTGGTTGTAGTTGACGGTGTCGATGCCGATACCTCCGCTCGCCGAGAAGGTCAGGCCCATGAAGTCGAGCGGGTAATAGCTGAACCAGGCGCCGCTGCCGACGTCGCCGACGCCGACGGGGATGGAGACGCTGGCGCCGCGGGCGTAGCCGCCGATGCCGCCGGCCGGCGCACTCCAGAGGCCGAGGGTGCCCGTGAATCCGACCGACACCGAGGCGCCGGTGGAGACGACCGTCGACATGTAGAAGCGGTAGTCGCCGTCCCAGTCCATGGCCAGTCCGGCTTCCTGGGCCGCGCCCGCGATCGCCTTGACCTCGGGAGCGCCGCCGAAGGTCAGCGTCTCGAAGCCGGACGCGCGGGACTGGTCGCGCAGGCGGGCGAAGCCCGGTGTCCGCATGATGATGCTGACGGCCCTGGGCCCGTCCTTGTCGAGGATCGCCCGCCGCAGGTCCCGGTTGCCGGCGAGTTCCAGCACGAACTGGCCGGCAACGACCTGCAGCGCCTGGTGCGCCTCCCGGCGCTCCTTCGCGAGCCGGACGACATCGTTCTTGCCGGCACCCGCCCCGCATACTCGGTCATAGGGCGGTCCCACCTGCTGCAGCGCCTTCGGAGGCGCGGCCTGCAGACTCAGGCCCGCGTCGCAGTAGAACTCCGTCCTGCAGCTCTGACCCGGGTTGAACGCGCCGAGAAAGGCGACCTTGCTCGAGCCCTCGGGGCAGGCGTAGCACCTGCCCTTGCTCTCGAAGGTGTCGGCCGGGCAGCCATAGGCCGAACGGACGAAGGTGGCGCTCACCTCCCGCTTGTCGAAGCCGAGCCCGCGCTCCTTGCAGGCCTTCGGTTTGTGGATCGGCGTCAGGGTGCGCTTGTAGCCATTCGGGCAGCGCCAGCACTCGCCCCCGTTATGGGGTGTGAAATACAGCTGCTTGCCCTTGCAGCCCCAGTTCTCAGCGTCCTTGACGAAGACGGCGTCGACCTTTTTCTCCTCGCCGCAGGGTTCCGCGCCGTCTTCACCGCACATGAGGTCCGGCGGGCCGAAGGAGTCGTTCATCGTGCTGTTGCGGCTGCGGGCCCAGGAGGAAGGGCCCGCCGTCTGTGCCGTCCCGGCCGGCGGCGCAGCCGGCTGGTAGACGGGCTGTTGAGCTGGCGGCGCGGCGGGTGGCGCGGGAGGCGGTGGATAGGGTTGCGCCTGCGGTTGATACGCCTGCTGTGGCGGAGCGGGCTGGTATGCGGGGGGTGCGGGCTGATAGGTGCCGGGGGCAGGACCCTGCGGAGCCGCAATTCCTGCCGCGGTCATCTCCTGGGCATACCACTGCGGGTTGTCCAGCTGCACGGGGATCAGCTTGTACTGGACCGGCATCAGCGCCGTCGTCACGGATACCGCGAGGCTTCGGTCCGGCTGCACGGTCGCCGTCAGCTGTCCCATCAAAGGCAGGTCGCTGCCCGTGTACTTGCCCGGCGCGGCCGGCGCGATATCGCGGAGCACCACCATGCCCGGCTCCACCTTCAGCACGAACATGTGCAGCCAGGGGTCGACGGCGTAGGCGCGGCCCCCCTCGATGCGGATCTTCTTGCGGATGGTATTCACCAGCCAGGTGCCGTCCAGCGGCATGGGCTGCGTGGCCGGTACCTGATCCGCGGTGGGCAGGAACGCCGGAATCTGCGGGATCTGCGGGGTCTGCGCCAGCACCGGCGCCGTCAGGGCTGCGAACAGCATGGCGGCGCACAAGCCGGTATTACGGGCCTTGCGGGGCGGGCGGCGGAGCAGTCGGTCTCCGCGAGGCGGCAGGAACGCCATCGTTGCCATGGTCTCTCTCCGTTTCATGGATCTCATGCCCCTAAGCAGGGGATGGCCGGAGAAACGATAAAGAGACCGGCTGTCAGTCGGGTTTTTTCTTTTCGCTCATGTACTTGCGCAGCCAGGCCCGAGCCAGACGCAGGTCCCGCCGGCTGGTCGGCTCGGAGACCCCCACCACCCGGGCGGCCTGCTCGTGGGTCAGGCCGCCGAAGTAGTGCAGCTCCAGAATGCGGGCCATGCGCTCGTCGAAACCGGCGAGCTTGGACAGGGCTTCGTCGAGGTCGAGCAGATCCTCGTCCGCGTCGCTGCCCACCGCGGACTCGTCGAGGGTGACGCGCAGGACATCGCCGCCGCGCTTGGCGGCGTTGCGGGCATTCGCGTGATTGACCAGCAGGCGGCGCATCATGCGTGCCGCCAGCGCGTAGAAGTGCGTCCGGTCCTGCCAGTCGGTATCCACGCCGATCAGCTTCTCGTAGGCCTCGTGCACGAGGGCCGTCGGCTGCAGCGTATGGCCCGCCGACTCGCTGCCGAACAGGCGCTGGGCTATCCGCCGCAGTTCCCCGTAGACCAGCGGCGTCAGCGACTCCAGGGCGGCCGCGTCACCATCGGCCCAGTCACGCAGGAGTTGCGTGATTTCTCCGGCATCGGGCGGCGAAGGCTCAGACACGGCGCGATCCGGGCTGCGTCAGGGCGAGAGGATGACGCCGAGGGCGTCGGGTTCGCGGCCGGTGGTCCAGCGCCGGACCACGCGCCACTCCCTCGTGTCGATCACGGCCACCTCGTCACCGCCGCTGACGGCCACGTAGGCGTATTTGCCGTCCGGGTGGATCTCCACGCCGATCGGCAGAGCCGCGCGGCCGAGCAAGGTGTCGCGGTACTCGGCGTTGGGTTCAGCCACCGTGAGCGTGGTCACCAGGTCGCGCTCCTCCACGTCGAAGACGGAGACGGTACCCGCCCGGGCATTCGTCACGAGGGCGTTGCGGCCATCGGGTGTGATGGCGATGCGGATCGGCACCCCGGCCGATTCGAGGGTGGCCAGTTTATCGAGGGAGACGGCATCGACGATGCTGATCGTGTCGGCGGCTCGATTGGTGACCCACACCTCGTTGCCCGCGCGGGCCACTGCTACGCCCTCGGCGCCGTCGCCGGTGCGGATGGAACCGGTCACCTTGCCCTTCGAGAGATCCACGCGCTCCAGCGTCCCCGCGGCGATATTCGTAACCCAGGCCAGTGAGCCGTCGGGAGAGACGGCCACCATATGAGCCGTGCCGGCGCCCACCGGGATGCGTTCGAGCACCTCACCGGCGCCGATGTCGACCACCAGCAGTTCAGCGGCTCCCTCGGCCGTGACCGCCAGCCGGTCATCATCGAGGAATGCCATGCCGTGGGGGCGGGTGTTCGTCCCGAGATCCACCACGCGCACCACCTCGCCGAGCCGAGAGTCGTACACGGTCAGGCTGTCGCCCGGTGCGTCCCGACGACCGTAATTGCTCACGACCGCGTGACGCCCGTCCGGGGAAACCTCGATCTCGTGCGGGCCCTCGCCGGAGTCGAACCAGGCTAGCCTCTCGCCGGACCCCGCATCGAGGACCCACACCGTGTCCGCGCTCTTGTTGCCCACCAGTAAAACGTCGGTCGCACCGGCCGCAGGCAACAGCAACGCGAGTGCAGGCCAGAGCAGGCTCCTGATTCTTTGCATCGCGCTCACTCCAGCGTCAGCAGATGGCGGCCGTAGGCAGCCACGTCGTCCCAGTCCGTGTAGTCGATGACGGCACTGCGGTCGGTGGGTCCGCCCGTGAACTTCATGATCATCTGGATCGCGATGGTGTCCAGCGGGCCCCAGGAGGGGTAATCCACCTTGCCGGCCAGTACCTTGAGATCCCGCGGCTGCCAGGGCGAGCGTTCGAGGAACTTCTGCATGTAGCGGTTGCCTTCCACCGTCGCTTTCTCCGGTGTGCGGGCCGTGACCGACACGTTGAAGAAGCTGTGCGGTTTGGCTTCGAGCGCTTCCTTGTGTCCCCGGATGAAATCGAACACCTCGTCGTCATAGCTGCCGTAGTAGACGGGGGCGCCAAGCGCCAGCACGTCGGGTGTGTCGAGATCCGCTCCCTCGTGGAGGGCCTCGACCAGGTCCATCATCGCGGCCGTGCCGCCTGCCTCGGCGATCGCATCGCACATCCGGCGCGCGATCCGCGCCGTGTGGCCGCTGCGGCTCCTGTAGAGGACCAGTACCGATGTCATCCGCTGAACTCCTGAACGCTGCAACGCCTGTATCGCAGCATACCGGTGCGCCCGCCTATTCCCAAGAGTGCCGCCTCGTGAGCGCTGTCCCGTTCGTCGCGGGAATAATCCGAACGTCTTTCCGGTCCGAATAAGTAGACACTCCGTAAATGAGACCCGTACATGAATCGACGCAAACTGCTGACCGGCCTGCTCTGCGCCACGGGCGCTGCGGCCGCGGCTCGCCTGCTTCCCGGCCGCCTGCATGCAGCGGAAGAGACGGGGGGCAAGGCGGACGACGAGTTCCCGCCCGTGAACATCACCCGCGAGCAATGGCAGGAGATACTGCCCGCGGACCGCTACCGCATCCTCTTCCGCGAGGGCACTGAGGCGGCGGGGTCGAGCCCGCTGGACAAGGTCTACGACCCCGGCACCTACATCTGCGCGGCGTGCTTTCTGCCGCTGTTCGCGAGTGAGGACAAGTTCGACAGCGGCACGGGCTGGCCCAGCTTCACGCAGCCCATCGAGGGCCGGGTCGGCACCAAACTGGACTTCAGGCTGATCCTGCCCCGCACCGAGTATCACTGCATCCGCTGCGGCGGCCACCAGGGACACGTGTTCGACGACGGTCCGCCGCCGACCGGCCAGCGCTGGTGCAACAACGGCCTCGCCCTGCGCTTCGTCCCGGAAGGCGAGGCCCTGCCCGAGTTGAGGACTTCCGCATGAGAAACCGTATCGCCGCATTCGCACTGGCGCTGGCGCTCGGGCCGATGCTGGCCGGGCCGCTGGCCGCGGCAGAGGCGGTCGCCACTTTCGCGGGCGGCTGCTTCTGGTGCATGGAGCCGCCCTACGACAAGCTGGAAGGGGTGAAATCGACCGTGTCCGGCTTCATGGGCGGCCACGTGAAGGACCCGAGCTACCAACAGGTGGTCCGTGGCGGCACCGGGCACGCCGAGGTGGTGCAGGTCACCTACGACCCCGAGGTGGTGAGCTACGAGACGCTGCTGGCGGTGTACTGGCGCAATGTCGATCCCTTCGACGGCGGCGGGCAGTTCTGCGACCGCGGAGCGTCCTACCGGCCGGAGATCTTCTGGCACACGGCGGCACAGAGAGAGACGGCGGCGGCATCGAAGTCCGAGCTGCAGGAGCGCTTCGACCAGGAAATCGCCGTCGCGGTGACCGAAGCCGGAGAGTTCTACCCGGCCGAGGATTACCACCAGAATTACTACGAGAAAAACCCCGTGCGCTACAAGTTCTACCGCTGGAACTGCGGGCGCGACCAGCGTCTGGAAGAGGTGTGGGGCGAACAGGCCGGCGGCGGCACGGGTTAGGCCGCCTTTTCGCTGATCTCGCGCAGTATCCCGATGGTGCCCTCCCGGTCCAGCATCCGCGGCACCGGGTAGGCCTCGCACTCCTTCAGCGCCAGCGCGCAGAGATAGTCGTAATCCTCGGGCCGGATCTTCTCCGATTTCTCGGGCAGGCCGACTGCCCTCTTCAGCTCCCGAACCGCGGCGATGAAGGCCCGTGCGTTCGCTTCCCCGCCGGCGCCTTCTTCGGCTACCCCGGCCAGTTCGGCGAGTTCGGCCAGCCGCGGCCGGGTCTCGTCGAAGGTGAATTCCAGCACGTGGGGCAGCACCAGCGAATTGGCAAGGCCGTGCGGGATGCCGTACCTGCCGCCCAGCTGATGAGCGATGGCATGCACGTTGCCGACGTTCACCTGGTTGATGGCGATGCCGGCATAGTAGGCGGCCAGCGACATGCCCTCACGCGCCTCCCGGTTGCTGCCGTCCCGGTACGCCGTCTCCAGGTGGCGGAAGATCAGCTTCACCGCGGCCGCGGCGTTCTGGCGGGCCGTGCCACGGTCCCAGGTGCAGATGTAGGCCTCGACGGCGTGGGTGAGCGCATCCAGACCCGTGGCGGCGGTAATCGGGCCGGGCAGACCCATGAGCAGATCCGGGTCCAGTGCCACGGCGGCCGGCAGCAGCTGTCGGGCACTGATCACCGCCTTCTCGTGTGTCTCGTCGTCGGAGAGGACGGAACCGATGGTGGCCTCCGATCCGGTGCCCGAGGTGGTGGGGATGGCGTAGATGGGGGGCACCTCGTGCCTGATCTTGGCGAAGCCCACCCACTCGTGCGGATCCCGGTCGCTGGATGCGGCGGCCGCGATGATCTTGGCCGCATCCATGGACGAGCCGCCGCCGACGGCCACGACTGCTTCAGCGCCGTGTTCCCGCCACGCCGCGACGCCGGCCGCCACTTGCCCGAACGTCGGGTCCGGCTCGACGCCGTCGAACACGGCGTGGTCGACGCCGGCCTCGGCGAGCGCGGCCGTGACCGGGTCGACCAGACCGAGTTCGCGCAGCGGCCTGTCGGTCACCACCAGCACCCGGCGGACGCCCATCTGGCCGATGTAGCGGCATAGCTGTGCAGCGCTGCCGCTGCCGCTGAACGCCATGTAGCTGGCGCCGGGCAGAAAGGTCGCGACGGTCTTCATCAGCCTGAGGATCAGAGCGTGTCTGGCTTTACGCGGCAATATCGGCACGGCGACTTCCCTCCTCTCGCTTCCTGCCCCCGATTATCGCACTCCCGGCTTCTTTCGTGGCCCCGTGAAAGCCGCAGCTCACATCAGCAGCCAGGCTGCCGTCACGCCGAGCACTGCCACGAGGGTGCCCGTAACGGACCAGGCCATGAGCCGGTCCTCCGCCGACGCCGCGAGCGACTCCCAGCGCGCATTGGCCCGCAGCCCCGCGCGGGGTGCCCTGTCACGGGCCGAGGCCGCGGCTGCGCCGAGACGCAGCGATGCGCTACGCGCCCGATCACCGGCTGCAAGCAGCAGACGCTCCAGCGCGATGCCCAGGTCGCCCGGCGGCAGGGCAGGCAGCGCGAAGAGGCGTCCCGTCCGCTGCAGGTAGTGCGCCGCGGCGGCCAGCAGTGCGGTGACCAGCAGGGGCTGCACCGCGCCCCACTGGGCGCGTCGGGCCAGCGCGGCGACGCGCAGGTCCGCGTCGCCGACCATCCACGGCAGGCTCAGCGCGGCGGCGAACAACAGCAGCCAGGGCGTCAGCAGCCCGGCGGCCGGCCCGCCTCCGGCGCCGGCCGGCCAGGCGAGCCTCAGGAATCGGAGCATCAGAAGCGCCGTGAGTACCGAGCTCAGCGCGAGCAGCCAGGGCAGGTGGTCGTGCCAGGGGCCGATGATGCCCGCAGCGCCCGCCTTGATGCCGGTCTTCGCCAGCAGTCCGGCGGTGAGCGGGGCGGCACTGAGCGAAAGGGCGGCCGTGGTGAGGACGAACCGGCCCAGCACGGCCACGCGCCCGCGCGCCGTCTTCATCACGGCGATACCGAGGAACAGCGTTCCCTTGGCAAGGCAGTGATGCACCATGAACACCAGTAGCGCGGTGCCAAGCAGGGGCCACCGATCGGGTGTGCCGAGGCCGAGGCCCACCGGCACCATCATGAGCCCCATCTGGCTCATGCTGGAGTAGGCGAGGACCGTCTTCGCCTCGCGCTGGGGCAGGCCCGCGAAGACGCCCCAGGCGGCGGTCATCAGGCCGGCCGCGGCCAGCGCCGAACCCCACGCGGGCAGCGCCGCCTCGCCGAGGGGCAGCAGCCGAATCCAGGCGAGCAGCCCCGCCTTGATCATGGCGCCGGAGAGTACGGCGCTCGCCGGCGTCGGCGCGACCGGGTGCGCCAGTGGCAGCCAGTAGTGCGCGCCGACCAGGCCGGCCTTCACGCCGAAACCGGCGATCAGGAGGCCGATGGCCGTTCCATGCTCGCCGGCCGCCAGGGTCGCGCGCAGCGTCGCGAATCCGGTGTCGCCCAGCCCGGCCGTGAGCATGAGCCCGACGATCACGCAGACTTCGCCGAGCACCGCCAGCGCGATGTAGTAACGACCCGCGTGGCGGGCCCGGTCGCTGCCGTCGTGCACGATCAGGCCGTAGGCGCCGAAGGTCATGACGGTAAAGCCGAGATAGAAGGCGATGGCATCCAGCGCCAGCAGCAACAGGAAGTTGCCCGCCATGGTCACGAGGAAGAAGGCGAAGAACGTATGCCGTCGCGGATCGTCCGCCAGCACGGATGACGCGGCCAGGCCCGCCGCGAGCCAGAGGCCGGTCATCGCGGGCAGCAGCGCCGCGCCGACGGCATCGATACCGAGCCTGCCGCCGAACAGCAGCCAGTGGTACTCCGAGCTGCCACTGCCGCCGAGCAGCGCGACCAGCAGCAGCGGCAGCGGTGCCCAGGGCGCCAGCCGCCCGGCCAGCGGCCGCGTCCTGGCCGGCGCCAGCGCCAGGCTGTGTGCGAGCGGCCAGCAGACGCCCGCAAGGACGGCGGCCGCGGCGACCGGGGCCGCGCCGGTCATGAGGCCAGCAGGGCCGCCGCGGCGATGGCGACGAGCAGCATCAGCAGCCCTGTCGCGGGCCACTGGCGCAGCATGAGTTCCAGGCGGGCGAGCCGTTCGGCCCAGGCGTCGCCCCGCCACAGCGCGGTCACGACCGCCTGCAGCCGGTCGCGCTCACGGGGCAGGCGGCCGAGACAGAACTCCCGGAGTGCCGGCGCCGCGCCGCGGGCCGTGGCAACGATGCTTTCTCTCGTCCGTTGCAGCCTGCCCGCCCCGGCGGGCCGGTTACGCGCGCGTACCGGCAGCAGGCCCAGCGTGATGCCGGCCGGAGCCGGCCAGAACGAATCGAATCCGGCCCCGCCCGCGCGCCACAGGAACCAGAGTCCCGCCACGGCGAGACCGCCGAGGGCCAGGGCCACGGCAGCGGCCTCGGCCGAGTCCGGGCCGGGTTTCCGCTCGCCGGTCCGTCGCAGCGCCATGGTGAGCAGCATGGTGGACGAGCCCGCGACCAGTGCGGTCAGGAAGCCGATGACGGCCGGCCGGTCCGCCGTAGCCAGTACCGCCGCATGGGCGGCCGCGAGGCCGTGGACGGCGAGCACGAGGGTTATCGACGCACTCCGCGCCCGGCCGCCGTGCTGCAGGCCGATCACCGGTACCGCGGCGCAGCAGGCCGCGAGCGACACGACGGTCCATGCCGAGACGGTGGTACCTGCAATCGCCGGCGTCGTAGCGAGCAGCAGCGCCGCCGTCATGGCGACGGCGTAGCCGAGTGTGCGGCGAGGCCCGGAGGCTCGCACGGCAGCGAATGCCGACCAGAGCCCGCCCGCCAGACCGAGCACGAGGATTATCGCAGCGATGTCCGGGTCCACGACGGCGCCCGCGGGATGCAGCAATTGCCGGCCCCCGATGAAGGCGGCGCCGGCGGGGACGCCGGCCAGCAGGATCGCGGTGGGCGCGCTGGCGCCGGAAAGCGCCGCCGGCAGCCAGCCATGGGCCGGTGGCATGCCGCTGCGCAGCAGCAGGGCGAGCCCGACAAGCATTACGAGGCCCGTTGTCATTCCCTGTGTCATTCCCTGGCTCATGCCCGCGCCCGGGTGAGCCGTGCCGTGCAGCAGCGCCTCGAATATCAACAGGTCGCTCGCGACCAGCAGTGTCACCAGCAGCCGCCCGCGCCATTGACGGTGCGCCTCGCTGGCGACGATGCCGTACAGGCCGAAGCCCGTCGCCAGCATGGCGGCGAACACCAGCGGCCCGCCGCGGGCAACCGCCAGAGTGACCGCGGCGGACAGGCCGAGCAGCAGCATCATCGGCGCGGGCCCGTCGGGCTGACCGCGCGCGAGCAGCGCTGCCGCCAGCCACAGGGCGCCGAACAGCAGCAGGGCGGGGCGGGAGGCACCATCCAGCGCGAGTGCCGTCCGGCCGCGGACCAGGAGATGGGTGGTCTCGAGATCCTGGGAAGTCGCCAGCAGCGCAACGGCGATGGTGAAGAACGCCGCCAGGGCGACCACCCAGCACCCGGCCTGCCGATCGCCGCGGCGGCTGAGGCCGAACCAGAGGACGGCGAGCAGCGGCAGCAGCGGCAATGCGACGAGGATGCTCATTCGCCGTACTTCCTCGAGGCGATGAACTGTACCCAGTCGAGGGGCGTGCCCGGCATGGTGGCGAACAGGCCCCAGACCAGCGCCGCCGCGACCGTGGCCAGCGGCGGCAGCAGCAGCACCAGCGGCGACTCCAGGCTGCCCGGCCCGGCGGCGCGGATACGTTCGTCCCGCGGCTCGTCGAACCAGGCCGTGCGCACGATGGGCAGGAAATAGGCCGCGTTCAGGATGCTGCTGCCGGCGAGCACGAACAGCACCCAGTCCTGCCCCACCTCGAGACCGCCGAGGCCGAGGTACCACTTGCTGACGAACCCGGCCATGGGCGGCATGCCGATCATGCCGAACGCGGCCAGCGTGAACGCGGCCGTGGTCCAGGGCATACGCCTGCCGATGCCGGCCAGCTCGCTCACCCGGTGCAGCCCGGCCGACTCCGCGTAGTTGCCGGCACAGAAGAACAGGGTGATCTTCATGAAGCCCTGGTGCACGAGATGCACCAGCCCGCCGATGGTGGCGATCGGACCGGCGATGGCGACCCCCAGAGTGATGTAGGAGACCTGGCTCACGGTGGAGAAGGCCAGCCGGCGCTTCAGGTTGTCCTGGAACAGCGCGCGCGTCGAACCGTAGAGGATGGTGAACGCCGCCAGCACGGCGAGCGGCAGCGTGACGCCCAGCTCGGCCGCGTACTCGACGCCGAAGACGTCGTAGACGATGCGCACGATGCCGAAGGCGCCGGCCTTGACCACGGCCACGGCGTGCAGCAGGGCGCTGACCGGGGCCGGCGCCACCATTGCCCGGGGCAGCCAGGCATGCAGCGGCACCAGCGCCGCCTTCACGCCGACGCCGAGGATGAGCACGGCGAACACGGCCCGCAGCACACCCGGGTCGATTCCCAGGCCCGCCACGAAGCCGCGATCCACGAACTCCAGCGTGCCGGTCAGGGCGTAGAGCCATACCGTCCCGGTCAGCAGCAGCACGCCGCCGAGCAGGGTGTAGGCCAGGTAGATGCGCCCGGCCCGGCGGGCTACCTCCGTCTCGCGGTGGACCACCAGCGGGTAGGTCGTGAGCGTCAGCGCTTCGTAGAAGACCAGGAAGGTGAGCAGATTGCCGGCCATGGCCAGGCCCACGGTGGCGGTCACGCAGAGGCTGAAGTAGCCGAAGAAGCGGCTGCGGTGCGGCGAGCCCTCCAGGTAGCCGATGGCATACACCGTGGTCGCCAGCCAGAGCACGGCGGAGAGGTTCACGAACAGCAGCGACAGGGCGTCGGCATGCAGGACGAAGTCGAGCCCGGGCACCAGCGGAATGCGCACCTCGAACACGACGCCGTGGAAGACGCCCACCATCATCAGGACCAGCAGCAGGATCTTCACCACGGCGCCGCCCAGGTTCAGCGTGGTGCGCAGCACCACCGCCCGCTCCGGCAGCGTGAAGATGATGAGGCCCGGTATCAGTGAACTGGCCAGGATGGCGAGGGGCAGCCAGGCACTCACCGTCACGGCAGCACCCCCTCCAGCAGCGACAGCGCCCACGGGGCGATGAACCCCAGCGAGACGGCGGCGAGTGCGAGAGCCAGCGAGGTCCATTCCATGGTGCGCGGGACAGCATGCTCCTCACGGGCGTGGGAAGACTCCGTGAAGGCGTAACCGAGCACGCGGAAGACGTAGGCCGCAGTCAGCAGGCCGCCGACGACAATGACCAGCGCCCAGTGCCACAGACCCTGCTCCAGCGCCGACTGCAGCAGCATCCACTTGCCCACGAAGCCGCCCGTGGGAGGCAGGCCGGCGAGGCTGATGCCGGCCAGGGCGAAGGCGGCCGTGGTGAGCGGCATGCGGTCCACCACCCGGTCCAGGCCGTCGATGTCGTCGTGACCCTGCTCCATCATGATGCTGCCGGCGGCGAGGAACATCGCGCCCTTTGCGCAGGCGTGGGAGACGGCGAGATAGATCGAGCCGCCCCAGGCGAGTGCCGGGTCCGATGCCGCCAGCGGGAAGGCCAGGAACAGGTAGCCGAGCTGTGCCGCCGTGGAGTAGGCCACCAGCAGCTTCAGCCGGCGCTGCCTCAGCGCCTGGAACGAGCCCCAGAATACGGCGACGGCGCCGAGCGACCCCAGCAGCAGCGCCAGCCCCTCGTCCGCGGGCTGGAAGGTGAACCACAGCCGCAGCAGCACGTAGAACGACGCCTTGACCACGAGGGCCGAGAGCAACGCACTGACCGGGGCCCTCGCGCTGCCGTGGGCCGGCGGCAGCCAGACGTGGAACGGGAACAGCCCCGTCTTCAGCAGCATGCCGGCCACCATCGCGCCGAGCGGGATGCCGAGCTGCAGGCCGTCGTCGGCACGGGCCGCCAGCAGCGTGAGGTCCAGGGTGCCGTAGGCGCGGTACAGGAGCGCGATACCGACCAGGAAGGCCATGGAGCCGCACAGGCTCACCAGCAGGTAGCGCATGGCGCCGAGCAGCGCCGGGCCGCTGCCGGCCAGTGCGACCAGGGCCACCGCTGACAGCCCCAGCAGTTCGAGGGTGACGTACAGATTGAAGATGTCGTTCGTCTGGAACAGCGCGTTCAGCGCCGCCCACAGGAACAGCCACAGCGGCCAGAAGCCGCGCGCCTTGTCCGGCGTGGCCGCCAGATAAGGCCGGGCGTAGACGCTGACCGCGGTGCCCACCACGGCCGCCATGGCCAGCATGATGGCCGACAGCCCGTCGGTGTGGAGGTCCACGCCGATCGGTGCGCCCCAGCCGCCCATGGCATGGGTGCGGGGGCCGAACGCCGCCACCTGCCACACGAGTGCCAGGGAGACGGCGGCCGTCGCGAGGCCGAACGCGAAGCCGGTAGTCACCGCCCGCCGCGGCCACAGGAAAGCGAGCAGTGCGCCGGCAAGCGGCACGGCGACGGCCCAGATCGTCCACGGCGTGTCGATCATGAAGGCCTGCATGTCGGTCTACCGCAGCGGCCCGTCGGTCGGCGCCGGCTCGCGGTCTTCCGGCAGCAGGGCGCGGCCCGTGGACTTGGCGATCCGCAGCACCAGTGCGAGACCCAGGGCCGTGGCGGAGATACTGACCACGATCCCCGTGATCACCATCGCCTGGGGCACCGGGTCGACGCCGGCGTGCCCGATGGCGCCGGCGCCCACGAGCAGCAGGAATGCGCCGCTGCTCATCAGGTTCAGGGCCAGTATCTTGCGGATCAGGTGGTCGCGCAGCACCACGGCCCAGCTGCCGATCAGGAATACTCCCAGCCCTCCGACCGCGAACAGCAGGCCGCTATCCATCGCTGTCACCCGGGCGTCCGCCGATGAAGAGTCCCGTCAGTATCAGGGCGATAGCCACGGTCGCCGCCATCTCGATGAGCAGCAGCAGGGCACCGCCGAGGGGCTCCGGATATTCGAGGAACCGCCCGCCCGCCGCCATCACGCCGAGCGCCACGGCAAGGAAGACCCCCAGTCCGGCGACGGCGCCCGCCCGCATGGGCTGTTCGGGCAGGCGCGGGCCGCGGCGCCGCTCGGAGAGGACGTAGAGCACGGCCGCCGTCGCCAGCACGGCGCCCGCCTGGAAGGCGCCGCCCGGCCCGTCTGCACCCACCCACAGGAGATAGCCGCAGATCATGGGGAACAGCGGCGCGATTACCCGGGTCAGGCCGATCAGCACCGGACTCGGGTTGGTGGGCAGCGTGCGATGCGCCCGCCCGAGTGACCAGACGCCGGCCAGCGCCGCCGTCAGCACGGCCATCTCGAGCAGGGTGTCGTAGCCGCGGAAGTCGAGCAGCACGGCTGTCACCGGATTCGGCGCCGCGGCTCGCGGCAGCGCCGCATGGATGGCGTCGCCGAGGCCGGGTGCAACCGGCGTCGTCATGAGCGCCAGGCTCACGCCGGCCGCCACCGCCAGGAGCGCGAGCCCCAGTACCGATCGCAGCAGACGGCGTTGCCACCGGTCAGCCCGCATCGGCGTCTCCCTGTGCACTGGCGTCCGGCTCCTGCCCGGCATCCTCTTCCGGCTCGTCCTCACCGTCGGGCGTACCGGAGCCGGGCGGGAGCGCGCCCCAGGTGGCGAGCAGCAGGGCGCCGGTCAGACCCGCTCCTATCGCCGCTTCGGCGAGCCCCACGTCGGGCGCGCCGAGACGGATCCAGACGAGAGACAGCACCATGCCGAAGGCGATGAACAGCACGATGCCGCGGAACAGATCCCGGCTCCATAGGGCGGCCCAGGCCACCCAGAGCAGCACCAGGACGAGCACGAGGTCCAGCACGAGCCCCGCGTTCACGGCGCCGTCCAGGGGCGGATACCCCGGCGCAGACCGGAGCGCGCGATCAGGTGGGAGGCGGTGGCGCCCGCGAGCAGCACCAGTGCCCAGATCACCAGCAGCTTGCCGACGGTGGCGAGCGAATCGGCGCGCAGCGCCAGCCCGAGCACGGTCAGGCCGAGGCCCACGTTGTCCGCCTTGGTCAGGGCGTGAAGCCGGCTGTAGAAATCCGGGAACCGCAGCATGCCCACGGTGCCGGCGAAGAAGAAGGCCGCGCCGGCCGCGAGCAGCAGGATGCTGGCGAACTCCATGGCACGCTCGATTGCGAATTCAGTCGGGGACATCCTCGGCCCTCCGGCTCCAGACGCGCTGCACGAAAGCGACGGCGGCCACGGCCGCCAGCAGGGCGAAGACCAGCGCCACGTCGCGCAGCGCGGGTTGCTGCGTGCCGTCGGCGAGCAGCAGCAGGGTCGCCACTGCCGTCGTGCCGAACAGCTGCGCGGCGAGCATGCGGTCCGCCGCGGTAGGCCCGCGCATCACCCGCCACAGTCCGGCTGCCAGGTTCAGCAGCAGGAAGGCGGCGATGACGAGCGGCACATTCATGCCGACGGCTCCAGCGGCACGGCGAACACGGCGGCGATGCGCGGCTCGAGGTCGGCCACCATGCGGTGCAGGTCCTGACGGGCGTCCAGCGCGTGGACGGTCAGTCGGTTGCCCTCGAGGTCTGCGCTTAGGGTGCCCGGCAGCATGCTGATCACGTTGGCGAGCGCGATGCGCGACGCCCCCTCGGGCAGCCGCAGTTCGTGCCGGACCGTGCCGGGGTAGAGCGGCATGTCCGGATGCAGCGCGCGCACGGCCACGTCCACGGCCCCGGCGAGGGACTGGCGAGCGAACCAGGGCAGGAACCGGAGCAGCCCGGTCAGGGACAGCAGGGGGCCCTGCCAGAGCCGCAGGCTCAGGAGGGTGGCTGCGGCCACCGCGGGCGCACCCACTGTCCAGCTGGCGGCGCTGCCGCCGCCGAGCAAGACCCACAGCAGGCAGAAGAACGCCGCGCGCCGAGTCCCGCGCAGCCAGCGGTTGCCGCCGGCGATGCGCACTGCGGGACTCGGACGCTCGGGCATCGATGTTCCCTCGTATCCCCCCGAAAAGTCTATCGTTCCCCCAATGCGCCGGACAGCGCGGTTTACCGCAAGTTTCTAGGGTCTGTTAGCGCGGACAGAGGGCAGAAAAAGACCCGGTCCGCGGTCTCCCGCGGCCGGGTCGTTCGCCGGATCATGGCGGCGGGGGATCGTGCGGCGGAAGACGGGCATCGCCCGCTCTCCCGCAGCGCCGGATGCCCGGATATCAGTTCATGGTCTGGACTTCGGCGCGGATTACCGCATTGGTGTCCAGTTTCTTGGCGGGTTCGAGGGAGATCTCCTTCGCCTCGATCCGCATGCAGTCGCCGCTCTCGATCATCGCGCTGCTGTCGTCGTACTTCACCTTCAGCGGTACCAGATGGCGGCTGTCGCCGGTGCAGATGCGAACGATGTGCTCTTCCTTGTAGTCGAGGACCTTTTTGCTGTCGTCCTCGAAGAAGTAGTACTCGTCCGGCGCGGTGTACATCCAGGCCCGGTACTCGAGGATGGATTCGTAGTTCTCCGCCTCGGCCTGCGCCGGCGCAGGAGCGGCGGTGAACGTCGCAGCCATACCGATCAGGACTGCAATTGCGGTCGCGTATCTCATGCTTCCTCCTTGTTGCGTCGGTTTCTCTCTCCCGGAATGAAGCAAGAACCGTACCGGTCCGCCGCGAAGCGCCTGCGCCGGGGCCTGCGGCACGACGCGGACGGTGGGGAAGGCCGCAGGCGGAGCCGCCGGGGCGAAAATGCTGCAGGCGTCTGCTGCAGAATCTGCAGCTGCCCGGCGCCGGACCGCTGTCAGTGAGTCTCGTCCAGGAGAGAGCCTTCGGAGACGGGACGGCCAAGGCTGAACTGCAGCTGCCAGCGGCCGTCGTCCGCGAAGCCGAGCGACAACAGCACGGGACCGACGGGCGTGCGCCCGGCCAGGGAGCCGGCCAGACCGTACAGCGTCTCCTCGTCGACGCCGTCCACGCGGCCTTCCGGACGGCCGGCATGCAGACGCAGACCCGCGTACAGCGCCTGACCGAATACCGGCGAGATCTCCGCGACCCGCCAGTAGTAGCTGGCGCCGGCGAACCAGTAGCCGCTGCCCCGCAGCTCCCCCGGCCGCAGGCCCGGGAAGGTGCGGATGCCGCCGAGCCGGAACTGGCGGTTCGGCGGCAGCTCGCCGGACAGGCCGGCGCCACCGCCGAGCGTCAGGCTGAGCGAGTCGCCGCGCCAGTCGAAGGCCCGGCTGTAGACGCCCTCCACCAGTTCGTAGGCTTGTTCGCCGCCGAGCCAGTCGCCGGAATGGAGGTAGCGCAGGTTGACGTAGGTGCCCCGGGTGGGCAGTGCCACGGCGTCCCGGGTGTCGTAGATGCCGCCGAGCACGATCGCCGAATCGCCGAGATCGTCGATCTCCGGCAGGAACGAGAGGCCCGTGTCGATGTCCACGTCCAACTGGCCGTGGCGCAGCCCGGCGCGCAGCTGCGCGCGGGTGCCGAGATTCACGCCGAAGTCGAGCTGGCCCCACGTCTCCGTCAGCTGGTAGGTGGCGATGCGGTCCTCGCCCAGGAACACGTCCTGCAGGTCGCTCTCGATGCGGCCGATGGCCTGGAGGAAGAAACGCTGCCGGATGTCCAGCGGCTGATGGAAGTCCGTCTGCAGCAGACTCTGCTGGCCAACCTGCAGCGCGCTGTGCCACTCGCCGCCCCGCCGGTTCAGCCAGGTGCGGGTATAGTCGGCCCGCACCAGACCCTGAAGATCGTCCGGCTCGTTGGCGGTCAGGCCCAGATCGAAGCGCAGATAATCGGGACCCCAGGATTTCTCCATCGGGCTGATGGTCAGCACCCGGGCACCCGGCGGGCCGTTCACCTCGTAGCTCACCCGTTCGAAGTCGTCGAGGGCGAATATCCGGTCCGTGTCCTCGGCGATCTGGTCCATCGTCACCTTTACGCCGGCGGTGGCGTGCTGCAGCTGCGCACGGACGTAGCTCGCGTTCACGCGCTCCAGACCTTCGATCCGGACCTCCGCCAGTTGCAGTGTCCGGCTGCCGCCGTTGCCGATCGATTCCCGCCAGTGCGCGTACTGTGCCTCCGTGACCGCGTAGCGCCGGAGCGATTCCCGCATGCGTTCGGCCGCAGCCCTGCCCGCATCGATGGCCTCCGGCACCCGGTGGAAGTCCGCGGCCGTGATGTCTCCGATCGGCACCTCGATGCCGACGTCCCGCCCCGTCAGGCTCGCGATCTGCTGGTTCTGGTTGGCGACCACTGCCACGTCCAGGGCGCGTCCCAGCAGCGAGATCGCCGAGCCGAGTTCGTCCGGCTCCGGCTGGGGCGTCGACAGCCAGACGGCGATCACCACGTCGGCGCAGAAGTCGCGGGCGATGTCCACCGGCAGATTGCGCATCATGCCGCCGTCGGCCAGCACCTGCCCGTCCCGACTGACCGGAGCGAAGACTCCCGGCACCGCCATGCTCGCGCGCAGAGCGAGCGACAGGTCGCCGCTGCCGAGCACCACCATCTCGCCCGCCACCATGTCGGTGGCGATGGCACGGAACGGGATGGAGAGATCGTCGAAGTCCGTCGTGAGCCTGCCCGAGGAGACCAGCTTACGGATCATCTCCTCGATGTTCTGTGTGCGCAGCAGGCCGCCGGGCGTCGTGAGTCCGCGGCGGCTGACGCCGATCTCGAGGGAGTTGGTGTAGCTGCGCGTCGCCAGCTTCTCCTGGATGGGCGTGCGCCGGCGCAGCCCCTTGCCGCCGACGGTCCGCGACCAGTCGGTGCCCCGCACGATGCTCTCGATGCGCGCCGGCGGCATGCCGGCGGCGAGCGGCGCCCCCACCAGCGCGCCCATGCTGGTGCCGACGATGCAGTCCACCGGGATGCGCAACTCGTCCAGCACGCGCAGCACGCCGATGTGGGCCGCGCCCTTCGCGCCGCCGCCGCCGAGCACCAGCCCGATGCGGGGGCGTCCGGCCGGCAGCGCGTCGTCAGCCGTCGCCGCCGGCTCTGCCGCGGACACGCCCGATGGCAGCGCCGCGACGATAATCACGGCAATTGCCATGGCGGTCGCCATTCCGCTTGTCCTGACCGCCGCCGCAATCGTCGCCGCCGGGACGCGCAAGACGCGAAATACGTTGTGATTCGGCTTCCTCATCGCTACCGGATACGAACCATGCAGGGGCAATCCGATATCGTAGCATCGGGCCGGGACGGTCAGAGCGGACCGCGTGATATGCGGATACCGGCCGCCGGCCCGAACCGGCAGAATAGGCGCCGATGCAGATCGGGAGTCCAGTATGAGAATAGCGGTACTCGGCTCGGGCGCCGGCGGCACGGCCGTCGCCTTCGATTGCGCCTCGCACGGTCACGAGGTGCGCCTGTTCGACTTTCCCCGTTTCGCGGAGAACATCGCCGCCATCGCAGCGGCGGGCACCATCGTCGCGGACGGCGATATCGCCGGAAGCGCGCCCGTGGCTTATGCGGGTCACGACATCGACGAGGCGCTGGACGACGCCGATCTGGTCTACGTCGTCGGCCCTGCCTATTCCACCGAGCCCTTCGGCGAGGCGGTGCGCGGCAGGCTCACTGCCGGGCAGACGGTGATCGTCTCACCGAGTTCCTGCGGCGGTGCGCTCGCCTTCCGCCGGTCGGCCCGCCTCGGCCGTGGGCGTGATGCCGTGCGTCTCGCCGAGACCTCGACGCTGCCGTACGCGGTACGCCTCGTGAGCCCCGGCAGCATCCGGGTGTTCCTGAAGCTGCGCGCGGGCAATCTGCTGGCGGCGCTGCCGGGTTCGGAGACGGCTGCCGTGCTGGAGGGCATCGCCGACGTCTATCCGGGCATGGAGCCCGCCCGCAACGTGCTGCAGACGAGCCTGCAGAACGCCAACCCGGTCATCCATCCGGCGGTGACGCTGGCCAATGCTGCGCGCATCGAGGGCACCGGCGGCGATTTCCTGTTCTACGAGGAAGGCGTCACCGACTCGGTCGGCCGACTGATCGCCGCGCTGGACGGCGAACGCATCGCGATCGGCCGTGCGCTGGGGCTGGACATCCGCCCGGATCCGGAGATGGGCGTACGCCAGGGCTACATGCAGGAGGCCAACTACGGCTCCGGCTACCGCGAGGCGCCGGGCTTCCGCGGCATCGGCGCGCAGCCCGCGCTGGACCACCGCTACCTGAACGAGGACGTGGGCTACGGGCTCGTGTTCATGGCTCGCCTGGGTGATCAGGCGGGCGTCGCGACACCGATGATGAATGCCGTCATCCGGCTCGCTTCCGTACTCATGGCCCACGACTACGCCGCCGAGGGCAGGCGCACGCCGGAGACGCTCGGTATAGGCGCACTCGGCCCCGACGAGCTGGAGAAACGGCTGGGCTAGGCGGGCGTCCCGCGCCGGCATCGGGTTTCTTCCGGACGCCGGCACGGATCACGCACGGGATCACTTAGGGCGCCTGCCAGTCCGGCAGACGTCCCGGCGTCCAGGGTGCGCCCACGCCTTCCAGCCGGCTTTCGATGGCCCTCAGCTCGTCCCGCACCCCACGCAGCTCGGACAGGGCGTCCGAGAACTCCCGTGCCGCGATGTCGTACGACGTCTCGTACTGCGCCGGCACCGGGAACTGGGTCCACACCTGTGAGGTGTAGATGGTGTTCACCCGGGTCGCCACCGGCATGGCTGCCGGCTCGTTGCGCGAGGCCACGGTGGTGTCGCCGGTGAGGGCGACCGCCACGTCGGCCAGGCGGTTGGACAGCCGCACCAGTTCCTCGAAGTCGGCCGGCGACCGGCCGGGCGTCTCCAGCAATGCGGCCTGCAGATGGTCGATGCGCGCGCGGTATTCCTCCACTGCCTGCACCGCTCCCTTGACCGCCCGCTGCAGCTCGGCGGCCTTCAGCTGGAAGGCCTGCAGGGCGCGGCGGTCGTCGGTGATCTCGGGGCTGTTCTCCAGCGGTTTCACCGTGAATGCCTCGGGCAGGCCGACCGTGGTGAGCTCGCCATCGACGAGCCGCGCCAGCTGCACGCTGTACTGGCCGGGCAACGCCAGCGGCCCCACCGGCTCGGACTCCCAGTACATGCGCTGCTCCGGCTCGCCGAGGACGATCGGGTCCGGCGGCGGCAGGCGCAGGTCCCAGGCCGAGCGGTGGAAGCCCTCCTCCGTCTCGCCGCTGACCTGGCGCACGAGCCGGCCCTCGGCGTCGCGTACCAGCAGGAGCAGCTGCGGCTCCTCCTCCCGGTCCTCGGCGCGCAGCACCTCCCAGTCCGGGTAGGGCGTGTCGCCGCCCTCGATCTCCACCTCGATCTCCCGGCGCCGGCGCTCCTTGCGCGCCGGCAGCAGGGGCTCTTCCAGGTAGTAGCTGAACATGGCGCCGTAGGGCGGGTTCGGCGCGGCGTAGAAGCCGCTGCCCATGGACCCTTTCCCCCGGTCGTCCCAGATGTAGCCCTCGATGTAGAGCCACGGGTCACGGACGGGGAACAGCTCCGTGTCGCCGAGTTCGTCGGCCGGGGTCCGGAGCGGCGTGTAGTCGTCCAGGATCCAGATGCCGCGGCCGAACGTGCCCACCACGAGGTCGTTCTCCCGGCGCTGGATTTCCAGGTCGCGCACCGCGATCGTGGGGAAGTCGCCGCCCGTGAGTTCGTGCCAGCTCTCGCCGCCGTCCTGGGTGAAGTACAGGCCGAACTCGGTGCCGACGAACAGCAGGTCCGGGTTGACGTGGTCCTCGGCGATGGTGTGGGCGGAGCCCCGGGCCGGCAGGTCGCCGGTGATCGGCCGCCAGCTGCGGCCCCGGTCCGCGGTCTTCAGCACGTAGGGCTTGTAGTCGCCGCGCTTGTGGTTGTCGAACACGGCGTAGGCCACGTCCGGGTCGTGCACCGAGGCGACCACGTCCTCGATCAGGGACATGTCCGGCACGCCCGGGAAGCTGGTCGTGCGTCTCCACGTCTCGCCGCCGTCGCTGGTGACGTTCATGACGCCGTCGTCCGTGCCCACGTAGATGACGCCCTCCAGCACCGGACTCTCGCTGAGGCCGATGGCCGCGCCGTAGATGGAGGTGGAGTCGTTCTTGGCGATGGTGTCCACGCTCCAGACCCGGCCCATCACCTCCAGCTTGTTGCGGTCGAGCCCGCGGGTGAGGTCCGGACTCACTTTCTCCCAGCTGTCGCCCCGGTCGTCCGAGCGGAACAGGTACTCCGCCGCGTAGTACAGCCGGTGCGGGTCGTGGGGGCTCACCAGCAGCGGCGTGTTCCAGTTCCACTTGTAGTTCTTCTCGCCGCTCTCCGGCAGCGGCGTGATGGCGATGCGCTCGCGGGTGCGGCGGTCGTAGCGCACCAGGCCGCCGTACTGGTACTGGGCGTAGATGATATTCGGATCGTTGGGATCGAACTGGGGCTTGTAGCCGTCGCCGCCGAGCACGAAGGTCCAGTCGGAGTTGGTGATGCCGTGGACGACCGTCGTACGCGAGGGCGCGCACAGCGAGTTGTTGTCCTGGGTGCCGCCGCAGACGTTGTAGAACGGCTCGGCGTTATCCGGCTGGATGCGGTAGAACTGGGTCACCGGCAGGTTGCGCACGTGGCGCCAGGTGGTGCCCCCGTCCCAGGTCTCGTAGATGCCGCCGTCGCCGCCGATGTAGAAGTGATCCGTGTTGTCCGGATCGATCCAGAGGGCGTGGTCGTCGACATGGCGGAACTCCATGCCGAGCTGGCGCCAGGTCCTGCCGCCGTCTTCGGAGACGTGGGTGACGGTGTCCAGCGCGTAGACCCTGTCGGCGTCCAGCGGGTCGATGACCAGCTCGTTGTAGTACTGGGGGCTGGTGGTCATGTGGTCCGAGCGCTTCTCCCAGCTGTTGCCGAAGTCGGTGGAACGGTAGACACCCTGCTCCTCCTCGTTCGCCTCGATGATGGCGTAGAGAATGTCCGGCGCCGACGGCGCCGTGGAGATGCCGATCTTGCCCATGTTGTCCTCGGGCAGGCCGGCGGTGATCTCTGTCCAGGTCTCGCCGCCGTCGGTGGTCTTGTGGATGCCGCTGCCGGGGCCGCCGTTGATCAGCGTCCAGACGTGGCGCCGGCGCTGGTAGCTCGCGGCCACGATCGTGTCCGGGTCGGCGGGGTCGACGACGAACTCGTTCACGCCGGTGTGCTCGTCGATGGCCAGGATGCGGGCCCAGGTCTCGCCGCCGTCGGTGCTGCGGTACAGGCCGCGGTCGCCGCCGTCGCTCCACAGCGGTCCATGGGCGGCGACGAGCACGAAGTCGCTGTCGTCCGGGTGGATCCAGATGTGGCCGATGTGGCCGGAGTCCTTCAGACCTTCGTGGGTCCAGGTGTTACCGCCGTCGATGGACTTGTAGACACCGTCGCCGTAGCCGACGCTGCGCTGGGCCTTGTTCTCGCCGGTCCCGATCCACACCGTATCCGGGTCCTGCGGGTCGCGGGCGATCACGCCGACGGCGTAGGCGCCGTAGTCGTCGAATACCGGCGTCCAGGTCGTCGTGTCATCGGTGGTCTTCCACAGGTTGCCCGATGCCACCGCGGCCAGAAACTCCTGGGGCTTGTCCGGGTGGAAAGACAGATCCGCGATGCGGCCCGAGCTGATCGCGGGTCCGATGGTCCTCAGCGGCATGGAGGCGAGCGGATGCGCTTGCTCCTCGTCGGCGGCTTGCGTTCCCGGCGGCGCGACGAGTGCGGCGGCGAGAGCCAGGACGAAGACGGTGGCAGATCGGCGTGAGCGGGAGATTCGGGGATGCATCGGGTTTTACTCCTTTGCGAACGCGGCGTGCGGCGGCCGCTGGCGCGGCCGTGCGTCGAAAAGGCGGGAGTATAACCGCCGCGCGGCTCAGCGGCCGGCGGAGCGCTTGCGGCGGAGTTCGAGCGGATGGGGGACGCGGCGGCGTCCGTCCACCAGGTGCATCAGCGCCAGCCAGGGGTGGCGCCACATCATGCGCGGCCCCGAATAGCGCATCACCGTGCGGGCGAACTCCCGCGGCTCGCGCTTGTAGCAGTGGATCGGGCAGTTGGCGCAGGTGGGCTTGTCCGCGCCGTAGGGGCATTTCTGCAGCCGCCGTGCCGCATAGGCGAGGAAGTCCGTGCATTCGGCGCAGGGCGTGCCGCTCTCGTGGCGGTCTTCCGCACGACTGCCCGATTGATGATGGTCGCGGCAGTACAGGGCGACCATGTGGCGCATGGTCTTCTGCTCCCGGTACAGGCGGCCGCGCAGCGGTGTCTGTTCGTGGTGTGTCATGGCAGTCGCTTCCCCATGGCGTGTGATGATGACAGTCGTGGCGTCCGTGCCCGATCCGTAGTTGCCACTATCGTTGACCGCCGACCGGCGACCGCCGACTTCGTCCGCCCTGATACTGGTGCCACGGAGTGGCTTCGGAGGCGATTGCAGATAAGACAGCTTCGACCGGCCCCGGCCCGCAACTTGAGCGGCGTGCCGCCGGCGCGTAGCCTGCGGTGACGGATCAAAGCGCAGGAACACCGACAAGGGGACCGATATGAGCAGCGGAGCCAGGAAGACCCTGATCGCCGTCGCCGCCATCGTCGTCGTGATCGCGGCGGGGCTCGTCTATATCTACACGCAGCTGGATACGATCGTCGCCGGTCTGATCGAGGAGCAGGGCTCGGCGGCGACGGAGACGCCCGTCCGGGTCAGCGGCGTGTCCATCAATCTCGGCGAGGCCCGGGCAGAGATCGCCGGGCTTACCGTCGGCAATCCGGAGGGTTACGGCGGCGACGCGATGTCGCTGGGCCGTTTCCTGATCCGCATCGATCCGGCCACCGTCACGGAGGACACCATCGTGCTGAAGGAGGTCACGGTCTCCGGCGCCACGGTGAACCTGATCCAGCGGGCGACCGGCAGCAACCTGCGCGATCTGATGAAGAACCTGGAATCCGCCGGCGGTGAGGAGCAGCAGGCCGCGGACGACGGCCCCGGCCGCAAGCTGATCATCGAACGATTCGTGCTGGAGGATGCCAGCGCCTCCGTGTCGCTGCCGGATCTCGACGAACGACGCTCCGTCGACATACCGCGCATCCAGCTGACCGACATCGGCCGTGCGTCGGGCGGCGCCACCGGCACCGAGGTGGCGCGCCAGGTGCTGGAGCCGGTGATCGAGCGTGTGCTGCAGTCGGCCGCGACGGAATCCCTGAAGGACCGGGCCAAAGAGAAGCTGGATCAGTTCAAGGAAGGGCTGATGAATAAATTGGGCGGCGACGACGAGGAATCCGGCTGACCCGGCGGGCCCGACCCACGTTCCCGGCCGCAGGCCGGATCAGGCGGTGCTGACTTCCGGCAATACGTACAGGGCCACCGCCAGGAAGTGGCAAACCCCGCCGGCGAGCACGAACAGGTGCCAGATGGCGTGATGGTAGGGGATGCGTTTGGCGGCATAGAAGGCGGCACCGAGGGTATAACTGAGGCCGCCGGCTACCAGCCAGGCGATGCCGCCGGCCGCTACCGTATCGAGCACCGCGGGCGTGGCGAGCAGCACCAGCCAGCCCATGGCCAGGTAACCGGCGAGTGACAGCCGCGGGAAACGGTCGCGGAACCAGAGCTTGGTGATGATCCCGGCCGTCGCCAGCGTCCAGATCGTGCCGAACAGCCACCAGCCCACGCTGTCGCGCATCGCTACCAGCAGGAACGGCGTATATGTGCCGGCGATCAGCAGATAGATCGCGCAGTGGTCGAGCGTGCGGAACAGGTTGCGGGCCCGCGTCGCATACAGGGCGTGATAAAGGGTGGAAGCGAGGAACAGGGCCACCAGACTGGCGCCGTAGACGGCGCTGGCGACGATGCGCCACGGGTCGGCGATCACCGCCGAGACGTAGAGCATCCAGGTGAGTCCCGCGATGCTGAGCAGGGCTCCCACGCCGTGGGTGACCGCGTGGGCGATCTCTTCGGCGAGGGTGTATCGGCGCACGGTGGCATCCATGTCAGGCGTCCGGGTCATACGTACGTGCACGGTGACACAGGCTGAGCGCCGGCGCCAGAGCGATGTGGGGGCGGATCGGGTTCAGATCAGGCCCCGCCTCTTCATGACGGCGTGTATCAGGGCGGTGGCGAGCACCGCCGCGGCCAGCAGGCCGATGGCGATGCCGGCGTTGTTCAGCGACATCGGCGCGAACAGCATGACGGCGCCGAGCCCGAGCATCATCATGCCGGACATCAGCTTCAGCAGCCTGCCCTCGCTCTCGCCCAGCTTGCGGGAGCCGAACTTCATCACGAACAGCCCCACGATCGCGAGCAACGGGATCACGTAAATCACGTTGTAGAAGAGGAGATACATGTAGAACACGAAGCTGTCCGCCTCGCGCAGGGTCAGGATGCGGGTATAGACCATGGGCAGCCCGGCGGTGCACAGGAGTTCGTAACTGTTCACGACGATGGCCAGTACGGCCGTGCCCGTCAGCATCGCCAGCACGCTCGGTGCGGCGACCAGGTTGCGCATCCGCTGATACATGCCCGGCTTCTTCGAGTCCGGGATGGACAGCGAGGGGCCCGACTTGAACCAGAAGTAGTCCTTGATATTGACGGCCGCCAGCGTCACGGCGATGAGGCCGGCGATCACGGTGACGATGCGCAGCTCGCCGATCCAGAGGAACACGTTCAGCCAGGCCGCCATGAATACGAAGTAGATGGCGCCGGAGAAGAGGACGAACGTGCCGCCCACCAGCAGCATGCGCGCCCGGCTGCGCGCGTGAACCATCAGGCTCAGCAGGAACAGCAGCACGAAGAAGGCGCAGGGGTTGAAGGCGTCGAGGCCGGCGATGATGGCGGTCAGGATGGGCAGACCCCAGTTGGACGGGTCGATGGTGCCCACGAGAGGGAGCTGCAGACCGCTCACCTCCGCGGGCTGGGGCATCGCCGCCTCCTCGGCGGGCGCGAGGTAGCTGTCCGGATCCGCCCGGCAGGCGCGCAGCTCCTCCAGCAGACGGGCACCGGTGGTCTCCGCCTTGTCGTAACCGGTGCGCAGCGTGCCGCAGAACAGGAAGCCGGGGACGCTGCGGGCCTTCTCGCCGACGCTCGCGGCGATGTCCCGGTACAGCAGGCCGTTCTCCCGGTTCTTGGAGACCTCGTAACGGCGCAGGTCTATCCACTCCATCTCGCCCAGGCCGGCGACGAAGGGCTTCGCCTCCTGGCAGTGGGGGCAGCTGTCCGAATAGAAGTAATAGAGCACGAGGCCCGGCTGGCCGTCCGGGCCGTCGGTGAGCCATTCCACGTCCGTGGAGGCGGACGCGGGCGCGCAGAACATAGCTGTGAGCAGCGCGACGACGCGCGCCAGGCGGACTGGGGACATGGAACCTCCGGAGGGTCAGACCGCGAGAATTTACTGTCGGTTCCCCCTGCCGGCAATCGTGGTAATCCCCAGCACCGGCGGCGGTCAGCGCCGCTCGGCCGGAACGCCCGCCGCCTGGACTCCCGCGCCTCATCAGGTAACCTTCGCCGGATGAATTCCGACACCCCCGACTGCCGACTCGAGAACTCCTATGCCCGTCTGCCCGGGCACTTCTACGCTCGCGTGGCGCCTGCTCCCGTGCCCACGCCCGTGTTGCTGGCCTGGAACGGGCCGCTGGCCGCCGAACTGGGGCTGGAGGGACTCGGCGGCGACGAGGAGCGCCTGGCGAGGCTGTTCGGCGGCAACGAGCTGCCGCCGGGCGCGGAGCCGATCGCGCTGGCCTACGCCGGCCATCAATTCGGCCGGTTCGTGCCGCAGCTCGGCGACGGCCGGGCGGTGCTGCTGGGCGAGCGCGTGGACGCCTCGGGCCGGCGCCGCGACATCCAGCTGAAGGGCTCCGGCCGCACCCCGTTCTCCCGCATGGGCGACGGCAAGTCCTCGCTGGGTCCGGTGATCCGGGAGTACGTGGTCAGCGAGGCGATGCATACGCTCGGCGTACCCACCACCCGGGCGCTGGCGGCGGTGGCCACGGGCGAGCGGGTGTTCCGGGAGGAGGCCCTGCCCGGCGGGGTCTTCACCCGGGTCGCGGCCAGCCACGTCCGGGTGGGCACCTTCGAGTACTTCGCCGCCCGCGGCGACGCCGACGCGGTGCGGGTCCTGGCCGACTATGCCATCGATCGTCACTACCCCAGGGCCCGCGAAACCGACGAGCCCCTGCGCGCGTTCTACCGTGGTGTCGTCGAGGTCCAGGCGCGGCTCGTGGCCCACTGGATGGCCCTCGGCTTCATCCACGGCGTCATGAATACCGACAACACCGCCGTATCCGGCGAGACGCTGGATTACGGCCCCTGCGCGTTCATGGACGAGTTCCACTACGACAAGGTGTTCAGCTCCATCGACCACTACGGCCGCTATGCCTATGGCCAGCAGGGGACCATCGCGCAGTGGAACCTGGCGCGGCTCGCCGACTGCCTGCTGCTCGCTGGCGGCGACAAGGCGGCCTTCGAGGAGGAGCTGGCCCGCTTCCCCGGGCTGTTCGAGGACGAGTGGCTGGGCCGGATGGCGCGCAAGCTCGGCTTCACAACGACCGAGCCCGATGATGCCGACGCTATTGCCGACCTGGTAGGCGACTGGCTCGCCCACCTGCAGCGCGAGGGACTCGATTACACGCTGAGCTTCCGCGAACTGGCCGCCCGCGCCGGTGCGAGCGACGAGCCACGTTTCGGGGAATTCGAGCTGCGCTGGCGGGAACGGCTGGCGCGCCGACCCGAGACGGCAGACGAGGTGCGGGCGCTGATGGAGGCGGAGAACCCGCTCTACATCCCCCGCAACCACCAGGTGGAGCGGGCCATCCGCGCGGCCATCGGCGGCGACCTGTCGGTCTTCCGGGAACTGCGGGCGGTGCTCGAGCGGCCCTTCGAGGAACAGCCCGGCCGTTCCGACTATGCCGCGCCTCCGGCCTCGGACGAGCGCGTGGTCCGCACCTTCTGCGGTACCTGAGCCGGAAAATGATGAGCGAGGAACGATGATAGAGCGGCTCGAATCCATCCATCCGCTGGCGCCGCCGGCCCTCGGGCTCGCATTGCTGCTGGTCGTCGCCTTGGTGGTCGACCTGGTGGCCAAGCGCGTGCTGGTCAATGCGGCGCGGCGCCTCGCCGCCCGCTCACGGGTCACCTGGGACGACGCGCTGGTGGCACACAATGTGTTCGGCCGGCTGGCGCAGGTGCTGCCGGCGCTGGTCGTCTTCCTGGCCATCCCCTTCATACCGGACCTGCCCGAGACCGTGGTGCGCCTCGCGCGCAACGTGGCCACCGGCTACATGGTGCTGATGCTCACCATGACGCTGACGTCGCTGCTGAGCGCCGGCAACACCATCTACTCGGCGCTGCCGGTCGCGAAAGAACGTCCGCTGAAGGGCTTCGTGCAGCTGGTGCAGATCGTGGTCTGGGTGCTGGGCGGCGTGCTGATCGTCGCCGCCGTGCTCGACCGCTCGCCGCTGCTGCTGATCAGCGGCTTCGGCGCGATGACCGCCATCCTGCTGCTGGTCTTCAAGGACACCATTCTCTCGCTGGTGGCGAGCGTCCAGCTCACCGCCCAGGATATGGTGCGGGTGGGCGACTGGGTCACGATGCCCCAGTTCGGCGCCGACGGCGACGTCATCGACGTGCAGCTGCATACCGTGAAGGTGCAGAACTTCGACAAGACCATAACCACCATCCCCACCCATCGGCTGATCACCGACTCGTTCCAGAACTGGCGGGGCATGAGCGAGTCCGGCGGCCGGCGCATCAAGCGCTCGCTGTATTTCGACGTCTCCTCCATCCGCTTCCAGAGCGACGAGGAGATCGAGCACTTCAGGCGCTTCGTCCTGCTCGCCGACTACGTCGACGCCAAGCGGCGTGAGCTGGAGGAGTACAACGCACGGCTGCAGGGGGAGGTGGCCGCGGACGTGAATCGCCGGCGGCTGACCAACATCGGCACCTTCCGCGCCTACGCGTTCAATTACCTGAAAAACCACCCGCGCATCCGCCAGGATCTGACGCTGATCGTGCGCCAGCTGCCCGCAGGTCCCGACGGTCTGCCGCTGGAGATCTATTGCTTCACGGGCACGACGGCCTGGGCGGAATACGAGGGCATCCAGTCGGACATCTTCGATCACCTCATCGCCATCGTGCCCGAGTTCGGGCTGCGGCTGTTCCAGCAGCCGGCGGGCGCCGACCTGGCGGCGCTGCGCTCGGACGACTGACGGCCCTTCGGGCCGGGCGCAGCGGGCGCCTCAGCCTCTGGGGATGCGTACGGCCGTCGCCACGATGTGGTACTCGGGGCCGGCGGCGGGCCCGCCGCGCGGCGGCTCGCCCAGATCCTTGCGGTAGTGCTCCGCCTGGGCTTCCGTGATTTCGCGCCGCTCGAAGGTGCCGTTCAGCAGCACCTCCTTGCCGGCCGAGTCGGTCGGGATGAAGAAGCCGTAATCCTTGAAGGTGATGCGCGCCGTCGCGTCGCCGTCACGGGCGATGAAGAAGCAGCCCTTTTTGCGACACACCTTCGCGATCCGGGTGGTCAGCGTGATCTCGCGGCCGACGTACTCGTCGCCGGCGCCGACGAGCTCGCCCAGCGCAATCGCCGACTCCGCGGAGACGACCGGTGCGCCGAACTCCTCGTAGTCGTCCGTCACGGTGACGGGTTCCGACAGGCGTACGGCGCCCTCGTCGCCGGCCACCGCGAGCGCGAGCGGAGCGAAGGCGAGGCAGAGCAGGGATCGGGCAAGTCGTGTCATGGTGGGTCTCCTTCCGTGGTCCGACGGATTCTATCGCCACGGCGCCCCGCACGGGAAGTTCCGGGTCACGCTATCATGAGACGAGGCAGAGAGGAGAAGCAAGATGATGAACGGAGATATGGTCGGCGGCGGTTACCTGATGATGCTGGTGTGGGCCGCCATCGTGGTCGTCCCTTTCTGGCGCATCTGCCAGAAGGCGGGTTACCCGGGCGCGCTGGGCCTGCTGATTATCGTTCCGCTGGCGAATATCGTTTTCCTCTACTATCTCGCGTTCGCGGCCTGGCCGGCGCACAAGGCTGCCCCGCCGAGCGGGGGCCCCGTCTGAGCCAGACGAACCAGGTGCCGACTGCGGCCGCGGCGCCCGGCGTTCAGGGCAGGTAGACGGCCTCGAAGACCGCGATGTTCGTCCCGGTCCGGTCAAATAATTCGAGCACCTGCCCGTTGATACGCCAGGTGTGCGTGTCGGCCAGTACGCTCTTCAGTTTCGTCTCCCGGGCATCCAGCGGCGGCGGACAGGCCATCAGCGTGGAGGCGCCGCCGGTGAATGTCAGCCGGTCTCCCTCCACGTCCCAGGTGCCGATGAGCTGATTGCAGCCGACGGTGGCGGCGTAGCGACTCTCGCCGCCGCGCAGGATCAGATGGGGTTCACGTCGGTCGTCGACCACGGGCACGGGCTCGCCTTCCAGCTTCACGATGCGCCAGTACGTATTCGGCAGGGCGGCCTCGCTCATGGCTCTCTCGCAGTTCTGTGACGGAAACAGGCCGATGAAGCGCCGGACCACCACGGTGGGTATCAGACGCTCGCCCTCCATTGCCGGCCGCTCCGTGATCGCTCCCTCCAGCGCCGCCAGGATCGGAGCGCCCGGCCGCATGTCCGCCGCGAGATAGGCGCGCTCCAGTTCGATATAGGCGCCTTCCATGGCCACGGGGTAGGAGCGTCCGGTAAGGCATTCCTCGAAGCGCGGCGCGTCCGCCAGGTAGGTGAACATGCCGCGCAGCGGCAGCTCGAGTTCCAGGCGTTCGAGCTTGCCCGCGCTCGTGAGCTCGTAGGGCAGGTCGGATTCGATGGGGCGGCCCTCCACGTCGAGCTGACGCAGCGTACGCGGATCCTCCACCGAGAACTGCAGCGGAATCTCGTGGCCGCCGTAGAGCAGGATGGCGTTCCTGGCCGGGTCCTTGCGCCAGCGGCCGACATCGGACTCCCCGAAGTCCCGGTCGAGCCACTCCCGGTGCAGGTGGAAGACACCGTCCGGCCAGAGGTTCAGTCGGTAACGGATGCCCGGGCAGTCGGCGCAGGGCAGGGTGCCCGCGAAGGTGGCCGGAAGCTCGAGCCCGGCGGCGAGTTCGCCCGCCGGAGTCGCTGTGCGCGTTGAGTCCGGCATTTCCGCCGCGGCCGCCCCGTCCGTCGATGTGGGCACGCCGGCATCCGATCTGCCGGTCACGGTCGTACAAGCCGTCGCGCCGAAGGCGAGGAACGCGAATACGACGATCCTGGTCATGGCGGTCTCCCGCATTGTCCGCATGTTGTTCACACGGCCGGGTCCGCGGAGCGTGCCGCCTGCCGAGCTTCCGTTCCGCTCCGGTCAGTCCTGAGGTTCGATGGCGTCCTGTGGATTGAGGATGTAGGCGCCTTCCTCATCGTGGATCTCACGACCGGTTACCGGCGGGTTGAATGCGCACACGAGCTTGAGTTCCTCGATCGCCTTCAGCGTGTGCTTGTCGTGCTTGTCCAGAGCGTAGAGCGTGCCGGGCTCGATCGTGAACTTCTCGCCGGTATCCCGGTTCGTCAGCTCCCCCTTGCCCTTGTAGCAGTAAACGGCCTCCAGGTGGTGCTTGTACCACATGTCGAACTCGAGCCCCGGCGGGAAGGTGGTCTCGTGGAAGGAGAAGCCCATGCCGTCCTTCGCCAGGAGGAAGCGCACGCTGGTCCACCCGGCGGGGCTCTTCACCTCCTGATCAGTACCTTCGAGGTCCTTCAGACGCACGATTTTCATGTTGTCTCCTTTCTGTTCCTGAGCGGTTTCCGCGCCGGCAGATCGCCGTTATGGTGGCGCGAAGCGGCTTTCTATCCTGTCACACGCGAGCCCGGTCTTCAAAAGAGCTTGCCGGGATTGGTCGCAATCTGGACGCCAAAATCAGCCATTTAGCGGATATGTTAGGGTAATAGACCCCCTTTGGCAGCATGGAGGATTCGTGGAAAAGAACCCGGAAAAAGGCTATGTGGCCCTGCTCGGCTGGAGCCTGGGCGCCGTCGAGGCCGCAGACCGCTTCGACCGCCGTTATGTGGTCGTCGCGCCCGACTGGGCCGAGGACTACTGCAAGAAGAACGACATCCCCTACATTCCCTGGAATTTCGAACGGCTGAACGATCGCTCGCTGGAGATCGCCGAGCGCCTGAAGGAGGAGGGCGTGGACGTGGCCATCCCCCTGTTCGAGGAGACAGTGGAGTGGGCCGGCGCCATCAACTCGGTGCTGATGGGCAGTCCGCGGCTGCATGGCCAGGCCGTGCTGTTCCGGGACAAGGCGCTGATGAAGCGACGCGCCCAGCTGGGCGGAATCCGCGTGGGCATCTTCGAAGAAGCCCATGACAAGGATGACGTCGTGCGTTTCCTGCGCCGGGTGAATCAGACGCTGCTGAAGCTGGACGGCGACCCCGACGACCCCATCCACCTGAAGGCCTTCGACAAGGCCGGCTGTCTGGGACACCGGGTCATCCGGACACCGGAGGAAGTGGACGCTATCCCGGAAACCGAGTTCCCGCTGCTGATGGAGAGCCATCTGGACGGCTGGGAGTTCGCGGTGGAGGCATGGGTACACGACGGCAAGATCCGCTTCCTGAACATCTCCGAGTACGTGACGCTCGGCTACTCCGTGTTCGTGCCGGCGACGCCGGAACTCGAGAGCTGGCGCGCCGCCATCACCGAGCAGATCGAGAAGCTGATCAAGACCTTCGATATCAAGTTCGGCCAGATCCATCCGGAGTACTTCGTGACCAGCGACGGCACCATGTACTTCGGCGAGGTCGCCTACCGGCCGCCGGGGTTCAAGGCCTTCGAGTTGATCGAACGGGCCTACGGTTTCAACGCCTACCAGGCCTCCATCCTGGTCTTCGACCCGAAGAGCACCGAGGAGGAGATCCAGGCGTTTTTCCCGAAACCGGTCGAGGACGCGAAGGGCTATGCCGGCTGCTTCGGTGTCTATCCGCGCCGCCGTGTCGTGAGCAAGCTCGAGATCCCGCGGGAAACCGAGGAGCACCCCTACTTCGACTATCACGAGCTGACGCAGCCGATGGAGGAGACGGTCACGAAGCGGACCGCATTCGGCACCCACTGGGGACTGGTGTTCTTCTTCGGCGACGACCCGCACAAGCTGCGGGATCTGCTGAAACACCAGGAGGAGCTGGACTTCTACGTCTGAGCGTCCCCGTCAGCGTCCGGCCGCTTGCCGGTGGAAGGCCGCGGCGGCATCGACTGCGGCGATGCCGGGGTCCTCTTCCAGCGTGTTCAGCGTGTCGGGCAGCGTCCCGGCCAGGGCTGCGACGGTGGCGTGAGCGCTCGCGGCCAGCGCGTCGGCATTGTAACCGCCTTCCAGGCACAGGATCAGACGCCCGCCTGCGTGGCGGTCGGAGATGCCGCAGAGCCCGGCCGTGATCGCGGCGAAACCGCCCTCGTCCATCGCGAAGGTCTGATCGTGCCAGTGCGCGTCGAAGCCGGCCGAGACCAGCACCAGGTCCGGGCGGAAGGTCTCTGCCGCCGGCACGATGATCGTCTCCATCGCCCGCAGCATCGCGGCATTCCCGCTGCCGGGGGGTAGCGGGATATTGACGGTGGCGGCCCGGCCGGCGCCCTCTCCGGTTTCCTCCAGGGCGCCGGTGCCGGGGTAGAAGGGCGCCGCGCAGTGGGTGTCGACGAACAGGACATCGCCATCCGCATAGAAGATGTCCTGGGTGCCGTTGCCATGGTGCAGGTCCCAGTCGAATATCAGGATGCGCTGCATTCCCAGCGCGCGGGCATGGGCGGCCGCGACGGCGACGTTGTTGTAGAGACAGAACCCCATGGCGCGGGCCGCGCTCGCGTGATGTCCGGGCGGCCGCGTGACGCAGAAGGCACGCGTCGCCTCGCCCCGGGCCACACATTCGACGGCCGTGATGCCCGCGCCGGCGGCCAGCTTGGCCGCCATGACGCTGCCCGGCGAGACGGCAGTGGTGTCCCGGTCCAGCCAGCAGGCGCGGCCGATCAGGCTCTCGATAAATGCGACGTGTTCGTGGGTATGCACGCGTTCGAGTTCCGGCGGCTCCGCGGGCTCGGTGGTCAGCCAGCGGGTGCCCGGGACGGGCTGCTCGCCCAGCCGCCCGGCGACGGCGGTGATCCGTTGCGGGCGCTCCGGATGCACGTAGCCCTCGTCGAAGTCCTTGTCCGGGTACTGCGCGGCGAGCAGCGCCTTGACGGCACTCGTCCAGTCCGGGCGTTCCGGGTCCCACCCCGTCGGGTCGTGGGCCAGCATGCGCTCGTCGTAGACGAGCAACACGTCACCCGCCTCAGCCGTGGCCACGGCTGATCCAGTCCCGCTCCCCGGCCCAGCTTTCGGCGATGCCGTCCAGTATCGCCGTTACCGTCTGCGCCGGCACGCTGTCTTCTTCGCCGAGCTCGCTGCGCTTGTAGTGGAACACGTAGAGGCGCATAAGGAACTGCTCGAAGGGCAGCGACGACTCGCCTTCCCATTCGCCGTTGTTGGATGTGGACGTCACGATGCCGTGACCCCAGTTCTGGCCCTTGTCCCGGTTCGGATTGAAGAAGTAGACGCGCCAGGCGCCGGCGGGATCCCGCGCCACCCGCTGGATGGATACGGCGTGCCAGCCGACGAACTCGCCGCTGGCGCTCACCGAGACCACGCCGCAGGGCTGTGCGTACACCAGATCCCTGCCGCCGTTGTATTCGGGGTGGTAGGCCGCGTGGAAGCGGCGGACGAAACCCTCGGCATCCTGGATGGCCTCGGTCGCGGGATCCACCAGCGAGGCGAAGCCGCGGTAGACCCACCAGCCGTGGAACTCCGGGTTGACCCACCTGTGCCCGTCTCCCGGCCGGCCGATCGTGCGCCGGCTCATCTCCATGTAGATCCGGTCGAGATGCGGCGTAAGCACCAGAGAGACGGCGTCGAGCTCCGTGTGCAGCTCCCCGGCCAGGCCGGCGGGCAGGTCGGCGGAACGGATCGTGCCGCCCTCGAAGTGCATCACCACCTCGTTCTCGCCGGCGGCGCGCGCGATCATCTCCAGCAGGTAGCCGACGTCGTTCAGCGACCAGAGGCTGATGGCCCGCGCCGCCTGGCAGGTCGGATTGTGGCCCTGGTCGACGCCCCGTGGCTGGCCGATCACGCTCAGCGTCGCCGCGAGCAGGAGCGCGTTCGCGGGAGGGGGATCCTCAAGCTGGCTCGCGGAGCGCAACAGTTCTGCCACTTCCGGGTCTATCGTGAGGACGGTCAGGTGTTGCAGCCCCGGCGCCACGGGCTGGAAGAACAGGATGCCCCGGTTCAGCAGTCGCGACAGCCCGTAGATGCACCGCGCCGTATCCGGCAACACCGCGTGCGCGATGACGAGGCCGATCAGTTGCCGGTACTCGGCGAGGCTGGTCCGGCCGATGCGGTTCAGCGCCAGAGCGTCCACGAGGAGATCGTCGCTGCTGCCCGACAGGTGGCGCAGCAGCACCGCATGATGTCGGCTCACGAGGCCGGTGCGGTTCATCCGTCCGCCGAAAGCGCCGGCCTCGGCCGCCAGCGACCCCTCGTCCAGGCCGGCGAGGGCGAGCGCATACTCCTCCGGGTCGGGATGCCGGCGGGCCAGTTCCGACGGACCTCGCAGGGCCTCGATCAGCCAGCGGGTGAACCGGATCGACGGCGACTCGTCCTCTGCCGCCGGCTCCGGCAGCACGTGCTCGGCGGTACGAAGCATCTCCTCGGCGCGCTGCACCATTATCGGCCGCTGCAGGAGTATGCGCTCGCACTCGGCCACCAGCGCATCGAGGATGCCGTCCATGCCCAGGTGCTCGAGCAGGAAGCCGTAGAACCGCTGCAGCCGTTCCGTCATCAGGCTGTCCTGACGGGTAAACTCCGTCGCCTCCGGGAACGGGAAATCCAGGTTCCGCGCCAGCACGTCCTCCAGGAAAGCGCGCGCGTCCGCCGGGCTGAGCGCCGGATGCGCCACCCGGCCGGTGGCGATGGCGAGAAAGCGCAGCTCGCTGAGGCACTCCAGCGCCGGGAAGTCGCCGCCGGCCGTCAGCGTATCGCGCACCAGGGAGGGCTGGAGCTTCTCCGGCTCGTCCCAGTCGCCCCCCATGAACAACCCCGCGCTGTCGAAGCGCGGCGCGTAGCCGTACAGCGCCTCGATGCCCTCTGCGGTGTTCAGGAGCTTGCGGGCGATGGATAAAAGTCGCTGCTGGTGCAGTGCCTTGCCGAAGGGGCGGGCCTGCTCGAGTTTCTCCAGCGTGCGCTCGAATTCCTCCGCCGCCGGAGCATAAAGCGCCGGATCTGCCGGAGTCTGTGGCGAGGATGTGCTCAATCTGTGTTCAGACCTTTCGATTTCCAGGAGGAGACCCTAACATGCGGGGCGGAAAGCGGCGCTGTGCCTCCGAGTCTCAGGCACCCGGGGGCGGCCGGCAATCTCTCGTCGGTACGCCGTCAATGTCCCGTCAATCTCGCAGGAGCGAATCGATGCGCTTGCCCGGCTTCATTCCCGAAGAACTCCGCCAGCTGGCCCGCTTCGTGCCCACGACGGGCTGGGATGCCATCGAGTGGCGGCCGATGCTCTCCGCCATGCGCCAGGTGAGCTGGCAGTTCATGACCGGGCGTGGCGTACGCAAGCTCCGCCGCGCCACCGCTGAGACGGTCTCCGCGGTGACCCTGACGGACGACCGCTACGACGCGGAGCCCCTCCAGGACATTCAGGACCCGGACCGGCTGCAGGCGCTGGGCGACGATATCCTGCATCTGTACTTCGGGCAGTGGCTGGTGGACGACGGCCTGTTCCTGGATCTGCGCCCGGCGCGCTTCGGCGCTCGCGACAACGAGCTGCTGTACGAGCCCAACGGCCTGTGGATACAGCTGCGGAGCGAGTTCCGCGAGGGCATGGTGGCGCTGTACCGTTCTTTCTACAGCGACGACGAATCCGCCTTCGAAGACGCGCTCAGGCAGATGGGCATGCTGAAGCCGGAGCTGTCCCAGTCCGCGGAATCCGAGCTGAAGGAGCTGCTGCATGCGCACTTCGGCGTCGACCAGAGCGCCCAGGTGTTTCGCATCGACGACTTCAAGGAGTCCTTCGACGAGTTGTTCGCGTTCTTCATCGCCAATGACTACAAGCTGCACAGCGACTTCGTTTTCGTCGGCTTCTACCTGATCACGCTCTATCTCACGCTGGAGCAGGGCGGCCAGCCCCACGATACCCGGCGCATCTGCTCCGACGTGATGCTCTAGGCGCCGCGGCGGGCCCCCGGCCCTGCCGGCCCTCGCCGAGCCTCCCGTCATCAGTCGCCGGCCGGCTCGCCCGCCGGCTCGTCCCGAGCGACGTGGAGCGGCGGCGGCGTGCCCTGCTTGGGCTCGCCGAAGTACAGCGTGGTGTGCGGGAACGGAATCTCGATGTTGCGCTCGTCAAAGCGCTTCTTCATGCGCCGGTTGAATTCCCGGCCGATTGCCCACTGGCGGATCGGCTTGGTCTTCATGCGCGCCTTGATGATCACGGCGCTGTCGGCGAACTGGTCCACGCCCAGGATCTCCAGCGGCTCCATGATGTCCGGGCCGTATTTTTCATCCTGCTGCATCTCGTCGCTGAGCTCCCTCAGCACATCGCAGACCTCGTCCGTGTCCTCCCGGTAGGCCACGCCGATCTCGAACAGGTAATAAGAGAACTCCTTGGTGAAGTTCTTAATGGTGGTCACGTCGCTGTAGGGCACCAGGTGCACGTTGCCGGCCAGGTCCCGCAGCTGGATGACCCGGATGCGCATCTCCTCCACCACGCCGGCATGCCCCGCTACCTCGACGACGTCGCCCACGGTGGCGCCGTCCTCCAGCAGGATTGTCACGCCGGTGATCAGATCCTTCACCAGCGTCTGGGCGCCGAAGCCGATGGCGAGACCGAGGATGCCCGCGCCGGCCAGCAGCGGGCCGATGTTCACGCCCAGTTCCGAGAGCAGCAGCAGTGCGGCCAGCACGCCGATGGTGGCCTGCAGCACGCTGCGCAGCAGCGGCACGAGGGTGTCCAGCCTGCGCGCGGAGCGCTCCCGGTCGAGGCTGCGGGTGGCCACGCGCAGCAGCCGCTGTATCACCAGGTCGGCGGCATTCCAGAGCACGGCGGTGACGATCAGGATCAGCCCGATGGCGACCGAAGTCTCGGCGAGCCGCGAACCGATATCGGTGGCCAGCAGTCCGCCGATGCCGGCGCCCCAGGTCTCGGCGATCAGGATCACCGCGGCAACGCCGATGATCAGCGTCAGCAGGCGCGTGAGGGTACCGGGCAGCTCGATCCGTTCTCCCCCGACGGCTTCCCGACGCTGCTCGTCCCCGGCCCGCTCGGTATCCGCTTCCTCGCCGGTGGCCGACGATGTTGCGGCTTCCCCGTCAGGCCGTCGGCCGGGGCCGGGGCCGGTCAGCCGGGCATAGAGCTTGCGCATGAGCACGAGCAGCAGCCAGCGCAGCAGGAACGCCCCGATCAGGATCGCGGCGCTCACGGTACCGGAGATCAGCGCGCGACGGGGCTCGATGGCCAGCACGCGGTCCCGGACGTCGGCGAAGATCGAGCCCGCCACGTCGACGATGCTCGCCGGCTCGGGCAGCGGCCCTTCCGACTGCTGCTTCTGTGCCTCGATCAGGACTTTCAGCTGATCGATGAGTTCTTCCCGGGCCTGCGGATCCTCGAGGGTCCTGACGAACTCCTCGATGTCCTCGGTGTCGGCGGTGACTCCGTCTTCGGGCGGTTGCGCTACCGAGGGCGACTGGGCCACCGCCGCGGCAGCGGCAAGAAGTGCCCAGAGGGCGAGGAAACCCGCCAGGAATCGTGACATACCGGCTTCTCCTGTTGTGCATCCCTACACCCTTGCCCTGCCGCGGCGGCCGTGTCAATCGCTTGCGGGCGCCGTCTGGTATACAAACAGTGCATTAGTGATGCGTAATATGCTGATAAAACGATTAAAAACAGAAAACTGGTATACCGATTCCTAAATAGCATGAAATTCCGTTATAAAAGCTAGTATTAGGAAAATTACCTACCTTTGGGCGTGATCAACCGTATTCATTTTTTTGCCGCATTGCACAACACTTCCATCCGAAGAAATACGGAATCCGACCTTAGCGGGGGCGGCCAATCATAGTCCCGATGTTTGTCGGGCGGCTCCTCCGGGTCTGCGACCTCAGCGAGAGTCGGTCCGGGTTCTTCTCGATGAGGGTCTGGCTGCTTCGCGCCGATACAGCCGCCCGGGTGATGAGCCGACAGGAGGCAAGAAGAATGAACGCATTGATACCGGCGAAAGCCCGGTTACTGGCCGTACTTTCCATGCTCATGCTGGCGTTCGCGATGACGGGCTGTGAGGGCGACGATGGAGCCCCCGGCGCCGACGGAGCGGACGGGGCTGACGGAGCGGACGGCATCAGCTGCTGGGATCTGAACGAGAACGGGGTGGCCGATCCGGACGAGGACCTCAACGGCGACGGCGTGGTGGACGCCACGGATTGTAATGCGCTTGCGAGCGATGCCTATGCACCCGTCCAACTGCACAAGGGCTATTTCGCCGAGAACCCGTACGAAGGCACGGAGTCCTGCCTGAACTGCCACGGCACGATCGGCGACGATATGCTCGAGAGTGCCCACTTCAAGTGGGAGGGCGTCACCACGACCATGGCTGGCGTCGAGGGACTCACGTTCGGCAAGAACCAGATCATCAACAACTTCTGTGTCGCCGTGCCTAGTAACGAGGGACGCTGCACCCAGTGCCATACCGGTTACGGCTACGCCGACAATACCTACGATTTCGGTAATCCCGAAAACGTGGACTGCCTCGTATGCCATGACCAGACGGGTGACTATGCCAAGGCGCCGACCACCGCCGGGCTGCCTGTCGAGACACTGCCGGATGGGACGCCGCTCGACCTGAACAAGGTGGCCCAGAGTGTCGCGGAGAACGGCGGCGTGCCCACGATCGACAACTGCATCGATTGCCATGCGAAAGCCGGCGGCGGCGACAACGTCAAGCACGGTGACCTTGCCATGGCGCTCGCGGACACCACCCGCGAGTTCGACGTGCACATGGGCACGGACGGCGGGAATCTCGAGTGCACGGCCTGCCACACCGTGAAGAAGAATGCGGACGGCGAAGCCATCGACCATGGCATCGGCGGCATGGTGTACCACTCCACGGACGAGGGCAGCATCAAGGACTGCACCGACTGCCACGGCGACCGGTTCAACATTCATGCGGGTACTGACGTCCAGAACATCGTCGAAACCCATACCGCGCTGGCCTGCCAGGTCTGCCATATTCCGACGTTCGCGCGCGACAAGACGACGAAGACCGAGTGGTACTGGGAGGATGCCGGCGACCTCGAGCGTGGTGTGGAGACCGATCCGGTGACCGGTGACCCCGTCTACGACCCGAAGAAGGGCTCGTTCGTCTGGGAGAACAACGTGCGGCCGACCCTGAAATACTACGACGGCAAGTGGACCAAGACGCTGATCGGCGCAAACGATCAGTACACCTCCCTGCCGGCAGTGCTGGCCGAGCCCACGGCCGACTACACGATACCCGACGCGATGATTTATCCGTTCAAGAAGATGATCGGCAACCAGCCTGCGGATGCGAATAACAACACGATTCTCGTGCCGCATCTGTTCGGTCCCAGTGGCGGTCCGAACGCCTACTGGAAGGTCTACGACTGGAATCTCGCCCTGGCTGAAGGCGCTGCCTACGCCGGCCAGACCTACACGGGCGAGTTCGAGTTCATCGATACGGTCATGTACCTGACGGTGAACCACGAAATCGCCCCCGGCGAAGCCTCTCTCGGCTACAACGGCAATTGCGTGGACTGCCACGGCGGCAACAAGTACGACTGGACCGAACTCGGCTGGACCAAGGACCCGGTCGAAGGCGGAACCCGCCCGTAGGAGGTGCCGGACCGAACTTTCGGAACTTTTGCAACTTATGGCGTATCGCCGGGACATCCCCCCGCCCCGGCACCCGGCGCCCGCAGGCGAGTCCTGCGGGCGCCTTTTCTTATCCGCGCCGGTCTGGCATAACCTGATTCGCCGCCAGGGAATACATCTGCCGCCGGCACTCCCGGCCGTCCTGGCAGGCTTCCACCCGCGCCCGAGGTTACCGACTTGAGATTCGCCCGAACCTGCTACGGAGCCGCCCTCCTGGTGATCGTCGCACTCTCGCTGGCCGAGGCCGGGAGCTTCAACGCGCCGGAGCATGCCGACAAACCCTACGTGGTACTCGTCTCCATCGACGGCTTCGGCCACGACTTCCGGGACAGGACCGAAACCCCGGCGCTGGACGAGCTGGCCGCCACCGGCATCAGTGCCACGTCGCTGGTGCCCGTCTACCCGACGCTCACCTTCCCCAATCACTACTCGATCGCCACCGGGCTCTATCCCGCCGACCACGGCCTCGTTGCCAATCACTTCCCGCCGGCCGATGGCGGCAACTGGTTCCGCATGTACGACCGGGAGGCCGTGCAGGACGGCAGCTGGTACGGCGGCGACCCGCTCTGGGTGGTGGCGGAGCAGAACGACATGCTGACCGCCGCCTTCTTCTTCGTGGGCACGGAGGCCGACATCCAGGGCATCCGGCCCGCCTACTGGTACCCCTACGACGGCTCCGTCCCCGGCGAGACCCGGGTGGACCAGGTACTCGACTGGCTGGCCCTGCCGGCGCCCGGCCGGCCCCATCTCGTCACCCTCTATTTCGACGACGTGGACCTGGCGGCGCATCGCACCGGACCGGACTCGGCGGAGAGCCGCGCGGCAATACGGCGGGTGGACGGCCATCTTCGCCGATTGCTCGACGGCATCGAGAGGCTCCCCATCGCCGAGCGGGTCCATGTAATCGTGGTCTCCGATCACGGCCAGCAGGCTACCGATACCCAAGCGCCGCCTTACGTGTTCTCGGAGCACATCGACCTGGAAGGCCTGACCTTCCACGGCGGCGGCAGCTACCTGAACATCTGGCTGGACACTCCGGATCCGGCCCGGGCCGCTGCGATTCGAGACCGCGTGAACGCGAGCTGGAGCCACGGCCGGGCCTGGCTCAGGGCGGAATCCCCGGGCCACTGGCGCGTAGCAGACGACGACACCCGCTTCGCCGACATCGTGCTGATGGCCGAGCCCGGCCGGACAGTGGTGTCCCGCCCCGAGCGGATCGCGAAGATCAAGGCCGGCAACCATGGCTGGGACCCGTCCGTGCCGGCCATGCATGGCATCTTCATGGCTCGCGGACGAGGTCTGCCGGGGGGCATCGTGATCGGCGAGCGTCACGTGACCGACGTCTACCCGTTCGTGCTCTCCATCCTCCGCCTGCCCGACGTCCGCGGCGAGCTGCCCGTCGTCCGGGACCCGCGGCTTCTGGTCCAGCGCTGGCGGGAGGAAGCAGCCGGCGATACGCACCCGCCGCCGACTCGCCCCGGGGGCTGATCAGAAGCCGAGCTCGTCCTCGAGAGCGTCGGCCTCTTCCTTGAAGGCCTTTTTCTCTTCCTCGGTCTTCTCCATGTCCTGCAGCGATTGCTCCATCTCTGCGGCCATGCCCTTCATTTCCTCCTGGGCCTTATCCATCGCGGCTTCGCGCTTCGCCTGATAAGCCTCCAGCGCCGGCTGCAGGGCCGCGCGTCTCTGGTAGGCGAGGTCGGCGAGCCCCCGGTCGTCGGCGATCGCATAGTAGTCCTGCGCGTCGTCGTAGGCTTCGGCGCGTGCCGTCAGCGGGACGCCGGTGTCATCCCCGATCGCCATCATCTCGTCGGCCCGCGCCTTCGCACGTTCGAGAACCGGCACGGCTACAGCCCGCCGCATGCGCACTTCGCCGTCCACACGGACGCTGACGGCCAGGGTCTCGTGCCACTCCTTGGACTCCCGGAGGAGCTTCTGCGAATCCCGCGCCCGCCACAGCCGGATCTGTACCTCCGGAGCCGGCGTTTCCTCCGCCTCCACGCCGGTGACGGCGGCCGCCATCGCCTCCCAGTCGCCGGAAGCGCCCTGTTTCTCCATCTCCGTCATCGGCCGTTCGTAGAGTGCCTGCTCCTCGGCAAGCAGTCTTTCGGCCTCCTGCTGCATGCGGCCCACGATGATCGGTATGACCTCGTCCTCGAATCGCTGCTGCAGCGCGAGTTCCTCGGGCAGCGGTTCATAGCGGTCCCACAGCGGCTCGTGGCCGATGGCGACGCCGGAGCCCGCCCGGCCGACGCCGTATTCGATCTCGCCGTCGTCGTTCGCCGAAATACTGCCGAGCATTCGCAGGAGTATCGTACGGTCAGCGGGGGCCGACCGGGCGAGTCGGCCGACGGCGTCCGGATCGGGGGCTCCCATGTACCAGGTCAGGGCATCCCTGGACTCCCGCCGCCAGGGTTCACTCACCTCCCGGGTCCCCGGCTGGCTGTAGACGACGCCCGCCTCCTCGGCCTGGCGCCCGAGTTCGGTGCGGATGCTCTTACGCAGCTGGAAGATGCGGCCGTAGAGTGCATCGCCGAGCGCTCGTGCGGAGACGTTGGCAAGGCCCCGGCCATGGAAGCGGGTTGGCGCATCGGCCGCCGCTTCTGTCGCTTTCCAGGCGGTTTCGAGGTCGCCCGTGGCCAGGGCCGATTCTGCCGCGTCGAGCCGCTCGGCCGCCCACGCGCGGGTGTCGGCCGAGACGATATCCTCGGGTGCCTGTGCTGACACCGGCGCCGCGGTGACGGCGGCCAGGAGCAGCATGGCGATTGGTGCGATGCGGTGTCGCAGCGTATGGATCATGGCGCTTGTTCCCCCTGTCATCCGGTCAGGCACCGGATGCCGTTGTGCTCCGGGGAAATACTAAAGGGCCCGGCCGGCCGTTGAAAGGCGCAGGAGCGTATTTGACGGACCTTCCGGCGCAGGCGTAAGTTCTAAGGTCGGCAATCAGCCTCCACGGGGGAGAAAATGAAAAAGACATTACTGGTTCTCGCCGCCTCGCTCTCCACGCTGCTCGGGGCCGAAGCCGCTCTCGCTTTCGGTGGCATGATCGCCGTCGGCATGAACGAGGCCGCTCAAGTCGGTGCGGTGGAGACGCCGTTCCGCGCGGAGGCGCGTCTCGAGACCGAAGAGCAGAATATCGACACGACCATCTACTACAAACCGGGCCATATCCGCGACGAGATGAAGGTCGGGGGACAGGACATGGTCGTGCTGCAGGACCTGGAAGCACAGAAGACCTACATGCTCATGCCGCAGGGCATGTACATGGAAATGGACATGGGTCAGTCCAGCGATCAGATAAAGGAGTACCGCCTCATCGAGCGGGAAGTGGTGGGGCAGGAGAAGGTCAACGGTTTCGATACGACGAAATACAAGGTGATCTACGAGGGACCGGACGGGAAGTACGGGGGTTTTACCTGGTTCACCGCCGACAATATCGCGGTGAAAAGCTTCGCGGTATCCGAGACCAACGGCGAGCGCAGCCGTTTCCGCTATGAGGTGAAGAAGCTGGAGCGGGGGGATCAGCCGGACTCGCTGTTCGAGATCCCGGCCGGTTATCGCAAGTTCAACATGGGCGGCATGGGCTCCATGATGCAGGGCATGCCCGGCATGGGTGGGGAGCAGCAGCCCGGCAGCGAGCAGCCCGGCCTTCCCGAGGAACTGGCCGACTCCGCGAAAGAGGGCGCCGAGGAAGCCGCTAAGCAGGAGACCGAGCGCAGCGCCAAGGAAAAGGTGACGAAAGGACTGCGCAAGCTATTCGGCGGCGATTGATGATTGAGGTGCCGGACCGAACTTTTCCAACTTATTGAGTTTTGAAATCCCGGTGACGCCGCTCTGGCGCACCGGGATTTTTTGCTTCCGGACAATCCGCCCTGCTGCATGGCGGAACGGCAAGTCGAAAAACTTGCAAAAGTTCGGTCCGGCACCGGAGGCACCGGAGGGCTGAGGGTTTGGGGGGCACACATGCAGCATCGCTTGCTATTACTTCGTGAGAAGGGAGGACCACTCGCTGCCCTGAGCGAGCGGGAGATAGCCGATCTGGCGGATGGCGCGGAGGAGTTGCGGTGCTCGGCCGGAGAACTCCTCATGCGAGCCGGGGAGCAGGGCAACGAAGCCTGTCTGGTGCTGGAGGGTCGGCTTGCGGCCACCCAGTCTGCTGAGGACGGCGCTATCCGCGTCCTGAACGAGATCGGGCCGGGCGAATTCGCCGGCGAAACCGAGCTGGTCGTCGGTGGCACGCGGCTCGCCGACGTCCGCGCGCTGGACGACTCGTGGGTCGCGGTCCTGTCCCGCTCGCGTTTCGAGGCTCTGCTGGACAGCAGTCCCGACACCTGGGAGCGCGTGACGCGTATCGTCGAGGGACGGCTCCGCCGCCTGCAGCTCGCCCGTCACCTTAATCGGCTATTCGGACCCTTCGAGCCTTCGGAAGGCAGCATCCCGGAAGCACTTCAGGAATCGATCGAGTTCCTGACGCTCGGCAGCGGCGACGATCTCTTCTGCGAGGGAGAGTCCGCCGATTGCGCCTATATCGTGCTGAGTGGCCTGCTGCGCGTTACGGTCGCACAGCCGGACGGCGGCGAACAGGTGATCAACATGGTCCACACCGGCGAGACCGTCGGCGAGATGGCGCTGCTGTCGGGCGAGCCCCGTTCCGCCACCGTCTACGCGGTCCGAAGCAGCGTCCTGGCGCGAATACCGCGAGAGGACTTCGATCGGCTCATCGAAGTCTATCCGGGCGCGATGAAGAGTCTCACGCAGATCATCATCGAGCGATTGAAGCGACGCAGCGCCGTCGGAGTTCGCCGCGAGACCCTGGGCACGAGCCTCGCGCTCCTCCCCGCCGGGCCGTCCGTCACGGTGCAGGAGATGGCGAGAACGCTGGCGCACTGCATGTCTCGATACGGGGATGCCATCCCGATGGATGCGGCGACGGTGGACCGCGAGCTCGGCCAGTCGGGTATCAGTCGCGTTGCCGACTCGGCGCCTTCCTATCCGCGTCTGGCGGAATGGCTGCAGGAGCTCGGCGATCGCCACCGGTATGTGCTGTACATCGCAGACCCGGAGTGGTCGCCCTGGACCGAGCGTTGTGTCCACCAGGCCGATCACGTCGTGATCGTTGCCGATGGCACGGCCGATCCGCGTCCGGGCGAGATCGACGCCCGACTGACCGATCACTGGCGCGCAGGCCGTGAACCGCGCCGCAGCCTGTTACTTCTGCATCCGCCGGATCTCGACCGGCCCCGGGGCACCGCTGCGTGGCTCCAGGGTCGTCAGCTCGATGCGGTGTATCACCTGCGTCAAGGCCACGACGGTGATATCGGCCGGCTCGCGCGCACATTCGCTGGGCAGGCGATCGGACTCGTGCTGGGAGGCGGTGGTGCCCGCGGGTTCGCACACCTCGGCGTCATCCGGGCGCTGGAAGAGCTCGGTATCCCCATCGACATGATCGGCGGAACGAGCATCGGCGCCCCGGTTTCCGTTCCTGCCGCCTGGGGCTGCAGCGCGGCCGAGGGTGTGAAGCTGGTTCGTGAGAGCTTTTCGTCGTTGCTGGATTACACGCTGCCCGTTGCATCGCTGTTGGCGGGGCGCCGTATCACGCGCAGCATTGAGGAGTGGATGGGCGATTGGGATATCGAGGACCTGTGGTTGCCCTTCTACTGCGTCTCGACGAATCTGACGACCGCGCGCAGCGTCGTCCATCGTCGCGGCAATCTTGCGCGCGCTGTTCGTGCGAGCGTATCGATTCCCGGCGTGTTGCCGCCCGTGCGCGAAGCGGGAGACCTGCTGGTGGACGGCGGTGTGCTCAACAATGTGCCGGTCGACGTGATGCGGGACCTGAACCCGACGGGACCGGTGATCGCCATCGATGTCGCACCGCCGAGGGGGCCCACCGGGAAGAACGAATTCGGTCTCGCCGTGTCGGGCCTGCAGCAGGCCGTGGCACGGTTGCTGCCCTGGCAGCGCTCGCGCCGCGCGCCGGGAATCGCCGCCGTCATCATGAATGCGATGGTCGTGGGCTCCGGCCGGGCACGTCGGGCCATGCTGGAGGACGGGCTGGCCGACTTCTATCGGAACATCCACGTCCGGGGTGTGGGCATGCTCGACTTCGAGGAAGTCGAAAGAGTGGCGCGGATCGGCTATGAGGAGTCCATCGCCCCGCTTCGAAGCTGGCTCGAATCCGGTGCCGGACCGAACTTTTCCAACTTTTCCAACTTTTCTACGAGCAAGGGCAAGTAGGCCGAATCCGTGACGTGTCCTTCCTCAGGCTGGGCGACCGACGCCAATAACTCGAAAAAGTTGCAAAAGTTCGGTCCGGCACCTCTTCCTCAGGCGGCGGTTTGGAGGAAGGGGTCGGCCAGGTGGCGGTCGATGAACGCCGGGTCGGCCAGCCCCTCTCCGTAGGCGCCGACGTCGATGCGGCGCAGCATGAGGGAACGATAGACGCCGGCGCCCCGGATATCTCCTGCCAGCCTGAAGCCCACGATGCGGCCGTCGCGCAGCACGATCCGGCGCAGCGAGTCGGCCTTGGATCGCACGGCCTCCGCGTCGCCCGTCAGCTCGCCCACCGCCATCACGGGCACGCCCAGGTGCCGCAGGCTGTTCATGGTCTCGGCGCCCTCGTACAGGGTCTCGAAACCCATGAGCTGTTCGGCCACCACCCGGGCCTGATTGATCGCGTTCGGGAAGATCGCGTGCACGAAGCGCTCGCCGGTCATCCGGTCCCGCGTCTCCGCGCAGTCCCCGGCGGCCCAGACGTTGGCCACGCCGGTGTGGAGGCGATCGTCCACCCGCACGCCCCAGCCCACGTCGAAGCCGCCGCCGGCGACGAAATCGATGTTCGGCTTCACGCCCGTGGCCGCGATGCAGGCATCCGCCGTGATCACGTCGCCGCTTTCCAGCACCACCGCCCGCGCGCGGCTGTTGCCGGCGAAGGCGCTCGCCGTGGTATCGATGAGGACGCGGACGCCGCGCGCGACCAGCGCCCGGCGCACGATGTCCGCCGTCTCCTCGTCCAGCATCCGCGGCATCACCCCCTCGGCCTGCTCCACCAGCGTTACGTCCAGTCCGAGGTCGGCCAGTACCAGCGCCACTTCCACGCCGATGAATCCGGCGCCGACGATGACCGCCTTCTGCATCTCGCCACGGCGGGCGTGTTCGACCAGCTCCCGCGCCGCCGACAGCGACTTGAAGTTGTAGACGCCCGGCATCGTCGCTCCCTCGACGGGAGCATGCAGTCGGCTGCCGGTGGCGATCACGAGCCGGTCGTAAGCCAGCGGTTCGCCCTCGGCCAGGCTCACGCGATGAGCCTCCGCATCGATCCCGGTCACGATGCTGCCCGGATGGTATTCGACCTCCAGCCGCTCGCAGATATCGTTTCCCTTCCAGTACAGCCGCGACTCGTCGCCGGTCAGGAAGTGGTCCGCCATGGCGGGCGGTGAATAGGGCGGGAAGGGTTCCGCAGAGACCATCGCTATCTCCGGCGCGGAGCCGGCGACCTCCTGGACGTCACGGATGTTCTCCGCCACGGAAATGCCGGCCGGTCCGGCACCCAGTATCAGGATGCGCATGTTGCCAGTCCTCGTCTCGTACTCGTCTCGTCATCGACCAGCGCCTGCAGCAGGCCATCCACGGCCTCGGCGAGCGCGGGGTCGGTTGCCTCGTCCAGCGCCGGAGCCACCAGGGGTTCGGAGCGACGCAATGTCTCGTCCCACGGCAGCCGATGGCTGCTCGCGAAGTCGAATCCACCCGCCCCGTCGATCCTCTCCAGGGCGCGTCGGTACTCGTCGTCGTCACGTACACCATTGATCACCAGGTGGATCGCGCCGATGTCCAGTTCGCGGGCGAGCCGGGCCGCGTGCAGGGCGGCCTGCACGCCGTTGAAAGTAGGGTCGGCCACCACCACCGCGTGGCGGAAGCCCCGCGCCAGCGCGCGGCCGAAGTGCTCGAAGCCCGCCTGGGTGTCCATCAGTATGGCCTCGCCCTCGCGGAGTCCGATCGCGTTCACGACGGCGGCCAGCAGCGCATTCTCAGGACACAGGCAGCCAGCCGCGGGCTGCACGGTGTTACCCATCACCAGCAGCCGTATCCCCTCGGGCGTCACGGTGCCGTACCGGTCCACCACGTCGTCCACCTTCGGGTTCAGGCGGAAGAACAGGCCCCAGCCGTCGCCGGGACGCGCACCGGTGGTCTCCTCCACGTAGTCCGCGTTCTCCGACAGCGGCGTCAGCGCCTGCGCCTCCTCCGCGGGCAGGCCCAGCGCCCAGGGCAGGTTCACCTGGGGGTCGGCGTCGAGCGAGAGCACCCGCATGCCACGGCGCGCGATGCGCAGGGCGAGCAGGGCGGTGAGGCTGGTCTTGCCCACGCCGCCCTTGCCCGTCACCACGACACGGAAGTCCTCGGCCCTGGCGTTCGCCGGCAGGTGCAAGTGGCCGTGCTCCTGGCCGTGATGACCGTCGTGCCCGTGGCCATGGGATTGGCCGTCCGGGTGGCCGTACTGGTGTCCGCATGTTTCGCACACGGTCGTCTCCTCAAGCCGCGGCGCCGATCTCGACATCCTCGAGGTGCGGCAGGCCGAGGCCGGCCCGCTTGTGCTCGATATGCCGGCGGATCAGCAGCGCCGCCGCTTCGGGGTCGGCCTCGACGGCGAACTTCGCCCCGACCACGTCCTCCAGGCCGTCGGCCAGCAGGTTCACCACGTTGGGGCTGCCGAAGATCGCCGGCTGCACGCCGAGCACCGTGTATATGCCGCTGGCCACGACGTAGGCGCCGATGGACACGGCCTTCTCGGAGTACCACTCAGGCGCCGCGCCGGCGAGTGGCAGCTGCGCGATGTCAACGCCCAGGTAGTTGCCGAGTGCCGCGGCCAGCGCGAGCACCCGCGTGTTGTCCACGCAGGAGCCCATGTGCAGCACCGGTGGGATCCCGAGCGCCTGGCAGACGGCTTTGAGACCCGGACCGGCCATCTCGGCCGCCTCCGGCATCATCTGTCCCGCCTTGCCGTTGGCGACGGCGGAGCAGCCGGTGACGAGCACCAGGATGTCGTTCTCGATCAGCCGTTTCGCCAGCGTCACGTGACCGTGATCCTGTTTGATCTTCGGATTGTTGCAGCCCACCACCGCGGCGGCGCCGCGAATGCGGCCATCCTTGATGGCCTCGATCAGGGGCTCCGGCGTTCCGCCGAGCGCGCCCAGGATCGCTTCCACCGAGAAGCCGGCCATCATTTCCACGGTGCCCTCGGGGATGCGCACCCGCTCCGGATTGCGGTTGCCGTAGGCTTCGATGCCGCGTCCGATGATCTCCTTCGCGATCTCCAGACCGCGCTTCGGATCGAATGAGATGTGGGTGGCGCCCGTGAACTTGGCCTTGTCCGCCGTGGAGATGACCTCCGTGTGGAAGCACTTCGCCACGTCGGTGACCGACGGCATGATGCACTGGTAGTCCACCACCATCGCGTCCAGCGCGCCGGTGAGCAGCACCAGTTCCTGCATCAGGTGGTTGCCGGCCATCGGGATGCCCTTGCGCATCTGCAGTTCGTTACCGGTGCAGCACAGGCCGACCAGGTTGATGCCCTCGGCGCCTTTCTCCTTCGCCAGCGCGACCAGCTCCGGATCGTCGGCCGCCTGCAGGATCACATCGGAGAGCACCGGGTTGTGGCCGTGCAGGGCGATGTTCACGCACTCCTCCCTGAGCGTCCCGAGGTTGATGCGCGAGGGCGTCGGCTTCGGTGTGCCGAACATCACGTCGGAGAGTTCGGTCGCGATCATCGAGCCGCCCCAGCCGTCGGACAGGCTGGTGCGCAGGCCGTGCAGGAGCGTGTTCACGTAGTCGTTGTCCACGCCCATGTGGGTCCGGTGCAGCATCTCCACGTTCTCGCGGTCGATGCCGCGGGGAGCGATGCCCAGCTTCTTCCACAACTCGCTGCGGGCCTCGGGCACCCGGTCGGCGAAGCTGAGGTGTCCCTTCGCGGTGCCGTACTCCTCCATCATGGCAGCGGCCAGATCCCGAGCCACCTCTTCGAGCGGACGCCCGTCCGCCTCGATGCCCCATTCCCCGGCCAGGGCGCGGAGCTTGGTCTCGTCACGCAGCTCGTAGCCGGAACTCTCGCCTTTCGCCAGCTCGGCGAACACCTCGAGGATGTCGCGGCCATGATCCGAATGGGCCGATGCCCCGGCGGCGATGGTGCGGCCCAGGTTGCGGGCCACGATGATGTCGGCATCCGCGCCACAGACGCCTTTCTGCGGACCGTCGCCGAACGGATCCACCCGGCAGGGGCCCATGGAGCAGTTGCGGCAGCTCACGCCCATGGCGCAGTAGCCGCACTGAGGTTCCTGGGCGGCGAGCCGGTCCCATACTGTCTCGATGCCTTCTTGCCGCGCCCTGGCGATCATGGCGAGCGCGTCGTTGTTGATGCTGAATTGCTTCACATTGTCATGAGCGGCCATGACCCACCTCCCGGTTTACGTGTGCCGCCTCCCGTCCCCAGGCACGCCAGCCGGTTACGCCGGCGGGTGCGGGCAGGGTCCCGGCGGAAGCGGCGGCAGAGAGCATCGCGCTCGCCTGCGTGGCGCGGCCCGCCGCGATCAGATCGTTCAGTTCGCCGTAGACCAGTGCGCCGACCTTGCAGGCTTCGACGCAGGCCGGCTGCCTGCCCTCCCTCACCCGGTCTATGCAGCCGTCGCACTTGGTGGCGACCAGCCGCGCCGGTGCCCCGTTACCGTGCACGTGGAAGTCCACGGCATCGAAGGGGCAGACCATGGCGCACATGGCGCAGGTGATGCAGCGCTCCGGATCGACAAGCACCACTCCCTCGGCCTCGTCGCGGCCCATGGCGCCGGTGGGGCAGACGCCCACGCACGGCGCCGGATCGCAGTGCCGGCAGCGCGACGGGAAGGAAGTGTTGAATGCAGGTCCGGGCAGTACGTGAATGCGGGTATGCGGCCCGGGTCGTTCGCCGATCGCCGTGGCGGGGTCGTGGCTTCTGGAATGCGCCACGGCACATGCGAACTCACATTGCCGACAACCGATACACCGCTCGGGGTTGATGAAGACCGTCTTCATGCGACGCCTCCCCCGGGTATCCCGGATTGTCTGTATGGTCGGGCCTGAAGGCCCTCCTACACGTCATCTGGGATCGTCGCCGCATCAGGCGGCTGTGACAATTCTGGGATGTACCTAAGATTCGGCGTGGAGGCGCGATAGTGGAAGCTGCGTATCGACCGCCGGGGAGTCGGCCATAGAATTCGTTTAATGTCAGGCGTGCCAAGAGAAGTAAGAATCCGGCGGGGTTACGATCTGCCGATCGCCGGCGCCGCCGGCGATCGGCTCGAGCGCGGCCCTGCGGTGCGGCGTGTCGCGGTGCTCGGTACGGATTTCCCCGGTGTGCGGCCGTCGCTGGCGGTGTCGGAAGGAGACACGGTCGCGATCGGCGAACCGGTGTTCGCGGATCGCAAGCGCGAGGCCATCCGGTTCTGTTCCCCTGGCAACGGTCGGGTGACCGCGATCCGGCGGGGTCGCCGCCGTGTCCTGCTGGCGGTGGTGATCGAACTGGAAGACTCCGTGACCACCCGCTACGTGGATGTGCCCGGCGGCGCCATCGAGGCAATGCGCCCGCAGGCCATCCGCGAGACGCTCCTGCGCTACGGACTCTGGCCCGCCTTCCGGACGCGGCCCTACGGCCGTATTCCGGATCCGGACGCCGAGCCTCATGCGCTGTTCGTGACCGCCATCGATACCGAGCCGCTGTCTGCCGAGCCGGCCGTGCTGATCGAGCCGCGGGCGGAATCCTTCCGTGCCGGCCTGCGGGTCCTCGCACAGCTGCACGGCGGTCCGCTGTACGTGTGCACCTCGCCCGAGTTCTACATTGATCTGCCCGATGCCGCCGGCCTGCAGCACGTCCGCTTCCGCGGGCCGCACCCGGCCGGCCTTGCCGGCACGCACATCCACCATCTCTCGCCGGCTTCCGAAGCCCGGCCGGTCTGGCATATCGGTTGTCAGGACGTGGTCGCCATCGGCCGTCTGTTCGTCGACCGGCTGATCGACACCGGGACCACGATCGCCGTCGCCGGCTCGGCGCTGGGACGTCCGGGCCTGATCGAGACCCGCCTGGGAGCGAGCCTCGATGCACTGGTCCGTGACCGGGGGCTCGCCGCCGATGCCCGCGTGATCTCCGGCTCGCCGCTGTCGGGCCGGGAGTGGACGACCGACCAGCCGTTTCTCGGCCGCTATCACCGTCAGGTCAGCGCGCTGATGGAGGCGACCGCGCCGGCCGGGCGCAACGGCGAGGCGGGCGAGGGGTTCTCCGTGACCAGTCCGATCACGAAACTGCTCGCACGGCGCCTGCGCCGGCTCGACACCCGCCGCGTGGGACGTCCCGCCGGCATGATGCCGTTCGAGATCTACGAGCGCGTCTTCCCCTACGACCTGCCTGTGATCCCGCTGCTGCGCTCCCTGGTGGCGAGCGACGCCGAACGCGCCATAGAACTCGGCGCGCTCGAGCTCGAAGCCGAGGATCTCGCGCTGCTGAGCGCTGTCTGCCCGGCGCGATACGACTACGCCGACGCCTGGCGAGTCTTCGCGGCCGGCGAGCAGCGGGGCGGCGGATAATGGCCCGCTGGACGCCCTTGCTGCAGAGGTACGGCCCTCGTTTCGGACTGTTGCCGCCGCTTGCCGCTACCCGCGTCACGACCCGGGCGCCCTATGTGCGGGACGCGATGTCGGTGCAGGCGGCACTGCTCCTGATCGTGGTCGCCACATTGCCGGCCTGGGCCGTCGGCCTCTGGTTCACGGGCGCGCAGATAGTCTCTGCCGCCGGTCCGGACCTGGCCGCGGCCATCGGGCCGTGGCGGGCCGCATTCGTCGCCGCCGTACCGCAGGCCGCACTGCCCGCGGCAGTGGGTCTGGCGTATTTCCTGCCGTTGCTTTTCGTGGCGCTGGCCGCCGGTGTGGTCTGGGAGACCCTGTTCGCCCGGCTGCGCAGGCGGCCCGTCGACTGCGGCATATTCCACACGGCGTGGCTGCTGGTATTACTCCTGCCCGCCGGCGCATCGCCCGCAACGGTGGCGGTGGGTGCGAGCTTCGCCTTCGTGGTCGGCAAACTGCTGTTCGGCGGCACCGGCCGGTACCTGGTGAGTCCGGCGCTGCTGGGGCTGGTCTTCCTCCATTTCGCCTATCCCGGGACGCCCGAACCGACGCTCGCCTTCCCGGTGGCGGGCGCGCAAGCCGAGACCGCGCTCGACGTGGCACTCACCGGCGGTACCGAGGCCCTCGCCTCGGCCGGCCACGGTCTCATGGCGGTGGCAGCGGGCAACGACATCGGTGCCTTCGGCACGACGTCGGCGCTCGCCTGCGCACTCGGCGCCGTGCTTCTGATGCTCGGCGGTCTCGTCTCCTGGCGTATTGTCGTGGCCGCCCTCGTCGGCAGTCTCGCGATGACGCTCGCGCTGAACGCCTGGGGCGCGGACGACCCGGCCTTCGACCTGCCCTGGCGCTGGCACCTGGTCACGGGCAGCTTCGCCTTCCTGATCGCCTTCATCGCGACGGATCCGGTCGGCGCCTCGGTCACCCGTGCCGGACGCTGGATCTATGGCCTCGTGATCGGCGCGGCGGCCATCCTCTTCCGCGTGGCGAATTCGAGTCACCCGGAAGGCACGATCTACGCGGTGCTGCTGATCAGTCTCGCGGCGCCCGCGATCGATCACGCGGTGATCACCTGGCAGATGCGCCGCCACCGCAGGAGGCTCGTCTCGTGAGCCGCAGTACCATCACGCATACCACGGTATTCACGCTGAGTATCGCCATTGCCTGCTCGCTGATGGTGTCGGCGGCCGTGGCCTGGCTGCGGCCCGTCCAGGAACGCTACGCCTCCATCGACCGCGACCGCCGAGTGCTCGTGGCCGCGGGGCTGATCGAGGCGGGCGCGGACCCATCCGTGCGCGAGGTGGCCGAACGGTTCGAGGCGATTGAAGTGCGCCTTGTGGACCTCGACACCGGCCGCTACACCGACGCCGCCGAACCCCGGGAGTACGACTACCTGGCGGCCGCCGAGTCGGAGACGGAGAGCGTCGAGATACCCCGTGCAGAGAACACGGCACGGCTGGGCCGTCGCGCGCCCTACATGCCCGTGTACGTGTACCGGGACGAAGGGAGCCTCGCGCGCATCGTGCTGCCGGTCTACGGCCGCGGCATGTGGTCGACGCTGAAAGGCTACCTGGCGCTGGAGAGCGATCTGGAGACCGTCGCAGCGCTGACCTTCTACGAGCACGGCGAGACGCCGGGCATCGGCGACTTCGTGGAACAGAAGGACTGGCAGGCACGCTGGCCCGGCAAGCAGGCGTACGACGAACAGGGCCGCCCGGCGCTCGGCATCGCCCGGGAAGCTCTGCCCGAGGACGACCCGGCCCGCCGCTACCAGACCGACGCCATGAGCGGCGCCACCAAGACGGCACGGGGCGTCACCGGCCTGCTGCAGTACTGGCTGGGCGACGACGGCTACGGGCCGCTGCTCGAGCGCCTGCGGGAAGAGGGAGACGCATCATGAGTGACGGACGCACGCTCGTCGATCCCATCGTCGACAACAACCCGATCACCATGCAGATCCTGGGCATCTGCTCGGCACTGGCGGTGACGCGTACCCTGTTCCCTGCCCTGGTCATGAGTGCCGCGGTGATCGCCGTGCTCGCGTTCAGCAACGTCGCGGTCAGCCTGCTGCGCCGGCAGATGCCCCATGCGGTGCGCATCATCATCGAGGTCACCATCATCGCCAGCGGCGTCATCGTGGTGGACGAATTCCTGCGTGCCTATCTGCCCGACGTTTCGCGCATACTCTCGGTGTTCGTGGGTCTCATCATCACCAACTGCATCATCCTCGGCCGCACCGAGACCTTCGCCATGGGCCATGGGCCCTGGCAGAGCCTGCTGGACGGCGTCGGCAACGGCCTGGGCTACAGCGTGGTGCTGATCGCCGTCGCGTCGGTGCGCGAGCTGCTCGGTGCCGGCACGCTGCTCGGATATCCGCTCATTACCGTCTCCGGCGATGGCGGCTGGTACCTGCCGAACGAGCTCATGCTGCTGCCGCCGAGCGCGTTCTTCATCATCGCGGCCATCGTCTGGTGGATACGGGTCGTGCGGCCGATGCAGCGCGAGCACACGGTCATGTCGGCGCCCCCCTCCAAGTTCCAGGAGGGCGACTGATGGGTGAGCTGGCGGGCATCTTCCTGAGCGCGGTCTTCGTTGACAACCTGGCGCTGGCCTTCCTGCTCGGCATGTGCACGTTCCTCGCCGTGTCCAAGCGCGTCAGCACGGCGGTCGGGCTCGGCATCGCCGTCGTCGTGGTGCAGACCATCACCGTGCCGATCAATCACCTGATCTTCGACAACGTGCTGAAGCCCGGGGCTCTCGCCTGGCTGGGCATGCCGGAAACCGATCTCACCCACCTCAGGCTCATCAGCTTCATCGGCGTGATCGCGGCGCTCATCCAGATCCTGGAGATGACGCTGGACCGGTTCATGCCGGCACTGCATCAGGCGCTCGGCATCTTCCTCCCGCTGCTCACCGTCAACTGCGCGGTGCTGGGCGCTTCTCTGTTCATGGTGGAGCGTGAGTACGGCCTCGCGGAGAGCACGGCTTACGGTGCGGGCGCCGGCGTCGGCTGGGCCGTCGCGATCATCCTGTTCGCCGCCATCCGCGAGCGGCTGCACTACAGCGACATACCGGAGGGGCTGCAGGGGCTCGGACTCGCTTTCGTGGTCACCGGCCTGCTCTCGCTCGGATTCGCCGGACTCTCGGGGCTCGCGTTCTGATGGGTAGCGTGCTGCTCAGTGTCGTGACCTTCACCGTGCTGGTGATGACGATGATGTACATCGTCCTGCTGGCCCGGCGCTGGCTCGCGCCGGGGGGCAGCGCGGAGATCACCATCAACGGACAGCGGACCATCGAGGTGCCGGTCGGCACCCACCTGCTGACCGATCTGGGCAACAACGGGCTCTACCTGCCGGCGGCATGCGGCGGGCGCGGCACCTGCGGCCAGTGCAAGCTGAAGGTGCTCGAGGGCGGCGGCGACCTGCTGCCGACCGAGCAGAATCACATCGACCGGCACGAGGCGGAGGAGGGCTACCGGCTCGCCTGTCAGGTCAAGGTGCGCGGCGACATGAGCGTGCGCGTGCCGGATCAGCTGTTCGGCGTGAAGCGCTGGACCAGCACGGTGCGTTCCGCGCGTCACGTGGGCACGTTCCTGAAGGAGATGGTATTCGCCATGCCGGAAGGGGAGCGGCTCGACTTCGAGGCCGGCGGCTATATCGTCCTGGAGGCGCCGCCCCACGACGTCGAATTCGCCGATTTCGACATCCCCGGGCAATACCGCTCCGACTGGGAGCGCTATGGCCTGCTGCAGCTCGAATCACACGCGGATTCGACCACGACCCGTGCCTATTCACTGGCCAATCATCCGGGCGAGGACGACGTCGCCATGCTCGTGGTGCGCATCGCCGTGCCGCCTCCGAATGCGCCGGAGGGCACCCCGCCGGGCAAGGCATCGTCCTGGATCTTCAGTCTGGCGGCCGGCGACGAGGTGGTGCTGTCCGGGCCTTTCGGCGAATTCCGTGCCAACGAGTCCGACCGCGAGATGGTGCTGATCGGCGGCGGCGCGGGCATGGCGCCGATGCGCTCGATCATCTTCGATCAGCTCCTGAACCGGAAGAGCGGCCGCAGGATCCGCTTCTGGTACGGCGCGCGCAGCCTGCGGGAGCTCTGCTACCAGGAGGACTTCGATCGCCTCACGGCCGAACACGACAACTTCGACTGGCAGGTGGCGCTTTCCGATCCGCTGCCCGAGGACGACTGGGATGGTCCGGTCGGCTTCGTGCATCGGGTCGTCTACGAGCAATACCTGAACGATCACCCGGCTCCCGAGGAGCTGGAATATTATCTCTGCGGACCACCGGTTATGACCGCGGCCGTCATTCAGATGCTCGACGAGCTGGGCGTCGATCGCGAAAGCATCTTCCTGGACGACTTCGGCTCCGGCCGCTGAGGAGGGGGAATGCGATGGAGACGATGAAGGTGCAGGACTACATGACCCGGAATGTGCTCACGCTGCGCCCGGACATGGAGATTCTGCGCGCACTGGCGATTTTCGTGGACAACGACGTCGCCGGCGCCCCGGTCACCGACCGCAGCGGCCGGCTCGTCGGCATCCTCACCGAGGGTGATTTCATGAAGGTGGCGCTGCACGGCGCCTATCACGGCGAGCCCGGCGGTCGCGTCGAGGAATACATGCACAGGAACGTGGAAACCGTCCGCCCCCGCGACAGCATCATGTCACTGGCGGAGCATTTCCTGGAGTCTCCCTACCGCCGCTATCCGGTGGTGGACCGCAGCGGTCGGCTCATCGGCATCATCGCCTGGCGCGACGTTCTTCGGGCGCTGAAGAATCAGATGGGCCAGTACTGAGAGGCACCGCTAACGCGTTTCAGCCGGCCGGCTCGGCCAGCGCGGACTTCAGCGCGGCGATAACGCTCTCGTCGTAGGGCTTCGTGCGCGGGCTGAACTCGGCGATGAGCTTGCCGTCGCGGCCGATCAGGTACTTGTGGAAGTTCCACTGGGGATAGATGCCTGATTCCTCCGCCAGCGCCCGGTAGAAGGGATGGGCGTTCTCCTCGCGCACGGTGATCTTCTCGAACATCGGGAACTTGACCCCATAGGTGGAGCGGCAGAATTCCTGGATTTCCTCCTCGGTGCCCGGCTCCTGGCCCATGAAGTCGTTCGAAGGGAAGCCCAGCACCACAAGGCCCTCCTCGCCGTATTCCTCGTAGAGCCCTTCCAGGCCCTCGTACTGTGGCGTGTTGCCGCACTTCGACGCCGTGTTCACGACCAGGACGACCTTGCCCCGGTAGGCCTCGCAGAGATTCACCGATTCGTCGGCGGCGAGCCGGCGGAATTCCTGGTTCAGCAGGGAAGCGTCGCAGGCCAGCGCGGGCGCGGCGACGACGAGGAAAGCGGTGATCAGCAGTGTACGCATGGTGGGTCTCGGTCTGACTCTGCGTTCGATAAGCGTTATTCGGGCGGTGGCCTCAGATGGATGAGGGCAGGGCGAGCAGTATGGCGAGGAGCGGATTACACCGTGACGCGGCTGTGATCGGCAAGTGTGCAAGGGTCGACGGCGCTATACTGCTCCACCAGCCATCCTGGGTGGAGTCGCGGTGGGAAGGCGTCTTTTTCCGGCAGCAATGCTCCTGCTGATCGTCCCGGCGGCCGCCGTCGCGGCAACGGACGCGCCGGCTCTCATCGACTGCAGCGAACCGCTGGAAGCGCTCTCCGCCCATCTGGAGGACGGCCGTCTGTACGTGGAACTCCAGGGCAGCGACGGCCCTGTTCAGGCGGTCGCCGACCTGACCGGTCTGGACGATGCGCCGGGCGTCGGCCCCCGCCGGCGCCTGTTCGATCTGCATCCGGCATCGGCCGACACCGGCAACGGCACGCCGGCGCTCGCCGGACTGCCGATCCAGGGCATCGCCGCCTGGCGGGCGGTGCGGCACCGCTTCCTCGATGGCATCCTCCGGCCGGGCAGCCGGGATGCCGTCGCCGTGAGCTTCCCGGCCGACGACTACCTGCTGTATTTCGACGAGGAGGGTGCCTTCCAGGTCGACCCGCTGCGGGCGGCGCCGGAAGGCTATCGGCTCGCCGGCATCATGGATATGGAGGCCCTGCTCGGCCGCGGCATCGCGGCCGTGCGCGATAGCCTGGGCGCGGCGGAGCCCGTTCCGCCCCGCCTGCTGCTCAGCACGGGGGACACCGGGCCGGGCGCGCTGTCCTTCGTCTATGCGGAGCTCGATGCCGACCGCGTGGCCTTCCTGCGCTGCCCGACACCGGCGGGGGCGCGCGAGCCGCCGAACCGGTGGGTGCAAGGCGTCCGGACGGTCGCTCACCTCGTGCGCAGCCACTTCCTGGACCTCTTGCCGCGGCCGGTGTCCTCCGTGCACCGGGGTTTCTTCATGCTCACCGGCGCCGCAGTGGATACGCTGCGCCCGGACTGGCCGTTGCTGCTCAGCGGCCGGCCGGTGCCGCCGGTCGCCGACCGCGAGCCGATGGATCTCGACGCCTTCGAGACCCGGCTGGACCGCATCACCGGCCGGGAGGCCACCCGCGGCACCATCGAGTACCTGATCGACGGCGAGCCCTATTTCACGCGGCTGATCGCGTCCATCCTGGCCGCCGAGGAATCCATCAAGCTGCGCACCTACATCTTCGATAACGACGACTACGCCAAGCAGATCGCGGATCTCCTGAAACAGCGTTCGCGGGAGGGCATCGACGTGCAGGTGCTGCTCGACGGTCTCGGCACGCTGACCGCGGGCATGGAAGACCCGGACACGCTCCCCGTGGCGCACGAGCCACCGGCCTCGGTGCAGCGCTACCTGGAGGAGGATTCCGAGGTCGACGTGCGCACTATCCCGAACATCTTCCTCACCGGCGACCACGTGAAGACGGTGATCATCGACCACGAGATCGCCTTCACCGGCGGCATGAACATCGGTCGCGAATACCGCTACGAGTGGCACGACCTCATGGCCGAGCTGCGCGGTCCCGTGGTGGACACGCTGCGCTGGGAGTTCGACCGCACCTGGGTGCACGCCGGCTGGTCCGGCGACATCGGCTACGTGGTGCAGCGGGCGAAGCCGAACCGCCGCCTGGCGGGTGACCAGGGCCACCCGCTCAGGGTCATCCAGACGCGTGCCGCCCACTCCGAGATATTCGCTGCCCAGCTGGAGGCGATACGCCGGGCCCGGAGCTACATCTACATCGAGAACGCCTATTTCTCCGACGACACCATGCTGTTCGAGTTGCTGCAGGCCCGGCTGCGGGGCGTGGACGTGCGCGTGATCATCCCGCTGGAGACCGACCGCGGCCTCATCACCCGCGACAATGCGCTGGCTGCGAACGTGATGCTGGAGCACGGTATCCGGGTCTACATCTACCCGGGCATGTCGCACGTGAAGGCGGCGGTGTACGACGGCTGGGCCTGTTTCGGCTCCGCCAACTTCGACCGCCTGAGTCTGCGCATCAACAAGGAGATCAACGTCGCCACCTCGCAGCCGGAAGCCGTCGAACGGCTGCTGGCGGAACTGTTCGAGCCCGACTTCGCGCGTTCCCGCGAGCTGACGGAGCCATTCCCAGAACGCTGGCTGGACCACCTGGTGGAGCTGTTCGGCGATTATGTGTTCTGAGGCGGCGGGACCGTCGCGGGTGGCACTGCGCTATAGTGCCCGCATGACGAACGGTGATGACGACGCCGGCGAGACCGTCGGCGGGGGGCTTTTCTCTGCCGGGGAAAACGTCTGGCGTACGGCCCGTGCCGGGCGCTGCGCCTGGCTGATCGACGGCGAGGACTACTTCCGCGCGCTCCGCGAGAGCATGGAGGCGGCCGAGCGCGAGATCGTGATCGTCGGCTGGGACATCGACAGCCGGCTGGAACTGATCCGTGACGAGGACCACCCGCTGTATCCGAGTCCGCTGGCCGCGACGCTGCAGTCGCTGGCCCGGCGCAAGAACGAACTGCAGGTCTACGTCCTCTCCTGGGACTTCGCCATGGTCTACGTGCTCGAGCGCGAGCTGCTCCCCGCGGCCCAGTTCGGCTGGCAGGACTACGACCGGCTGCATTTCCGGCTGGACGGGGCGCATGCCACCGGAGCGAGCCAGCATCAGAAGTTCGTCGTGATCGACGGGCAGCTCGCCTACACCGGCGGCTTCGACCTCACCAAGAGCCGGTGGGATACGCGCGCGCATGCCGCCGACGATCCGCGCCGGGTGAACGAGGCGGGCGGCGACTATCGCCCGTTCCACGACGTGCAGGCGCTGGTGACCGGCGAGCCGGCCCGTCATCTGCGCGACCTCGCCTCCTTCCGCTGGGAGAACGCCACCGGCGAGCCGCTGCCGGCGGCGGCCGAAGCCGATACGCAGGACACCGACACCCTGTGGCCGCAGGACGTCCCCGTACGCGCACGCGACGTACCCGTGGGCCTCGCGCGCACCTGGGCGGCGAAGGACGGCAGCGACATCATCCGGGAGGTGGAACAGCTGTTCCTGGACATGATCGCCGCCGCGGAGTCCTCCATCTACATCGAGAACCAGTACTACACGTCCGACACCGTCACCCGTGCGCTGTGCGAGCGCCTGGCGGAGGACGATGGTCCCGAGGTGGTCATGGTGCTGCCGGGCGAGACCTCCGGCTGGCTGGAGCAGGCCACCATGGACGTGCTGCGCAACCAGGCGCTGCAGCGTCTGTGCGAGAACGATGCGCACAACCGTCTGCGCATCGTCTCGCCGGTCTCCGACGAGCTGGGCGACACCTGCATCAACGTGCACGGCAAGGTGATGGTGGTAGACGAGCGCTGGGCGCGCATCGGCTCCGCGAACCTCAGCCGCCGGTCGATGGGCCTCGACAGCGAATGCGACCTCGTGGTGGACGATGCCTCGGGCGAGGCGGCCGCAGCGCTGCGGGCCGACCTGCTGGCGGAGCATCTCGGTGCGGACGAGAAGGAGGTGGCCGCGAGCATCGCGGAAAACGGGCTGCTCGCCACCCTGGACCGGTTCGGCGGCGGGCCGCGACGGCTGGAGCCGCTGGAGATCGACGGCAGCGACATCGACGGCATGCTAAAGCCCATCGCGCAGATTGCCGACCTGGAGCGGCCGGTGGAGCAGGCCTGGGACGAACTGGTGGACGGCGTCACGGGCCCCGCGCCGAGGGAGCGTACCGAAGCGGGGGGTGCGGAGACCCGCACCGCGCGGCGTTACCTGGAGATGCTCACGCATCCCTCCGTCGGCTGGGGTTTCCTGGCGCTGCTCGTGCTGCTGGCCGGCGGGCTCGCCATCTGGCAGGCGCGCACGGCGGGCGACGGCTTCGACCCGCTGGCCCTGCTGGCCACCCTGCGCGAGAGCGCGGCCCATCCGCTGGCGCCGCTGGCGGTGGTGCCGGCCTTCATCGCCGGCAGTCTCGTGGTGGCGCCCGTCACCGGCATGATCGCGCTGTGTGCGCTGCTGTTCGGTCCCTGGGTGGCCTCGGCGTCCGCCATCGCGGGCACGCTTACCGCCACCGTCGTGAACCACGCCATCGGGCAGCATCTCGGCAAGGCCGTCGAAGGGCGGGTGCCGCGCGCCGTGACCGTGCGCATGAAGGCGCTGGGTCGCTCGTCCGATGCCTGGTCCCTCGCCGGCCTTCGGCTCATCCCTATCGCACCATTCACGGTCATCAACCTGCTGGCCGGCGCGTCCCGGGTGAAACTGAAAGACTTCCTGCTGGGTACGGTGATCGGCATGGGGCCGGGCACCGTGCTGATCTGCTTCAGCGTGGACCGTGCGCGTGCGGCGCTGGCCGGCGAGCCGGTGTTCGAACCCTGGGTGCTGGCGGTGATCGCGGCAGCCGGCATCGCCCTCATCGGCCTGCGCGTCCTGCAGCGGCGCAGGAAGTAATGAGCGGACGGCGGGTCCGCATCGTCAGCTACAACGTGCACGCCTGCATCGGCCGGGATCGACGGTTCATGCCGGATCGCATCGCCGCCGTGCTGGAAGAGCTGGATGCCGATTTCGTCGCTCTGCAGGAGGTCGAGGACCGGCCCTACCGTGGCATGACGGTGACCGAATACCTGGCGGACCGCCTGGGCATGCATGCCCATCGCGGCGCGACCCTGTACCGGGGCGATGCACACTACGGCAACCTGCTGCTCGCCCGGGAGGCGGCGGTGGCGCATCGGCTGCACGACATCTCGGTAGGCCCGCGGGAGCCCCGCGGCGCCATAGAGGCGGATTTCGAGGCGGGCGGGCGGACGCTGAAGATATTCGTTACCCATCTCGGTCTGCGGGCGGGGGAGCGCCGAAGGCAGATTCGGCGCCTGCTGCCCGCGCTCGATCGGGGCGAGGCAGACGTGCAGGTGCTCGCCGGCGACATCAATGAGTGGCGGCCCGGTGCCGCCGCGAGCCGGCTGCTTACCCGGAGCCTCGGGCCGGTGCCGCTACCCCGGACCTTTCCGGCCGGTGCACCGCTGTTCGCACTGGACCGTCTCTATGTGACGCCGCGCGATGTCGTGGTGCGTGTGGACGCCGTCAGGACACGCGACGCCCGGCAGGCCTCGGACCATCTGCCGCTGGTCGCCGATCTGAGGATGCCGACGGGCTGATCCGTAGTTGCCGCCATTGTGCGGCGGCTCCCCCGCTTCTAATCTGGAATGGACCATTCCGCACAGGCAGGAGGGGTCGATGACACTCGTGAACCTGATCGTGTTCGTCGCGCTACTGGCCGTAGTCGTGACGCTGGTGCTGGGGCTGCGCTCGATGGGCCGCGGCGGCGACTACGACGAGACGCACGCCGAAAAATTCATGTGGGAGCGTGTTGGGCTGCAGGCGGTCGCCGTCGTGCTGCTGGTGGCCGTGCTGCTGCTGATGAACGTCTGATCCCCGGCGGGGGAGTCAGCCCTTCTTTCCGGACTCCTTCATCCGTTCGTGGAGGCCGGTGAGGAGATCCGTGCGTGCGATCACGCCCACCACCCGGTCGCCCTCGACCACCGGTACGGTCTTCAGCCGCCGCGGCACCATCTTCTCCAGCACGTGGCTGAGCGCCTCGTCCGGCGCGACGCTCACGCAGTCCTTCGTCATGACGGCGCTGACCGGCATGGCCAGGATCTCGTCGAAGTGGGGGATGATGGAGGTCGGCCGGAGCAAGCAGGCCTCCAGCAGATCGAACTCGCTGACCAGACCCACCAGCGCGCCGTTGGCCACGACGGGGAATGCACCCAGATGAGTCTCCTCGAAACGCTCGCGCAGTTCGGCGAGCGTCAGGTCGGGGCCCACCGTAACCGGATCCGGCGTCATGACGTCGCGGGCATACAGGGAAAGGAAGGGGACCATAGGGGCTCCTCGGTTGCGGGGCAGAGTATAGCGGCCGGGTCCGCTATCCGCCCAGGCGGAAACGCCGTTATCTGACTGGGCCGGGGGTTCGTCGTCTCCCGTGCCGGATTCATGGTCCGTCCGAAATTCGGCGTCATCAATAAGCAGTTGCGCGTACGCCCGCAGGCCGGATTTCGCGGCGGGCAGCGGTTACCATTGGCGCCAATCCCATGGCTTCAGGAAGTAGCCGTGACCATCCGGAATCTCGATTATCTCTTCGCGCCGCGCTCCGTCGTGCTGATCGGCGCCAGCGGCGAGGAAGGCAAAGTCGGCCATGTCATCGCACGTAATCTTCTCGAGTCCGGTTTCGAGGGGCCGGTGCATTTCGTCAACCCGGGCCGGGATCGGGTACTGGAGCAGAAGGTCTGGCCCAGCGTTTCCGAACTGCCGGATCCACCCGATCTGGGGGTGATTGCGACGCCTCCGCAGACCGTGCCGGGGATCATCGACGAACTCGGCCGCACCGGGGCCAGGGCAGCCATCGTGGTGACTGCCGGATTCGGTGAGGGTGGCGAGGACGGGCGTGAACTCGAGCAACGCATGCTGGATGCGGCGCGGCCGCATCTCCTGCGGGTACTCGGCCCCAACTGCCTGGGCGCCATCGTGCCCGGCCACGGCTTGAACGCGAGCTTCGCCCATCTGCGGCCGGAGCCGGGAGAGATTGCGTTCGTGACCCAGTCCGGTGCCGTCGTGACCTCGGTGATCGACTGGGCCCAGGCCCGCGGCATCGGCTTCTCGCACCTGGTGTCGCTGGGCGGCGCAGCCGACATCGACTTCGGCGACATGCTGGATTACCTCGCCAACCAGAGAGACACCAGCGCCGTCCTGCTCTACGTCGAGGCCATCACCCATGCGCGCAAGTTCATGTCGGCGGCGCGGGCCGCGGCCCGCATGAAGCCGGTGATCGTCGTGAAGGCCGGGCGCTTCGAGGCGAGCGCTAAGGCCGCCGCGAGCCACACCGGCGCGCTGGCCGGCTCCGATGACGTCTACGACGCGGCGTTCCGGCGGGCCGGGCTGCTGCGGGTGGGCGAGCTGAGCGAGCTGTTCGGTGCCACGGAGATCCTGAGCCGTGTGCAGCGCGTGCCGGGCGACCGGCTGTGCATCGTGAGTAACGGGGGAGGCGTCGGCGTGATGGCGACCGACGAGCTGATCCGGCTGGGGGGTACGCTCGCGGAACTGAGCGACGAGTCGCGTGAGGCGCTGGACGAGGTACTGCCGGCGACCTGGTCCCGGGGCAATCCGGTGGACGTGATCGGCGATGCGGACGGGGAACGCTACAGCCGCGCCCTGGACGTCGTGCTGAAGGATCCGGGCGTGGACGCGACGCTGGTGCTGAACTGCCCGACCGCGGTCATCTCCGGCCGGGACGTCGCCGAGCGGGTGGCGGATACCTGGGAGCAGCACGAGCGGCCGCTGATCCTGACCAGCTTCGTCGGCGAGGTGTCGGCCGGCGAGCCGCGGGAGATCTGCTCCCAGGCGGGTATCCCGACGTTCTCCACGCCGGAGCGGGCGGTGAAGGGCTTCATGCACCTCGTCAACTACGACCGCAACCAGCGCGCGCTGATGGAGACGCCGCCGAGCGTGCCGCGGCGTTTCACCCAGGATACGGCGAAGGCCCGCGAGATCATCGACGCAGCACTCGCCGAGGGCCGCGAGTGGCTGCCGGAGGCCGAGGCGAAGGCGCTGCTCGGCGCCTACGACATACCGGTGGTGGATGCGCGGAGTGCACGTAGTCCTGAGGAAGCCGCCGCGATGGCGGCCGGGATCGACGGACCGGTGGTCCTCAAGATCCAGTCGCCGGACATCCAGCACAAGAGTGACGTGGACGGCGTGGCGCTCGATCTGGAAGGCGAGTCGGCGGTGCTGGAGGCCGCCCGCAACATGCTGCAGCGGGTGAAGTCACGCAAGCCCGACGCGCGCATCGAGGGCTTCGTCGTCGAGCCCATGATCTCGCGGCCCGATGCCTTCGAGCTGCTGGTGGGCACGACGGAGGATGAGCAGTTCGGCCCCGTCATCCTGTTCGGACACGGCGGCGTGGCGGCCGAAACCATCGATGACACCGCGATCGGGCTGCCGCCGATGAACATGCGCCTCGCCAAGGGCATGATGGAGCGTACCCGCGTGTGGCGCCTGCTGCGCGGCTACCGTAATCGCGAGTCAGCCGACCTGGAGGCCATCGGCACGGTCATCCTGCAGGTCGCACAGCTCGTCACCGATTTTGCGGAGATTGCGGAGCTGGACATCAATCCGCTGGTGGCCGACGCGGACGGGGTGATCGCGCTGGACGCGCGGGTGCGGCTGCAGCGCGAGGAGCGAAATGCGCAGGATCGCCTCGCGATACTGCCGTACCCGAAATCGCTGGAGGAGGAGCTGGAGAGCGACGGCCAGACGCTGCTGCTCCGCCCCATCATGCCGGAGGACGAGCCGTCGCTGCACCGGGTGTTCAGGACCATGAATGACGAGGAGCTGCGGCTGCGCTTCCATGCGCCCATCAAGGTGCTGACCCACATGATGGCGGCGCGCTTCACCCAGCTGGACTACGACCGCGAGATGGCGTTCGTGCTGACCGAGCCGGGCATCCCGGGCAAGACGCCCATCTACGGTGTCGCCAGGCTGTTCGCGGACCCGGACCGCGACCATGCCGACTTCGCCATCATCGTGCACCACGACATGACCGGCCGGGGACTGGGCTACCACATGATGGAGCGGCTGATCGACTACGCGCGCAGCGTCGGCATCCGTGAACTCGGCGGCGACGTGCTGAACGAGAACAGGCGCATGCTGAAGATCGCCGAGGAGCTCGGGTTCCGAATTACACCGAAGCTGGACGAGCGCGGCATGAAACGGGTGACGCTGGAGTTGTAGCGGGCCGCTGTGGCCGTCTGTAACGGGTCTGGCGATCACAACGGCGAGCAACGGTATGCCGTTTCCTGCCCTGGTGCCGCCAGACGGATTTTCAGTCCGCGATTCGCCGGCAGATAAGCTGTAAACCGGCGAGAGCGTAGTTCCCTTTGAAATCGGTATAGACATGCTGGCGTACGCCGGTCGCGACCCTGTCTCCCGGACAGGCGACGGATTCGTGCCACGCTTCGCAGTTGGCACGCTCCTCGCGGTCGTCGACTCCCAGACCGGCGAGTCGCCCGTCTGCAGTGAGAGTTTCGCCGCGTATCTCCAGGCCCTTCACGCGGTTGCGCCGACGTGTCGGGTCGGTGCGGCCGACCGGATCCGCCGTACACGCCTTCAATTCCCGTATCACGCCACTGTCGCCCCTGAGGGTCACACTCATCTCAGAACGGGAGTTGCCCCCGTCTCCGTTACAGAACTCCGTACGTTCCGTGGCCGTGTTCCGCACGCCGTAATCGTTCATCCCCGGCGCATAGCCGCTGATGATTACCTCGCAAGGTCGATCATTCTCTTCCCGCCAGGTGATGCTGTGCATCGCGTTGTCCACCAAGTCCGCCTTGATGAAGCGATCCCGTTCGAGGGCTTCACCTGACATATCTTTTCCCGAAACCTCCGTCAGCACGTATTCGCCCGCAGCAATCTCGACGTAGAGCGCTTCATCGCTGCCCGTATCGACGTCGAGCTCACCCTTCAGGCCGGCCGGCTTGCCGTGTGCCTCGATCCTCTGGGTCGGCTCCAGCGGCTGGTGTATGGTCACCATGCCGCCGGGGTTGGCCGCCTCGCCCAGGGCCAGTCGTTGACCGTTGATGTAGATCCGGGCCGCCGTTGGATCCTTCAGCGTGATCTTCTCGATATCGCCGAAGACCAGATAGCCGTCCCTCGCGCTGCCGACGTACCCGCGGGCCGCCACACGTTGTCCGCTGATTGTGTCGTCCGGATTGATGGTAACTGCGCGGCCATCGAGTTCCCCCTCGACGGGTATCAGTTCACCGGTCGTGTAGAGCGTGTATTCGGTCCGGCCTTCTTCGGCCGTCCCGTCGAATACCACGCGGTGACTCAGCCTGTTGCCGTCCAGATACACATTCATCGCGCCATAGTCGGCGACATCGATATGGACGATGTCGTCGTCGACGTTATAGGCGTCCACGCCCGAGCCGACGAGGCCGGTCGCGGTCTGCCCGGAGATCGTGTCGTTGTCGTTTATGGTTGCGTCGAAGCCGCCCACGTCGCCTTCCGCCTTCCGGATGTCGCCCCGGGCTACCAGCGTGTAGCGGCTGCGCTTGTTAGGAGCAGCCGAGCCGTCGAAGACGACGACCCGCCGGCCGTCCTCGCTTGCCGTGTCCGTCTGCAATTGATCGGCCACGCTGTCCTCCAGTTCGGAGCGTTCCCGCAGCTTGTCCGGCAGCGCTGCACCCACCGTCGGCGAGGCGTCTTCGGGGTCTATCCCTGTCAGGGGCTCCTTGACCCCGCTGTCGGCCAGACCACGGGACTCGCCTGGTCCGTCGCCCGTCGGTCCGAGTTGCAGACCTGCGAGTTCCTCCGGCGCCAGGCGGCGGGCATAGATGCGGACATCGTCCAGCCGCAGCCCCCGGGCAGAGCGCTGCAGCCCGTCGTTCAGGGCACCGATAAACGTGTCCTGTGCCGGCGGATCCGCCTCGGCCGGATCGAAGGACTGCGTCTGCGAGCGGGCACGCCAGTTGAGGCGGAGATTACCCCCGTCGAAATCCCACGTTCCCGCGAAGAAGAACCAGCGGCCGGGTCTCAAGGCGTTGTTGGCCTGGTTGCGTCCTCCGCCGGGCCGGACAATGAACGCGGTATCACCGTTCACGCGAATATTCGGTCCGTCACCGCTGCCGGTGCCGAGTAGTGCGCCGCGTGCTTCCTCGTTCTCCAGAAACACCCAGCCTGTGACGGTCACTTCGGGATACTGGTCGGGATTCAGGTCCAGCGGTGCGATTACGGCCCAGTCGCCGTTCAACTGGATGCCCTGACCGTATTTGCCGTCGACAAAGCTCGGTTGCGGGACCGTGTCCCCCTTCCCCAGGGCCTCACCGTTAAAGCCGTTGCCGCTTGCATCGGCCAGCGTGCCGTCGAAGGTGAAGTGAGCGAGGAGGTCGCCGGGTGGTTCGTGGGCTTGTGCGCTCTGGCACAGACACAACAGCGCACCCACAATTGCTGTGCCGGCTGATTTGCGGGACTGGCTTGTCGTCTTCATCATTACTCCTCCGCTGTGTTGGTCCTCGTATCCCTTCCTCACCTGGTTTGCCGTTCAAGGAAAGGCATCGCGGTAAGCCTGATTCAGTTCTTTGCGAAATTTTCCACCGCAGCGATCGCAGTCCTTCCCACCTGTACGGCCGTTAACGAACAGGACCATCGCAGCGTGTGTATGCCTGTCGGCACGAAAGAAACTCTTGAATCCGTGTTGGCTGCCGCCGTGCCAAAACCTCTGGGGAAGCCCGCCCCTGTCGATGTCTCTTGGCCTGCTAACATTCGTGCCGAGCCCGTAGGTAAATGATTCCTGGCATCGCCCCAGGACGCATTGCTCCTCTATCTCCTCGTCAGCCGGACGAGCTACGCCCTGCTCCCATTTGATCGTGGCGCGTACGGGGCACCCTCCGGCACAGGATGAGAAAGTGCTGTATTTCTTCGGAACCGGGCGAAGGACGTTTCGAATATCCCGGTAAGGAATGATTTGCGCAGAGGGGGCATTATTCGATATCGACCACTTCTTCCCGTCGTTCATTATCAGCCTGATCAAATGTGCGAACTCTCCCGGGTCGGCCAACAGACCACCGGCAGCCTTCACGCGCGTGGACTGCACTCCAGAGACACAAGGTTTTCGACTACAACCGCGAGCCAGGTTGGTCATAGAGCGAGATGCCTCTTCGAACGTGGATCTGGGCAATCCGAACGCATCGAGCACGTGTCTTTCCATGTAGTCGGCGAAAGACTCCCCGACTTCCGTTTCAAGCATCTGCTCTGCGACCGTGAAACCGCCACCCGAGTAGTCCCAGAGTATTCCCGGCGGGCGCACGGGCTTCACGCCATTGCAATCCCACGAGGCGATATGGCCGAGAATGATGGATCGGAGGCTGTCACAAGGAGCCAGTGCGGAATATAAAATGGTCCCAATCCCGTGCACATTGAGGCCGGCCGTGTGGGAGAGCAAACGTCGGTAGGTGATCTCCTTCGGATATTGCGCCGACTCTCCCTTGAAATAGCGTCGCTCCCACTTGGCAATGGTTCCGTCGGGGTGACGCCGAACGAAGTCAGCCACCGTATCGTCCAGCGATAGGTCACCGCGTCTCGCGGCACCCGCAAATCCCAGACCTGCGACCACCTTGGTCATCGACGCCGCCTGATAGAGGGTGCTGTCTGTGGTCGGCCAGTCCTTTACGACGTTCCGCTGGCCCCAATGCCTTCGGGCCACGGGCAGTCGGCCTTTAACGAATACGAGAGTCAGGCCAGCGACGTTATGGTGATCAACGGACTGGGCGACAGAGCGACCGTGATAGGAACGGAACTCACTCAGGAATCTCTCCACATATCGATCCATAATCTTTTCGGGCGTCGAATCCCTGCGTCGCAGGCCGAATGGATCGGCGCCCTTGTAGGTGACTGCCTGCCCGAATATGCGGCCATCGATGTCGGCCACATTGACCATCTCAGTCTTATCATGGGCGGTTTCGCTATCGGCCGATTGCTCCTCCTCCAGCATCAGCTCCGTGCTGATCGCAGGCGCCCACCTGTGGTCCAGATTCTCCCGACTCAACCAGTATCCGTACTGAGTGGCCCCCGAACCGGCCCTGCCTGCGTCGTGCGCTGAATAGATCGCGAGATAGCCGACTCTCTCCTTGACGTGGTCGCCGCTATTCAGAGCTTCCTCTTCGAACAGCGCTACCTCGAATTTGGATGCATCGAGTCCACGTGCTCGCGCAATTACTGCCTGCTCGCCCTTTTCTGTCTGAACCGTGAGGAACAAGTGGGGTCGACCCGGAAAGTCTTTCTTGAACTGCACTGTCTTGAAGTCACCGACTCCGGTCAGACCGAAGATTCCCGCTTCCCATATGCTGCCGTCTTCAAACTGATAGCGACCAGCCTCTATCGCCAGATAGGGAATATCCTCCTCGAGATGCTCCGTATCTGCATGGTCACGCTCCCGGTAGTTCCACTCCTGGAAGCGAATCTGAAACTCGCCGTCGCGGATACACTTCAGACGCACAATCCCGGGGTTTCGTCCTCTATGCGTAGGCACGCCCGCGATGATGACAGGGCGCGATCGCCGGTAACTCAGCGAAACGGATTGCCATGTATCGCCCGCCTCTGTGTTCCCGATCTCAAGCCTGGGGCTGTCGGAGCCGATTTCACCGGCCGGCCAGGGACAGGGCCCGGATTGCTCGAGGACATTTTCTGCGAAATCGGGATCGGCAATGGCGTTCTCGGATGAAGTGTCGAACGGTCCCGGATACGGAGAAGGGGCTGCGGTGGGTTGCTCGACACCGGGCAGATCGTCATCGATGGACCCCTGGTCGGCGATATGGTTTGCCGGATCATCCTTGTCGGCTCCGGGGTACGTCAGTTCGGGTTGCTCGGCCGAGTATGTCTCGCCAGGCTGCTGGTCACGAAGTGTGTCCAGCTCCCGCTCGTTCAAACGCCGGCCGAAGATGCGGATCTCGTCGAGCCTCACCCCCTCCGCGGGGGAAGCCAGGCGGTGATTCCTGGCACCCAGAATTACATCCTGTCCCGGCGGCTTCAGGTTGCCCGTCCCGAAAGTCTCCTCCTTCGAGCGGGCGCCCCAGGTGAGCCGCATCGTCCCGTCCGCGTAGTCCCACAGGGCTGCGAAGAAGATCCAGCGTCCGGGACGGAGCACCTTGTTGACCTGGTTTCGTCCTCCGGAATGCTCGGCGATAAGGCTGCGGCCGCTGACGCGCAGCGCCGGGCCGTCGCCGCCGTCGGTGCCGATCAGGAACCCGCGCGCGTCGTCGTTCTCGACGTAGAGCCACCCCGTAATCGTGACAACGGGATAGAGTTCGTAATGAACGTCCAGGGGCACGATCAGCGCTGCATGGCCCCCGAAGCCGACCGCGTCGCCGAAACGGCTCTCTTGCCTGAGGCTGTCGCGGTCGAGGTCGCCGTCTTCGGCCACGATCTCGGCATGGAAGCCGTTACCGCTGCGGTCTTCGAGCATCGCCGATGTGCCGGGCGGACGAGGTGCCTTGGAAGGCTCTCGCGTGTCCTCGAAAGTGAAATGGGCGAGGAGCCCCGTCGGGCGCTCGTGAGCCCGCGCGTTATCCGCGGGCGAGAGCAGGAACAAAAGCAGCATCCACGGGGCGGCAGCGAAGACGTGTCTCATTGCGGTGCTCCCGATGTCGGTGACGTCGCCGTCGTGGGACAGGCGGAGCGTGAGACGACCGTGGTCCTCGTCGCTGGCGTCCATCCTTCCCTCAGCCAGGGCTCGGACGTCAGCATAGTCGCCCTGTCACTCATCGGGCGTCACCCGCTGTCCGTCGACATATACGTCGGCGGCGCCCGGATCGTCGAGAGTGATCCCTTCGATCCGCCCGAAGACGTAGTAGCCGTCGATCGCCGAGCCGACCAGTCCCGCCGCCTCGTTCCGGCGTATGCGATCGTTGGAATTGATTGTCGCATCGAAGCCGTCGATCTTGCCGTCGACCTTGTGCAGCCCGCCGGTCGCCAGGATCCGGTAGCTCGTCCGACCGGGCTTCCGGCTGCCGTCGATGACGACGCGGTGCCTGATCGGCTGCCGGTCGATGTAGACGGTGGCGGCAGCGGGGTCTTCCAGTTCCACATAGAGGAGATCGCCGGAGACGCGGTAGGCATCGACTGCCGAACCGACAATGCCGGTCGCGCGCTTGCCGTCCACCACATAGTCGTTATCGTTGATCGTGGCAGTGAAACCGCCCACGTCCCCGGCCAGTTTCTCGAGACGATCCGAAGCGCCCAGCGCGTAGCGCGTACGTCCCGGCCCCCCGGATCCATCGATGACCACGGTGGTTCCGACGGCTCCCGCGTCGTTCCACGCAACCGCTACTGTCCTTTCACCGATGCCGTACCGGCGTGTTGCGATCCACGCGTAGATACCCTTCGCCTCAGTGCTTTCGTCGCCCCAGCTGTTGCACATGACATAGTCATCGCCACCCAGCGCCCGGCAGTCTCGGTAATCCGGAGGATTACTGCTGCCCGGATACTCGTCATCCAGGCCGATACTGTGCCCGAACTCGTGGACGATGACCTCTTCCTCGATACCCGCATACAGCGGATGCGGCCGGCCTACGGATGCCTTGTACATCGGCCGGGAATTCTTGTTGTGGTTGAGCCGCACCTCCCAGATCACATTGTTTCGTTCGTAGTCCGCGAGTTGATTCGCGGGGATGTCGTCCAGATTCGTAATCAGCATCCGTACCTGGAATCCGTCCCGCGACCAGTAAGCGGTGATGGCGTCGCGCCAGTAATCCATGTAGTGCTGAGTAATGGGCACGCCGCCAAAGCGCTCGTTCCGCTCCACCCGGCAGGCGAGCGGGGCGCCCTGAATCTCGATAAGGCCGCGGTCGATGCCGGCCACGCTCTTGTACTCAGTGGAATCGCAGATCGTGTCTCTTATGCCGAGTTCCTCGGCGAGACCAAGCGGGATATCCAGCCGGTTATGGAATTTCTTCTTCGGGAAGTGGAAGCGGGCGATCGATGTCAGGATCCACGTGCCGTTAAAGCGCTCGAGCCGGTAGCCGTAACGCATGGGCGCGAAATTGAAGTATCTGATATGCCCCTTGATGAGTCGCGGAGGCAGAGTGTCGGGGTAGGTCCGGTTCTCCGGGTTCGTTCGCTCGATGGCGGGGCTGCGCATGTCACGGTAACGATTGCAGCCGAGGACGCGGGCGTTGTAATCGTGCTCGCCCTCATAATCCCAGCGGCCGAACGCATACTCGTCCACGCGGTTTGCCTCCGCACGATGATCCTGGGTGATGTGTTTCGGCTTGCAGAGGGTTGCTTCTGCCGGGGTAGCCAGGAAGACTGCGGCCAACATGATACAGGCGGCAACCATCGTGTGAAGCCGCCATGCCGACGCGGTGCGGATCTCTCGGCGGATGAGTCCCCTCATGTCTATTCCCCCTGGAGCCCATTCATTGCGGGCCGCCTGTTCTTGTGTGTCTGTGTCCTGCGGTTCGTCGACGGCTTATGTTCAGTTTGCAGCAGGCCGGCTGAATACAATCTGAATGCGATAGCTGTGATGGCGGCGGCACTGCTGTTCGTTGGCTGGACGCTTCATCATTCGAAGCAACCTCTATCGGCAGCTGAATCCGAACGTAACCGGCGTCGAGCGAACGGATTTCCCGTCAGCGATCCTGCCCAGAACCCTCAGCGTGCGTCGACCCTCTTCCAGCCGATTGTCGATTCGATCCCGGTCGCTCGCGGCGCAGACATGGCGCAGGCTGATGCGGACCGTGCCGTCGCGAACGTCTTCCGGAGGCGCATAACCGCGGATCACGCGCTCGCCCTCCACCACGGCCGTACTGAGAGTGTCGAGCCAGGGAGACATCGCTTCGAAGAGCTCCACGTCGATGCGGAGGTACAACACTTCCTCCGTGGCCTCGATCTTGCGACAGGCGGCATCGGTCCCACGGGAGACGGTTTCCGTATCGGATCGCGCGCCTGCGAACTTGGCGCGGCCGAGCTCCTCGGGCCGGGGCGCCCGGTCGGTCATCGTGAACTCACCGATCCGGATGTCGCTGCCGATCGGTCCGGGCGTCTCTTTGCAGGTCTCCCCCGGCCAGGTCACGAGGTAGTGCCCAGGCACCGGGTCGCCCAGTGCCAATTGCCGCGCGGAGGAAACCAGTCGTTCCTTCTCCTCGATCCGGTAGTCGACTTCGTGCCATCCGACCTCAGCCCGCCGGTAGATCACGGGCGGTGCCGGGGGCTCTTCGCTCCAGGAGACCGGCGACCACAAATAGGGGCCCCGATCCATACGCGCGACCGCGATCCGGTCGGCGAGATTGACCGGAAACGTGTCCCCGGGCACGAGCAGCCGCATGCTCCGGCAGGGTTCCTCCGGGGGCGGTGGCTTCGGGCTGCAGGCGAGCGAAGAGACCGGCAAGGCCGCAAGGCAGGCGCCCAGGAGCAGCGCGGCGGGCGCTCCGGTGCTGCCCACGTGTACCTTCACAGCGGCACGTGCCTCAGCCACAGGGTCGGGGCGCCGAGCGAGTCGCTCATCACGTGCCCGGCGATCCACAGCCCGCTGCCATCGGCGACGATCTCGTCGAACTCCGCGCCGTCGGGGACGACTATGGAGACAGCACGGGCATCTTCCGTGCTGCCGTTCAGGACTACGATCATCGCATCGGCTTCCGCCCGACGGTTTCTCGTCCGGCCGAAGAGGTAGATACGGCCGTCGGCAGTCGCCGCGAAGTTCTCGAATTTCACCTCGTAGCGCTCGGCGAGGGGCTGAACGTGGAATTGCCGGCGCACGCCCTCCGTGGTCACCTCGAGAAAATGCAGTCCGTTGTCCGGACTGTCCCGGCCGCTCATCTTGCGTACCAGTGCGCCGTAACCGGCCGGGGTGGGCTTGATCACGCGCAGGTTCTGCCGCGCGCCCGCCTTTACCTCGGTGTTGCGCATGAAGGTCATTTGCTCCCGGCTCTGTCGCATCTGTTCGGCTCCGGGCAGGTCGCGGTCGGCGGACATCTCGCCGATCCACATGATGTCTCGCTCCAGTGCCGGCGAAAGGTCGATCGAGGAGGAGTCGTCACCGGTGACGGCCACCCGGAGTTCGCCGCTGACCACGCCTTCGATCTCGCGGCCGCCGATCTCACCGGGATAGGACTCGTCGAGCACCTCGCTAAGACCCCGGTCGCCCTTGCCGACGGTGTCCAAGGTCATCGCGACGCCTCCGGTGTGGGCAGGGAACCAGTGGCGGATCTGCTGTCGCGCGTTCTCCAGGTCCCGCCGACCCTTGCCGACGACACGCCCGTCCGGCGAGAACTCGAACCAGGCGGCGGTGGAGTGCGGCTTGCCGCCGCCCCGGTTGCGGTCGTACTGGGTGGTGGTAAAGAAGACGTTGCCATCGAGGGTGACGCCGCGGAACTCCGACCAGTTCCAGCGCGGCTCGTAGGGCGACGGGATCTCCACCGAGGAGAGCACGCGGCCCTCCGGTATCGACCAGCGTTGGAGCCGGTCCGGCTGCTCGGGGCTCTCCCGGCTCCTCTGGATCAGGATCTCGTCGCGTCCGGGCCGCAGGCCCATGGCCGTATGCTCGTAGGCCTGCTTGCTGTAAAGGCGGTGCTGACTAAAGGTGCCGTTCGACAGGGCCTCGACCGCGTAGACGTTCACCGTCCAGTCGCCGGAGCGTCCTTGCTCGAGCGAGGGCGAAGTGGCGTAAAGCACACGGATGCCGTCGCCGTATCGGTCGACGTCCTTGTACCAGTACTGGAACATGTCCTCGGGGCGGTCGAAGATGCGCTCGGCGCCTGCCGTGGTGATCGGCGGCTCGCCGATGGCCGCCTCCTTCTCACGCTGACGTTGCTTCTGCATCTTCGCTGCCTCGAGCTGTTCCGGCATGCCCTCGACGGACTTCAGCAGGGCGTCCGAATGCTCAAGCATCTGCCGGACCCGCTCCTCCTGACCGGATTCGCAGAGGTATGGCGCGGATTGCCTGATGCCCTCGAGAATGTTGACCTGCATCTCGTTGAGGTCCGGGTTCTCGAGCATGCGATCGATTTCCGCCAGTTCGGCTTCGCAGGCGGCGAGGGCGGCACTGGCCCCGGCACCCGCCGAGATCAACAGAATGGTTAGTAGACGGCTCAGAATTCCTGGCATCGTGTGTCCTCGAGAGGTGTCCGCCGCATGCCGGATGGCTGCTCTACGCTTATTGGTCAGTGATGCGGCGGCAGATGAGCTGCAGACCACCGACGAGATAGTTTCCGTTGCTCTGGAGTTTGACGTGAAGGATCAGTCCGGTTGCCACCCTCTCGTCCGGGCATGTGACGGTATCCCAGTCGCCGGAGCAATTCGGTCGGGTGGCTTTCGCTTGCCAGGTGTCCCTGCTCAGCGTCATGGTGTCCGTGTCGATCAAGCGTCCGGAAAGGCCTATGCCCTTGATCCGATCTTGGGGCAGACCGATTCCAATGCTGGGTGGTTCATTGCGACAAGCTGACAATGTCTGTGCGACCCCGTGACGAGCGGCGAGGCTGACAACCTTTTTCGAGCCCGGGTTGCCCGCGCTTCCGTTACACACCTCTTCCGAAGCAGTGGCGGTACGGGGAGCCCCGATGTCAGTGAGGCCCCGGCCGTAGCCGAGAATCCGGAAATCGCAGGGTCGGTCGCTCTCCTCGTACCAGGTGATCGTATGCATCGCCGAATACACGAGATCGAGGGTGAGTCGGGACGTGCCCCTGGCATTGGAAATTTCTGACAGCGTGGGCTCTTCATCGGCAATCGGCAGATAGAGGCCGTTGGCGGAGCCGGACCCCGTCTGCGGTTCGAGTGACTGTCCGATCGTCAGCAGGCCGTCATCGGTCTCGTCGGCGGCGAGCGGTTTGCCGTCGAGGTAGACTGTCACCGCGTCGGGGTTGTCGATGGCGATGTCGATGACGGAGCCGAAGACGTAATAGGCGTCGACGGCCGATCCCACGATTCCGGAAGCGTTTCTGCCCTCGATGACGTCGTTGTCGTTGATGGTCGCGTCGAAACCGTCGACGGAGCCCGATGCCTTTCGGATCATCCCGGAGGTGGCCAGCGTGTAATTCGTCCGGCCGTCCCCTGCGCTCCCGTCGAACACGACCCGGTGCTTCAGTTCGACGCCGTCGACATAGACGGTTGCCGCCTCGTAGTCCTCCAGGGAGATATTCGCTACATCGCCGTAGACGTAGTAGGCATCGGCCGCCTCGCCGACCACGCCGTTGGCCGTGTTGCCCTGAATGACGTCGTTGTCGTTGATTGTCGCATCGATGCCGAGGATTCTGCCCTCGGCCTTCTCGATCTCTCCTGCCACCGTGAGGGTGTAGCGGGTCCGGCCCGCCTTGCCTGCGCCGTCGATTACCACCACGTGATCCGGCTCCGAAGACGGCGTGTAGTCCTCGGCGCCGAATTCCTCGATCTCGCCCGCGCCTTCGTCGCCGATCGTGGCCAATGGCTGCTCGCCCGCGGTCTCGAGGTCCGTGACGAGTTCATCGCTGGCGCCGAAGTCGTCACGATCCAGGGTCGCGCCCGGAGGGGGCTCCTCCTGCGCGATTTGCGGCGTCGGCTCCGAAGATGGCCTGGACTGCTCGTCGCCGGCGCCGGCGAGACGCACGTCGCCGGATTCGTCGGTCCGGAGGCGGGCGAGTTCCGCTTCGTCCAGGCTGCGGCCGTAGATCCTGACGTCGTCGATGCGCGTGGCGTTGCCGGCGAGATTCATGCGATAGTTCTGCGCACCGATAACGACGTCCTGGCCCGGCGCATCAAGATCGTTGACGGCGAAGCTCGTGCTGGACGAGCGCGAGCCCCGGGTCACCCGCATCGTCCCGTCGCGGTAATTCCAGGTGCCTGCGAAAAAGGTCCACCGTCCGGGCCGTAGCGCACTGTGTGCCACCTCGCGTCCACCTCCCGGGCGGACCGCAATGAGACTGTCGCCGTTCAGGCGCATCTCGGGCCCGTCGCCGCCGCCGGTGCCGAACAGCGCGCCGCGGGCGTCGTCGTTCTCCACGAAGACCCACCCCGTGATCGTCACCTCCGGATAACGCTCGAAGTCCAGATCCAGCGGGATCAGGACCGCCGTATCACCGTCGAGCTGCACCGCGCGTCCGAATTTTCCCTCCACGTAGCGCGGCGGGCGGCGCTCGCCAACCCCGGCCAGACCCTCGCCCTCGAATCCGTTGCCACTCGCATCGGCGAGGGATCCGTCCATCGGCAGATGGGCAAGCAGATCGGACGGCGGTTCGTGACCATGGACGCCGATCGACAGAGTGAAAAGAGCAACGGCGGCCAGCCATTGCGGCTGTACGAGGCGATTTCGCATGGAGCCCCCTACTAAGCTCGTATATGTCCCCTACTCTGGAGGGTCCCGTCTCCGCCGGCGCCTCGCTTCCGGGTGATTACCTAAATTTCGGCAATCCTTACCTAATTTCCAGGGCGCAGGCGCCGAAATAGATCACTCGGTCAGTTTCTCCGCCTCCACCGGCTCGCCGTCTACATAGATCGTGGCGGCCGACGGGTCGCCGAGTGCGATGACGCGGATCTCGCCGTAGACGTAGTACGTGTCGATGCCGGAGCGTATCCGCCCGGTGGCGATCTCGCCGTCGATGCTCGCCTCATCGTTGATGGTGGCCGGATGGCCCTCGATGTCGCCCTCGGCCTTCTGGATCTCGCCGGTGACGACCAGGCGGTAGGGAACCGCATCGTCCGATGCCGACCCGTCGATGACGACGACCTTGCGTACCGCTCCGATATCGACGCCGAGTTCGTCGCGGTTGAGATCTTCCACGCCGAAACCGTCCGCCGTGTTCTCGGGGATCGCCTCGCTCAGCGGCGGCTTCTCGGTTGGCTCAGCGGTCTCGGTCTTGTCGGAGCCGCTGGTCTCGCCGTGCTCCGTCGCATGGACCGGAGCTGACAGCAGGGATATGCCAATCAGCAGGAAAACGGCCGTGGCTGGCATGTATCGCATGGATGATGTTCCTCTGCCGCCCGGCACCTTGCGCACCGGTCGGGCTGTTGCTTCAGGAACGCTTCACCTTAGCGCAGGGAGGGAGCGCGATGCCAGCAGCCGCCGGCGCGCCTGGTCTCTTCGCCTGCTGATAGCGGGTGCCTACCCGTTGACGGCTGCTCTCTGCGAGCGTCAGTTCTCCTTTCGTGAGCGCCCGGGATCGTCGAACCCGATCTAGTAGTTCAACTCCAGCGTATAGCCCATGCGTCTTCCGGTATTCGCCGGTCCACCCTTCGTCTGCATGAACACGGTGATGAAGTGTCCCTCTACGTCATCCACCGTGTTGAGGCTGATATCCGGACTGTCGCTATCGAAGGTTATCTCATCGACGAACTTGAACTCGTTCATCGAATTCACCTTGCAGATGCGTGCGACCACACGCGCCTGTCCGTCCTCTCTGCGGATGCCGACAGTCGCGCGGTTCGTCTGCAGCACCGTGGGCGTAAACCAGCGACGGTCCCCGGGTGCCAGCACGGTGCCGGAGTTCTGGCCGGGCCGGATGGCTCGCGGTCCGAGTGAGGCCGGACCGTCGTTTGTAAGCCAGTTGTTGTACCAGCTGATCACGTCCTCAACGAGGCTGACTGGTGCCTGCGATGCCGAGATGCAGGCGTTGGTAACCCGGCTGAACAGGAACCCTGCCGCGCATTCCAGCCCCCTGAGCTTGTCGCTATCGAGCAGTCCCTCACCGTCTGCCTCGAACGCCTGGCCGATCCGTTGCCTGAACTGCTCGGGCGTGTCGCACGGTGTGGCATTGAGGAAAGTCCGCGAGCCGATCTCGTTGGCGAGGCTCTCCGCGGCGTCGTCCAGCAGCGCGCAGCTTCTGCCGAGTATGAATATGTTCTCGCGGTTCTTCTTCAGCAATGGATTGAATATGGTGGCGAAGCCGCCGCAGGCCGTAACGTCCCCGGAGGGCGCTACGTCGAAAGCGAGTGGTTTGAGGAACTGCTCGACAGTCGGACCGGTAATAGCACTTCCGACAGCGCCTTCCGTCGCGGACGCAGAAGCGCTTGCCGCCTCGCGTCCGTCCTCCAGGCTGCGTTCGAGTTCCGTCCTTCCGCTGCGTATCGCGTCACCGGAGGTCATGTCGGGCTGTTCGCTCGCGCTCTGCTGGATCTCGCTGGCGCTCGGCAGGCTGCCGGTGAGCATATCACTGCCGGAGTCTGCCGATGCGTCCCCGTCCGTAGTCGTCCCGGCCCGTCTGGCCTCCAGCAGGTCGTCCCCTGGCTGCGCCGTCGGCGCGCCTTCGGTGGTACCGATAGCGGCGCTACCGGTCTGCCCGGCCGCAGATACGCTCGTTTCCTGCTCGCCCGGCGCGTCTGATGTCGTTCGCCCCGGTTTCTTACGGACGAGATCGGAACCGGTATCCGTCGAGCCCAGCCACAGGCCCTCCAGCTCCTCCGGCGTCAGGGCGTGATCGTAGACCCGCACATCGTCGATGCGGATGTCCTCGACCTGGGAGAGCAGGCTGTCGTCCCAGGCCCCGATCCAGATATCGAGAGCGCCTTCCTCTACCCGGTCCTTGAGTTCGCCTTCCTTGGAGCGACGGTCATAGTGCAGGCGCGCGATCCCGGCCTCGGTGTCCCACACGCCGGCAACGAACAGCCAGCGGCCGGGACGCAGTATCCCGCTCTGGGTCAACTGCAGACCGGGCCCGTTGGCGCCGACGCCGGACTTCCAGACATTCAGCGTCGGACCGCTGCGCGAGCGATTCGAGAACAGATAACCGTGTGGTTCCCCCTCGGAGTAGATCCAGGCGGTGATCGTGATCTGCGGGTAAAGCTCGTAGTTCACGTCCAACGGCACGCGCACCGCCTCCTCGCCGGAGAAATGGATCGACTGACCGAAACGGCCTTCCCGGTATTCCGGCGCACTCGTCGCCGGCTCGCCGCCCTGAGTGATCAGCTCGCCTTTCGTCGGCACGCTGCCGCGCGACTCCAGCGAGCCATCGAGAGGCATATGCAGCAACAGACCGCCCGGAGGCTCGTGAGCGTGTGATGTTGCGTAACCCAGGATAGTTGTAAGGAGAAGAAATCGGCGTAGGGCGGTGGACATGTTCCCTCTCTTCTTTCGACTTTTCCTTGCATCCTTTCACAGATGATACGGCTGGTACAAATCTGGTCAGTGGTCCGGTGACGGTCTCTGCCGGGATTGTGCGGCGGACATAGCAGGATCGGGTTTGCAGTGGCCTGCGTGACCGGAAAGGGCAGGAGGAGCGGATCATGAGTCCCATAGATCCGATTGCTTCCCCCCAATGGTGACGGCCACCGGTGCACCTGTCCCCGGTTGCCGCTCCATCGCACGCGGTCGTACCTGCGCCGAGGCGCACGCCCGGAATTCATGTGTAAGCGGGTAGGCCTCGAGGCATTGTCGGCCGAACTCTCGACGGGTGCGTTACCGTATCGCCGAGAGCCGCTTCGCCCTCGCTCGCTGCCTCGCGAAGCCGCGCGGATCGAAGAACTCGTCGATAGGTGCCTCGCCGAGCAGCGCGGCCGGGTCCACGATCTCGTCTTCTTTCGGCGAGTAGGTGAGCACCTCGGCCGTCAGCGGTTCCACGCCGTTGCCGTTGTGCCCGTTCCTGCCATTCGTTGCCGGGCCGCCGCCGCAGGCGAGGGCTGCGGCGCCGTCGGTCCTTTTCGTCTGCTGATAGCTGCTGCCCACCCGCTGGCGGCTGCTCTCGGCCAGCGCCAGTTCTTCTTTCGTGAGCACGCGCGACTGGTCGAACTTGAAGTCGATCTCCTTCTGGCCCCGGTAGTCGATGCGGCCGAGATCGTAAAAGCGACGCTCGAAACCGGACTTCATCGCCGCCTTGAGGCAGCCGAGCATGTACTTCCTCTTGTACTTGTCCTTGAGCCACGGATAGCTGAACAGGCTCTTGCGCATGTAGAAGCGGCGGTAGTTCTTCATCACGCCGTTGAATACCTCGCTGCGGGTCATGGCCTCGGGCTTCATGATGGGGGTGACGAAGTTGTAGCGCGCGTAGTCGCGCACCTCCACCTTGTCGCCGAGTTCCTCGAAGAGATCCGAGAACGGCCAGGGCGTGTACATGATCCAGTTGGCCATGTCGCAGTCCCAGTCCATCGCCCAGCGGAAGGTGTCCTCGATGCTCTCGGCGGTCTCGTTCTCCAGCCCGATGATGAACTGGGCCTCGGCCACCATGCCGTTCTCGCGCAGCAGCCGGATCGCCTTCTTGTTCTCGGCGACCGTCGTCTCCTTGCGGAAGCGTTCCAGGTTCAGCTGGGCGGAAGCCTCGGTGCCGAGGGAGACGTGCACCAGGCCCGCCTTGCGGTACATGGGCAGGATGTCCTCGTCGCGCAGGATATCGGTGACACGGGTGTTGATGCCCCACTCGATGCCGAGGTCCCGGTCGATCAGTTCCTGGCAGAGGTCAATGAACTTCTGCCGGTTGATGGTGGGTTCTTCGTCCGCGAGGATGAAGAAGCCGATTTCGTGGTCGCGCACGAGTTTCTCGATCTCGTCGACGAAGTTCTTCGGCGAGCGCATGCGGTAGGAGCGCCAGAACTTCCACTGGGAACAGAACGAGCAGGTGAACGGGCAGCCGCGGGCGAAGTTCGGGATGGCGACCCGTTTGCCCAGCGGCAGGTAGATGTAGTCGTCCCACTCGAGGAGGCTCCAGTCGGGCTTGAGGTCGTCCAGTCGCTTGATCGGCGGATGGGCCGGAGTGGCCACGATCTCGTCGCCCTCGGTGAAGGCGATGCCGCGGATCTGGCGGCGGTCGCGGTCGAGGGAGCCGTTCTCGACGGCCTGCACCAGGTTCACCAGCACCTCTTCGCCCTCGCCGCGGGCGATGACGTCGATGTGCGGCGCCTCCTTCAATACCTGCTCGTACATGAAGGTGGCGTGGATGCCGCCGAGCACGGTGACGGCGCCGGGGAAGACGGACCGGGCGATCTCGAGGGTTTTCTCGGCCTGATAGATACTCGGGGTTATGCAGGTACAACCGACGAGATCGGCCGATCCGATCCGTGCCAGGCGCGCGCGCAGGGCCTCGTCGTCGAGATGCCCGGTCATGGCGTCGATGAAGTGAATATCCGTGTAACCATGCTTCTTCAGCGCCCCGGCCAGGTAGGCGACCCAGGCGGGCGGCCAGTTGCCGGCGATCTCGGCGCCGCCGGAATGGTAGTTCGGGTGGATCAGCACGATACGCATGGTTTCTCTCCGCGGGCGCGGGCGCCCTCGATGTCGATGGAAAAGCGGCAGCAGTCGTCGCCGCAGGCCTCGCAGGCGGTCTCGTGGACGGTCGCGTGTTCCGCCGCGAGGCGCAGCAGGCCCTGGAAGGCCGCTTCGTAGTAGGCGCCGGCCGCCGTCGCTTCCGGTGCGTTACGGCAGGTCGGGCAGTTCTTGAGGACGATGTCGGCGGGGTAGCCGCCGGCGGTGTGGAAGCGGCCGCCGCCCGCGAAAGTCCAGGCGTGGCGGCGGAACGCGGCCAGCAGCAGTGGCAGGGCCAGCCGGGGCGGCAATGCGTGCAGCAGCCGCCGGAAGAACCGCGGGATGCGGTTGGCGGCGACGTAGTCGGCCGTGTAGTCGCCGGCCAGTCGCAGCACGGCTTCGGAGCGCGCCCAGGGCAGCGTGCGCCGCAGGCTCTCGATCAGCCGCATGAACAGGGCTTCCGGAATCATGTGGTCGGGGTCGGTGGCCGGGAGCGCGGCGCCGCGAGCGACAGCCTCGTAGCAGGCCGTGCCTTCCAGCTCGGCGATGGCACGCAGGGTCTGCAGCACCGCGTTCGGGCCGATCATGGCCCCGGGCGCGGTAGCGTCCGCTTTCGCCTCCGCCGGGCGGGAGAGTGGAATGCTCAGCATCCGCTTGCCTGTCTTACCCCGAATGTCAGTCAAACATGACAATCGTCATGCCAACAGAAGTTGACACATTAGAGGATAATGGAGGGCCTGGCGATTACGGCAAACCGAAACGCGTGAAGGTGCCGGACCGAACTTTTGCAACTTTTCCAACTTGTTGCCGTGCTCTCGGTGCCTCAGCCCCTGAGCAGCCGAGCGACGGCCGAGTCCGACCGATTGAGGCGCCGGGCGATCTCCGCGACGCTGGCGACGCCGCGGTCCCGTGCCTGGCGGGCGATCTCCCGCCGCACGCGCACCAGTCGCCGCTCCCGACTGGGCCCCGTGATCGCGGCCACCTCGCAGCCGTGGCGCTCGGCGGCGGCGGCGATCAAGCTGTCGAGATTGCGGTCGGCGAGCCTGGCGTCGACGGGATCGTTTGGCTCCGATAGCAGCCGATCCGCGCCGGTCAGCCGTTCGTCTTCGGGGTCGCCCGCCAGGAGTTCATCGGGTAGCTCCGCGTCGGGATCGTCGCCGACGAAGCGCCGATAGGCGGCGCGAGCCGGAATCCGGCGGCGGCCGAACATCGCGAGTATCCAGTCGGTCCGCAGCCAGGCTGGCGCGTCCTCGCCGAGGTAGTAACGATGGCTGCTCCAGGGATAGTCCGCCGGATCCGAGACGAGGCCGGCCTTGACCGGGTTCAGGTGGATATAGCGGACCAGCTGCAGCGCGTAGGCATCCACGTCCACCAGCAGCGCGCGGTAACGGCGCTCGAACAGGTGACCGGTCGCCTCGCGCTGCCGGTTCACGCGGAAGGCGTAGCGCGACGCGATCCACTGCATGAGCCGGCCGAGCGGCGCCTCGCCTACCCGGATTGCCATGTGGATGTGATTGGGCATCCAGCAATACGCGTGCACCTCCGCTTCGAGGCTTGCTGTGGCTCGTCCGACCAGCTGGTCGAGATAGATGCGATCGGCGGCCGAGAAGAAGACTTCCTGCCGGTTATTACCCCGCAGGATGACGTGGTACAGGCTGCCGGGCACGTGGAGTCGCCGTGGTCGGGTCATCGGGCATCCTCGGTCGCTGCCAGTGAAAGCTAGCGCGTCGGCGCCCGTCCTGCCGGCTCGAAAACTCCCCTTTCCCGACAAAAACCCGAAACAACTTCAGAAAGTTGCAAAAGTTCGGTCCGGCACCTATTCCTCCGACCGCAACGCCCGCTGCAACCCGTACGCCGCCACCAGCAGAAAGATGGCGATGGGAATGCCGGTAGTGAGTGACGCCGTACGCAACGCCGTCAGCCCGCCGGCGTAGAGCAGCACCGCCGCAACCGTCCCTTCCGAAACCGCCCAGAACACCCGCTGGGCCTTCGGCGGGTTCGGGTGGCCGCCCGAGGTCACCATGTCGTCCACGAAGGAACCGGAGTCCGACGAGGTGACGAAGAACACGATCACCAGCAGCGTCGCCGCGGCCCAGGTGAACTCGTGCCAGGGCAGTGCCTCCAGCACGGCGAATAGCGCGAAGGCCTCGTTCTCCTGCACCGCCTCGGTGACGCCGCCGCTGCCGAATATCTCCATGTGCAGCGCGGTGCCGCCCAGCGCCGAGAACCACAGAAAGCTGCCCAGGCTCGGCACCAGCAGCGCCGTGAGGATGAACTCGCGCAGGGTGCGGCCCTTCGAGATGCGGGCGACGAAGATGCCGACGAACGGCGACCAGGAAATCCACCAGCTCCAGTAGAACAGCGTCCACTGCTCGTGCCAGCCGTCCGTGGACCCCGGCTCGGTATGGAAACTCGTGGCCGGCAGCTTCTGCAGGTAATAGCCCAGCCCTTCCAGGAACAGCTCCAGGATGTACACCGTGGGTCCGGCCAGCAGCACGAAAGCGAAGATCGCCGCCGACAGCCCGATGTTGAACTGGCTCAGGAAGCGGATGCCCCGATTCAGGCCGGAAACGACGCTGATGGTAGCCACCAGCGTGATCCCGCCGATGAGCGCGAGCTGAGAGCCGATGCCCTGGGGCAGTCCGAACAACCGATCGAGGCCTGCGTTGACCTGGATGGCCCCCAGGCCGAGCGAGGTCGCCACGCCGAACAGCGTCCCCACCGTGCACAGCACGTCCACTGCATGGCCGATGCCGCCGTAGATGCGATCGCCGATCAGCGGGTAGAGCAGCGAGCGGGGTGCCAGCGGCAGGTTATGACGGAAGTGGAAATAGGCGAGCGGCAGGGCGAGCGTCGTGTAGATCGCCCAGGGATGCAGGCCCCAGTGGTAGAAGGTGAAGCGCATCGCCTCCCTGAGCGCCTCCGGCGTGCCCCCTTCCATGCCCGGCGGGTCCAGATAATGAAGTACCGGCTCGGCGGCACCGAAGAACACGATGCCGATGCCCATGCCCGCGGCGAGGAGCATGCTGAACCAGGCGAGATAACCGAATTCCGGCTTCGCTTCGTCGCCGCCGAGGCGGACTCTGCCGTAGGGGCTGATCAGGAGCCAGAGCACAAAGATGAGCAGCGTCGTGGCCGAGAGGATGTAGAACCAGCCGAGCTTCTCGACGATGGTGTTCTGCAGCGCGTCGAAGAGGCCGCGGGTGGTGTCGGTCCAGACCGCCCCCAGGACGACGAACAGCACCACCACGGCCGCGGCCGGGAGGAACACCCAGGGCTCCATGCCCTGGACGAATCGCTGCAGGAAGGTCTTCCTGCTCACCCGCTTCGCGCGCGGCTACCGCCCCGGTCGGGGGGCAGAACAAGTTCCAAAAGTTGCAAAAGTTCGGTCCGGCACCTAGTTCAGGGTGGTGTGGCAGGCGGCGCAGTTGGCCAGGAACTCGGCGTAGATGTCCGCTTTCTCGTTCCCGTCGCTCGCCATCATGCCGTTGCCGGCCAGCTGGTGGATGCGCCGTGCCATCTTCCTGACCCGTTCCGGCTGATCGCCGCCGCCCTTCAGTTCGTGCGGCGTCAGCGGCGCCTCCAGCAGCGCGTCGATGCCCCTGGACCAGGCCACCTCCGAGGGCCCGACGATGCCTTCCCACATGCGGTCGGCCGCCCACTGGTGGCGGATCATGTGCGAGACCGTGTCCGTCTCGAAGCCGGGCGGGTCGGAGATGTCGAAGCGCACCTCGATGCCGTTGTCCAGGTGGCAGCTGCCGCAGGCGTTGCCCATGAGGCTCGTCGCCGTGGCCGCGGCGGTGAAGTCCTGCGCCTCGACGGCGGCTCGTGCCGCCGCGCGCATGGAGCCCACGTACCCCTCCCACTGGCCGGGCAAGGCTGCCGGCGTCGGATGCGTGGCCAGGTATTCCGCGGGCTCGCGTACGGCGGCGAGATCGCCACGGATGAGCGCGGCCTGGATCTGCGTGATGCGCTCCCAGTGCTCATGCATGTGCCCGGAGAGGTTGCCGTCGCGCTGGTCCGCCCCTGCGCTGCCGGCGACGGCAATGACGAGGGAGGCGGCGAGGAGTCCGAAAAGTTTTCCCGATTTCATCGTAAGGAGTCTCCGTGGCTGGCCGTGATTCGAAAAACCCGATTTTGCGGTAAGGTCGCGTGACGCCCGATCGTAGATGCCGTCGATGCCGACGATCCGGTCGACGGCGGTATCGGTATACTCTGCGTCCGGATTCCAACGGGGGAGAAACTGTGAAGGAACTCGTCTACCACCAGCAATTCCTGCCGGCGCTGCGCCTGTACGGCGATCGGCACGTGATCGCCGACGGTGCCTACAGCGCGACGCTGGAGACCCATGCCGACCGCGTGTTCCGGCTCGGCCACGGATTGCGCAACCGCCTCGGCATCGGCAAGGGCGACCGCTACGCCGTCATGTCGATGAATTCCCATCAGTTCATAGAACTTTACCATGCCGCCTTCCTTGGCACCGGCGTGATCAACCCCCTGAATCTCCGCCTCGCCGGCAAGGAGTTGGACTACATCCTGCGCGACTCGGGCACCAAGGTGGTATTCGTCGATGCCACCTTCGCGCCGCTGCTGGCCCAGGCCCGCCAGATCGGCGGCGCCGACTGCCCCGTGGAGCAGGTGGTGCTGGTGGGCGAGCCCGGTGCGACCGAGGCGCCCTACGACCTCACCTACGACGAACTGCTGGAGGCCTCCGAGCCGGAGCTGCCGCCGGAGCCTGAGGAGACGGACCCCGTCGTGCTCATGTACACCGGCGGTACCACCGGCCTGCCGAAAGGCGTCGTCTGCTCCCAGCGGGCGGAGATGCTGAACACCTACCACGTGGCCATGGTGATGGGGCGGCGCCCCGACGAGGTGAATCTCATGCAGACGCCCGTCTTCCACGCCGCCTCCATCGTCGGCTGCCTGGCCACGATCACCGCGGGCAGCAAGCTGGTCACGATGCCCATGTTCGAGCCGGGCGCCGTGCTGAAGCTGATCGAGGCCCACCAGGTCACCCAGACCACCATGGTGCCGACGATGGTCGGCATGATGCTGCAGCACCCGGAATTCCGGCCGGAGGCGCTGAAGAGCCTGCGCCAGCTCACCTACGGCGCCTCGCCGATGCCGGCAGCCATCCTGGACACACTCCTTAAAATACTTCCGGACCTGGAGATCCAGCAGGGCTACGGCATGACCGAGTGCTCCTCGGTCCTGTGCATGCTGACCACCGACGACCACCTGAAAGGCGGGCCGCGACTGCGCTCCGTCGGCCGAGCCGTGCCCGGCGTGGATCTGAGTGTGCAGGACGCCGAGGGCAACCTGCTGCCGCCGAACGAGGTGGGCGAGGTGTGCGCCCGAGGCGGCAACTTCATGGAGGGCTACTGGAACAAGCCGGACGCCACGACCGAGGCCTTCCGCGACGGCTGGTATCACACCGGCGATGCCGGCTACCTGGACGACGAGGGCTATCTCTTCCTGGTGGACAGGGTGAAGGACATGATCGTGACCGGCGGCGAGAACGTCTATTCCGCGGAAGTGGAGAACGCCATCTCCACGCATGCCGCCGTGGCACAGGTGGCGGTCATCGGCATCCCCCACGACCTGTGGGGAGAGCAGGTGCACGCCATCGTCGTGCCGAAGCAAGGTGCCGAGGTCAGCGAGGACGACATCATCGCCCACGCCCGGGAGTCGATCGCCGGTTACAAGGCGCCGAAGTCCGTGGAGTTTCGTGCCGAGCCGTTGCCGCTGTCCGGCGCCATGAAGGTGCTGAAGCGCGAGCTTCGCGAGCCCTACTGGGAGGGGCGGGAGAAGCGGATTCAGTAGCGGTCGTCTTCCGGCGAGCCGGGGCAACGGCGCTCGCCGGTCGGCGGTAACGTCTGTAGACTCCGTCGTCTCGCCGCGAGAAGAGGGCAACGGCCTGCCGCGAGTCACCGACCGGAGGCGCCATGTCCCTGATCCGCTACCGCTACCAGACGCTGGAGTTCGGCGATCGGGACATCCACGTCCGTACCCTGCGGGACGTGCAGCAATTCCACGACGAGGGCGGCGAGGCCGAGAAGCTCGGCATCTCCTCGGCGCTGTGGCCATTGTTCGGCATCGTCTGGATTTCCAGCGAGGTGCTGGCATCGCTGATGCAGGACTACGATGTCGAGGGCAGGCGCATCCTCGAGGTGGGCTGCGGCATCGGGCTGGCCAGCCTGATGCTCGGTTACCGCCACGCCGACATCACTGCCACGGACTATCATCCCGCCGCCGCCCACTTCCTGAAGGAGAACGAGCGGCTGAACGGGCTGGATCCCATCCCGTTCCATCGTGCGAGCTGGTACGACGAGGAGACGGGGCTCGGCACCTTCGACCTCGTCATCGGCAGCGATCTGCTCTACGAGCGCCAGCACGTGGATGCGCTGGCCGGCTTCATCGACCGCCACGCCCGGGCGCAGTGCGAGGTGATCGTCGTGGATCCCGGCCGGGGTAACGCCACCCGCTTCACCCGGGCGATGCAGGAGCGGGGCTACACGCATCACCCTTCGCCGAAGAATGCGCAGGAGTGCCCGAGCGGGCCGTTCGTGGGCTACGTCCTGCGCTACACCCGCTGATTGACTGTAGGAGGGCCTTCAGGCCCGATTTGTTTCATGAATCGGGGCTAAAGCCCCTCCTACATGCCCGTCGCGGCATCGGGCCTGAAGGCCCTCCTACCCGGCATCGGGCGGGTCGGTGCGCGGGACTTCGGTGATTACGCCGCAGGCAAGGCGGGCGCCCGCAGCGCCGGTGGGCTGGGTCTCGAAGTCGTCGGCGCCGGCGTGCACGATGACGGCACGGCCGAGCACGCTTTTCGGCCCGTCGTCGAGGGTCATCTCGGCGTCCACCACGTTCACCAGGGCGTAGCCTTCGTCGTTGGCCTCGATGTTGCCGAGGTCGCCCACGTGGTGCTGTGCAGGCGGGCTGTCCGGTGAGCCGTGCGGGTCGCCGTCGGGCGCGAAGTGGCCTCCGGCGGAGGTGCCGTCCGGCGCGGAGCAGTCGCCCTTCTCGTGGATGTGCAGACCGTGGAGTCCCTCAGGCAGGCCCATCAGCTCGCCGTCCATGACCACGGCGCCGGCGGCTCTGGAGAAGGTCACCGTGCCGCGTGCCTCGTTGCCCTCGGTGGGCTCGAGTTCGGCGCGGGCGACCAGCAGCGGTTCGACGCTATCGTCGGCCTCGCTCATGGCGGCTCCCGTCGCCGGCATATCCGCCGACTTGTCGTAGCCGCGGCGCTCGTCCTCCGGTGTCGGCGCCTCGACGGCCTCGCGGCCGTCGCCAGGGTCCGGTACGTCGACGTCCACCGTCTCGTCGCCCTGGCCGCAGCCGGCGATCAGCAGCAGAGCAGCTGCCGCCAGCGCGGCTGCGGCGAGGCGTGAGTGTTCGCGTGTCCGGCTTGTCGTGATTGGGTTCGTCTGCATAACTGACTCCGGCGGTTTCTCCTCTGTCTCTGTGTCAGAAAGTATCCGGACAACGGCTGTGAATGCTGATGGGGGGCGGGGATGGGCGCAGGGTCACAGCCGCCGTCCGGGTACCCTTCTGCCTTGTCAGGCGCGCGTTCGGGCCGCGCGGGTACACCGGAGGTCATGCAACAGTGATGCCAGGATGGACGTGACGGCGCGGCGGGGCTGCGGGAGCGGCGGCGGGGGCCGGGCGTGCAACCCTTACACGGAGGATGGAAAATCCTGCATGCAGGAGGGGCTTCAGCCCCGATTCATTGTTGACCGATCGCAATCGGGGCTAAAGCCCCTCCTACCAGTCGCGTTCGATCCTGCCCAGCGCGGTGCCGAACAGCGACGTGAGGTACAGCGCGTCCGGGGTCTCCAGGGCGCCGGTGACGGCCTGCAGTTTCGTGCCTTCCCCCTGCAGGTTGGCCACCACGTTGCCCTTGGCGTCGATGGCGAAGACGTGGGTGGAGGCCTCGGCGGCCGGGCGCATCGCCTCGGGCAGCCGTTGCACCACCTTGCGCAGGAACGGCTTGCCGGAGAGGGAGTCCAGCCGGGCGCTGCGTGGCGAGACCAGCCCCACCCAGAAGCGGCCGTCGAGGCCGGGATTCACGTTGTCGGGGAAGCCGGGGAGGTTGTCGATGAGAATCTCCGTCTCGCCGGCGTTCGGGCCGGCCAGCCAGTGCTTCAGCACCCGATAGGTGCCGGTCTCGTTCACCAGCAGGAAGCGACCGGCCGGGTCCACCGCCACGCCGTTCGCGAAGTCCAGCCCCGCCATCACCGTGCCCGTCTCGCCGGTCCTCGGGTCATAGACCAGCACGCGGCCGTGGCTGCCGTGCTCCAGGATGTCCAGCAGACTCGCTGCGTAGGTGCTGCCGTAATCCGCCGCGCCGAATTTGGTGCTGGCATCCGAGAAGTAGATGCGCCCGTCCGGCGCCGCGTCCACGTCGTCGGCATAGAGGATCGGTGAGCCATCGACCTCGTCGGTGAGCAGCGTGACGGCGCCGCCGGCATCCACGCTCTGCAGGCCCAGGTAGGCGTTGGCCACGAGCAGGTTGCCGTCGGCGTCGAACTCCAGGCCGAGCGGGCGCCCGCCGGTCTCGGCGAAGACGGAGATCGAACCGTCTTCGGCGGCGATGCGCAGTATCCTGCCGTCCTCGGTGCCGGTGTAGAGATTGCCGACCCGGTCGATCACCGCGTCCTCGGGCCCGTGGTACGGCGCGATCTCCACCCGCTCGAGATCGGCCAGCGCATCGTTGGCCGCGAAGTCGCCGGTGTAGCCGGCGTCCTCTGGCGCGTCCCAGGCAACGGGGTCTACCGGCACGGGCCAGGTGAGCAGGTAGAGCGCGGCGGCTGCGAGCAGCACGAGCAGTAGTCGGAGCATGGGATCCCCCTTCCCGTAGAGCCGCGGCCAGTATAACGCCGATCCGATGATGGGCATGTAGGAGGGCCTTCAGGCCCGATTTGTGTGTAATGAATCGGGGCTAAAGCCCCTCCTACAGTTCTTTGAAATCCGGGAAGCGGGCGTAGCCTGGGCAGGTTGCCGTCGCCTTCGACAGCGCCTGCCGTGCCCGTTTCTTCTCGCCCCGGGCGAGCCAAACCTGTGCCAGACGGCGGTAGGCGGTGGCGTCGTTCAGGTCGTCCGTCATGGCCTTGAGGCCGGCGTCGATCTCGTCCATGACGGTATCCGGCACCGCGTCGGGGTCCAGCCGGCCGAGCATCGTGTAGTAGTACGCCCGCGCCGCCTGGTCGGCCGCCGGTGCCGTGCCCCGCAGATGGTCGCGCTCCAGAATCTCGGCGGCGCGCAGGTAGGCTTGCTGCGCCTTTTCGGTCGCGCCGGCGTGCCGATAGGAATCCGCGAGCGCGCCCCACATCTGGTGGATCTCGGGCTCGCCCGTGGCGATTGCGTCGATGGCCCGCTGCCTGAGTTCCGCGGAGTGTTCGTAGTCCCCGAGCACGTAGTAGACCAGGCCCAGGAATTCGTCGCCCACGTAGGACTGGGGCGCGAGTTCGCGGGCGCGGAGATAGGCGTCGCGACCGCGCTCGAAGTCGCCGCGGCAGACGTACCATGTGCCCAGGTTGCCCAGCACGTATTCGTTCTCGTCCCGCGCGATCGCCTCCTCGCTGGCCGCGATGGCTCCGTCCAGATCGCCGGCGAACCAGCGCATGGTGGCCAGCGAGAACAGGGGCTTCCACACGGCCGGATCGCTGTCCGCAGCCGCGCGCGCGGCGGCCATCGCGCTCTCCAGCATCGCCTCGTCGCCTTCCTGCCGGTAGGCCTGCAGCCGGCTGGCGGCCAGGCCGGCCAGCGCGTCCGTGTAGCTCGGTCGCTCGGTCAGGATCTCCTCGTACAGCGCCATCGCCCGGTCGTTGCGTCCGGTGCGGCTGAGGAAGTGGGCGTGCGCGGTCCGAACGGCCGGGTCTTCCGGGGCGAGCTGCAGCGCCTGGCCGCAGGTGCGGGCCGCATCCTCCAGCGCGCGTTCCTCATTGCCCATCCAGTGTTCGGTCAGCAGCGCCTGGCACAGTCCGGCGTGGGCGCGGGCGTAGTTCGCGTCCTGGCGCAGCGCGGCCTCGAAGTGGCTGCGGGCGCGCTTTACGTTGAGCTCGTTGGCGGGGCGGTCCAGGAAGTACGAGCCCTGCAGGTAGTCGTCCTGCACGGGTGCCAGGGGGAAATGAGGCCCGGCCCGATCTCCGTCGTCTGTCCCGCCGACCGCCCGGCGCACGGCCGCGGTCACTCGCTCCGCAATCGCCGGCAGCGAGGCCTCCACTTCCGCCGCCGGCAGGCTCTCCGCCCACAGCTGATGGCGCACGCCGTCGTCGGCCACGATGCCGAACCGCAGTCCGGCAAGGCGGCCGACGCGGACGATCTCGCCGTCGATGGCGGCGTCGGTGCGCAGCCGTTCGGCCGCCTCTGCCGGGTCGAGGGCGCGCACGAGCACGGTGGCACTGCCCTCGGCGACGGCGAAGTGATCGCTCAGGCGTTCCCGCAGCAGGCTCGCCAGCCGGGCATCCGTATCGCCCCCGATGGGCATCACCAGGAGGCTCGCGGCGCCCAGCGTCAGCGGCGGCGGCGCTGACGCGGACGGCGCATCGCCGGAGACGGACTCGCGCTGCATCAGCAGCCAGCCGACGCCGGCCAGCGCCGCCATGGAAAGCATCACTGAGAGCGCGAGCCAGGCCGGCCGCGGGGCGGTCCGGGCATCGCCGCCCGCCGACGGTTCCGGCAGCGCCTCCTCGTCGGCGCTGCGGTACAGCGTCCACGCTTCCACCTCCAGCGCCCGGGCGATGCGCTCCAGGGTCTGGAGCTCCACGGGGAGCTCCCGGAACGCGCGGCTGACCATGTCCTTCGGCGCGGAATCGAGCCCCTCCAGGTCCGCGATCCGCTCCGCCAGAGCCGCCTGGGTGCGCAGCCCGGCATCGGTCAGCGCCCGGGTCAGCCTGGCCCGGGAGGCGCGTATGCCCCGCCTGCGCTGGTTTTCCTGTCCGGATGAAGTCACCGCTCTCGTTCTTCGTTATGGCGCGGTTTCGGGCTTATCCCCCCTCAATCACCTCTATTTGACCCAAAAACCCGTTAGCTGTCGATGCGCCGGCGACCGGCGCCGGGCCACGATTCACGCTGGTTTCGTGGGGGGAGTGTCATGAAGCGAGCTCTGACGACGCTTTGCCTGCTGCTGGCGCTGGGGGCCGGCGGCTGCCGGGATGCCGCCATCAGCGGCACCTGGCAGGACCGTCAGGCGGCGACCACCTATCACTTCCGCGACGACGGCCGCGTCACCGTCTCGGTGCTCGATGCCAGCGTTCCCGCGGAATACACCGTGGACGGCGACCGGGTGCTGGTCACCAGTCCCCAGGGAACCGTCGTACTGAAGAAGCGAGAAGACCGGCTGTACGGCCCTATGGGCCAGGAGCTCGTGCGGCGGGCGGAGTAGACCGAGGAGAGGAGGAGACGACATGTCGAAACAGGTAGCACAAGGCCAGACCCTGGGGGCGTCCTGGGAGATACGCGTGCGCACCGGTACGGTGGACAGCACGGATACCCGTTCCGAGACGGAGGTCAGCGGATCGTTCGGCGGCGGCGGCGGCATGACCGTGGGCGGCACCGGCGGCAACATGCCGGTCTCGGGCCAGGTGCAGTCGAAGACCACCCGGTACCAGAACATCTATCTCACGGACGAGGACGGCAAGGAGCATGCCATCGAGCTCGTCGACTTTCTCGTGCCGTGCAAGCAGGGCCACAAGCTGAGCCTGTACCTGCTGTTCACCGGCGGCTCCGACTGGGGCTCCTACTTTCGTGCCTACAACCACAATACCGGGCAGCACTACGAATACACGAAAGCCGCCAGGGACGAATTGTTCCCCAAGCGGTTGTTCCTGATCGCCAGTGGCGCTCTCGCGCTGCTGTATTTCTTACTCGCTTACGGCGAGGACGGCACCGGCTTCGGCGAGGCGCTGTTCACCGCGGCGATAGCTGGCGGCCTCACCGCCGGCGTGTTCTGGGTCATCTGCAAGATCATTGCATATGCCCGCTCGTTACCCGTACGAAAGAACCCGACCTTCACGCGCCATCTCGCGGAAATGAGCCGGTAGGAGGGCCATGTAGGAGGGCCTTCAGGCCCGATTCACTAATCGATCGGGCCTGAAGGCCCTCCTACAGTTTCCTCTAGCGGGCGGGGCGGCGGCCGCGGAGATCGGCCAGATAGATGCCGGCCCAGCCGGCCTCTTCCGTGCCCATGCTCGCGGTCACGGCGAGCCAGCCGTTGCGGAAGGCCTCGCGTTCCAGCGCGAGACCCGAGATCGGCAGGGTTTCACCGGAGTCCGGATCCACGGCCTGCGGATCCAGCAGCGTGCCTGCCCATCCTGTCTCGAGCAGTGTGACGGTGCTCGCGCGCGATGCGCCGAGCGCCTCCGCGAGGTAGATGCCGTGCACCGGTTTCGACCCTGCGCGGCGGCCCTGGAACGCGACGCGGAACGTCGCGCCGGCCCGCTCGGACACGGATACGAACGCGGCGGAACGGAAGCGCGGCGGTTTGCCGCAGCCCTCGCTCTCGCCGGCACCCGGCGGGGCGCCCGAGTAATTCCAGTAGATGAAGTCCTCGTAGTCCTCGCCGGCACCGGCCCGGGCCATCAGCCGCAGCCGCCGGGTGCGGGTGTCGTAGACGAAGATGCCCTGGTTCACGGATACGGTCTTCTCCTGGTAGCAGCGCGGGTACAGCGGATCGTCGGTGTCGTCGCACACGCTGTGTACATCGCCGTTGATCTCCCCGTCCGGGCCGTCCGCGAAGTCGCCCGCGTGGTTGCAGTAGTCGCGTCGGATTCGGTTGCCTTCCTCGGGACAGTAGAGGCGCAGCCTCCGGGTCTCGTCGCCCCATGCGCCCCAGAAGCCGACGAAACGGCCGTCGAAGGACAGGCCTTCACCGATGCGGGTGAATCGGCCTGCGCCGCGTACCGGCACCTCGTCGTCGAGCCCGACCAGCGTCCGCAGCGGCGCCGCCGGCCGGCTCAGCCCGGACTGGTAGATGCCGCCGCAGCTCGGGTCTTCCTCGTTGTCGTAGCCCACGAAGACCACGCGGTCCCGGGCCGCGCTCGGCGGAGCGGTGGAGTCGAAGGTGATGTCGCCGCGGCAGTAGCGGTGATTCGGGATGACCGAATCGGAGTTCGCGATCAGTGCGATCGGCTCGAGCCCGCCGGCATAGTCGTCCGCCACCTTCCGGTAGAACACGCCGGTCTTGTCTTCACCGTCCGACGGATCGGTGTAGTTGCCCTTGAAGGCGATGTAGCCCTCGTCCGTGACGGCGGGCGAGCCCGGGAACACCTCGAATCGAGTGGTGGCGGCGACGTTCGGCACGGCGAACAGATACGTGAGGTCCACGTAGTCGGATGGGCCGACCTCGCCGAGCAGGCTGGCGCCGGTGCGCAGCTCGCTCGCAGGATTGCCGGCTGCCGGGTTGAAGTACACGCCGGTGGTGCCGGCGCGGGACTCGTCCTCTTCCTCACCGTACGTCCACACGGGCGGATGGTTGCCGCGGGTGGCCACGGCGTCGCGGTGCAGCGCGATGCGGGGGATCGACGGGAACTCGTTGAAGGTGGCCAGGAGCCAGTCCGGGCCGCCGCCTCCCTCGTCGCCGTGCCCGCCGCCGCTGCCGCCATGGGTGTCACCCGCGCCGTCGTGGCTGCCGCCGTCGTCGCCGTGGCTGCCGCCGCCCGCCGGATATTCGGTGTTGTTCGGGTCCGGCACCGCGGTGTCGCGGTCGGCGATCCGGCGTATCGTGGAGCCTGCCGCGCCCATGTCGCGGACGTAGATGCCGCTGATCGGCCCGCGCTGCCGTCCGGTGCTGCGGGCGCGGAACACCACCACGGCATTGCTGTTCACCGAAGGGGGGTTGTAGCTGTTGTAGGTACGGTCCGGATGGCCGGGGATGGCGTCGCCGTTGTTGACCACGACCTGCCAGGACGGGCCGGAGCGGTCGCCCGCCAGGCCGGTGCCCGCGAGGGCGGTCAGCACGGTGACGGCTCCGGCCAGCATCATTATGTAAAGCTTGTGTGTTCTCATTGTGGGATACCCCTTGCCGGCATCATTGCCGCGTAGACCGGCCGGGGAGGGTCTGTGACCGCTCCCCGGCCGTCGGTGAGGTCAGCTGCAGGGCTCCTCCCTGGCCCGGCTGACCCTCACCTGGAGCCCCGTCCCTGGAGCCGCCTTCCCTGGCCGTGCCATCCCTGGCAGTTTCGTTCCCGGGAGAGGCCGATCAGCGGTTGCGGCCTCCGCCGCTGCCGCCACCGCCACTGCCGCCACCACCGCCGCCGGCCTTCACGGCCGTTACGACGGTGGTCTCCGTTACCACGTCGTTCGATGCGTTGACGTCTTCATCTGCCATGACTTCGGCCGTCCATTCGATGGTCGTGGCGTAATCCATGCTGAAGAAGAACGTCCAGCTGGTGGAGTAACCGGCCGCCAGAGTGAACGGTTCGGTGTACTCGGTTCCGGCGAACACTTCGGTCGCGGTGACGATCCCGCCGTCTATCAGGTACAGCGGTCCTACCACCTCACCGTCGCTGCCGATGCCGGTCAGCTTCACGAAGCCGGTCGCGTCAGCGGGTCCCGCATTGGCGACGGTCAGCGTGCCTTCCCGGCCTTCGGTGTCGGCCACCATCCGCTTCGGCACCTGCAACCCGGAGTCGGCGCTGATCGAGACGTCGTAGTAGACGTCCGCGCTGGCCTCACAGGGCACCGGTGTGGCGTAGTCGCCCGGCACCGGCCATACGTGCATGTAGTCGATCACCGCCCGGCTGTCGTCGGCAGCCGTAGCGAACGCGCCGATGTTCTCGCCGGGATAGCTCCCTGCGAGCTCGGGAACCACATCGAGGATCGGTGCTTTCGCAATCTCGAAATAGTGGTTCTGGGTATCGAACTCGTGCAGGTATTCGAAAATGCCGACATCCGTCCCGTAGATATCCGAGTAGATGTAAGCCGGTGCCGGAAGGGCGCCGAATGTGGCGTTGCGGTCGTAGGTGTAACCGAGCACACCGCTTCCGTCATCGTAGCTCGAGAAATCCAGGAAGCACTTCTGGACGTGCTGGATGGCTCCCATCACCTCCTCTTTCACGCTGATGCATCTCCTGTCGAGCACTGCACTTTCCGGAGTCTCGGTGAGGCCGAGGATTTCGTTCAGATAAACGACAAGATCGACTCCGACGAAACCGGACTTGTCCGACGCCGCGCCGAGGCTGGTCGCTGCCGCGTCGATCCAGGACCGTCCGAGGTCGATGTTATCGCCGAGCGTGCCGTTCATCATGAGCGCCTGGTACATGGCCAGGTGCTGCAGCGGGGAGTCGATGGTGGAGGTCTTCACGTAGCTGTCCTCCACGGCCGGTGTCTCCGGGTTGTCACCGATGATCACACTGGACGCGACCGGCCGTCCGGCAGGGTCCAGGCTGATACAGCCAGCGGTCGCTAGGGTCAGGCTTGCTTCCTCGAGCTGCGACTCGAACACGGAGTCCGGCGACCGCGACTCGTTGATGCGGCCGAAATCGACTTCCTGTGTGTAGATGGAATAGGGCCCCTCCGCGGAGCAGGTAGCAGGATCAACCGGAATCAACAGGCACTCACCATCCAGCGGGTGGCCGGAATTCTCGATCATCCCACAGCCATCGAATGTCTCCGCTGCCAGCGGCTGCTGGCAATCGTCGGCCGTCAGGATCGGCACGCCCCACGCATCCCGATACAGGATGAACAGGTCGCCGTAGTCCGGCGGCTCGTTGCCGCTGTCGTGACCTCCGCCGTTGCCGCCGCCGACGCCGGGTGGCCGTTCGGCCATGACGCCACTGCTGAATGCGAACAATCCGACGAGGATCGCTGTCAGCACATAACAGATTCCTTGTTTCTTCATGACAGGCTCCTCCTGCCCCCAATGCCTGCCGCGGGCGGATGCTGCGGGGCGCTGCAGCTGGCGTCCCCGGATGGGGCCGGAGCACCGCGGCGGGAGGTGAAGCGAGGAAGTGGTCCGTCGCGCCGTCTTGTTCGATTTTCGCGCATGGCACCTTCTCCTTGCCTCCTGGGTTCCATGCTAGGGCCGGCGTTTAAAGGGCTGCGCCACCCTGAGTAAACGGTGCGTAATTTCGTTGTGAACTTTTGTAAGCGCCGTCAACCGGGCGCGGCGACGGAACGCGAATCGGTCAGCGCCCCGCCCGCCGGACCGCCGCAAGCAGGTCGGTCTCGCCGTAGGGCTTCGCCAGGATGGGGTAGTCGCCGTCGCCGGCACGGGCGGCCTGGTCGCTGTAGCCCGTGGTGAGCAGGATGCTGATGCGGGGGTAATGACGGCGGACCCAGTCGGCCAGTTCGAGGCCGCTCGTGCCGCCGGGCATCACGATGTCGGTGAACAGCAGTGCGACTTCCGCGTGCCTCATCAGCAGTTGCCGGGCCGTGGTGGCGCCGGATGCCTCCAGTACGCGGTAGCCAGCGGTGGAAAGCGTGCGCGCCGCGTAGCGCCGCAGCCTGGCCTCGTCCTCCACCACCAGAATGGTCTCGGCGGCCGCCGCCTGCGGCGCTGCGGCTTGCGCGGCGCCGTCATGCTCCTGCGCTTCCGCCGCTTCCGGGAAGTACAGGGTTACCGTCGTGCCGCTGCCCGGCTCGCTCTCCATGCGCAGGTCGCCGCCGGACTGGCGGACGAACCCGTAGACCATACTGAGGCCGAGTCCGCTGCCCTTGCCCGGGCCCTTGGTCGTGAAGAATGGTTCGGTCGCCCTGGCCAGCACGTCGGCGCTCATGCCCTCACCCGTATCGGTGATGCTCAGCGCCACGCAGGGTCCGCCCGTCATGTCGAGACTGCTCCCGGCGCGGATCTCTTCCCGCCGCGCCGCGATCCGGATTCCGCCGCCGCCCGGCATCGCGTCGCAGGCATTGATGATCAGGTTCAGCAGCGCGCTCTGCAGCTGCTGGGTATCCACCCGCACGGGCAGCGCAACGGTGTCGGTGTCCAGTGCAATCTCCACTCGGTCTCCCGCCACCCGCTCGAGGAAGCGGCGGTTATCGCGCAGAAAGACGCCGAGGTCGATCGTCTCGGGCTTCAGGGTCTGCTTGCGAGAGAAGGCCAGCAGCTGCTGGATCAGGCCGGTACCGTCCTCGGCCGCCGAAACCGCATCGTCGATCAGCTCGGCGGCTTCGGTATCGCCGGACCGTACACGGCGCTTCAGCAGCCGCAGGTTGCCGAGGATGACCGTGAGCAGGTTGTTGAAATCGTGCGCGATACCGCCCGTGAGCCTGCCCAGTACCTCCATCTTCCGTGCGTGTGCCAGTTCGAACTCCCGCTCCCGACGCTCGGTCGTGTCCACGAAGCTGACCACCGCGCCGACGATCTCGCTATCGCGGCGCATCGGCTGCGTACGGTATTCGGCCGGGAAGCCGGTGCCGTCGGCGCGCCACAGCATCTCGTCGTCGAGCCGCAGCGATTCCCCATGGGAGATGGCGCGGGCAGCGGGGCATTCCTCCCTGCGGTGGGGGCTGCCGTCGGGGTGGGTGTGGTGGATCAGTTCGTGGATATCGCGGCCGAGGAGTTCGGCTTCGCCGCGGTAACCCAGCTGGCCCACGGCGGCCCGGTTGGCGAACGTGCAGCGGCCGTCGAGGTCCATGCCGAAGATGCCTTCGCCGGTGGAGGCGAGGATCAGGCGCAGCCGCTCCTCGCGTTCGTGCAGCGCGCGGACCATCGGGTTGCCCAGGCGCAGGAACAGGAAAGTGGCGGCCCCGATCAGCGCCAGCGCGACGGCAAGGACGAGGGCGCCGGCACGGAAGAACGGTGCCCGGATCTCGGCCAGGTCGATCTTGGCGACAACACCCACCCCGAGTGACTCCACCGCATCGTACGCGGCCAGTACCCGGGTGCCGTGATAGTCGCTGCCGATTACCGTGCCCCTCTCGCCCGACAGGGCGCGATGCATGGGCTGGGAGAAGGGCGAGCCCCAGGGCACCGGGGCCGGCGCCTCTCCCACGGTGTGGTGATGGCGCATCAGGAACACGATGTCGTCGCCTTCGCGCCGCCCGAGCGTCACCTCGGTGGAGCCCAGGATGGTGTGCTCGTGTGTGAACGCCTGGCGGATCTGGGCGAGGGTGGCGTCGGCGGCGGAGCCCGGGTAATCGTGGCGATAGCGCTGGTCGAACTCGCTCATCTGCTCGATCAGCCGAGCCAGCGTATGGGCGCTGTCCACGAGCTGCTCGCGCTGGCGCTCGAACGCGGTGTCGTAGAGCACGCCGATGGCGACAGCCGTGGCCACCGTAACGACGGCGGTCATCGTGAGTATCAGCAGGGCTATACGCCTGTATTCCGCCACTGCGGGATCCTGCGGTCTGTCGCCGCCCTCCGGCCTGTTCGGCAGCCGATTTTCCCGCCAGTCTGAACCCGCACCCCGATTCGCGCTATCCGCAGGGTCCGCATAAATCGCGATAGAAATCCCATGCCGATGGGACATACTGGATTCTCATCGCATGAAGCCGGGAGAAGGTCCTATGGTCAGGGCGAGCGGCATTCTCGTCGTGGACGATGACCCCCGCCTGTGCCGGCTGCTGTCCCGCTATCTGACCGCGGAAGGCTATACGGTTCGCACTGCGGGCTCCGCCCGGGACATGCGCGAGATGATGGCCCTGGAGGAACCGCGGCTCGTCATCCTGGATCTGATGCTACCGGACGAGGATGGTCTGAGCCTCGCACGGGAGATACGAGCGCATTCCGACATCGGCATCCTGATGCTGACCGGCAAGCGGGAGCCGGTGGACAAGATCGTGGGACTGGAACTCGGCGCCGACGACTACATGACCAAGCCCTTCGACGAGCGCGAGCTGCTGGCGCGGGTGCGCAGCATCCTGCGGCGCGTCGCGCCGTCCGAACGCCACGACTCCGGCAACGGCTCCGTTCTGACCTTCGACGGCTGGACGCTGAATCTCGCGGCTTGGGAGCTGACGGATCCGGCAGGTACTCCGGTCGAACTGACCACCCACGAGTTCGAACTCCTGGCGGCACTGGCATCTCATGCCGGACGCGTGCTGAGCCGCGATGCTATCCTGGAAATCGTCGCCGGACGGGACTGGACGCCCTACGACAGGAGCGTCGACGTACTGGTAGGCAAGCTGCGCCGCAAGCTGGGCGACGACCCCCGCGCGCCGCGCATGATCAAGACCGTCCGCGGCGCCGGCTACAAACTGACCCCCCACGTCGACACGATGTAGGAGGGCCTTCAGGCCCGATCCGGTTGGGGGATCGGGGCTAAAGCCCCTCCTACCAGCCCCTCCTACATGCTTCGATAACGCATCAGCGTTCCTTGCGTTGACACGGACGGCCCTTCCAATTCTACGTATTCACGGATGCCCGGCTGCGGCGTTCAATGGACCCTGCGAGGGAGCACGGAAGAGTGACATGGAGGGTTGAATCATGCGTACCAGGAATCTTCTGGTTGGACTCGCCACCACGGCGCTGCTGGCCGGATCCGCCATTGCGGCGGCCGACATGCAGGGCGCCGGCAGCGGCGGGCAGGGTTCCGGCGGCGAACGCGGCGCTGTCGCGCGCGATGCGCAGATGGATCGGGACCGGACCATGGACCGCGATCGCCTGATGGAACGTGAGCGTTTGCAGGATCGCGAATACGCGATGGCCGGCGACAAGGACCAGGATCGCGACCGCGACCGCGACAAGGACCAGATCCGGGACCGCGACATGGATCAGGACATGGATCAGGACCGCGACCGCGACATGGATAAGGACATGGACCGCGACCGCGACCGCGATCGCGATCGGATTCACATGGATGACGAAGGCAAGGGCATCTTCGCCGGTGGACTCATGACCGAGCAGGAGCGTGCACGTTACCGTGAGCGCCTCAACAATGCGGAGTCGGAGCAGGAACGCGAACGCATCCGCGCCGAGCATCGCGAGCAGATGATGGAACGGGCCCGCGAACAGGGCATGACGCTGCCCGAGACCGAATAAGCAACGGAGTGCCGCTATGAATGCCAAGCACGCTGAGTGCCCGGGACGGACGGTGGTGGTGTCGGCGACGCTGGCGGTGCTCGCTCTGGCGGGCGCCGCCGGTACGGCGCTGGCGGAGGAGGGTCGCACGACCCTCACCGTCGGCGCCGAATACACCACCGGCGACTACGGGGGCGACAGCGATATCGACGACATCTACGTGCCGGTCACGCTGTCCTGGACGGGCGAGCAGTTCTCGCTGCGCGCGACGGTGCCATACGCCTACGTGAGTGCGCCCGAAGGCTCCATCATCGGACGCCGCGGCGACGTGATCGTGGGCAGCGGTGACGACGTGTCCGACAGCGGCATCGGTGATGTCCTGCTGTCGGGAACCTGGCTGGGCCTGGCCGAGAGCGACAACGCGGTGCTCGACGTCACCGCCAAGGTGAAGCTCGGTACGGCCGACGAGGACAAGGGACTGGGCACCGGCGAGACCGATTATTCACTGCAGCTGGACGGCTACGTGTTCCAGCGCGACCTCATGTGGATGGGCACGGTCGGCTACAAATGGCGGGGCGATCCCGCGGGACTCGACCTGGACGACACCTGGTTCGTCGCCGGCGGCGTTGCCCTGTGGGCAGGCCGTGACAATCGCGTCGGCACGCTGGTGAGCTACCGGCCCGAGCTGATCGACGGCGGCGATGCCGCCACCGAGGTCTCCGTGTTCTTCGACACCGAGGTCTCGCCCCGGCTCGGCGCCCAGGTGTACGCGCTGGCCGGCCTGTCCGACGGCAGCCCGGATTGGGGCGTCGGCGGATCGGTGAGCTGGTCGTTCTGAAGAGGATGTAGGAGGGCCTTCAGGCCCGACCCGATTGAGCCGTAGGAGGGGCTTCAGCGCCGATTCATTCCAATGGTCGGGCCTGAAGGCCCTCCTGCCCGTGCGCGCTTCGTACGTGGTCTCCACGGTGGTGTCCTGCGGCGCACACGGTCCACAGTGACAGGCTGCAACGCGCAGATCAGCTTCAAGGTGGAACCCACAGGACAGGACGCTGCATGAGATTCGTCGACGAACTGCCCCATCAGGTACGCGAACTGGAGAACGTGGAGGTGCCGATGCCGGACGGCGTGCGTCTGGCGCTGCGCATCTGGATGCCGGAAGACGCGGCCGAGCGCCCCGTGCCGGCGATCCTCGAGTACATCCCCTATCGCAAGCGTTACGGGACGGCGGCGCGCGATGCGCTGGCTCATCCCTACATGGCCGGTCACGGGTATGCGTGCATCCGTGCCGATCTGCGCGGCAGCGGCGAATCCGAAGGCGTGCTGGAGGACGAGTACCTGCAGCAGGAGCTGGACGACGGTTGCGAGCTGATCCGCTGGGTCGCCGAACAGCCCTGGTGCGACGGCAACGTCGGCATGATGGGTATCTCCTGGGGCGGCTTCAACGGCCTGCAGATCGCCGCCATGCAGCCGCCGGCGCTGAAAGCCATCGTCACGCTGAGTTCCACCGACGACCGTTACGCCGACGACATCCACCACATGGGCGGCTGCCTGCTGGGCGACAATCTGTCCTGGGCGTCGACCATGTTCGCCTACAACACGATGCCGCCGGACCCGGAGCTCGTGGGTGACCGCTGGCGCGACATGTGGTTCCAGCGCCTCGAAGGCAGCGGCCTGTGGCTGGCCAAGTGGCTGCGGCATCAGCGCCGCGACGCCTATTGGCGCCACGGCTCGGTGTGCGAGGACTTCGGCGCCATCCGCTGCCCCGTCTATGCCGTCAGCGGCTGGAGCGACGGCTATTCCAACGCCGTGTTCCGGCTGCTCGAGAACCTGGACGTGCCACGCAAGGGTCTGGTCGGCCCCTGGAGCCACAAGTATCCCCATATCGGCATGCCCGGCCCCGCCATCGACTTCCTGGGCGAGATTCTGCGCTGGTGGGACCAGTGGCTGAAGGGCGTGGACACCGGCATCATGGACGAGCCTATGCTGCAGGCCTGGATGCAGGACAGCGTGCCGCCGACGACGAGCTATCTGGAGCGGCCCGGACGCTGGGTGGCCGAGCCCGCCTGGCCGTCGCCGAACGTGGTGGAGCGCCGTTATCGCTTCACCCGTCATCACCTGCGGCCGCCGGAGACGGAGGTGGAGCCCTACGCGATCGGTCTGCAGTCGCCGCTGACGGTGGGGCTGTTCGCCGGCAAGTGGTGTTCCTACGCGGCCGGCCCGGATCTCGCCCACGACCAGCGCCACGAGGACGGAGGCGCGCTCGTATTCCAGACCGACCCGCTGCAAGAGGAAGTGGATATCCTCGGCCAGCCGGTCGCCGAACTGGAGGTTTCCGCCGACCGCCCCGTCGCCATGCTGGCCGTGCGACTCTCCGACGTGCTGCCGGACGGCAAGGCCACCCGGGTCACCTACGGCCTGCTGAACCTGACCCACCGCAACGGCAGCGAGGAGCCGGAGCCGCTGGAACCCGGCCGGCACTACCGGGTGCGGGTGACGCTGAACGAGGCGGCCCACCGCTTCCCCGCCGGCCATCGCCTCCGGGTGTCGGTCTCCACCTCCTACTGGCCGCTGGCCTGGCCGGCGCCGGAAGCGGCGCGCATCGAGCTGCACGTGGCCGGCAGCAGCCTGTCGCTGCCGGAGCGCCCGCCGCGCCCCGAAGACGACGAGCTGCAAGGCTTCGGCGAGCCGGTGGGCACGCCGCCGCTGGAACGCCGGGTGATAGACGGCGGCCATCACAACTGGATCGTGCACACCGATCTCGCCCGGGATATCTCGACCCTGGAGGTCATCAACGACTCCGGGCGCTACGTGATCCGAGATATAGACCTCGAGGTGGGCGCAAAGGCGCTGGAGTGGTACAGCTCCCGCGCGGACGACGTCGCCACGGCCCGCGGCGAAACCTACTGGGAACGCAGCCTGGCCCGCGGCGACTGGCGCATCCGCACCGAGACCCGCACGGTCCTCACTTCCACACCGACCCACTTCCACATCACCGCCACCCTGGACGCCTGGGAAGGCGACAAGCGGGTGTTCAGCCGTAACTGGGACGAAGCCATAGAGCGCGACCTGGTCTGACGGGTTCTTTCCTGGCCGCCCTGGATGCGGCACGGCTTCGATGGGCATGTAGGAGGGCCTTCAGCCCCGATCAGCGTTCGGCCACCTCACGCGAAGATCGGGGCTGAAGCCCCTCCTACATGCTGGTCAGGCCTTCGGCTGCGGCCGCTATGCCGGCGGCGTGGCGCTTCATGTCCGCCCAGGGGTCCTCGATCTGGCCTAGCCGGCGGAACAGGTTGCCGATGTGGTAGCGCTGCGCCGTGAGGTCGCCGGCGCCCAGTTCGTCCCAGGCTAGCGGCGTCGCCACCGGCGCACCGGGCTTCGCGCGCAGGCTGTAGGGCATCACGGCCGTCTGGCCGTACGCGTTGCGCATGACGTCCAGGTACAGGCGGCCCTTGCGCTTGTCCTTGCGCTGCTCCGCCGTGAGGGTGTCCGGGTGGCGTTCGGCGAGCAGGTCGGCGGCGCGGCGCGCGAAGTCCCGGACCGCATCGAAGTCTGCGCTGCGGTCCAGCGGGACCACCACATGCAGGCCCCGGGAGCCGGTGGTCATGACGTAGGGCGTGAGCCCCAGCTCGCGCAGGAAGTCGGCGGTGAGTCGGGCCGCGTCGCGCACGGGCCCGAAGTCGTCGTCGGGCGGGTCCAGGTCGATCACCATCCGGTCCGGGTGGTGCAGCCGGTCGCGCCGGCTGAGCCAGGCGTGGATGGTCAGCGTGCCCTGGTTGGCCAGGTAGACGAGCCCGGCGGCGTTGCGAACCACGATGTGTTCCACCTCGCCGCCGCCCACCCGGTCTGCTGTGACGCCCTCGACATAGTCGGGGAAGTAGTCCGCGCGGGCCTGCTGGTAGAAGCCGTCTTCGCCCAGGCCGTCCGGGAAGCGCTGCAGGGTAAGGAAGCGGTCCGCCGCCCAGGGCAGGGCGTATTCCGCCACGTTGCGGTAGTACTCGATCACGTCGCCCTTGGTGATGCCGGCGTCCGGATAAAGCACCTTGTCCTCGCTGGAGGTTTCCACCACGAGGCGCCCGAAGCTCAGTCGGCGGCTTTCTTCAGACATGGCTCGTCTCAGACATCCTGGTCAGACACTTTGAGGGCGCTCCCGCCGCACCTTCTTCGCCGGCTTGTCCTCGCGCAGGCCGATGTAGCGCGGGTGGCGCAGCTTGCCGTCGTCGGTCCACTCGGTGAAGCCGAATTCGCCGACCAGTTCGGGCTTCACCCAGTGCGGGTTCTTCTCCCGCACCTCGTCGTCGAAAGCCGGTTCGTCCCGTTCGATGTCCTGCATCCGGCCGTGCAGATCCTCGAGCGTCTCGTCGTCGAAGCCCGTGCCTACCTTGCCGGCATAGCGCAGCTCGTCGTCTTCGTAGTAGCCGACCAGCAGCGCGCCGAAGCCCTTGCGCGAGCCCTTCGGGTCCGTGTAGCCGCCGATGACGAGTTCTTGGCGGTTGACGCACTTGAATTTCAGCCAGTCGCGGGAGCGGGAGTGAACGTAGCGGCCGTCTGCCTTCTTCGCGATGACGCCCTCCCAGCCTTTCTTGCAGGCCTCCTCGTAGTACGCCTCGCCCTCGGTGTTGCGATGGCGGGTGTAGCGCAGCCGGCCGCCGAAATCGAAGGCATCGCGCAGCAGACCCTTGCGGCTGCGCAGCGGCAGTTCGTCCAGCATGTAGGGATCGAGGTAGATCAGGTCGAAGAGATACAGCCAGACGCCGATGCCGGTGGCGCGCGCCTCGTCCGGGTCGCTGATGCCGATGCGCTGCTGCAGCCGGCTGAAGCTCGTCACCTTGCCGTCGAAGGCCACGATCTCGCCGTCGGCGATGAAGCGTTCCGGCCCGGCTTCCTCCAGTGCTTCGACCAGTTCCGGGTAGGTGTCGTTCAGCTTCTTTTTATTACGCGACAGGATGCGCAGCCCGCGCCCGTCGCGGAACACCAGGCAGCGTTCGCCGTCCAGCTTGCGCTCGTAGATCCAGTCTTCCGAGGAGAAATGGTCGTCGGTGAGGGTGGCGAGCATGGGGGCCGTCCAGTCCGGCATGCCCTCGCGCTGCAGTTTCTCCCGGGAGGCCTCCGGGAGCGACGCGAACGGCTCCTTCACGAGTCGTCCTCGCCGCCCTTCGCGATCTGATGCATGGTACGGCCGGTCTTCACGGAACGGTTCTGGGTATTGGTCGGGTTGCGGCGGGCGTCGGCCTCGTCGTCGTCCATCTTGATCAGCAGCCACTGGGACTTCTCGCCCGCCTCGATACGCTTCAGCGCATAGCCGCCTTTCAGTTTCTCGCCGTCGAGCCATACCTCGATCAGGCCGCCGCGCAGCGAGCCCGGCATGTCCAGCGAGTCCTCGCCCTTGTCGGCGCGCAGGTTGCGATAGGTGCCGGCGTCCCAGACCATCACCGTGCCGCCGCCGTACTCGTCCTCCGGGATGACGCCCTCGAAGTCCGCGTAGTCCAGCGGGTGATCCTCGGTGCGGATCGCCAGGCGCTTCTCGCGCGGATCGGTCGAAGGCCCCTTGGGTACGGCCCACGACTTCAGTGTGCCGTCGAATTCCAGGCGGAAGTCGTAATGCAGGCTGGATGCGTCGTGTTTCTGGATCACGAAGCGCCGGCTGCCGTCGTCGTCACCATTTCCGCTGCCGCCGGTCGCCGGCTCCGGCGTCCTCGAGAAATCCCGCTTCTTCCGATACGGGCCGAGGCTGTTCTTGTCCGAAGGCATGGATTCAGACTGACGCAGGGAAATCGGCGGCGCAAGTCGCACAAGTCGCAACCGCCCTTGTAACCGGGACGGACTCGCGCCAGCATCGGGCAGTCCGACCGCCGAGGAGATCCCATGGTTCGTAACTGGTTCTACGGCCTGTCCCTGACGGTGCTTACGGTCATCGGCCTCACGGCGCTGCGCTGGCCCGGCGCGCTATGGGCGCTCGTGCCCGTGCTGCCCCTCGTAGCGCTGGGGCTGCGCGACGCGCTGCAGACCCGGCACACCATCCTCAGAAACTTCCCTCTCATAGGCCACTTCCGCTATCTGCTGGAGGGCGTGCGGCCGGAGGTCCAGCAGTATTTCATCGAGTCGAATATCGATGCCTACCCCGTGGAGCGCGAATTCCGCAGCGTCATCTACCAGCGGGCCAAGGGCGATCTGGAGACGCAGCCTTTCGGTACCCAGCGCGACGTCTATCGGGTCGGCTACGAGTGGGCCGAGCACTCCATCGCCGCGTTGGAGCCGCCGGCGGATGTGCCCCGCGTGACGGTGGGGGGGCCGGATTGCACCCGCCCGTACGCGGCTTCGCTGCTGAACGTCTCGGCCATGAGCTACGGCTCGCTCTCCGGCCGCGCCATCCTGGCGCTCAATCGGGCGGCGAAGGCGGAGGGTTTCCAGCACAACACGGGCGAGGGCGGTCTGTCTCCCTATCATCTCGAGCCCGGCGGCGATCTGGTCTGGCAGATCGGCACGGCCTACTTCGGCTGCCGCACGGGGGACGGACGCTTCGACGACGAACTCTTCCGCAGCCAGGCCGCGCGGGAGAGCGTGCGCATGATCGAGTTGAAGCTCTCCCAGGGGGCCAAGCCGGGCCACGGCGGCATCCTGCCCGGCGTCAAGGTGACGGAGGAGATCGCTGCCATCCGCCGCGTGAAGGTTGGCGAGACCGTGTTCTCGCCGCCGAGCCACCGGGAGTTCTCGACGCCGGCCGGCCTGATGGAGTTCATCGCCCGGCTGCGCCGGCTGGCCGATGGCAAACCGGTCGGCGTCAAGCTCTGCATCGGCCGGCGCAGCGACTTCTTCGCCCTGTGCAAGGCGATCCTGGAGACCGGCATCAAGCCCGACTTCATCACGGTGGACGGCGGCGAGGGCGGCACCGCCGCCGCGCCGCTGGAGTTCTCGAATTCGGTCGGCATGCCCGGGCGGGATGCCTGGATACTCGCACACACCGCGCTCGTGGGCGCCGGCCTGCGCGACGACATCCGGCTGTTCGTCAGCGGCAAGATCCTTACGGGCTTCCATATGATCCGTGCCCTGGCACTGGGCGCGGACGCCTGCAACTCGGCGCGCGGCATGATGTTCGCGCTCGGCTGCATCCAGTCCCTGCGCTGTAACACGAACCTGTGTCCGACAGGCATCACCACCCAGAAGCCGTCCCTGGTCTACGGGCTGCACGTGGAGGAGAAGAGCCGCCGGGTCGCTCGCTGGCACCGGGAGACGCTGAAGGGGATGCTGGAGTTGCTCGGTGCCATGGGCTTCACGGACCCCCGCGACCTGCGCCCGGAGCACATCTTCCGCCGGGTCGACGACCTGCGGGTGCGGAACATGAAGGAACTCTACGACTTCCTGGAGCCGGGGCAGCTACTCGAGGACCGGGACCTGCCCCGCGGCATGCGCGACGAATGGGACGCCGCGCGGCCGGATCGCTGGAGTCTGCAGCCGGAGGCCGGCCAGCACGGCGGCGGAAAGATTCGCGAGGAGTGAGCCCTCAGGCGTCGCCGTATTTCGGCAACGCCTCGGTGATGGCCTCGCTCACGCCGAAGATCTTCGCCATCAGCGCCACGCGCATCCACATGCCGTTTCTCTCCTGGCGCCAGTACATCGCCCGGGGATCCCGGTCGACCTCGGGCTGGATCTCGGGGCCCCTCGGCAGCGGATGCATGACGGCGGTGTCCTTCTTCATCAGCCCGAGTTCCCGCTCCCCGACCGTGAAGGGGGCGAGATTCACGCCGGAGGACTCGTCCGCCACGTCGTGCTCGAACTGCATGCGCGTGACGTATAGGGCGTCCAGATCGGGCAGTATCTCGTGCAGGCGCCGCGTCTCGTGGAACTCGACGCCGTGTTCGGTCAGGAAGTTCTTTATGTCCGGTTCCATCTCGTAGGCCGGCGGCGCGATGAAGACGAGTTTGACGCCCTCGTAATAACGCATCAGCCGGCTCAGCGAACGCACCGTGCGGCCGCGTTTTAGGTCCCCCATCATGCCGATGGTCTTGCCGTCGATGCCGCCCCGCTGCTCGAAGCTGCGCTCCAGCGTATAGATGTCGAGCAGGGCCTGGGTAGGGTGCTGGTCCTTGCCGCTGCCCGCGTTGATGATGGGTACGGGCCGCGGAATGTTGTTCATCAGGGCGGCAGCGCGGGCGGCGTAACCGGCCTCGGGCGTGCGCATGATGATCAGGTCCACGTAGGAGCTGAACGTGCGGATGCTGTCTTCGAAGGTCTCGCCCTTCACCTCGGAGGAGACCTCCGGGTTGCGGATCTCGCTGGTGCGGATGCCGAGCACGTGGCAGGCGTTGTTCATCGACAGGAACGTGCGGGTGCTCGGCTGGGTGAAGTAGAGCATGGCCCGCCGGGTGGGCAGCAGGTGCTGCAGGAAGCGGGCGCCCTCGGCCGGCTTGGCGACGGTGCGCACCGCGGTGGTCAGTTCGCAGAGCTCGTCCAGCAGCGGACGGTCGAAGATGTCGGTATCGACGATATGGAACATGGGCTACTCCGGCGGCCGCGGCGATTATCGGCAAAGCCGCCGGGGCTGTCGATGCCGGTAATCCACCATAGCCGCCTCCCCGGGGGGGCGGTCGGCCGGTTTCGATCGATATCCGCGGTCGGACTGGACGATGCCGCCGTCCGCCTTCTATAGTCGCGGCGAACCGCCCCGGAATCCGAAGTCGTTGAGAGCTACCCTATGCAGCCAAGCCCGCAGAGCCTGGTCCGCTCGTTCCTGCTGACCGCCCTCCTGGTCCCGTTCCTGGGCGGCTGCGCGTCGCAACCGGAGTACCCGGGCGCCACGCCGGATCCGCTGGAGCCGGTCAACCGGGCGACCTACCAGTTCAACGACACGTTCGATCGGCTGCTGCTGAAGCCGGTGGCGAAGGGCTACAAGAAGGTGACGCCGTCGCTGGTACGCCAGGGCGTCGGCAACTTCTTCAGCAATCTCGGTTATCCCTTCGTCATCTTCAACAACCTGCTCCAGGGCAAGCCGGGGGCCGCGCTGTCGGACACGGGGCGGTTGCTGGTGAACACGACGGTGGGGCTCGGCGGGCTGATCGACGTCGGCTCCGATATCGGGCTGGAGGAACACGACGAGGACTTCGGCCAGACCCTGGCGGTGTGGGGCGTGCCGGCCGGACCCTACGTAGTGCTGCCTTTCCTGGGGCCGGCGACACTGCGCGACGCGATCTCGCGGCCGGCGGATATCGGCTTCAACGGCCTGTACTACATCGACGAGTCCTCGATCCGTGACAAGCTGTTCGTGCTGGAGATCGTCGACATGCGGGCCCGGCTGCTCTCCGTAGATTCCCAGATCCAGGCGTCGAACGATCCCTATCTCTTCGTCCGCAGCTCCTACCTGCAGCGCCGGGAGTACCTCATCTACGACGGCGATCCGCCGATGGACGACTTCTTCGAGGACGAATTCCTGGACGAGGAATGACGTAGGAGGGCCTGTAGGAGGGGCTTTAGCCCCGATCCCTTAAAAAATCGGGCCTGAAGGCCCTCCTACATGGAGATTTACGCCGCCTGCGGTTTGTCTTCTGCGCCTTCCGGTTCCAGCGCCGCGTCCAGCGCCTGGTCCACGTTCTCCAGCCAGATGAATTCGAGCCGGTCGCGGGCCGATTCGGGCACGTCCTCCAGGTCCTTCCGGTTGCGCGCGGGCAGCAGCACCGTATGGATGCCGGCGCGCAGCGCCGCGAGCACCTTCTCCTTGATGCCGCCCACCGGCAGCACCAGGCCCCGCAGGCTGATCTCGCCGGTCATCGCCACATCCTTGCGCACGTTGCGGCCGCTCAGCAGCGAGGCGAGGGCGACGAACATGGCCACGCCGGCGCTGGGCCCGTCCTTCGGGATGGCGCCTGCCGGCACGTGGATGTGCACGTCGTTCTCCTCGAACGCCTTCGCGGCGGCGTCGAGACGGTCCACCCGGCTCTTGTTCAGGCTGAGCGCCGCCTGGGCGCTCTCCTTCATGACGTCACCGAGCTGACCCGTGAGGATCAGCTTGCCCTGACCGGGGATGCGGCTCGCCTCGATGAAGAGGATGTCGCCGCCTACCGGCGTCCAGGCGAGACCGGTGGCGACGCCCGGCACGCTGGTGCGCAGCGCCACCTCACTCTCGAACTTCGGCGCGCCGATGATCGACTGCAGGTCTTCCGCGGTCACGTGTACGGAGTCCGCCGTGCCTTCGGTGATCTTCATCGCCGCATGGCGCAGCACCGCGCCGATCTGGCGCTCCAGGTTTCGCACGCCCGCCTCGCGGGTGTAGCCGTCGATCAGCTTTTCGATGGCCTCGTCATCGATGGCCGCCTGCTCGGCGGTCAGACCATTCGCCTCGAGCTGGCGGCCCACCAGGTAGCGCCGGGCGATCTCGAGCTTATCCTCCTGGGTGTAGCCGGGCAGCTCGATCACCTCCATGCGGTCGCGCAGCGGCCCCGGGATGTTGTCCAGCACGTTGGCCGTGCCGACGAACAGCACCTTGCTGAGGTCGAAGGGCACGTCCAGATAGTGGTCCTTGAACGTGGAGTTCTGCTCCGGGTCCAGCACCTCCAGCAGGGCCGACGACGGGTCGCCGTGGAATCCCACGCCGAGCTTGTCCATCTCGTCCAGCATGAACACCGGGTTGCGGGTGCCCGCCTTGACGATGCTCTGTACGACCGAGCCCGGCATGGAGCCGATATAGGTGCGGCGATGGCCGCGGATCTCGGCTTCGTCGTGTACGCCGCCGAGGCTCGCGCGCACGAACTCCAGGCCGAGCGCACGGGCGATGCTCTGGCCCAGCGAGGTCTTGCCGACGCCCGGCGGGCCCACGAAACACAGGATGGGGCTGCGCCCGGTCGGATTCAGCTTGCGCACCGCCAGATACTCGAGGATGCGCCGCTTCACCTTGTCCAGGCCGTAGTGGTCCTCGTCCAGGATCTCCCGGGCCCGGGCGATGTCGATGTTTTCCTCGTCCTCCTTCGACCAGGGCACGGAGACCAGCCAGTCGAGGTAGGTGCGGATCATGGAGTGCTCCGCTGCGGCCTCCGGCATCGCCTTCAGGCGCTTCAGCTCCTTGCGGGCCTGCTTCTCGGCCTCCGGCGGCATGCCGGCCTCGTCGATGGCCCGCTCGATCTCCTCCGCCTCGGGTGCGCCCTCGTCCTCGCCGAGCTCCTTCTGGATGGTCTTCAGCTGCTCGCGCAGCAGGTACTCGCGCTGGCGCTCGTCGATCTTGTCCTGGGTCTGCTCGTCGATCTCCTTCGAGAGCTTGAGCACCTTCAGGCGGTGGGTCAGGAATTCCGCCAGCCGCTCGAGGCGCTCGCGCACCTCGACGGTCTCCAGGATGAACTGCTTCTCCGCCGGCTTGATGTCGATGAGTCCTGCGACCAGGTCGGCCAGCAATCCCGGCGACTCGATGCTCTGCAGCGCTGTCGGAAGTTCCGGCGGCACCTGGGGCAGCAGCTGGATCAGCTCGCCGGCCTTCTGCTTGACGTGATTCGCCAGCGCCTCGGCCTCCGGGCTGGTGCCTTTCGGCTCCGGGATGGTGTCGAAGCGCGCCGCCATGAACGGCAGACCGGGGACGAAGTCGAGTACCCGGAAGCGCTCCTCGCCCTGGCAGATGAGGTGGTGCATGCCGTTCGGCGCGGTAATGTAGCGCACGACGCTGACGACGGTGCCCACCTTGTACAGGTCTTCCGGGCCGGGTTCGTCCACGGCGGGATCGCGCTGCAGCACCAGGCCGAGCTTGCGATCGTTCTTCACGGCCTCCTGGGCCGCGGCAATGGAGATCTCGCGGCCGAGCGCCACCTGTGTCACCGCTCCGGGGAAGACGATGAGATTGCGCACGGGCAGGACCAGCAGGACATCCTCGGGGATGCGGGACTCGCCGTTCTCTTCCTCCGCGCGGGGTTCGATCTGTTCGTTGCGTTCGTTCACTGCGTCACAGGGATGTGGTTGCCTCTGGAACGCAGAGATAGTGTCGCAAGCGCTCCCTTTCAATCCCCGGCGCTCGTCGTTGGCATCGGCGCTGGTCGAGTTTTCCCGACCGGATGGTGACTCAGCCGCGTGGGTTCCAGCCGTGGTTGGGATGGCGTTTGACCAGACGCGGGTCGCGGAACAGCAGGATGAGCAGTCCGCCCGCCACGAAGCCGCCCACGTGCGCCCAGAAGGCCACGCCGCCGCCCTGGGAGCCGATGGTGCTGAAGCCGCTGATCAGCTGCAGCAGGAACCAGTAACCGAGCATGAACACGGCGGGCACGGCGATGGTGGTGATGTAGAAGCCGAACACGATCAGCATGTGCACCCGCACCTTCGGGTACAGCAGGATGTAGGCGCCCATGACGCCGCCGATGGCACCGGAAGCGCCCACCATGGGGATGGTGGAGTCCGGGTCGAACACGGTCTGCAGGGCCGCCGCCGCGAGGCCGCACAGCAGGTAGAAGATAACGAAGCGCGTGTGGCCCATGGAGTCCTCGACGTTGTTGCCGAAGATATAGAGGAACCACATATTGCCGATCAGGTGGAACCAGCCGCCGTGCAGGAACATGGATGTGATGGTGGTGTACCAGGTGGAGCTGTCGCCAAGCACGCAGGTGATGCCCGGTCCCAGCGGCACCCGCGTGCCGGGCGACGCCGTCTGCAGCACCTCGCCGGGAATCAGTGCCAGGTTGCACATCGAGCGCGAAAGCGCCGGCTCCGTGCCGAGGCCCTGCACCAGCACCCAGGCGAGCACGTTCAATCCGATGAGTCCCCAGGTCGCATAGGGCGTCAGGAAATGCGGATTCTCGTCGCGTAGCGGAAACATCGATGGCTCTCGTTCGTGCGGCGCCGGGCTATCATGTAGGAGGGCCTTCAGGCCCGACCGGTTAATGAATCGGGGCTAAAGCCCCTCCTACAGGCACCCTGTAGGAGCGCCTTCAGGCGCGATACGCGGTCGGGCCTGAAGGCCCTCCTACACGGTATAGGCAGACAGGATGGTGACGATGCCACAGCTTTTCAAAGTGATCACTGCGATCTTTCTTATTGCGGGTGCGCCGGTGCAGGCCGCGAGCGTCGCCGTCATAGGCACCGGAGACGTCGGCGGCGCGCTGGGACCGCGGCTCGGCGCGCTCGGCCATACGGTGGTCTACGGCTCGCGGACGCCGGAGGCCGATCGGGTGCGCGAACTCGTCGGGAGCACGCCGGGCGAGGCCTCCGCTGCGTCCCCGGCCGGCGCCGCGGCGGCGGCGGAGATCGTGATCCTGGCCGTGCCCGCCGCGGTGGCGGTCGAGTTGACGCAGAGCCTGGGCGATCTGGCCGGCAAGATCGTCGTCGATCCCACCAATCCGTTCCGCTTCACGGACGACCGGCTGGCGGTGCGGACGATCGACGACTCCATCACGGAGCGCATCCAGGCAGCCGCGCCGGGCGCGCGGGTGGTCAAGGCGTTCAACACCCTCTCCTGGCAGACCATGGCGGATCCGGCCATCGCGGGCGGGCCGGTGACCATCCCGCTGGCAGGCGACGACGTGGAGGCGAAGGCGCGGGTCGCCGGGCTGGTCCGGGAGCTCGGATTCGAGGCGCTGGATGTTGGCCCGGCGCGCTACGCGCGTGAGATCGAGGGTATGCTGATACTCTGGATGAACGCGCGGCTGAGCGGCCGGGGATTCGACTACCACCTGCGTCCGACTCCCGGACGCCTGTGATCAACGGAGAGCGGACATGAAACGCAGCGGTGCCTGGCTCGCGGCGAGAGCCCTGGAGAATATCGGTGTGCGTTACACCTTCGGCGTGCCTGGGGTGCACAACACGGAGATCTACGACGAGCTGAACCGCAGCGAGCAGATCACGCCCGTGCTGGTCACCCACGAGCAGGGCGGCAGCTTCATGGCCGAGGCCTGGAGCCGGGTCTCGGACTCCATCGGCTGCCTCGTGATCGTGCCGGCCGCCGGCATGACCCACGCCATGAGCGGCATCGGCGAGGCGTATCTCGACGGCGTGCCGCTGCTGGTGATCTCGGGCGGAATCCGGCGCGATTCCGGCCGGCACTACCAGCTGCACGAGCTGGATCAGCAGCAGGTCTTGGACGGCATCACCAAGGCGGCCTTCCTGGTGGACCGGCACGAGGACGTGGTGCCGAGAATCTACGAGGCGGCAGAGATCGCCACCTCCGGCCTGCCCGGGCCGGTGTTCGTGGAGATCGCGAGCAACGTGCAGATGTTCACGGCCGACGTCGACGAGCCGCAGCCCTACCGGCCCTCGTACGAGTCGCCCCGGCCCGATGCCGCCCTGGTGGAGCGGGCGGCGGAGATGCTGCTGGCGGCGGAGCGGCCCGGTCTCTACCTCGGCTGGGGCGCGCGGGAGGCCACGGAATACAGCGTGGAGATCGCGGACCTGCTGGGCGCGCCCGTCGCGACGACGATGCAGGGCATCAGCGTGTTCCCCCACGACCACGCCCTGCACACCGGCATGGGCTTCGGGCCTTCGGCGGTGCCGGCGGCCCGCAACGCCTTCGCGAAGGTGGATTGCCTGCTGGCCGTGGGCGTGCGCTTCGCCGAACTCGCCACCGGCAGCTACGGCATGGAGATACCGGAGCAGCTGATCCATGCCGATATCGACCCGCGGGTATTCGACAAGAATTACCCTGCCACCGTCGCCGTCGAGGCGGACGGCTCGAAGTTCATGAGGGCGCTGCGTGACGAGCTGAAGAAGCGGCGCGAGACGCCGGTGGCGCACAACGAACTGCGACAGCGCATCCGCGAAGACAAGGAGGCCTTCTTCGCCAGCTGGCGGGAGAAGACCAGCGACGAGAAGGTGAGCCCCGGCATCTTCTTCCGCTCGCTGCGCGAGCAGCTCGACCGGGACTGCTACGTGGTGGTGGACGACGGCAACCACACCTTCCTTACGGCCGAACAGTTCCCCGTGTACGAGTCGAGACATCTCATCTCGCCCACCGACTTCAACTGCATGGGTTACTGCGTGCCCGGCACCATCGGCGTGAAGCTCGCGCATCCGGACAAACAGGTGTGCGCCATCGTCGGCGACGGCGCATTCATGATGACGGCGCTGGAGATTCTGACAGCGGCGAGCAACGGCATAGGGGCCATCTTCTTCGTCTTCCACGACGGCGAGCTGGCGCAGATTTCGCAGTTCCAGTCGCTGCCGCTGAAGGAGAAGACCTGCACGGTCATCGGCGACCTGAAGGTGGAGGGCGTCGCGACGGCCACCGGGGCGGCCTATCTGCCCATGGCGAACGACGGCGACGTGGACCGGGTGATCGGTGAGGCACTGGCCATCGCCGCCGACGGGCGGCCGGTCATCGTGGACGTGAACATCGACTATTCCCGCAAGAGCGTGTTCACGGAGGGCGTGGTCAAGGTCAACCTCGGCCGCTTCCCGTTCCGCCAGAAGGTGCGCTACATCGGCCGGGCGCTGAAGCGCCACACCGTCGGCTAGATTCCCGGCCGGCCGTTCGGTCAGGCGGCGCGGCCGGCGAGTCTGCCGCCGAGCAGACAGCCGCCGAGGAAGGTTCCCTCCAGGCCGCGCTTGCCGTTCATGCCGCCGCCGCCGAAGCCGGCCGCCTCGCCGGCGGCGAACAGGCCGGGGATCGGCTGCCCCGCGGCGTCCAGCACGCGGGAGTCCAGGTCCGTCTGCAGGCCGCCCATGCTCTTGCGGCTGATGATGAATTCCCTGATGACGACGAACGGGCCGGCCTTCGGATCCGCTATCTTCTGCGCGTTGCAGGTGCGCAGACGGTCGCCGGTCCAGCGGCGGGCGAAGGCGATGCGGCGCAGCTGGTCGTCGTTGTGGAAACGCGGCCCGAGATCGATCAGCCGGTCGTAACGGGTCACCGCCTCCTCGACCGCGTCGAGTTCCACCGAGCCGTCGCCGACCAGGTCGTTCATCTGCGCCACCAGCTCTTCGAGGGTGTCGGCGACGAGGAAGTCCGGCGAGTTCGCGACCAGCTCGTCGAACAGCCAGCGGTTGCCCCGCAGCAGGTCGCGGGCCACGGCGAGCCGTTTTTTCTCGCGGAACGACGGATTGAATTCGGCGCCGGAGATGGCGAGCTCCTTCAGCGCGATCTTCCGGTTCAGGAGCTGCCAGGAGTAGGCTCGCTCCTGGCGGCAGATCTGTGCGACGAGGTCGTGGGTGTCGTAGCCGGTCACCAGCGGCTGCGGGCCGATGCGCTCGCCCCGCCAGTTGAGCCACAGGGCGGATTTCGGGGGCACCAGGGACAGGCCGTGGTGGGGCTTGCGGGGCTTCCAGTGCGGGATGCCGGCCGCGTAGTTCCACTGCCAGTCCAGGTGGGTGATGTTCGCGCCGTGGGCTGCGGCCGCGTCGTGCAACATGCCGTCGGCGTACTTGTGGGAGCCGTTCAGGATGACCTCGGGCGGGTCGCTCCAGTCCGTGTGCCAGTTCTGGCGCACGCGCTCCAGGTCGCCGTTGATGCCGCCGGCCGCGATGATGACGGACTCCGCCGTGGCCTCGAACGCCTCTCCGCCGTCCTCCATGCGGCCGCGGCAGCCCGTGACGCGCCCTTCATGCGTCGTCAGCGTACCCACGCGATGGCCGAACCGGCACTCCAGGAACTCCTTGCGCGGGTGGTCGAGCAGCCGCTCGGCCAGCACCACGGCGAGTTCGTGGCCGGTCCCCCAGACGATGTGCCAGCGGGGCACCGAGTTGCCCGGCACGTACAGGCCACGTTCCACCCACAGCGGCATGGGCATGAAATCGACGCCGAGGCCGGTGAGCCATTCATAGACATCGGGTACGGAGCGTTCCACGTAAGCCTCGGCCCAGGCGCGCGGCCAGTGGTCGTCGGGGCCCAGTTCGCCGAATGCCAGCCAGTCGTCCAGGCCGAGGGCGTGGCTGTCGCGGATGCGGTGCTTGCGCTGCAGGGGCGAGTCGGCGAACCAGATGCCGCCGAAGCTCTCCTTCGCCAGGCCGCCGAAGTTCTCCTCCGCGTCGCGGTCCAGGATCAGCACCCGCCGGCCGCGTTCCAGGGCCTCCCACGCGGCGGCGATGCCCGCGATGCCGCCGCCGATCACGATGACGTCTGCCTGGTAGCGGTGCATTTGCTCCCCTCCTGCCGGCGCGGCTGCCGGCTCTGGATTTCTGCCGGATCACCCCCAATTATGGCGCGGCGCGGCCGGTCCGTCTTGCGGGCTGCCCGGATTCCACCGTCGGGCAGGGGTGCGATGTAATGAACGATTTGCCGCCACCGGCATCGAATTCGAGGCCGCAGGCGCGGGAGGCCTTGACTGATTTGGTGCTATAGTTGACTATAACACCATGTCCGGCGTCCACTCGATGAACTTGCCGGTGGACCCGTGGAAAGCCTCGAAACGACGGTTGCCCATGAAACGAAAGATACTCCGCTTTACTGTGATCGTTGCCATCCTCGCCACCGCGGTGGGCGGCACGATATTCATGTCCCGGATGAAGCCGCCGCCCCAGACACGGGAGGTCGCGGAGATCGATCCGCTGGTGGAAGTGATGCCGCTGGAGGAGACCGCGGTGAACTTCCGCGTCACCACCCAGGGCACCGTCAGGCCGCGCACGGAGACCGTGCTGAGTGCCGAGGTCTCCGGGCCCATCGTCTGGACCTCGCCGAAGTTCGTAGCCGGCGGCGTCTTCGAGAAGGGCGAGGAACTGCTGCGCATCGACCCCACCAACTACCGGGTGGCCGTGGAGCAGGCGGAAGCGCTGCTGAAGCAGCGTGAGATCGAGTACGAGGGGTCGAAGAAGCTGCGGCTGAGCGGTTACCGGGCCGAGGCGGACCTCGCCTCCGCGGCGGCTGCGCTCGCCACCGCCCGCGCGGAGCTGACCCGGGCGAAGCGGGATCTGGAGCGCACCCGCATCACGCTGCCCTACGACGGCATGGTGCGGGCCAAGGAGGCCGACATCGGCCAGTACGTGACGCCGGGCACGCGGCTGGCCGTCACGTTCGCCACGGATTACGCGGAGATCCGCCTGCCGCTGACCGACCAGGACCTTGCGTTCGTGGACCTGCCCGAGCCCGGACAGCTTACCGAGGGCGGCGCGGTCGAGGGGCCGTCCGTGCGGCTGACCGCCGTGCGCGAGGGCCGGGCGGGCACCTGGCAGGCGCGTATCGTGCGCACCGAGGGCGTGGTGGACGAGACCAACCGGGTGACCTACGCCGTGGCCCGGATCCAGGATCCCTACGGCCTGGAGGCCGGCAACGACGAGCGCACGCCGCTGCCCATGGGCACGTTCGTGGCGGCGGAGATCGACGGCGTCACCATGGGCGACATCATCCGGGTGCCCCGGCGGGCGCTGCGGGCGAACAACCAGCTGCTGTTCGTCGACGAGGACAGCCGCCTGCGCATTCGTTCGGTCGACATCATCCGTGCCGACGCGGAGTACGCGTACCTGCACAGTGACTCCGTGAAGGGCCAGCGCATCACGCTGACGGCGCTGGAGTCGCCCATCAACGGGATGCGGGTGCGGACCGAAGCCGGCGACCGCGCCGAAAGGGAGCGCCTCGCCGCCGGCGCGGAACAGCAGGGCGGCGCCCAATGAGCAGACCGAAGCAGACCACGGACCAGAAGGGCATCATCGCCTGGTTCGCCAGCAATCACGTTGCCGCCAACCTGCTGATGTTCCTGATCATCGCCTTCGGCGTGGTCTCCACGTTCACCATCCGCAAGCAGACCACGCCCGACTTCGAAGTGGATACGGTGGTGGTGCGCGTGCCCTACCTCGGCGCCGCTCCCCAGGAGGTCGAGGAAGGGGTGGTGATCAAGGTCGAGGAGGCCATCCAGGACATCGACGGCATCATCGAGATCCGCTCGACGGCAAGCGAGGGCATGGGCACCGTGCGCGCCGAGGTGGCCCAGGGCGAAGACCTGAACGAGGTGCTGAGCGAGGTGAAGACCCAGGTCGACGCCATCGCCACCTTCCCGGCCCTCGCCGAGAAGCCGGTGATCTACAAGGAGGAATTCCCCATCCACGTGGTGTTCCTCTCGATCTTCGGCGACATGGATGCCTACATGCGCAAGGAGGTCGCCCAGGAGGTCCGCGACGAGCTCATGCGCCTGCCGGCGGTGAACCAGATCCAGATTCTCGGCGACCGGGACTACGAGATCAGTGTCGAGGTCTCCGAATACGTGCTGCGCAAGTACGGGCTCACGATGAGCGAGATCTCCCAGGCGATACGGGACTCCTCCGTGGACATGCCCGGCGGCGCCATCCGCTCCGAGGGCGGCGACATCCTCCTGCGCACCGAGGGCCAGGTGTATACGGGGCAGGAGTTCGCGCAGCTCGTGCTGCGCACCTATCCGGACGGCACCCGACTCACGCTCGGCGACATCGCCAACATCGACGACGGCTTCGTGGAGACGGACGGCTTCGCCCACTTCAACGGGGAGCGAACCGCCGTGCTGCGGGTGCTCGCCAGCGGTAATCCGAACGAGCTGGAGACCGCCGCGGCGGTGAAACGCTACGTCGCGGAGAAGCGCCCGTCGCTGCCGGACGGCGTGGACATGGAAGTCTGGGTGGACCGGGCCTACTACCTGCAGGACCGCCTCGACCTCATGCTGAAGAACATGTTCCAGGGTGCGATCCTGGTCTGCCTGATCCTGTCGCTGTTCCTGCGCATGAAAGTGGCGGGCTGGGTCATCGTCGGCATACCGGTAACGTTCTTCGGTGCGCTGTGGCTGATGCCTCACATGCCCTGGCCGGTGACCGTGAACGTGATCAGCCTGTTCGGCTTCATCCTGGTGCTCGGCATCGTCGTGGACGACGCCATCATCATCGGTGAGAGCATCTACACCAAGACGCGGGCGGACGGCCACACGCTGGACAACGTCATTGCCGGGGCGAAACGCGTGGCGGTGCCCGCCACCTTCGGCGTGCTGACCACCATCGCCGCCTTCGCGCCGATGCTGTTCGTGGGCGGGTTCGCCGGGCCGTTCTTCGAGGCCATGTCCGTGGTGGTGATCCTCTGCCTGCTGTTCTCGCTGGTGGAGTCCAAGCTGATCCTTCCGGCGCATCTGGCGAACGCGAATATCAAGCCCATCGACGAGGACGACCTGTTCCGGCCACAGCGCCACATCCACTGGCGCGAGCGGGTGCCGCGCTTCTTCCAGAAGCTGCAGCGTCATACCCAGCACGGCCTGCGCTGGCTGGTCGAGACGAAATACCTGCCGTTCCTGGATCGGGCGATACGCAACCGCGGCATCAGCACCACGGTGTTCGTCGCCATCCTCATCCTGACCGTCGGCGTCATGCAGAGCGGCATTGTGCGCACGGTGCTGTTCCCGGAGGTACCGGGCGACTTCGTCCAGTCCAGCCTGCAGATGCAGCAGGGCACGTCGCCGGAGGCGCGCAATGCGGCGCTGTATCGCCTCGAGAATGCCGTCTTCGAGATCAATCGCGAATACACCGCCGCGAACCCGGGCGCCCCGGAGCCGGTGGAACGGGTCGGCATGTTCACGAGCGGCGAAGTGGGAGGACAGGCCATCGTGGAGCTGCACCGCGGCGAGAACCGGCCGATCGAGGGCGAGGAGTTCGCCGACCTCTGGCGCGAGAAAGTCGGCGACATCGCGGGCATCAAGGAACTGGATTTCCGCGCGGGCGATCACATGGGCGGCGGTGCGCCGCTCAGCTTCGGCCTGTCCGGCAGCAATTACGAGACGCTGGAGCAGGCGGCCGAGGAGCTGCAGGCGAAACTGGCCGAATACGAGGGCGTGTTCGACATCCGCAATTCGTCGAGTTCGGGCGGCAAGGAGATCCGGCTGTCGATCAGGCCCGAGGCCGAGGCGCTCGGGCTGAACATGGCATCTCTCGGCCGCCAGGTCCGCCAGGCGTTCTACGGCGAGGAGGCACAGCGCATCCAGCGTGGCACCGACGAGCTCAAGGTGATGGTGCGCTATCCCGAGGAGGAGCGGCGCTCCGTGGCCGATCTGGAGAACATGCGTATCCGCACCCCCGACGGCGCCGAGGTGCCGTTCGGGTCGGTGGCGGAGATCGAGTTCGACGAGGCGTACTCCAGCATCACCCGGCTGAACAGGAAGCGCACGATCACGGTGTCGGCGGACATCGATCCGAGCCGGGTCGAACCCGGCCCGATCATCAGGGAGATCAGCGAGGACTACATGCCGGGCCTGCTGGCACGCTATCCGGGCGTGACCTACGGCCTCGAGGGCGCGAGCCAGGAGGAGCGCGACTTCGTCCGCAACATCTCGGTGGCGTCCATCGCGGCCCTGTTCCTGATCTATGCGCTGATCGCCATCCCGCTGCGTTCCTACTCCCAGCCGCTGATCATCATGTCGGTGATCCCGTTCGGTCTCATCGGCGCGGTGCTGGGGCACATCGTCATGGGCGAGGCCATCAGCATGTTCTCGCTGTTCGGCATCATCGCGCTCGCCGGCGTGGTGGTGAACGACAGCCTGATCCTGATCGACTTCGTCAACCGGGCCCGCGCCGAGGGCATCGCCCGGCTGGAGGCGGTGAAGGACGCGGCGCAGCAGCGCTTCCGGCCCATCATCCTGACCTCGCTCACCACGGCGGCGGGACTCGCACCCATCATGGCGGAGACCAGCACTCAGGCCCAGTACGTGATCCCCATGGCCATCTCACTCAGCTTCGGCATCATCTTCGCCACGATCATCACGCTGTTCCTCGTGCCCTGCCTGTATCTGCTGCAGGAGGATTTCGGCCGCGGCCTGGGCGGCCTGCGGGACTTCCTGCTCGGCCGCGAGCCGGAGCGCCGCTCGGCCTGATCCGCGCCGGACGCGCTGCGATGAGCCGTGCGCGCTCCGCGGCGAGCCGTGCGGGAGCCGCGGGTCGGCCGTGACATACTGGGGGTTACGAGCGTGCCGGAACAGGTGCCGATGAAACCCGATGAATTGCTCAGCGACCGCAGGCGTCTGTTCTGGATCCTGAACACGGGCGGCTGGGTCGGGTACGGTCTCGCCGCCTATCTCGGCGCGCTGGTCTACGAGAAGCCGGACGCCTATTCCCTGGTGATCGCCGGCGCCGCCGTCACCGGCTTCCTGCTGACATTGCCCCTCAGGCTGTTCTACCGCCGTCTCTGGTCGCAGCCGCCGCTGGTCATGGCGGCCGGCGTCGTGGCCGCCTGTTACGCCCTGGCGCTCGTCTGGCGCGTAGTCGTCAACCAGAGCTACTGGACGCTGGTGAAGGACGGCTGGGAGCCGACGGCGCTGACCGACTACGTCGGCGGCGTGATGGGATCCTTCTACATCCTGCTTTGCTGGAGCGGGCTCTACTTCGGTATCAAGTACTACCGCATGCTGCAGGAGCAGACGGAAAAGGCGCTGCGGGCGACGGCCGCCGCCCACCAGGCGCAGCTCAGCATGCTGCGCTATCAGCTCAACCCCCACTTCCTCTTCAATACGCTGAACGCCATCTCCACGCTGATCCTGGATCGGGACAACGAGCGGGCGAACCGCACCGTGTCACGGCTCAGCGACTTCCTGCGCCATACGCTGGACGACGCCGACCCGATGCGGCTCGTGCCCCTGGAGCAGGAGCTGCGTGCGCTGGATCTCTACCTCGATATCGAGAAGGTGCGCTTCGGCGACCGGCTCATCGTCGAGTGGGACATCGAGGACGATACCCTGCAGGCTCTGGTGCCGAGCCTGATCCTGCAGCCCCTGATCGAGAACGCCATCAAATACGCCGTGAGCCCGATGGAGGAGGGCGGCACGCTGCGCATCGCCGCGAGCCGGCGGGACGGCCGACTCGCCCTCACCGTCGCGGATACCGGCCCCGGTCTGCAGGCTTTGAAAGGTGGCGATTCGGCGAAAGACACGCGACGCTCCTGCGGCGTGGGCCTGCGCAACGTGCGTGAGCGTCTGCAGCACCTCTACGGAGACGAACAGTCGTTCCACCTGACCGAGAACCAACCGCGTGGGCTCGCCGCGCATCTGGAGATCCCATACCGCACCGATGACCACCCTGCGCACACTGATCGTCGATGACGAGGACCTGGCCCGCCGGGGGCTGGAGCTGCGGCTTACGCGGCGCAGCGACGTGGAGGTCTGCGGCACCGCCCGCAACGGCCGGGAGGCACTGGAAGCCGTGCGTTCGCTGCGCCCGGACGTGATATTGCTCGACATCCAGATGCCGGGCATGAGCGGCTTCGATGTCCTGGAGCGGCTGGCGGGCACGAACATGCCGGCGGTCATCTTCGTCACGGCCTACGACCGGTTCGCCATCCGCGCCTTCGAGGCCAGTGCGCTCGACTATCTCCTGAAGCCCATCGACGACGAGCGCCTGGCGGAGGCCATCGCGCGCGCCCACCGGCGTGTGGCGCAGCGCCGCGCCCGGGAGCACCGCGACCGGCTGCTGCGACTGGTGTGCGAGATCTCGGGCCGCGAGCTCAGTCTCGAGGACGCGCTCACGGAGGCCGGCAGGGAATCGACGCACTACCCGCGGCGCCTGACCATCCGCGACGGCCGGGAGACGTCCTTCGTACCGGTGGACGGCATCGACTGGGTGGATGCGGCCGGTGACTACATGTGCATCCATGCCGACGGCAGGACTTGGGTGATGCGTGGCACCATGAAGCAGCTGGAGGCCTTGCTGGACCCGGCGGACTTCGTGCGCATTCACCGCTCCGCCATCGTCAACCGCCACCGGGTCGCAAAGCTGCGCGCTCATCGCAACGGGGAATATTTCGTGGCGCTTACCTGCGGCGAGGAGCTGAAGCTCAGTCGCGGCTACCGGGACAACGTGCGCCGGCTGCAGACGGCGCCCTGATCCGACGGCTCGACCCGACATCCGGGAAAGTAGCCGACGGCCCGGTGGCCTGACGCTCCGGGGAGACGACGCCAGGCCACCGGGCCGTCGGGGCGACCCACGGACCGGACTCAGCGCCGGGCGAGCTTCGTGGCGCCGTCGCTGGCCGCGTGGATGCTCGAGAGCACGGGGCTGTCGATGGTCCGGACGGCGCGCTCCAGCGCCTCGGCCGTGCATTCACGCTCGGCCGCCATACGGGCCAGCGAGCGCCGACCCGGCGCGCTGCAGCTCTGCTCCGCGGCGGCCTCCAGCCGTCCATAGAGCTTTCCGGCCAGCAGGACGTCCTGCAGGTCCGTGGCGTGATAGCGAACGGTGACGCCGCCGTCGCCGGCACGGGCGGCGCCGGCCACCGCGAATGCGGCGAGCAGGCCGAGCAGCGTTGCGATGAGGGCGAGCCGAGGTTTCGGCTCTCCGGTGTGACGAGTGATCCTGGTGTACATGACGCAGTCCTCCTGAGCGTTGTGACCGTCAGGAAGTGAGATGCGCGGGTGGTTCCCATGGTTTGGCGGTCCGCGACGAGGCGTGCCGACCGTGCGGTGAAGCGGGAACCGGAGGCCGGAAACCGGAACCGAAAATACGCGGAGCCGCGGCGCTACTGTTCCGAGTCTGCGATCTGCAGGGCCTCGCCCGACCCCTGCAGGCGTTCCAGCACCGGAAACTGGATGCTCATGCCCGGCCGCACCCGGTCGAGCTGGAGGTCGGGGTTGTACTGACGCAGCAGCCACACCGGCACGTCGTAGTCGCGGCGCGCGAGCAGCCATACCGACTCGCCGCGCCGCACGCGGTGGGCGACTGCGTCGCGGATGCGGTATTTGCGGAAGAAGCGCTCCTGCAGATCCTGATGATAGGCGAGCCGCCGTTCCTCGAAGGCCTGCCGCTCCACGTCCTCGAACACCAGCCGCAGCCGGTCGCCGATGCGCACGGGGCGGCGGAAGCTGTAGCCGTTCGCGTCCCGCAGCCGCTGTGTGCGGATGCCCAGCCAGTCCGCGTAGTGGCCGAGGGTTTCCATGGCCTGGATCTCGATGGTGCCATCCTCGGCCACGGAATAGTCGGCGGGGTCCGCCGCCAGCACCGTCTGGCTCGTGGCGAGACCGCTGCCGGCCTCGTCTTCCGGCAAGCCCTCGGCGCCGCCGACGGGTCCGTCGATGGGTTCGGGGCCGATCAGGGCGGCCGCCACCAGGGCGGTGTCGTAGCCGGGCGCGCCGCGGCCGCGGCCGGCCGGCGCCGGGGCCGGCACGGGCGCCGGTGTGCTGGCGGCCGCGGCGGCCAGACGGACGGTGTCTTCATCCGTGGGCAGCCGCAGGACCTGTCCGGCCCGGATATGATGCCGGCTGCGCAGCCCGTTCATGGCCACGAGGTCGGAGACACTAACGTCGTAGAAGGTGGCGATGCCCGACAGCGTGTCGCCCCGGGCGACCGTGTGGATGACGTCCGGCAGCTGGCGCGCGAAGACCGTGTCCGGCCCCAGTCCGGCGAGCAGCGTTTCCATATCCCCGCCGAATGCACCGGTCGGCAGCCGCAGGGTAAAGCCTTTGGGGATGTGCTTGTTGCCGCTCCAGACCGTGTGCTGCAGGGCGGGGTTGTAGCGCTCCAGTTCACGCACGCCGATGCCGAGCGCGCCGGCCAGGCCACGCGCGCTGGTGTAGTTGTCCACCGTCAGTAACTCGTGCCGCTCGGGCCGCTCGAAGGCGACATCGCCGAAGTACTTCTCCGGCTGCCGATCCACCTGTAGCGCCGCCAGGAACGCCACGTAGAAATTCCGTGAGGCAAAGCCGAAGGCGCGCCCGCGGTAGTCGCGCACGATGGTCTCGATGTCCCTGGTGCCGAGCTGGCGGGCCGCCCGGCGCATGCCGGCCACGCCGTGGTTGTAGCCGGTCAGCGCGAGCGGCCAGCTGCCGGTGACGGCGTAGTTGTTCTCGAGCAGGCGGGCTGCCGCCACGGTGGAGAGGAAGGGGTCGCGTCGCTCGTCCACCACATGGTCGATGCGCATGAAGCGCCGCCCGGTGGAGCGGGTGAACTGCCACATGCCCGCGGCGCCCACCTTGGAGTAGGCCTCCGGGTTGAAGGAGGACTCGACGTGGGGCAGGGCGACGAGTTCCTCCGGCAGCCCCCGCTCGGCCAGCACCTGCTCGATGTAGGGGCGGTAGCGTCCCGAGCGCCGCAGCCCGGCCAGGAACCGGTCCGACTGGCCGAGCTGGAATCGCACCTCGCGCGCAGCCTGCGCGAGTCGCTGGTTGCTGACGTCCTCCGGCCACAGCGCCAGCACGCGCCGCTCGTCGGCGGAGAGACCGCTGCGCTTGCCGCCCGCCAGCCGTTCCAGGATGCGGCGGTAGTGATCGCGGCGCTCGCGGATCTCCCGGTAACGGGCGCCGCGGCTGCGGCCGTCGAAGTCCAGCGTCTCGTAGCGCACGGCCAGGTTGCGGGCATCGTGCAGCACGCCGCCTTCGCTCGACACGCCGGTGTAGATATGAGTCCAGAACGCGATGTCCGGCTCGAGGCCCGCCGGGCGCGGGAACGACTCGCTCGCGCCGGCCGTAGCGGCGAAGCAGAGGGTCAGGGCGACGAGGGCCCGGGTGTGGCGCCAGCGCGCTGTCGACATTCGGGGTCTCCGGGGCCGCCGGGGAGCGGCGACAGGCCATACCTGCAGTGTGTCTTTCACAGTGTGCGAGTGCTTGCGCCGCCGGGGCAACGAAAGGCATCACGCTTTCTTGTTATTGCTTCGAGGAATACAGTATCGAAAAGGGCGTTGCAAGAGGGCGCCAGGCAGAGAGCAAGCCACGGGGACCGAGATGAGAAGGCTGAGTATCGCAGACAGCAACTTCCTGCTGGCGGAAAACCGGGAGACGCCCATGCACGTGGGCGCGCTGAATGTCTACACGCTGCCGAAGGGCGTCTCGCAGCGAAGCTACATGAGGGAGCTGTTGTCCATACTGCGCCGCGACGACCCGCTGCTGCCGCCGTTCGGTGAAAGGCTCGACCCCGGCCTGCTCGGCAGGACCGGCCTGGTGCGGCACTGGGTCCCCGATGAGCATATGGACATGGAGTATCACGTGCGTCATGCGGCCCTGCCCAAGCCGGGCCGTTACCGGGAACTGTTCGCGCTGGCCTCGCGGCTGCACAGCACCCTGCTGGACCGCAACCGGCCGCTGTGGGTCATGTACGTGATCGAGGGGCTGAGGAAGCGCCAGTTCGCTACCTACTTCAAGGTGCATCACTGCGCCATCGACGGCACCCGGGGCGTGCACCTGATGCAGAGCATGCTGTCGCCGTCGCCGGAAGGCCATGTCGACTACTCGCCGTTGTCGCTGCAGGCCTGGGAGACCTACAAGCACCGTATCGGCAGCGATAGCGGCGCCGGCTCGCCCTCGCCGACGGACCTGAAGGCGGTGGCCGAGGCACTGCGCCAGCAGCTCGGCGTCACGGTGGACGTGCTGGGCGGGCTGCGCCGCTACGGTCAGGTGTGGCTCGGCATGGGCGGCCGGCTGGCGGCGCCGTGGCACCGGGTGCCCCACGGGCTGCTCACACAGAAGATCTCCGGCTCCCGGCGCCTGGTGGCGGAGTCCTGGCCCTTCGACCGGGTGCACGACGTGGGCAGGGCACTGGGTGCCACGCTGAACGACGTGGTGCTGGCGATGTGTGCCGGCGCCCTGCGGCGCTATCACGAATCCCAGGGCGAGTTGCTGGACCGCCCGCTAAAGGCGCTGGCGCCCATCTCGGTGCGCACCGGCGGCGACATTGATTCGGCCAACGCCATCGGCTTCATCATCACCAGCCTGGCCACTGACATCCCGGATCCTGAGCGACGCCTGCGGGCCATCCAGGCCTCGATGCAGGCAGGCAAGGACCTGTACGCGACCCTCTCGCCGGAGGCGGCCAGCCTGTTCACGGCCGTCGCCTTCTCGCCCATGCTGCTCACCAACTTCCTCGGCACGGCGAACTGGTTCCCCGCCTACAATCTGGTGATCTCGAACGTGCCGGGACCGAAGCAGCCCATGTACTGGAACGGGGCGGCACTGGACGGCATCTACCCGATGAACATCGTCGTCCACGGCCAGGCGATGAGCATCACGCTCGTGAGTTATGCCGGCAATCTCGACTTCGGCGTCGTCGCCTGCCGCCGCTCCGTGCCGCGGGTGCAGCGCATGCTCGCTTATCTCGAGGAATCGCTGACGGAACTGGAGTCCGTCGCCGGCACCCGGGCCGCCTGAAGGCCGTCAGGGCGTGGCGTAGATCTCCACGGCCACCCGGCCGTCGGTGCCGATGCTGGCCCGGTACATGCCCGGGGTGTTGTGCGGCATGGCGATGTTGCCCGCGGCGTCCATGGCGATGACGCCGCCGTCGCCGCCTGCGGCCGGCAGCACCTCGTGGATCAGCCTGCCGGCGGCCTCGTCGATGCTCATGCCGTCGCGCACGTGTTCGCAGATGCTGTGGGCGACGACGTAGCGGATGAAGTACTCGCCGGTGCCTGTGGCGCTGACCGCGCAGGATTCGTTGTTCGCATAGGTTCCCGCGCCGATGATCGGCGTGTCGCCCACCCGGCCCCAGCGCTTGTTGGTGAGACCGCCGGTGGAGGTGCCCGCCGCCAGGTTGCCGTCCCGGTCCAGCGCGACCGCGCCCACCGTCGAATACCAGCGCCCGGCCTCGCCGGCACGCGCCGCGGTCTCCGCCTTCCTCGCCTCCTGCAGCTGCCGCCAGCGCCGCTCGGTGTGGAAATACGCGGGGTCCACGAGTTCGAAACCCTGCTCGACGGCGAAGGTCTCCGCGCCTTCCCCGATCAGCATCACGTGACGCGATTCGGTCATGACGGCGAGCGCCAGGTCGATGGGATTGGCGATGCGGCGCACCGCGGCCACCGCGCCGGCGTTGAGCGTGGCGCCGTCCATCACCGAGGCGTCCAGCTCGTTCTCCCCCTCCGCGTTGAATACCGCCCCCTTGCCCGCGTTGAAGAACGGCGAGTCCTCCAGGATGTTCACGGCGGCCTGCACGGTATCGAGGCTGGTGCCCCCCTCCGTCAGTATCCGGTGGCCGACGCGCACGGCCTGCTCCAGCTCGGCGCGGATGGCCGCCTCCTGTTCGGGCGTGGTCTCCTCCCGGCTCATGGTGCCGGCGCCGGCGTGGATGGCGATGGCGACCGGGGCTTCGGCGGCGGGCAGCGCCGTCGGCGTCGCCATGCCGGCGAGCAGCCCGACGGTCAGCGTCAGTGCGCGGGCGGTCTGTCTCATGGTGTCTCGCGGTCGGCGCGGGTCAGGCGTCGGGCAGCTCGTAGAAGTTGAAGCGCGTGCCCTTCTCGCCGGTCACGATAACACGGCAGTCGCCCCAGCTCTCCGGGATCTCCCAGGTGATTCCCTCGCGCACCCGGTCGTCGTAACGATGCCAGTCGCAGCGGATCTCCAGACGTTCGGCCGTGCCGTTCACGTCGTCGATGGAGAACGCCCGCCGCAGCGGCCGGTAGTGCCAGCTCGTGCGGCAGTCGTCGCAGGCCGCCGCGTCGCCGATGGCGGCCTCGACGAGTATCGGCGCGTTCCCGGCGGCGCTGGCGCGGATCTGCTCCACCGCGTCGGCCAGCGGGCCGAGGCCTTCCTCGTCGCCGCCTGCAGCGAAGTACTCCTCGCTGGTCTCCAGGGCCGTGCCGTAGTCGCCGAGCCGGATCTGAAGCGCCAGGATGGCTCTGAGCAGGCCGGGGTAGAGACTGTCCTCCACATAGTCGCCGTCTCCCGCGGCGGCCCGCTTCAGTGCCGCGAGCTGGGCGCGCTCGTCGCCTTCCTCGCCGGCCACGATCGCCTTCAGCATCCACAGCCGGGCCACCTCGTACAGGTTTAGTCGGCCGTTCCCGGTCTGCGTGATCAGCCGCTTCGCCCGGTCGATCTCGCCGTCCTCCAGCAAGCGTGAAATCTCCGCGTGGATACGATGGAAGCGGGGGGTGGCGCCCAGTACCTTCGGGTCGATCGTGAAGCGGATCATGACGCGGGTGCGCGATTGCTCGATGGGTTCGCCTTCCCGGGTGGCAGGCTCGAAACGCCACTGGCGCGCAGCGTCCAGCGCGGCATCCTCGAACAGCGAGCTGCCGCTGGAATCCTCGACGATGGGGTCGACCACCTCGCCGGACTTCGTGACGACGAAACTGAGCTGCACCCAGCCCTGGCGTTCCCGTTTCAGCTCGAAGCGCGGGTAGGCCGGCGGCGTCCGCTCTATGGGCTTTGCGCGAGTCCCGTGGAAAGGCAGAGCGTCTTCGTCGGGATGGGGAATGGCCGGGGCGGCCGCCAGGTACAGGACCCCGAGCATGGTCAGCCTCGTTCCAGTCCTTGCCATCAACGTCCCCCGCATGCCAATCATTAAATGAGTAAAATAGACCATATAAGGAATAAATTTCAAACCGGGCCGCGGGATTCGAAGTTCCCATACCGGTGCTAGACTGCGCGCATCCCAGCCTGGAGTGCCGTGACATGACTGCCCAGCATCCCGTCAACATCCGCCTCATCGACCACGTGGTCATCCGGGCGCGGGACCCGGGCGCCCTGCTGGCGTTCTACGGGGAGGTGCTCGGCTGTCCGCTGGAGAAGGAGCAGACGGGCATCGGCCTGTATCAGCTGCGGGCGGGCGCCTCGCTGATCGACATCGTCGCCGTCGACGGCGAGCTCGGCCGCAACTTTCCGCAACCGCCGGCGGACGATGCCCCGAACATGGATCACTTCTGTGTGCAGGTGGAGCCGTGGGATGCCGACGCTATCCTGGCGCACCTGCGCGCCCACGGCGTGGAGGCCGGCGAAGTCGTGCAGCGTTACGGCGCGCTGGGCTACGGGCCGTCCATCTACATCCGGGACCCGGAGGGCAACACCGTGGAGCTGAAGGGACCGCCTGCGGACGCGGCCGGCGGCTAGCGGCCGCTTACTCCTTGCGCTCGACCCGCTTGTCCACCCGCTCGGCCATGTCGCGCATCCCGTCCGAGATCTCCACCCGGTAGGGATCGGCCGCCACCGGCAGCAGCGAGAGATCCCGCGGCAGGGCAGCCATCTGCGCCGCGGCGCGTTCGCGGATGTCGGTCAGTGGCTCCGGCTCCCCCAGCCGTTCGCCGGCCCGCATGACCGGCCCGAGCAGCGGTTCGCCGTCCAGCGCTTCGTCCACCAGGCCGATGACGTCGTGGTCGAAGCTGCCGTCGTCCCGGTAGTGGCGGAACACCTGCTTGCGGCCCGGCCAGGTGGCCTTGCCGGCCGATTTCTTCCGCCGCGGGATGCCGGCGTATTCCTGGATCTTGTAGACGCAGTCGAGATAGGGCGCGTCGGCGGAGACGTCCAGGTCCGTGCCCACTCCGTAGCCCGTCGCCGGTATGCCGGCGGCGGCCAGGCCGGCGATGCGGTCCTCGTTCAGCCCGCCGCTGACCATTATCTCGATGTCCTCGCAGCCGCCCTCGTCGAGGATGCGGCGCACGGCTTTGGCGCTGGCACAGAGATCGCCGCTGTCGATGCGCACGCCCCGGATCGTGAAGCCTTCCGGCTCGAGCTTGCGGGCCAGCTCGACCACTTTGCGCGCGCCCTCCTCGGTGTCGTAGGTGTCGATGAGCAGCACGGTGTTCTCGGGCTGGCTGCGGCAGAAGTCTTCGAACGCCTGCATCTCCGAGTCGTGGGCCTGGATGAACGAGTGCGCCATGGTGCCGAATAGCGGGATGCCGTAGAGCTCGTTGGCGAGGACGGTGGCCGTCCCGTCGAATCCGCCGATCCAGGCGGCCCGTGCGGCGAACAGGCCTGCCTCGGACCCGTGGGCTCGGCGCAGCCCGAAGTCCACCAGCCGCTGGTGGTCGTGGGCGGCGAGGCGCATGCGTGCCGCCTTGCTGGCGATCAGCGTCTGCATCTGCAGCAGATTCACCACGCGTGTCTCGATCAGCTGGGCCTCGGGCAGCGGCGCCACCACCCGGGCGATGGGCTCGTTGCCGAAGAAGGCCGTTCCCTCCGGCATGGCGTCCACGTCGCCGGTGAAGCGCATCTCCGCCAGCGAGTCTATGAAGGCATCGTCCAGTTTCTCCGTGCGCCGCAGCGCTTCCAGGTCACGCTCCTCGAAACGCAAATCGACGAGGTAGTCGAGCAGCTGTTCCAGGCCCGCCGCCAGCAGGAAGTTGCGGTGGTCGGGTAGCTTGCGCACGAAGAACTCGAACACGGCGGTGTCGTCCATGCCGATGTGCCGGTAGGCCTGCAGCATGGTGAGCTGATAGAGATCGGTCAGGTTGGGGCTGCCGAGGCGGTCGAGCCAGCGTGAATGGCTCAGGGGATTGCTCATCCGGGGGTTCCTTCGCTCAGGCCGCTTCGAGATGCTCGAAGTCGGTCTTCACCGCGCCCTCCTTCTCCATGGCGGTCACGGCCTTCTCGCCGTCGTTCGGTTCGACGTTGACGGCCCTGACGGCGTCCTCCAGCAGCACGACCTCGTACCCGTTCACCAGCCCGTCGCGCACGGTTTCGCGGACGCAGTAGTCGGTGGCCAGTCCGCCCACGAACACGCGCTTCACGCCGCGCTCCTTCAGCCACTGGTTCAGCTCGGTGCCCTGGAAGCCGCTGTAGGCCTCCTCGTCCGGCGTCTCTGCCTTGGAAACCACCTTGGTATCGCCGTGCAGGTCCAGTCCGGTGGCGAATGCCGCACCCTTCGTGCCGGCGACGCAGTGCGGCGGCCAGGGACCGCCCTGCTCCTCGAACGAGCAGTGGTTTTCCGGATGCCAGTCCCGGGTGGCTACGATGGGCAGCCCCAGGTTCTCGAACAGCTCCGAATATTTGTTGAGGACGGGGATCACCTCGTCGCCTTCCGGCACGCCCAGCGCGCCCCCGGGCAGGAAGTCGTTCTGGACGTCGACCAGGATGAGTGCGTCGCCCTTGTGTGGTTTCAGCAGTGCGTCTCGCGGGGCCATGGAACCCTCCGGTCCGTTGATGTACCTACTGTAACAGTGGGCCCGCTCGACTAGCATCTCAAGGGTGAAGGTATTCGCGCCTGCCACCTCCCGCACCTTCGCCGAGGCGGTCTGCGACCGGCTCGGCACGCTGCCGGCGCGCCTGCGCGAGCGCGATTTCGACGATGGCGAGCACAAGATCCGCCCGCTCGAGCCGGTGCGCGGCGACGACGTCTACGTCATCCATTCCCTCTACGGCGAGCCGGGACAGAGCGTCAACGACAAGCTGTGCCGGCTGATATTCCTGCTTGGCGCACTGCGCGACGCCGGCGCCGGGCGGCTCACTGCCGTCATCCCCTATCTCGCCTACGCCCGCAAGGACCGCAAGACGAAGAGCCGCGATCCCGTCACCACCCGCTACGTGGCGGGCATGCTGGAGTCGTCCGGGCTGGACCGCGTGGTCACCCTGGACGTGCACAACCTCGCCGCCTACCAGAACGCGTTCCGCTGCCGCAGCGAGCACCTGGAGGCGAAGCGGCTGTTCGTCGAGCACATTCGCGAGCGCATCGGCGACGAGCCGATCGCCGTCGTCTCCCCCGATGTGGGCGGCGTGAAGCGGGCTACGGCGTTCCGCGAGGCGCTGGAGGAGGCGCTCGGTCGCGAGGTCGGCGACGCCTTCATCAACAAGAAACGCAGCCGGGACGTGGTGAGCGGGGATACGGTGGTCGGCCACGTCGAGGACCGTGTCGCCATCCTGCTGGACGATCTCATCAGCACCGGCACCACCCTCGCCCGTGCGGCCGGCGCCTGCCGGGAGCTGGGTGCGGGCCGCGTCTTCGCGGCGGCCACCCACGGCCTACTGGTGGATCCGGCCAGCGAGAAGCTCGCGGTGCCGGCGCTGGACGGGGTCATCGTCACCGACAGCGTGGCGCCGATCGGCCGCATCACCGATGCCTTCGCTGGCCGACTCACGACCCTGAGCGTGGCGCCGCTGATCGGCGACGCCATCCGCTGCCTGCACGAGAACGGCTCGCTCGTGCGGCTGCTGGGCGAGGAGGAAGACTAGCCCCGGTCCTGGTCAGCGAGGGCCTCGTCGACGAACTCCCGGGCGAGAGCCAGGTAGCGGCGCGCCTCAGCGATGTAGTGCTCCCGGCCGAACGAGGGGTCTTCCAGGTGCCAGGCCGAAAGCACGGCCCGCACCATCGCGCGGCGGCTGAAGTAATAGGCCATCAGCGACGGCTCGGGCGTGTCGGCACTCGCCGCCTGCCACGCCGCCAGCAGGCGGTCGCGCAGGTCCTGCCCGCCGGCCCGCTCGCATTCCAGCGCGAGGAAGGCCACTTCCTCGGCGCTGTCCTGCACGCGCAGGTCGCGGGAGAATTCCAGGCAGTCGATCACGGCGAAGCGCTCGCCCAGATAGACGTGTTCGGGCCGGAGGTCGCCGTGAGCCTCGACGATACGCCCCGCTTCGGCCCGGGCGCCGATCGTCTGCCGGTGGGCGCGCACGTAGCGGCGCTGATCGTCGAGGATGCCGGGCCAGGGGTCGTCGGCGAGTGCGTCGTCAAGCGCTTCCAGATGCCGCCGCTGCTCGTCGTTCTGGGCGAGCAGGCGAGAGACGTAGGCCTCGGCCTCCAGCGGCTCCGGCGCGAGGTCCGCGTAGAACTCCGCGAGGTGTCGCGCCACCCGGGCCAGCTGATCGTCGCCGACCCGGCCGCGGGCGATCAGCTGCTCCAGCATCTCGTCCTCGGGCAGACGGCGCATCTTCACCAGCCAGTCCACCGCGCGGCCGTCGCCGCCGAGATGCAGGCGGCCGTCCGGGTCCTCGGTGAGGGGTACGACGTCGAGGTAAACCCAGTCCGCCAGGCGGCGGTTAAGCCGGAGTTCCTCCCGGCAGTAGTATTCGCGGTCTTCCAGTCGCCGGTAGTCGATCACCTGCGCCCGGATGGCCTTCTTCATCTTCCAGGCGTGGCGTTCGGTCAGGAACACCCACGCAAAGTGGGTCTCGACCGGCTCGACGGCGGATACCGGCTCCGGATAACCGGACGGCGATGCCAGGAAGCGGACTTTGCGCCCGGCCTCGTCGGGGCGGTCGCCCGGCGCGTCCTGCGAGCGGGTGCCTTCTTCGTCCGGGGTGGAGGGAGTCACGGCGCCATTATAGGCCGCATCGCGGCCGTTACGGATTTGCACCGCCGGCACACGGCGTCACACTGGGGTGTGCACTCAGCAAGGAGAGCGAGATGACGGTATTCGCAGACCGGAGGCAGGCCGGCCGCGAGCTCGGGAAGGAGCTCGGCCGGCGGACCACGGCCCGCTCACCGCTCGTGCTCGGCCTGCCGCGGGGCGGTGTCCCGGTGGCCGCCGAGGTCGCGAAAGCACTCGAAGGGGAACTGGACGTGCTCGTCGTCCGCAAGGTGGGCGTGCCGGGCCAGCCGGAACTGGCCGCCGGCGCCATTGCCTCGGGCGGCGTGCAGGTACTGTCGGACCGCGTCATGGGCATGACCGGGCTCGACGCGGAAGACCTGCGCCCCGTCGTGGAACGCGAGCAGGCGGAACTCGAGCGCCGGGAAAGGGCCTACCGCGGCGACCGGCCGCCGCTGGACGTCGGTGGCCGCGAGGTCATCCTGGTCGACGACGGCATGGCGACCGGTTCCACCATGCTCGCGGCCGTGAGAGCGGTGCGCAAGCTCGGCGCCGAACGTATTATTGTCGCGGTGCCAACAGCGTCCACCGAGGCTGCGGCAGACATGGGGCAGGAAGCCGACGAAGTCGTCTGTCTGGACACCCCGTCGCCCTACATGGCCGTCGGCTACTGGTACAGCGATTTCGGCCAGACCAGCGACGAGGAAGTTCGGGAGCTGCTCCATGAGACAACGACCGCAAGTACACGCACCGACCGATGATGCACTCGGCGATCTCGACGCCGTCGGCGTCGCCGGGCGGATAGCAGCCGGGGACATCAGCGCGGCCGATGCGGTGGCGGCGGCCATCGCGAGACTGCGTGCCGTCGAGGGGGTGCTCAATGCGGTGGCGGCTCCCCGCTTCGAGCAGGCCAGGCAGGAGGCGGCGGGCGCGATCGGCGGCGGGTTGCTCGCCGGCGTGCCCTCCGCCATCAAGGACAACGTGGATCTCGCCGGTATGGTGACCCGCCACGGATCGCGTGCCACCCCGGAGCGCAGCTACGACGCCGACAGCCCCATCACCGCCCAGTTTCGCTCGACCGGGCTCCTCGCCATCGCCAAGACCGCCCTGCCGGAGTTCGGCCTCACGGCCACGACGGAGCGCACCTGGGCTCCGCCGACGCGCAACCCCTGGAACACGCGCCATTCCACCGGCGGCTCGTCGGGCGGGTCGGCGGCGCTGGTGGCGGCGGGCGTCGTCCCCATCGCCCACGGCAACGACGGCGGCGGGTCCACGCGCATCCCCGCGTCCTGCTGTGGTCTCGTCGGGCTGAAGCCCTCCCGTGGCCGTCTGCTCACGGTGGAACTCGCCGAACGGCTACCCGTCGACATCATCGCCGAAGGCGTGCTGACACGCAGCGTCCGCGACACCGCCGCCTTCTATGCGGAGGCCGAGAAGCACCGCGCCGGCGCCGGCCTGTCGTCCCTCGGTTACGTCGACGGCCCGTCCGCCACGCGGCTTCGCATCGGTTTTACGACGCGCCATCCGCTCGGAGCCGAGTGCCACCCCGAAGTCGTCGCGGCGGTCGAGAATGCCGCATCCGTCTGTCGCCGGCTGGGTCACCGGGTAAAGGAGATCCCCGCGCTCGCGGATGCCCGTATGGCCGGGGACTTCTTCCTGTACTGGGCCCGCCTGGCCACGGCCATCCGCTTCCTCGGCCGATTCGCGTTCGGCCGCGGCTTCGACCGGCGCGAACTCGAGCCGCTCACGCTGCAGTTGAGCCGGCATTATCTGCGGAACTTCTGGCGCAGCCCCGGCGCGATCCGCCGGCTGCGCCGCTTCGGCGAGGAACACCGGCGGCGCTATGCCGACTGCGACGTCATCGTGACCCCGGTGCTGGCGCGGCCGCCGGTGCCGCTGGGCTACCTGGCACTGGACATCGACTTCGACACGGCCGCGGAGCGTCTGATGCACTACGCGGCGTTCACGCCGGTGCAGAACGTGGCCGGCACACCGGCCATCTCGCTGCCGCTCGGCCATAGCGTCGAGGGGCTGCCCATTGGCGTGCAGTTCGCCGCCGGCATGGGCGAGGAGCGTCGGCTGCTCGAGCTGGCCTACGAGCTCGAGGCCGCCGTGCCCTGGTCGTACTCGGATTCCGGTATGTAAGTCCCACGGCAGCGGCCGGCCGGCTCGATCTGTTACCGTCGGACCATGGCTGACAATCAAAAGAAACCCCTGATCGCCCGCGGCTTCCCGTTGTTCACCATCTTCGGCTTCGAGGTGAAGCTGAATCTCACCTGGCTGCTGCTGGCGCTCCTGATCACCTGGACCCTCGCCGAGGGCTTCTTCCCGGAGCGTTACCCCGACCTGGCGACGCAGACCCGCTGGTGGATGGGCATTGCCGGGGCCTTCGGGATACTGCTCTCCATCGTCTTCCACGAGCTGTCCCATTCCCTGGTGGCCCGCTATTACGGCCTGAGAATGGGCGGCATCACACTGTTCGTGTTCGGTGGCGTGGCGGAGATGCGCCACGAGCCGAAGGAGCCGAAGGTGGAGCTGCTGATGGCCGGCGCCGGCCCGCTCTCGAGCCTGGTGCTGGCGGGCATCTGCTGGGTGCTGCACGCGGGGGCGGAGGCGTCCGGCCTGCCGACGCCCGTGACCGGCGTGCTCTACTACCTCGCGGTGATCAACGTGGCCCTGGCCGTCTTCAACCTGATCCCGGCCTACCCGCTGGACGGTGGGCGGATGCTCCGGGCGGCCCTCTGGGCCTGGCGCAATGACATCCGCGATGCGACGCGCATCGCCAGCAACATGGGTTCGGGCTTCGGTCTCATCCTGATCTTCCTGGGCGTTCTGTCGCTGATACAGGGCTTCTTCGTGGGCGGCATGTGGTACATCCTGATCGGGCTGTTCGTGCGCGGGGCAGCCAAAGGCTCCTACCGCCAGCTCATCGTGCAGCAGCTGCTGGAGGGCCGCCGGGCGCGGGACGTGATGAATACCGACCCGGTGACCGTGGAACGCTCGCTGAGCCTGCGGGATTTCGTCGACGACTACGTCTACCGTTACCGCTCCCGCCTGTTTCCCGTGGTACAGGAGGGCGAGCTCAAGGGCTGCGCCACCGTGGAGCGGGTGAAGGAGATCCCCGAGGAGCAGTGGGAGCAGACGGCTGTCGCCGATATCGTCGACTCCTGCTCCGACGAGAACACCGTCCGCCCGGACGAGGAACTCACCGACCTCGCCGCCAGCCTGTTCGGCGCGTCCGCCGGCCGGCAGCGGCTGGTGGTGGAGGACGGCCGTCTGCTGGGTGTCGTCTCCGTGGACGATCTGCGCGAACTGCTGCAGCTCCGGCTGGAGCTGGGCGACGACGCGGAGGCGTCGGACGGCCGCAGCTAGGCGCCGGGTCAGCGCACGACCATGACAGTGATCGGGGCGCTGGATGCCACGTAGGCCGCGTTGGAGGCGAACATACGGTCGTCCACGTCAGGGATATGGGATGCCATGACCACCAGGTCGGCACCGCTCTCCTCGAGCGCCCGCATGAGCGCTTCACGCACGTCCAGGCTGTCGTCTTCCGGTATGACCGCCCTCGCGGTCGCCTCGAAGCCGTGCCGCTCCGCCTGGTCGAGGGCGAAGGTGTCGAGCGCCTCCCGGAACTCGTCCGCTTGCGCTGCGGTGAGGGGCGCCGCCCCGGGCGCCACGCTGACATAGCAAACCGGTATGCGATAACCCGCGGCCAGGTCGGCGGCGGTGCGCAGTGCCTTGTCGAGACTGTCGAGGTGGGCGAGGTCCACCGGCACCATGATCTTGTGATATGAGCCCATCGGGATGCTTCCGTCCGTTCAGGTGCTTCCCCGCTCGTGCTCGGGTACCGACGCCATGGCGTGCTCAGCCATGGCCGTAATCGTCAGCGACGGATTGACGCCCGGATTGGCGGGCACGGCTGCGCCGTCGCAGACCAGCAGATTGCGGTAACCGAAAACGCGCTGCCGGCTGTCGATTACACCGGTGTTTTCATCACGCCCGATGACGGCACCGCCGAGGATGTGCGCGGTGGTCGGTATGTTCGCCAGAGCCTCCATCAGCATGCTTTGAGGCAGGCCGCCGGTTCGCTCGGCCAGCCAGGCGGCGGCCCGGTTGGCGGCCTCGATATAGGTGGGGTTGGGTTTCTCGGGATCCTGGGCGGTGTTCAGGCGGACGCCTGTTCCGAAGCGCCGCGGCACGGCCTCGAAGCTGATGGCGTTGTCCAGCGTCTGCATTACCAGCAGCACGACGGTTCGGCGGGCCCAGCCTATGGGCCACAGCGATTTCAGAAAGCGCACCGGATGGCGTACCGCCTGGCCGGCCAGCATCAACGGCCGCGTGAGTCGGGTTCCGTTGCCGGTCAGCAGCGTGAACAGCGTGCCCATGAAGTCCCCCCGCCGCCCGTAGGTCACCACTTCGATATGGGTGTCTTGGTCGACGTGGATGCTGGCGCTGATGGCGACACTGTTCCAGATGTTCTGCGATTCGTCCGGCAGCGTGACCGCGAGCACGGACTCGCTGTTGGTGCGCACCAGCTGACCCAGACGATCGCTGATGCGTGGCAGCGAGCCACGGTGCTTGCAGTTGGCCAGCAGCCGGTTTGTGCCGAGCGCGCCCGCTGCCACGACCACACCGGCGGCCCGATAGCGTCGGCCGTTGCGTCGCAGCCAGGCCCCCGGCCGCGCTGCGGTGAGTATGTAGCCATCGCTGCCATCCGGCCGTCCGTCCGGGCGGATATCGGTGACCTCGGAGTCCGGGATGATCGTGGCGCCGCGCTTCTCGGCAAGATGCAGGTAATTCTTCACCAGCGTGTTCTTGGCGCCCTCCCGGCATCCGACCATGCATGCACCGCAGCGCGTACACCCCGTGCGAGGCGGTCCTTCGCCGTCGAAATACGGATCGTCCACGGTCTTGCCGGGCTCTCCGAAGTAGACGCCGACAGGGGTCCGGCGGAAGGTCTCCCCGGTGCCGAATTCCTCGGCGATGGAGCGCAGCAGATCGTCGCCGGGACTCTCGAACGGTACCTCGGTCACCCCCAGCATCCGCTCGGCGGTGTCGTAATGGGGTTTCAGTGCGGCGGACCAATCGGCGAGATCGGACCATTGCGGATTGGCGAAGAACGGAGGCGCCGCCCGGTAGAGGGTATTGGCGTAGACCAGGCTACCGCCGCCGACACCGGCGCCTGCCGCGATGAATACGTCGCTGAACGGGACGAGTCGCATGATGCCACGCAGCCCGATGGCAGGCGCCCAGAGGAAGCGGCGCAGATTCCAGGCAGAGGCGGCAAAATCCTCGTCCCGATAGCGCGGCCCGCTCTCGAGTACCGCCACCCGATAGCCCTTCTCGGTCAGACGCAGGGCGGCGACGCTGCCGCCGAACCCCGATCCGATCACAATCCAGTCGTATTCGTCGTCGGCCTCACGCATACGCCACCCCCGCTGCGATCATACACCCGGGATGATGGTAACGGGCTTCGCGTCTATCATGCGACATCGGAAACCCACGACAGCACGAATAACCCGAGTCGTAACAGAGGATCGATGAATGAAGGCGTCCGACCTGCTGGTCCGTTGTCTCGAGGCCGAGGGCATCGAATACATCTTCGGTGTGCCCGGCGAGGAGAACGCGGACTTCATGCTCTCGCTGGAGGGAAGCGAGAAGATCCGATTCGTGCTGACCCGTCACGAGCAGGGCGCCGCCTTCATGGCGGAGATCTACGGGCGCCTCACCGGTAATCCGGCCGTTGTCTGGGGACGCTGGGGCCCGGCGCGACAAACCTCATCACGGGCGTCGCCGACTCCAACATGGACCGCGCACCCATGCTGGTGCTCACGGGTCAGGGCTCGACGCTGCGCCTGCACAAGGAATCCCACCAGATCATGGACGTGGTCGGCATGTTCGAGCCGGTCACGAAGTGGGCCACCACCATCCACAACGCCCGCACCATCCCCGAGATCGTGAGGAAGGCCGTCCGGCTTGCGCGCACCGAGAAGCCGGGCGCCGTGCACATCGAGCTGCCCGAGGACGTGGCCAAGCGGGACGTCGAGGCCGAGCCGATGGAACCGCGGCGCTTCCGCCGTCCCGGCCCCGACGACAAGATCGCCGACCGGGCCTTCGCCATGCTGGCCGAGGCGAAGCGACCGGTGATCATCGCGGGAAACGGTGCCATCCGCCGCCGTGCCTCGAAGCAGCTTAGGGTCTTCTGCGAGTCCACCGGCATCGGCGTGCTGAGCACGTTCATGGCCAAGGGCGCCGTGGACATGGACGCCGACTACTGCCTCTACACGATCGGTCTCGGTGCCAAGGACATCCCGACGCTCGCCATCGACGAGGCGGATCTCGTCATCACGCTCGGCTTCGACATGGTCGAATACCACCCGCGGCTGTGGAATCCGAACCGGGACAAGACCATCATCCACGCCGACTTCCTGCCGGCGGAGATCGACCAGCACTATCACCCCGAGGTGGAACTGGTGGGCGACCTCGCCCACACACTCTGGATGCTGAACGAGCGGGTGCGCGGGCGTGGCCTGCCGGACTTCGACCTGGCTTCCCAGCGGGCGGTCCGCAGACGCATGACCGAGGAGCTCGCCGCCTACTCCGACGACGATACGGAGGGCGTCATCCGGCCCCAGAAGATGCTCTGGGATGCCCGCCAGGTGATGGGCCCCTCGGACATCCTGTTATCCGACGTGGGGGCCCACAAGATGTGGATCGCCCGCCACTACCACTGCCACGAACCCAACACCTGCCTGATACCGAACGGATTCTGCTCCATGGGCTCGGCCCTGCCCGGGGCCATCGCCGCGAACATCGTGCATCCGGACCGCAAGGTGCTCGGCATCGCCGGCGACGGCGGCTTCCTGATGAACGTGCAGGAGATGGAGACGGCACGGCGGCTCGCCAGCGACATCGTCATGCTGGTGTGGGAGGACGGCGGCTACGGCCTGATCAGCTGGAAGCAGGAGGACGAGTTCGGCCGCCACACCGCGCTGGGCTTCGGTAACCCGGACTGGCTGAAGCTTGCGGAGTCCTTCGGCTGGGGCGGGCACCGGGTCGAGCGCTCGGCCGAGTTCCGCTCGACGCTGGAGGCGGCCTTCGCGGAGAAGGGGCCGAGCCTGGTGGTGGCCCCGGTGGACTACCGGGAGAACCGGGAGCTGACCCGCCGCCTCGGCGAGATTATCGGGGCGGGGATCGTGGGGGGCTGATCGGACCGCGGCCCGCCGGGCTCCAGGCGAGCATGAGCTGTCCGGCGTAGTAGAGCGGCAGGCTCCAGACGTACGGCGGGAACTCCGGCGCCAGGAACTGCCGCGCGGCGACGCCCAGATCCGAGAAGTAGAAGGCCATTGCGCCGACCGGCAGCAGCCAGGTGGCTCCTGCCCCGCGGGCGCCGACGGCGCCGATCACCATGAGATTGATGACGACGAGATAGGCGAGCACCGGGATGCGCATCCCGTCGCCCACGTGGGGCATGAGCCAGATGGCGACGCCGCTGGAGAAGAGCAGCACCGCGACCGCCGCGCCCGCCACCCAGCCGAGATCGACGCCGCGCAGCAGGAACGCGGTCAGATAAGCGAGGTGCCCGAGCAGGAAGGCGACCAGTCCGAGCAGGAACCAGGAGTCGGTGGTGCCCAGCAGAAACGCATCGCCGAACCAGGACAGGCCCAGACCGGCGAGCAGCGCTCGGCCCCACCCCGTCTCCGGCGCCCCTGCCGACACGGCGACGACGATGAAGGCGGTGGAGGCCGTCAGCTTGGCGATGGCCGCCGCGATGACGAGCCCCTGCAGCTGGAAGCCCACCAGCGCCGCGCATGCGGCCAGCGATATCACCGTCCACAGAGTCCGCCGGTGCTTCATCCGGCGCCGCTCACGGATTGAATCCGACGGCGTCGCCGACGTGGATCGTCAGCACGAGGAAAGCAATGGCCAGCGCGAACAGCTTGACCAGGAGCGGCACGATGAAGCGCACCCAGGCGGTGTAGGGGATGCGCCCGAGCGCGAGCGCTCCCATTACCAGCGCGCTGGTCGGGATCACCATGTTGGTGAAGCCGTCGCCGAACTGGTAGGCGAGCACGGCGGTCTGCTGGGGCACGTCGGTGAGCGTGGCCAGCGGCGACATGATGGGCATGGTCACGAAGGCCTGGCCGCTACCGGAAGGGATGAAGAAATTGCAGATGGTCTGCACGGCGAGCATGCCCACCGCCGAGGCCTCCGGCCCGAGTTCCGTCAGCACGCCGGCGATGGCGTGGATCACCGTGTCGATGACCTGACCGTCGGAGAGCACCACCTCGATGGAGCGGGCGAAGCCCACCATGAGCGCGGCCGCGGTCATGTCGGCGGCGCCGCTGATGAAGGTCCGGCTCGTCTCGCCCGCCGGGATGCGGCCGATGATCGCCGCCAGCAATCCGATGCCCAGGAACACCGCGTTCAGTTCGGGGATGTACCAGCCGTACGCCTGTACGCCCCAGACGAATCCGACGATGCCGCCGACGAAGACCGCGAGCACCGCGATGCGGCTCGGCGAGAGCTCGACGTCGTGGGGCGGCTCGAAGCCGGTGGAGTAGTCCACGTGCGCCACCAGGCTGGTGGAGGGGTCGCGCTGCACCCGGCGGGCGTAGCGGTAGAGATGGTGGAAGGCCACGGCCAGGAAGGCGGCCATCATCACGAGGCGGAACTGCCAGCCCGAGGTGATGGGGAGGCCTGCGATGTTCTGCGCGATGATAACGCCGAACGGGTTGGTGCCGGCGCAGGCCCAGCCGATGCCGTAGGGGATCCAGACCATGCCCATCGCCACGATGGCGTCCATGCGCATCGCCAGACTCATCGTCACGATGATGGGCACCAGCGGCACGTATTCCTCGCCCATCCCTATCGTGAACGCCCCGAGGCTGAACATGACCAGGCAGCCGGCGATCAGTATCCAGGGGCTCGCGCCGAGACGGGCGACAGACTTGTGCAGTACCGCGTCGATGGCGCCGGTGCGGCGCAGGATCGCGATAACGCCGCCGACGATGAAGATGAGGAAGATGATGTCCTGGGCGGCGGCCATGCCCTTCGGGATGGCCATGAGGAAGTGCCAGGGCGGTATCTCGGCGCGCTCGTCGGCGGTCACCGGTTCGTAGGTGCCTTCGACCACCATCGAACGGCCGGGGTTGTCCGGATAGGGCTGGCGCTCGAACTGCCCCTGCGGGATGGCATACACCAGCAGCTGGGCCACGACGATGATCGAGAAGATCAGTACCAGCGAATCGATGGACCAGCCGCGTTTGGTCATGCGTCTCCCTGTGGGAGGGCCTTGTAGGAGGGCCTTCAGGCCCGATTGAATGATGGATCGGGGCTAACGCCCCTCCTACCTGTAATCCCCGGGTGTCAGGTCTTCGATGCCTCGAAGATGCTCTGGATGGCGTCGTCGAGCATCCCGTTGAACTCGTCGTCGCTCTGCTTGACCGACAGGCCCTCGGTGAGCGCCCGCGAGAAGCTCGCTACCATGCGATGCTGCTTCTTCAGCCGCTCGTCGGCCTCCTTGCGGCTGTAGCCGCCGGACAGCGCCACCACCTTCAGCACGTTCGGATGGTCGATGCAGTCGGCGTAGAGGTTGTCCACCTCCGGCAGCGTCAGCTTCAGCATCACGAGCCTGCCGTCTGCGAGCTTGTCGAGGTGCTCCATGATGTGCCGGTGCAGGATGGCTTCTGCCTCCGTCTTCTCGGGGCAGTGGATGTCCACCTCCGGCTCGATGATCGGCACGAGGCCGGCGTCGATGATCTGTTTCGCCACCTCGAACTGCTGCTCGACAATGGCCTTGATGCCATCGTCGTTCGCCTGCTTGATCACCGAGCGCATCTTGGTGCCGAAGATGCCCTTGTCCTTCGCCTTTTTCAGCAGCGCGTCGAGGCCGGGGATGGGCTTCATGAGCTGGACGCCGTCCTTCTCGTCGGCCAGGCCCTTGTCCACCTTCAGGATGGGCACGACCCGCTTGACCTCCCACAGGTACTCGGCGGTGGGCCGGCCCTCGATCTCCCGGTCCATGGTGTTCTCGAACAGGATGGCGGCCAGGATGCGGTCGCCGTTGAAAGCCGGGCTGGTGATGATGCGGCTGCGCATCTGGTGGACGAGGTCGAACATCTGATCCTCGTTGGACCAGGCATTCTCGTCGATGCCGTAGAGGCGCAGCGCCTTCGGTGTGCTGCCGCCGCTCTGGTCCAGCGCTGCGATGAAGCCGTCTTCGTTCCTGAATTTCTCGAGTTGCTGATCGAAGTTGCTCACGGTAGGCCTCGTCGTGTGGTTGTTCGTGGGGTTCTGCCGCCATTCTACGTCATGGCGCGCGCCAGGCGGAAAATCGGGCGTCGCCCGGTCCGGGGCGTCAGCCCGCAGCCGGCACGCTCAGGTAGCGCTCGCCGCGGTCGCACAGCACCGTGACGAGGGTATGGCCGGGGCCGAGTTCCCGCGCCACCTTCATGGCCGCCAGCACGTTGGCGCCGGAGGAGATGCCAACGAGCAGGCCTTCCTCTGCCGCCAGGCGGCGCGCTGCCGCCTTGGCATCCTCGGTGGCGATGCGTACGACTTCGTCGATCTCGCCAAGGTCCACGAGATCCGGGATGAAGCCGTCCGCGAGCCCCTGGATGCCGTGCCTGCCCGGCACGTCGCCGGACATGACGGCGGATTCGTTCGGCTCCACGGCGACGATACGCGCCGGCACGTCCGCGCCGCGCAGCGCCCGGGAGACGCCCATCAGCGTGCCGCCGGTGCCCACACCCATCACGAAGGCATCCAGCCGCCCGGCCGTCTGGCGCACGATCTCGGGGCCTGTGGTCATCTCGTGGGCCGCCGGGTTGTCCACGTTCTTGAACTGGCGTGGCAGGAAGACCCGGGGATCCCGCGCCGCCTCCTCTTCGCTCTCGCGCACGGCGGCCTGGATGTCGTTGATCTCCTCCAGCAGCCGCAGCTCGGCGCCCAGCAGCTCGATCATGCGGCGGCGCTCCTCGCTCACCGTCTTCGGCATGACAATGGTTACCGGATAGCCGCGAATCGCCCCGATCATCGCCAGCGCGATGCCGGTGTTGCCGGAGGTGACCTCGAGGATGCGCGAGTCCGGTCCCAGGTCGCCGCGCCGCTCCGCCTCCAGGATCATGTGCCGGGCGATGCGGTCCTTGATGCTGCCTCCGGGGTTCAGGTACTCGGCTTTGGCGTAGACCTGGCAGCCGGTCTCTTCGCTGGCGCTGCGCAGCAGCATCAGCGGCGTGCAGCCGATGGAATCGAGCACGCCGGAGGTCACGAGACAGGTGGGCCGTTCCCGGGGACAGGGGACGAACTGGACGGGCTCGCTGCTGACTGCGGACATCGGACTACCTCGTGTCGGTTCGGGGCGCAGGTCGTCTAGCTATGACAGAACGGCCCGGGCCGGACCATACGTAGTGCCCGTCACCGGGGCGACGAAATTGCACAGTGGACTCCGATATGGAAAATGGAATCGCGACAAGTCGGTGCGGGGGATGCGAGGCATGACCGACGAACGGGACAACGACCCATTCTCGACCGGGGCAGGACTGGACGTCCTGTCCCGCGTTTCCGGAAGCGGCGGCGAGGCGCTGATCGGTCGGGAGCTGGGTGATTACCGGATTACGGCCCTTATCGCAGAGGGCGGCATGAGCCGGGTCTATCGCGCCGAGCGCACCGACGGCAGCTTCGAGCGCGACGTCGCCATCAAAGTCTCGCCGGCGAGCGGTCTCAGCCGGGAGTTCCGGGAGCGTTTCCTGCGCGAGCAGGGCATGCTCGCCGGCCTGAATCACCCGAACATCTGCCAGCTCTACGACGCCCAGGTAACGGAGGAGGGCTGGCCCTACATTGTCATGGAACTCGTCGACGGCGTTCCCGTCGACGAGTGGTGCCGGGAGCGCGCGCAGGACCGTGAAGCTGTCGTCCGACTGATGATCGGCATTGCCGACGCGCTCGCCTACGCACATGCCCGGCTGATCGTACATCGCGATATCAAGCCTTCCAACGTCCTGGTGAATGCGGACGGCCGCCCGAAGCTCCTCGACTTCGGCATCGCCAAGCTCCTGGAGCCGGACGTGACTGCGCTCACCCGGCTCTCGCCGATGACGCCGCGCTACGCGAGCCCCGAGCAGCTCCTCGGCGACGAAGTCACCATCGGCTCGGACATCTACCAGCTCGGACTCCTGTTTTGCGAGATGCTCACGGGCGAGGCGCTGAACCCGGACCAGACGTTGTCGGACGCGATCCAGCGGGCGGCGTCGAAGCACGCGGTGCCGATCCCCGCGGACCTGCGGCGGCGCCTGCCGCGGGATTTGCTCCTTGTCATCGAGCAGTGCCTGCGCGTGGCGCCGGAGGAGCGCTACAGCGATGCCAACGCGCTGAAGCGCGACCTCGAGGCCTGGCTGGGAGGCTTTCCTGTCAGTGCTGCGGGTCAGGGTGCCGCCTATCGCTTCCGCAAGCTCGTCGCACGGAATCGGCCGGCCACCCTGATAACCGTCATCTCGACGGCCGCGATCATAAGCGGCAGCCTGTGGTACACGTACTCGCTGGCCGAGGCCCGATCGCTGGCCGAGCGTCGTGCAGAGACGTCGAACCGCATGCTGCAGACCATGTCGCAGCTGATCTCCGATACTTTTTCCGGCCTCATCGCAGCGAATGCGGAGCGGCAGGTCGGCGGCGCGGTTTATATCGAGTCCGTGCTGCGTGAAACCGTTACCGTGGTGCAGTCCGAACTTGCGACGGAGCCCGCCGCCCGCGCGGAATTGCTGCGCGTGCAGGGCACCATCGAAATGGTCCTCGGCGATTACGGGGAGGCCGCGGAGACTCTCGAGGCGGCTTACCGCCTGACGGACGCCGCTGAATCGCCTTCGGCGGCGATGCAGATCCTGCTCGACCGGACAGAGGCCGCCGCGCGGAGCAAGGACATGAGGACAGCGAGGCAGATGTTGACGGAGATCGAGCCGCTCCTCGAAAGTCACGATTTTTCGCCGACTGTGCGCGCTCGGTATCACCATCAGGTGGGTCAGCTCCTGCAGCTCGAGGGCGAGTTCGCTGCCGCCGTGGAGGAGTTCGAGCGGGCGCTGGAATTGCTGGAGAACCCGGGTGCGGACGGCAGCCGGTTGATGGCCGATACCCACTACGAGATGGCCTTCGCCTACAGCGAGTGGCAGAAGCACGAAGACGCGCTCGCAGCCGCACGGCGTGCAGTGGCCGTGCTGGAGGAGACCGAGAGCCCGATGAGTCATCTTCTGATCGATCCGCTGCGTCAGATCGGCTGGTCCAATCTCAGGATGAGCGATTTCGCAGCGGCCGGGGAGGCCTATTCGCGTGCAATGGAAATCGCGACGGCGAACTTCGGCGATACGCATCCGCTCGTCGGTACGGTACACGACAGTCTGGGTGCGCTGGCCTACTACGAGGCACGCTTCGGCGATGCCATACGCCACTACGAGGAGCATCTGAGGATACTCCGGGTCTTCGAGGGGGAGGATTCGCGCAATCAGGTCACCCCGCTCGTGAACCTGGGCCTCATGTATGTAGACACGGGACGGATGGCCGAGGCGGGGGAGAATCACAGGCTGGCGCTCGCAGCCACGGATCCGTCCCGGCCGGAGGACCGCAATGCGCGGCGCGTCATCATGGCGAACGAGGCGCGGCGCCTGTCGGCGATCGGCGATCACGCGGCGGCGGCCGAGCTGCATGGGGAGGTGCTGGATCTCACCCGGAAGTTGCTGGATGACGACAGCTTCGAAGTCGTGGAGCAGCAATCGTCTTACGGTCTGGCCCTGTTGAGGGCGGGCCGGCCGGAGCAGGGGCGGCGAGAATTCGAGGAGAGTCTGCGCCGCTACGGCGAGATCTGGGGCTTCGACGGGGAGGGCTATGCGGCCTTTGGCGAGCGTGGCTGGCCGTTCGATCTGGCACGGGGCGACGTGGATGCGGCGTTCGGCAAGCTGCGGGCGCGCGTCATGGAAAGGGTGGAAGAGGACAATCTGGACGTCATCTATTGGGCGGAGCAGCTGGGGGTGTACGCGACGCTGTGCCTGCGAAAAGACGATCTTGCCTGTGCACGCCAGGCGCTGGACTGGGCAGCGCTCGGCACGGCGACGGCACCGGAGCATCCATGGTCTTATTTCGTGCAGGTGGTGGAGGCGGAGTACTGGCAGAGACGGGGTGAGCTCGATCGCGCACGCCGGATCGCCGCCGAAGCTCTGTCCGGGTTGACCGCAAAGTATCCGCTGCATGAGGAACGCATCGGGCGTGCCAGGATCGTGCTGGACCGCTGAGGCGCGCGTCAGTCGCCGAGCGGCGCCGGGCTTGCCATGAGGCAGAGCGTCCGGGAAGCTCTGACCATGGCCTCCGAGATCACCATCCTTCTGGAATCATGCCGCGCCGGCGAGCAGGGCGCGCTCGACCGCCTCGCCGCCGTCCTCTACCCTGAACTGAAGGCCATGGCCCGCCGCCGTACCGCCGGCAAACCGGGCCTGGGCGCCACCACGCTGGTGCAGGAGACCTTCCTGAAGCTGCTCTCCGGCGGCGAGCTGCAGCCTGAGGACCGCCGGCAGTTCTTCGCGCTGGCGGCCACGATCATGCGCCAGGTCATCGTCGACGAGGTCCGCTACGCCATGGCAGGCAAGCGCGACGGTCGCGAGGTGACGCTGACCGAGTCCGTCATGCCGGTGGAATCGCAGGAGAAGGCCCAGTTCCTGCTGGAAGTCGACGAGATGCTCGGCATTCTGGAGGCGGAGGATGAACGCCTGGCGCGCGTCTTCGAATGCCGCTACTTCGCCGGCCTGACGACCGCCGAGACGGCCGAGGCGCTCGGTGTCTCCGAGCGCTCGGTCGAGCGATTCTGGTCGTCCGCGCGTTCCCGCATCGCGGAGCTGATGGAGGAGACGAGGCAGTAGAGCTGCCGGCGCCGCCCGGAGGCCGCGTCCGCCTGTCGGGCCGCGCACTCCCGGAACAACGCCTTGCCGCCGCCGGGTACGAGCCGCTCGCGCACGTCCGGGTCGGGGCCGCTGCGCTCCCCCGTCTGCCGAGGGCGCCCGGGCATCAGTAGTAGTGCTCCAGCGAGAGGGTGATGCGATCGCGGTCGGCGAACTGGCCGAACAGGCCGTCGGCGTCTCCGTGGAACGCGTCGAAGCCGACCTCGAGGCTGGTCTCGTCGCCGACCAGCCAGGTGAGCGCGCCCCGCAGCATGCCGTCACCCTGCCCCACGTCGCCGTACCAGCGCAGCTCCGCCGACAGCCGGTCCTGGGCGAAGTTGCGCCGCAGGAACAGCGTGGCGAGCCGGTTCGTGGCCGGCCGCACCAGCCCGGCGGGCGCGGACTGCACGTGGTCCACAAGGTACTGCAGGCTGACGAAGGTGTCGAAGGGGCCGCGGAAGTCGACGCCAAGTCCTGCCGTGTGCTGGTCCAGCGGCTCGGCGGCGAGCACGCCGTCGCGGCGCAGGTTGAACTCCCGGCCGGGCCGCAACGCGAGTTCCGTCCTCAGCACGAACCGCCCGAGGGAGTAGGCGGCGCTTAGTCCGTAGAGCTCACGGCGCTCGTAGTAGCGTTCGAGCACCGGCCCGGCCGGAGAGACCTTCACCCGCCCCAGGGGCTCGAAGTCGGAACCGGAGAGGGCGACCAGCGACAGGTCCCATCCGCCGAGCATGCGCGACAGGCGGAGCCCGAACGCGGAGTCTTCCAGGCCGTGTTCCGGTTCCTCCGTGCGCACGGGCAGGCGCGGCGCACCGGGCGGCGCGCCGTAGCGGAAGCGCGGTGCGGTGAGCTCGAACCAGGCGCCGTCCGTCGGGATCTCGTGCCCCGTGGCATCCGGGATCCAGGCGAACTCCGTGCGCCACGGGCCGATAAAGAGGTCCGCATAGGCGCTCCAGAGGCCGATGCGGGAGTCCGCGAAGTCCGCCAGGATGAACTCGCGGAAGTGCTGGGGATTGAGCGAGTCCATGACCTTCAGGCCGTCGAGGACGCCCCAGACGATCTGTTGCCTGCCGAAGCGCAGCAGTAAGCCGGGCAGGAAGAACTCGACGTAGGCGTCACGGAGTTCCGCGATGACCTCGTCGCCGATGCCTGCCGGCCGTGACAGTGGGGCATAGGTGTCGGTATCCGGGTCGCCCGGCACCAGGCGGTCGCGGCCGTCCCAGACGAGGCGCGCGGAGGCGACCAGCCGGGCGCCGTCGCCGAGTGCGGTCTCGACGGCGGGCTCGAGTTCCAGGCGGGTGCTCAGCGTGTCGTCCGTGCTCGTCGCATGGCCGTAGTGCAGCGCCGTGCGCAGTTCCGCGTTGCCGGCGCCGTGGGCCGTGCCGGTCAGGACGAGCAGTGCGAGCAGAGGCAGGCATCTCATGGCCGTCTCCATTGCCGTCTCCCTAATAGCCCGGGAGCCCGCGCTGCAGGCTGCCTTGCCGGAACAGATGCTCGGGGAGGTCATCCAGGTACTCGACCGTCTCGAAGTCGAAGACGGTCCGCGACTCCGTCTGGTGGTTCACCGCCTCGATGCGGGTGGCCGTCCAGTAGCCGTCGATGTTCTCGACCGCTGCGACAGTGACGGTCTTCAGCAGCCGGCCGTCGACGTCGGTGAAGTCGATCGACAGCGGCAGCCAGGTATTGGCATCGATGACGGCCTCGAAGCCGCCGTAGCCGAGCTCCCGCGCGATGGTCTCGGTGCGCGGCCTGCCGGAAAGGCGGTGGCGCACGCCGGCGGCCGCCTCCTCGCGGCCTTCATAACTGAACTCGTAGTCGGCGAGGTCGAACTTGAGCTCCGATTGCATGTCGCCGTAGCTGAAGTCCGTGCTCTGGAACGATTCCCAGCGCTCGCCTGCGGAGACACGTCGGGACCGCCGCGCGGCCGGGATATAGAACCAGCGATCATCCTCGGCGCCCTCGGCGTGCCGGTCGTGGACGAGGAACGCAGTCCACCTCCCTCTCTTCGGCGCGGTATAGGTGATGCGGGTGCGCCGCATCTCCTCGTCGTTGAGCTTCATTATCACCGCCGTGTGCTCGATCTTCCGGCCGCTTCGCGGCTCGACGGTGATCTGCACCAGCCGTTCCGTCGCGGTGCCCTCCGGCCGTGCGGCGACCCGCTCGGCGATCTCCCGGCCGGTGGGCGTCTCGGCGCGTGACTCCGCCGGCACCGCGCCGATTGAAAGTGCGAGTGCGAGCCCGAGGCTCGCTGCCGCCGCGCCGGTGGATGCCGACGCGGTTCGCGGCAGCCGGCCCCGAAGCCGCTGCCTGACGGCGAACAGCGCGGGCACGATGAACAGCGCCGTGAGAAAGCTCGCGAAGGCGGCCACCGTCACCAGGCCGCCGAAGCGCTGCAGCGTGGGCAGCTCGCTGGTGAGCAGCACCGCGAAGCCGAGCCCGAGGGCGGCGGCGTTGAAGAAGCAGGCGCGGGCGGTGCCCGGCATCGCGGTCGCAATCGCCTCGCCGAGATCCTCGTCGAAAGCCCGCAGTGCGTGCCGGATGCGGTCGATGAGGTGGATGGCGAAGTCCACGCCCACGCCCACCGATATCGCCGCGAACATGGAAGTGGCGGGCTCGAGGAACACGCCGAGATAACCCATGACGCCGTAGAGCACGAGCACCGTGAAACTCACCGGGATGAGCGCGATCACGCCGGCCCAGATCCTGCCGAAGGTGAGGCAGGAGATGGCGAGCACCATCGCGAGCGACAGTCCCACGCTGAGGAAGTGGGAGTCCTGCAGCCGGCTCATCCAGTGGTAGCCGATGTTGACGTCGCCGGCCAGCGTGGCCGTCAGCCCGCCTCGGTCGAACTCCTTCCGCACGTACTGCTGCAGAGCCTGGACGGTGGGCGCCGTCTGCGAGTAGTAGTGGGCATCGAGCACGCCGCGCACCAGCGCCGTGCGGTAGTCGCCATCGATCTCCTCGGCGAGGTCGCCCGGGTCCCCGGTCACCTCGTAGAGGAAGAGATACTGGCCGACGGCGTCGTCGCCGTCCGGCAGTACCCGGGCCGTGCCGGTCTCCTCGATGGCCCCGTGCAGCAGTCCGATGTAGTCCGCTATCGAGACCGTCTTCTGCACGTGGGGCAGCGACTCGAAGTAGTCCTGCAGCGCGAGGATCCGCTCCATCGCCTCGCCGGTCAGCAGCCCTTCGTGTTCGTCCGCCTCCACGATCACGTCGAGGAACGCGGTGCCCGCGAAGCGCTCGTTGATGCGCTCGTCGGCGATGCGCAGGGGCTCGTCCGCGGCGAAGTTCTCCACCTGGGAGCGGTCGATGCGCAGCTGCAGCGCACCGGCGCCGGCCACGACGACGAGCAGGGCGAAGGTCCCGAGTACCAGCGCGGGCCGCGCGGCGCTCCAGTCCCCGATGCGGGCGAAGAAGCGGCCGATCGGGTCGGGCCGGCGCATGCGCCAGTCGGCGAACGCGGGACTGGGCGCGGGCTTCAGCAGAACCAGCGCGTTGGGCAGAACGAGTACCGAGAAGGCCCAGGCGAGGCCCACGCCCAGCATGGCGTACCAGGCGAACGCCGTGATGGGCGGCATGATGGAGGCGATGCCGATGCCGGCGAATCCGGCCATGGTGGTCAGCGTCGTGAGTGTAATCGGCCGCGCCATCTCGACCATGGCCTGGATTACCTGCTCGCGCGCCTCGCCGTCCGGGTGCCGGGCGCGGAGCACGTAGTAGGCCGTGAGGATGTGGATGGCGTCCGCCACGGAGATCGCCACGAGGATCACCGGCAAGGCGTTGGTGATGGCGAAGTAGGGTGTGCCGACCCAGGCCATGATCCCGAGGGCGCCGCCGGCAGAGCCGAGGATTACGAACACGGGTCCCAGCAACGCCGTGGCCCGGTGGAAGGCGAGATAGATGAAGCCGAGGACCAGCAGAAAGACCAGCGGCTGCAGCTTGCGCGCGTCCCGGTCGATGTAGGCCCCGAGGTAGCCGCTGACGGCGGCGGGGCCGGCCACCAGGAGTTCTGCCGGGGCGTCGTCGTATTCGCGCACGAGTTGGCGCACCGCCTCGTAGGTCTCGGCGGCGAGATCGTCGTCGATCAGCTCCGCCATGATGACGGCGCCGGTCTCGTCGTCGCTCACCAGCGCATCGACATGCGGCGGCATCGCGCGCCAGCGCTTTGCGGCGCCGGCGGCGGCCGCTGCGGCGGGCAGGCCGGTGCGATCTACGTAGCGCTCCACGTACACGGCGCCGTCCTCGCCGCGGATCGAGGATTCGGTGGCGATGCTCGCCAGGCGATCGGGGCGGACGTTCGGGATACGCGCCACGCGCTCCGAGACCTCGCGCACCAGTTCCAGTATCTGCGGGCGGAAGACCGAGCCGCCGTCGGTAGTCATGACGGCGATGGCCATCGGCTTGGAGATGCCGAAGAGTTCCTCTGCGCGGTCGTTCGCGAGCACAGAGGGGTGATCGTCCGGGATGAAGGCCTCCACGGAGGTGTCCTTGACGAGGCGCGTCAGGCCGGCGATGCAGAGGCCGATTACCAGCAGTCCCGCTATCAGCGTGACGACCGGGCGGGCGACGACGCGCCGGAAGAAGCCTTCGGTGAAGTCGCGGTCGAGGAACATCATTCCGCTCCCGCTAGGCCGGGCGCCACCGCCCCGGCCTCGGCGGCGTGGGTCGTCGCCGTGTCGAAGATCCGTTTCTCGAGGGTCAGCCAGTCACGCAGATAGGCGGGCGGCGCGGGCCGCTCCGCTCCGGGACGCACCGCCGTGACCACCTCGGCGGCAGGCACCCATTCGCCCCGGTAGCGCATTGCGGCCCGAGTCGTGCCGACGGCCACGCACCGGTCCGAGGCGTCGATGAACGCGTGTTCCAGGAAGAACCACCGATGGTCCCAGTACAGCAGGCGCGTGCGGACCCGGTAGAGCTGAAACACCCGCAGCGAATGGCGGAAACGCACGACGCCGCCGCCGAGCAGTGCGGCCCAGCCGTACTGGCGCATGGCGGCGATAACGCCCATTCGGGTCATCCACTCGGTCCGCGCCACATCCATGATCTGCAGATAGCGGCCGTTGTTCATGTGGCCGAAGGCGTCCAGGTCGTTGAACCAGACGCGGAAGCGGCTCTCGGCCGGCTCCTCGGGGTGTATCCCCGCGCCGAGCAGGCCGTAGAGGTAGGCCCGCAGCAGACGGAAGTAGAGGTTCATTGTTCGTTCTCCTCCGATCTCTGTGGCGGTCCGCGGTCGGGCGGACGCCGTTCATGACTTCCCTGTTGAGAGAGATCGGAAAAAGGACGAAGAATCCGCCAAACGGGGACGGGGGAGGAACGGATCAGTCGCCGAGGCGGGCCTGCACCTCGGCGTGGAACTCGGCCACGGCGGCCTCGGCGGTGCCGAGCGTCAGTTCGGTGACGGCACCGGTGGCGAGTCCCTCCTGGCCGAGGCGGGCGGCGCGGAAGTCCTCCGCCGCGAACACCCCGCCGTCGAGGAGTTCGAAACTTCGGGCCCAGTGCTCCTCGGCCTGGTCGTCGGCCGGCGGCTCGGGGATGAGCATGAAGTCCTCCACCAGCGTGCGGTCCACGGCACGGGGGTAGAGCAGCATCACGTTGATGTAGTCCGGGCTGACGATGATCACCGCGCCCGGGAACAGGCTGTAGGAGAAGGTGACGTAGTGGCGGAGATGAGCCAGGGAATCGAGGTCGGCGGCGCGCAGGAATTCCTCGCGGCCGACTGCGCTGCGAAAGTGGGGCCCGACCCGGTCGCCCGCCGTTATGGAGTCGGCGAAGAACGGCGCGATGGTGTCCTTGTGCAGTCGCTGCACGTGGTAGGACTCCAGGAACGCATCCATGATCAGCTTCCAGTTACCCGCCACGTCGTGGGTGCGGCGCCGGTACAGGTGCATGCCGGGCAGGCCCAGCGCCTCGAAGTCCGCGGGCAGCTCGCCGAGGAAGGCGTCGAAATCCGGCGCGGCGCCATCGAGTGCGGCCCAGACGAGTCCGCCGGCTTCGTGGCAGGGCAGTGCCGCCAGACCGTAGTCCCGCTTGTCCATGCCCGGGAACGTATCCGGCCGCGGCAGCCCGCGCAGGCTGCCGTCCAGATTGTAGGTCCACGCGTGATAGGGGCAGACGAGGGCGCCGGTGCGGCAGGCCTCGCCGCCCTCGACGAGGCGGGTGCCGCGGTGACGGCAGACGTTCAGGAACACGTGCGCCCGGCCGTCGCGGTCGCGGGTGACGAGCAGCGGCACGCCGTGGCCGTCGTGGGTTACCGCGTGTCCGGGCGCGGGCAGCAGGGCCGAGGGCGCCAGCGGAACCGGCAGCCGGCGGAACAGCGCGGAGCGCTCGGCCTCGAAGCGGTCCCGGTCCAGGTAGCCTGCCGCCGGGACGTGCCGGATCCCGGTGCCCGCATCATCGCCGCAGCCGGCCGACTCGACGAGCTCGGCCACAAGGCGTCTCAGCGCGGGTGTCAGCGTCCCGCTGCCTGTCGCTGCGATGTCTGCCGTGTCACTGGCCAAGAGCATCCCCCTCCCGCCGAAAGCTTAGCACCGTTCGGCGCCGGGTACAGGCGGCGCAATGGTCCATAATGTCGGCCGATTCAACGGAGCGGGAGGTTCGATGGGCACGAGACCGCGGGTCGTCGTGATCGGCGCAGGCGTGGGCGGCCTGGCGGCGGCTCTGGAGCTCGCGTCCGCCGGCGCGGCGGTGACCGTGCTGGAGCGTCACGGCGTGCCCGGCGGGAAGATGCGCGAGGTGCGCGTCGGCGGGACGGGGATCGACTCGGGCCCCACCGTGTTCACGATGCGCCGGGTCTTCGACGAACTGTTCGCCGCCGCCGGGCAGCGGCTCGACGATCACCTGCAACTCGACGCCGCGGATCTGCTGGCCCGGCATGCCTGGCCGGACGGCAGCCGGCTCGACCTGTACGCGGACGTGGAGCGCTCGGCCGTCGCCATCGGCGAGCTGGCAGGCGCGGCGGAAGCCGAGGCCTACCGTCGCTTCGCTCGTCATTCCCGGCGCGTGTTCGAGACGCTGGACGAGCCGTTCATGCGGGCCGAGCGTCCCGGCATGTTCGGCCTCACCCGGAAGCTGGGCCTGCGCGGTCTGCCGGACCTGCTGGCGATCAATGCCTTCCGCTCGCTCTGGACGGAACTCGGCCGCCATTTCACCGATCCCCGGCTGCGCCAATTGTTCGGCCGCTATTCCACCTACTGCGGCTCTTCCCCCTTCCGCGCGCCGGCGACGCTGATGCTGATCGCCCATGCCGAGCGCGCAGGCGTCTGGGTGGTGCGCGGCGGCATGCAGAGGCTCGCCGAGGCACTCGCCGGGACGGCGGAGGCCGCGGGCGCGGAGTTGCGTTACGGTTGTCACGTGTCGCGTGTGCTCACCGGCGGCGACGGCAGTGTCGCCGGCGTTGAGGTGGACGGCGGCGAGCGCCTCGCTGCAGAGGCGGTGGTCTTCAACGGCGACGCCGCCGCGCTGGCCGGCGGGCTGCTGGGCGACGAGGTGCGCCGGGCCGTGCCCGGCCGTGTCGCGCCGCCGTCGTCGCTGTCCGCCCTGACGCTCTCGGCGCGGGCGCGGGCGAGCGGCTTTCCGCTCGCCTATCACACGGTCTTCTTCGGCGACGACTATCCGGACGAGTTCGACAGCATCTTCGCGCGCGGTTCGATGACGAAGTTGCCCACCGTATACGTCTGCGCGCAGGATCGTGGGCCGGCGGCGCGGCCCGGCGACGGCGAGGAGCGCATCTTCTGTCTCGCCAACGCGCCCCCCGGCGACATGGATGCGGCTACAGTGGCCCGCTGCCGCAGCCGGATCCTCGCCGCGCTCGAACGCCACGGGCTGGGTCTGGAGCCGGCGGACGGGGCGATGCTGACGACCGCGCCGCCGGATTTCGGTGTGCTGTTTCCCGCGACCGGCGGCGCCCTGTACGGCCAGCCCACCCACGGCTGGCGATCGTCCTTCCTGCGTCCCGGCTCCCGCTCCCGGCTGCGCGGGCTCTATCTCGCGGGCGGCAGCGTGCATCCGGGGCCGGGCGTGCCCATGGCAGCACTGTCCGGACGGCTCGCGGCCGCCAGCGTGCGGGCCGACCTGGGCCTCCAGGGCGCCTGAACGGGCGCGGCGGCCGGCAGCCGTTTTTGACACGGCCCCGAGTCCGGCTGTTACCCTGCGCGCCTGTTGCCGCGGCATCGACGGTGCCGCGCTTCCCCGATTTAACAAGGAGCGTACCGACGCCATGTCTATGAAGTCCCAGAATTTTCTACGTCCGCTGAACCTCCTTCGCGCCGCCGGGACCGCCGCCGTGCTGGTGTTCGGTGCGGCGAGTGTCGGCGCCCAGCAGATGCCGGAAGGGCATCCGGGCGGCATGATGGCGCCGAATGCCCAGGGCCAGGGCAACGAGCTCATCCAGAAGGTGCAGGCGAAGCGGGCCGAGATTCAGCAGCTGAACCAGCAGCTTATGCAGATCCAGGAGAAAACCATCGAGGCGAATCCCGAGCTCGCCAAGCAACGTGACGACCTGATCTCGTTCGTGGACGAGAAGATGGCCGAGACCGGCTACGATGCCGAGGCGGCCCGCGGCCGCATCGAGGAGCTGCAGGGCGAGATGCAGAGTGGCGAGCTGTCCGCCGAGGAGCAGCAGCAGAACCGCCAGCAGCTGCGCCAGGAGATGACCTCCATGCAGCAGGCCCAGGGCCAGATCATGCAGGACGAGGAGTTCCAGGCGAAGCGCGAGGCGCTGAACGAGAATCTCGTCGCGGCGATGCAGGAGCAGGACCCGCAGACCGACGAGCTGATCTCCCGGCTGCAGACCGCCCAGCAGGAATACCAGCAGCTCGCCCAGCAGGCGATGCAGCAGCACGGCGGCGGCATGGGCTCCCCCAACTAACAGGTCGTAGGAGGGCCTGCAGGCCCGACTCTTCCTGCCAGATCCCCTTCTATTGTGGCCGTCGTGCGGGGTGGCGTGAAGGAAGCGCCAGTCAGTGTCGCCTACTGACTGATGCCAAGCCTTTCCGCTACGGGCCCGTCAGCGGGTGGGGCGGGTTGCGTGGGTCGTCCGGGCCGACTGGAGCCAATGGACAATGGTAGGAGCGGCTTCAGCCGCGATTGATCGGGCCTAAAGGCCCTCCCACATGAGCGTCCCCCGGAGCCCGCCCCAGTCGATGGCGGGCCAAAGCCGATAGAAGGATGCCGCAGCCAGAAGAGCGGATCGGGGCTAAAGCCCCTCCTACCTTGGTTGCGGGTCCGGGACGATCTCGTCCAGTACCTTCGCCGACGAGATGACGCCGGGCAGTCCCGCGCCGGGGTGGGTGCCCGCACCGACCAGGTAGAGGCCGTCGAGCTCCTCGCTGCGGTTGTGGGGGCGGAACCAGGCGGTCTGCAGCAGGATCGGCTGCAGGCCGAAGGCCGCGCCCTTCACCGACCAGAGGCGGTCGCGGAAATCCGCCGGCGTCATCATCCTTGACGTGACCACGTGCTGCTCGAGATCCGGCAGCACGGTCTCCGACAGACTCTTCGCGATCGCCGCCCGATAGCGTTCCGCGGTCTCCGACCAGTCGATGCCGCTGTCCAGATGCGGCACCGGCGAGAGCACGTAGAAGGCGTCGCCGCCCGACGGCGCGAGCGACGGGTCCGTGGCCGTCGGCCGGTGCAGATACAGGCTGAAGTCGTCCGCCAGCCGTTGGCGGCGGAAAATGTCGTCCAGCAGTTCGCGATAGCGCGGCCCCAGCAGGATCATGTGATGGGGCACGTCGTCGTAGCGCCGGTCGGTGCCGAAGTACCAGACGAAAAGGCTCATCGAGTAGCGGGCGCGGGAGAGCTTGCGCTCCGTCCAGCGCCGCGGCCGCACGTGTTCGGGCAACAGATAACGATAGGTTGCGGCCGAGTCCGCGCTGGAGACGACCACGTCGGCAGCCACCGTCTCGCCGTCGCGCAGCCTGACGCCTGCCGCCCGGCCGCCTTCCACCAGGATCTCGCGCACCGGCGCGTTGTAGCGGATCTCCCCGCCGAGGGATTCGATGAGTCCCACCATGCCTTCCACCACGCTGCCGGTTCCGCCCATGGCGAAGTGCACGCCGTGGCGGCGCTCCAGCTGGGCGATCAGCGCGTAGACCGCGGTGGCGGTGAACGGATTGCCGCCGACCAGCAGCGGATGGAAGCTGAATACCTGGCGCAGCTTCGGGTGCGAGATGTAGCGCGAGACCAGACCGTACACAGAGCGGTAGAACTGGGCGCGGAAGAGATCCGGCAGCGATCCGAACATGGAGCCGAAAGAGTCGAAGGAGGCCGCCATCAGTTCGTCGAAGCCGATGTCGTAGAGCTTCGCGCTGGCCGCCAGGAACCGTTCGAAACCCGCCACGTCGGCCGGGTTGAAGCGGGCGATCTCCCGCTTCATGGCCTCGTCGTCGCCGCTGTAGTCGAAGTGGTCGCCGTCCGCGAAGCGGATGCGATAGTAGGGGTCCATCGGCACGATCTTCACGTCGTCCTCGAGCCGCCGGCCGGCCAGCTGCCAGAGTTCCTCCAGCAGGAAAGGCGCCGTGATGATCGTGGGCCCGGCATCGAAGGTGTAGCCGTCCTGGCGGAACACGTAGGCGCGCCCGCCCGGGGCGTCGAGCTTCTCGAACAGCCGCACGCGATAGCCCCGCGCGCTCAGGCGTATGGCGGCGGCGAGCCCGCCGAAGCCCGCACCGATGACCACGGCGGTGGACCCTGCGGTCGACGGAGGATCGTTCCACGGACCAGTGCTCACCGTGCCGTCTCCCGCGACCAGCGCCGCGCCAGATCCGCCGAATGAAAGACGAGCGCGCACAACAACCAGACGGTGACCCACTGCCAGCCGCCGCCGGTCAGCGCCGCCCGCAGCGCGAGTGCGAGACTGCCGCCGGCGCCGGCGTTCAGTATCGCGGGCAACACGGCGATACCGCGGCCGGTGCGCCGATGCCAGAACGCGAGCAGGAACACCTCGAGCACCAGCACCGCCAGCACGATGTCGACGATGCGGCCCGATTCGATCAGCGACTGCACGTGGCGCTCCTCCCCTGTCCCGTTCGCGAAAGGGCATGAGAATAGCGGACCGGATTGCGCCGGGGAATCTCGGTCTGACCGTCGTCGCGGTTCAGCCGGCGTTCAGCGCAACGACGTTCCAATGTACCCACGTCATCGGAAATGGCTGGAGCAAGGGAGACGGACATGGAACGCACATCTCACACGGCGAAGAGACACGCAGGCCGGCGGTCATCACGCGCGTTGCCCGACTGGCCCGCTCGGTGGTTCCCCGCACTGGTGGTCGCCGCGGCCCTTACGGTCGCGGCCGGGGCTTTCGCCGCGGACGCATCCGGCATCGAGCCGCAGACCCGCACCGCCGACGGATTCGCCGCGGAACGCGGCGACAGCGAGCGCCGCCCGGCCTCGGCCCTGGAGGCGTTCGAGGGCGGCGGTGCGACGGCGGAGCATAGTAAGACTGCCCCGTCCTCGCCGGAACAGCGTGCCGTCTCCTGCTGCGGCTTCCGCATCTACGACGCGCAGACGCGGCTGTTCGACGACCTGGACCGGGACGGCTACTACACGTGGCTTCAGGTGACGTTCGACGTGGATACCGATTACACCGAAGCGGACGTCTATGCGGACATCTGGCTGCGCGAGCCGGGCGGCTCCTATACGCTGATCCACGAGACCGATGTCTTCACCATCCGCGGTTCGTCGTCCAGCGACGATTACGAGGTGGAGGCGGAACTGGTGGCCGGTTTCCCGCCGGGCCTCTACGATGTGCTCGTCGAGGTCTACGATGCCTGGGACGACCGCTTCGTCGCCGATTTCGACGCGGCGGATTCGTCCGACCTCGGCCTGCTGCCGCTGGAAGACATCTCCTTCGACGGCGACGCCCCGCCGCCGGTCGTGTACGCGGACGGCAGCGGCGGCTCTGGCTCGTTCTCGCTGGCAGGACTGGCGGCGCTGGCCGGGCTGGGACTGTGGCGCCGACGGCGTCACAGTTTCCGCGGCCCGGCGGGCCGGTGATGCCGCGGGTGAGAAACGGATCACAGCCGCTCCGCCGGCTGCCGGTTCCAATCGCGGGGTCAACGCCACGGAACCTGCGACGGATCATGCCCGAAGCCGACATCATCCCCTTCCCGCTGGAGCGCCGGCGCCCGATCGGCTGCCCCCAGTGCGGCACCTACAGCGACGTGCAGCAGGTGGGTCGCCTGACCTGGGCCTGGTGCGACCGCCACGGCGTGCGCTGGGTCGTGGCCGATCGCCCGCTGCCCGGACCGGCGGCCTTCGACCGGCGGCGGCTGCGTCGCATGGTCGAGTTCCTGGCGGAGTTCACCGAAGTCTCGATGACCTGACCGCCGGGCCCTCCCGCGCGAAAACCCTGATCCGATAAGGGCTTTTCCCGATGACGGCTGCAGATCGGCTGCGGCTACCATGGCTTGTGCGGCGCGCGGATTCTTGTTCCGTGCGCCGGCCCGGCCACGGCATCGGAGCTGCGGGAGGTCAGGGCGATGCAGAAGAAGTCTCCTGTCTCCGGACGCGAGGCCAGTGTGACGAGCGCGATGGATCATGTGCTGGAGGCCGAGCAGGCTGCCCGTGATGCCATACGCGCCGGCGAGCGCCGTGGCGCCGCCATCATCGCCGAAGCCAACGAGCAGGTCCGCCGTATCGAGCAGCGTGCTGCCGAACGCATACGGCGTGCGCACGATCTGTGCGCCGATGCCGTGCGCCGGGAAACCCGTCGGGCCGAGGAGCGCGGCGAGGCGGATGAAGAACCCCTGAATCTCAGTGACGAGGAACGTGAGCGGGTGCGTCGCGCGGCGGATCGCCTGGCCGCGCATCTGTGCGGCGGAAGCGAAGATGACCGGCGCGGGCTTTAGCTATGTGCAGGCACGCATACAGGCGCGGCACGGCAGGCGCCCGGACGATTCGGACTGGAGCCGCCTCGAATCCTGCGAATCGGCCCACGCTTACCTGGAGGCGGCACGCACCGGCGTGCTGGCTGTCTGGGCGGAGGGCCTGAACGCCGAGGACGGCATCCACCGGCTCGAGGCCTCCCTGCGCCGTTCCTGGCGTCACTACGTGCAGCAAGTCGCATCCTGGGCCCCGGAGCCCTGGCGGGATGCGATCGAGTGGTGCGGCTGCCTGCCGGATGTGCCGACGGCCGCCCATATCGTCGTGGCCGAAGAGCCGCCGGAATGGCTGGTCGCGGATGGGGGAACCGAAGCGGAGGCGCCCGGCAGCCTGGACGAGTGGCGCGAGTGGTGGTGCGCGCGCATGCCGTCGACGGACTCGGACGAGCAGGCCGGGCTCGCTGCGCTGGAGAAGGCCGTCGATGACTGGATCGCGGAAAACCGGGATCCGGAGCAGGCCTCCGTCTCCCGCGCGGCCAGTCTGCACGAGCGCCTCGAGCACCGCGTGACGACGGTGTTCCGGCGCCACGCGCTGGGTCCCGCCGCCGTGTTCGCCCATCTGTTGCTGACCGCGCTGGACGTGCAGCGCTTCCGGGGCGGGCTCGTGAGGCGGCAGGCATTATCCGGACGGGGGGTGGCGGGAGCCGCTGCATGAGCTTCCGTTCGCGCCCCGCCCGCTGGTTCGAGGTCCTCACCCCGCGCTCCGAGGCCACCGCCGCACTGAAGGCGCTCGCCGATACGGGCGCGGTGGAACTGCAGTCCCACAGCACCAGCGCGGAGAGCGTTGCGACGCCCGAGCTGCAGGCCGTGCTGGCCGAGTACCGGGAGTTGGCGCGGAGCTACGGCCGCTACTGGCCCGAACCGCCGCCCGCCACGCCGAACCTGGACCCACGAAGCGCCGAGGCCTCCGTGGCGGTCCTGCGCGGCTGGGCCGACGACGCGCAGCCCCTCATCGCGCGGCTGGAGGAACTGCGGCGGGAACGCTCGAAGCTGACCCGTCTCGAACGCCTGCTGAACGAGGCGCCCGAGGCGCTGCCGAGCCCCGCCGGACTTGCCGCGGCGGGTCCGACCATCGGCTGCGGCCTGTTCCGCATGCCGCCGGAGACCTGGCCGGAGGGCGTGCCCGCCGGGGTCATAATCCAGCGCATCGCCCTGGACGACGAGACCTATCTGCTGGCGGTCGGACCCAGGGGCGAGTACGAATCCCTGGCCAGCATACTGACGGGCATGAAGGCGGAGCCGCTGGCTCTGCCCGAGGGGCTCGCCGGCGAGCCGGACGCGGCGCTGGCCGAGATCCGCGATCGCCTCGCCGAACTGGGCCGCGAAGACCAGCACCTGGGCGAACGGCTGCAGTCACTGAACGACGAGCACGGCATCGCGCAGATCATCGGCGCCTTCGAACTGCTCGACTGGATGGCCCACCACGTGCCGAGTTTTCCCAGCAGCGAGAGTTTCGCCTGGATTACCGGCTGGACCAGCGATACCGACGGCGCGGGGATCCACGCTGCGCTGGAGGAGGCGGGTGTCCGCTACCTGATGCGCCTGTGCGAGCCGCCGGCGGGCTATCCGATACCCATGCTGCTCAGGAACCCCTCCTGGGCCCGACCGTTCGAATTCTTCGCCCGCCAGTTGGGCACCCCGGGCGGCGAGGAGACCGACCCCAGCATGATCGTGGCCGTCCTCGCGCCGCTGATGTTCGGTTTCATGTTCGGCGACGTCGGTCAGGGCGCCGTGCTGCTGGTCGCCGGCCTGTTCCTGTACCGGAAGATCCCCCCGCTCGGCATCCTCATCCCCGGAGGCATCGCCTCGATGGGCTTCGGCCTCGCCTTCGGCAGCGTGTTCGCGCGGGAGGACATTATCCCGGCGCTGTGGCTGCACCCGCTCGAGCAGCCGTTGACGCTACTGGGCACGTCCCTCGGCTTCGGCATCCTCGTGCTGCTGCTGGGCCTGGTGCTGGACGCCGTGCAATGGCGCTGGATGGGGCAATGGTCCATCTGGTGGCACCGGCGCGTGGGACTCATGGTGTCCTTCCTCGCGCTGGTGGCGAGCTTCTTCGATGTGCGCTTCCTGTACGTCGCGGTGGCCGGTTCTCTCTGGTATGTCTTCGGCGAGGCGTTCGTCAGCGCCGGGGAGCGGACGCCCGCCGCCCTGGGCCAGGCCGCCGGCGAGTTCGTCGAGTCCCTGTTCCAGCTGGCGGTGAATACGGTTTCCTTCGTCCGCGTGGGCGCCTTCGCACTCGCCCACGCCGGGCTGGGCGTCGCCGTGGTCGGCATGGCCGAAGCCACCGGCAGCGTGACCGGGATGCTGATCGTGCTGGCGCTCGGCAACGCCCTGATCATCGCCCTCGAAGGGCTCATCGTGGGCATCCAGACCACCCGCCTGCTGCTGTTCGAATTCTTCATCCGATTCCTGAAGGCGACCGGCCGTCCGTTCCGGCCGCTGCCGCCGCCCGAAACCCGCACACCCACCAAAGGGAGTAAAGCATGACCAGTATGAAGATGATCCTCGCAGGACTCATCGGCCTTGCCCTGATCACCGTCGGACTCGGCGCGTTCCTGATGATCACCAGCCTGCCGTTGCTGGCTGTCGAGGAAGGCGTCGCCGGCGCCGGCATCGGCGAGGGCGCCCTGCGCTGGGGCTTCGCCGCGGCAGCCGCGTCCGCGGCCCTGTCCGCCGCCGCCGGCGGCTATGCCGTGGCCAAGGTGGGCAGCGCCGCCGTCGGAGCGCTGGCGGAGAAGCCGGAGCTGTTCGGCCGCATCATCATCCTGGTCGGCCTGGCCGAGGGTATCGCCATCTACGGGCTCATCGTCGCCATCCTCATCCTGAACCGACTCGGCTGACGTGCTCGGGGCGGTCTTCATCGGCGACGAGGTCACCGGCGCGGGCTACCGGCTGGCGGGCCTGCGTGTCGTCGCCGCGGGTCCCGACGAGGCGGGAGAAGCGCTGGCGTCGGCTCGCCGGGAGGATGCCGCGCTGATCCTGATCGGGGCCGGCAGCGCCGGCGGCATCGACGGCGACGAACTCGAGCGTGTGCACCGCCAGGGTGCGCCGCCGGTCGTGGTGGTGCCCGACGCGCAGGGCGGCGAGCCGCCCGATCTCGCCGCGGTCATCAACAGGGCATTCGGACTGGAGCAGTGAACGGACAATGAACGACACAGGCGGCATCGTCGAGAGGCAGGTCGACAGCATGGTCGGGCTGGTGCGGCGCTACGAGGCGGCCGAGATCGAGAAGATCCTGGACCGCGCCTACGAGACCGCGCTGGAGCGGGTACATGCTGCCCGGCGCGATGCGCGGCAGCGGGTGCGCGAGGCAATCGAGGAACTGCGCGGCGAGGTCGACGCCGGCATCACGCGCGTGCGCGCGGGCGACGAGGCGCGGGCACGTCGCCGTGAGCTCGGCAAGGCCCGCCTGGTGCTGCGGGCGGGCAGGGAACTCCTGGCCCGGTCGCTGCAGGCGCGCTGGCAGGAGCCCGCCTCGCGGCAGGCGTGGGCGTCGTCGCTGCTCGAGCAGGCGGCGGCCGTGCTGCCGTCCGGCACCTGGGAGGTGGAGTACGCCGCCGGCTGGCCGGAGGAAGAGCGCGAGGCGTTCTCGGCACGTGCCGGCGAGGCGGCCGGCGAACCGCCGAGTCTGAACGCCCGCGAAGACATCGCCGCCGGTCTGAGGATCGGGATAGTCATCGAGGGTGCCGGCGCGAGCCTGGACGGGACGCTCGACGGCTTGATGGGCCGGGGCCCCGAACTCGAAGCCCGGCTGCTGGCCGAGTACTACGGCCTGGCCGACGGGCCGGACGGGCCGGACGGGCAGGACGGATTTGGCGGAGGCGCATCATGACCGTCGCGACCATCCAGTGGATCGGCGGACCGGTGCTGCGCGCGCGCACGCAGCAGCCCTTTCACGTGCAGGAGGCCATTCATGTCGGCCCCGACAAGCTGCTCGGCGAGGTCATACAGCTGCAGGGCGACGTCTTCACGGCGCAGGTCTACGAAAGGACTTCCGGACTGCAACCCGGGGACCGTATCGAGGGCACGGGCCGGGCGCTCAGCGTCGGCCTCGGGCCCCATCTGCTCGGGCAGATATTCGACGGGCTGCTGCGCCCCCTCGGCGACGAGGGCGAGCTGTTCGTGCGTGCCGGCATGACGGCACAGGGCGCGGAGACGCAGCGCTACGCCTTCACGCCGGCCGTCGCCGCGGGCGACGAAGTGGAACCCGGACAGAGCATCGGGCGGGCCGGCGAGAAGGCCCATGCGGTCGAGTGTCTGGTGCCGGCGGGTGCCGGCGGCCGCGTCGCCGAGGTGGCGGAAGCCGGCGAGTACGGTCTCGAGGACGTGGTGTGCCGCATCGAGCCCGACGGGCCCTCGCGCGGCAATGGCGGCAATGGCGGTGACGGCGCGGAGATCCGCCTCATTCAGCACTGGCCGGTGCGCCGGCCCCGCCCGGTGGCGCAGAGACTGCCGGTGGGCGCGCCGCTGATCACGGGCCAGCGCATACTCGACACCCTGTTCCCCATCGCCCGTGGCGGGCGCGGCATGCTCCCGGGCGGCTTCGGCACCGGCAAGACCATCCTGCAGGAGGCGCTCGCCAAGTGGTGCGATGCCGACGTGATCGTCTACGTCGGCTGCGGCGAGCGGGGCAACGAGATGGCCGAGGTACTGGACGAGCTGCCGAAGCTGGAGGACCCGCGCACCGGCCGTCCGCTCATGGAGCGCACGGTGATCATTGCCAATACGTCGAACATGCCGGTGGCTGCGCGGGAGGCGAGCATCTACACCGGTATCACCGTGGCCGAGTTTTTCCGTGACCAGGGCCGGCACGTGGCGCTCATGGCCGACTCCACGAGCCGCTGGGCCGAGGCCCTGCGGGAGGTCTCGGGGCGCCTCGGCGAGCTGCCGGCGGAGTCCGGCTATCCGGCCTATCTCAGCTCGCGTCTGGCGGACTTCTACGAGCGCGCCGCGCGGGTGAAGACGCTGGGCGGCGAGGAAGGTTCGGTGACCATCATCGGTGCCGTGAGTCCGCCCGCCAGCGACTTCTCGGAACCGGTGACCATGCATACCAAGCGCTACGTGCGCTGCTTCTGGGCGCTGGACCGGGAGCGGGCCCAGGCCCGTTTCTACCCGGCGGTACACCCGCTGCACTCCTACTCCGAGGATGCGGTCGAACTCGCCCGCTGGTGGAAGAGCCAGGGCGACCCGGACTGGGACCGCAAACGCCAGCGGGTGCTGGTGCTGCTGGAGGAGCAGCAGAGCCTTGAGCGCATGGCGCGCATCATCGGCAAGGACGCGCTGCCGCCGGTGCATCAGGTGACGCTGCTGAATGCGGAACTGGTGAACGACGGTTTCCTGCGCCAATCCTCGTTCTCCGAGACCGACCGCTACTGCTCGCCGGCCCGTCAGCAGGCCATGCTCGACCTGTTGCTGAAGTTCATCACGCTGGCCGAGCAGGCGCTCGCGGCCGGTGCGAGCCCCGCGGACATCGCCGCCGTTCCATCCCTTGCGCGTCTGCGCCGGCTGGGCGAGGAGGTGGGCGAGGACGAACTCGAGAAGATCGACGAACTCCGGCGCCAGGTGGAGGCCGAGTTCCACGAACTCGACGGAGGCGGCGGCGACGGCGGGGAGAAAGCGGCCGCCAGCCGGGAGGAAGCCGTGGCTGAAAGCGAGGGCAATGGCCAGGACGATGGCGAGGCGAATAACGATGGAAGCTGAAATCACCCTCACGGGCGCCGCCCGCCGCCTGGAAGGCCCGCTTCTGTTTCTGCAACGCACGGTCAGCGTGGGCCTGGATGCTGCCGTCGAAGTCATCGGCCGGAACGGCACGCTGCGCTACGGGCGGGTGGCCGCGCTGGGCGACGATGAGATCGTGGTGGAGATCCTCGGCGCCACCGAGGGCCTGAGCCTCGACGACACGCGCGTTCGCATCCGCGAGAAGCCGCTCGAACTCGGTGTCGGGCCGGGCCTGCAGGGGCGCATCCTCGACAGTCTCGGCCGGCCCATCGACGGCGGTCCGCCGATCCCCGCCGAGCGCTACCTGCCGGTGGACGGCTCGGCCATCAACCCGGTGGCCCGGCATCGGCCGCAGGATTTCATCGAGACCGGCGTCACCGCCATAGACCTGATGAACAGCCTCGTGCGGGGCCAGAAGCTGCCGCTGTTCTCCGGTGGCGGCCTGCCCCACGACCGGCTGGCCATCGACATCGCCAGCCGGGCGCGGCTGCTGGGGGAGGAGGCGGGCGCGTTCGCCATTGTCTTTGTCGGCATCGGCGTCTCCCACGACACCGCCGAGCGCTTCCGGGCTGCCATGCAGGAGACAGGCGCGCTGGAGCACACGGTGATGTTCCTGAACCGGGCCAGCGAGCCCAGCACCCAGCGCCTGCTGACGCCGCGCTACGCGCTGACCGCGGCGGAATATCTGGCCTTCGTCGAGTCGCGCCACGTACTGGTGATCATGACCGACATGACCAACTACTGCGAGGCGCTGCGCGAGGTGTCCGCCGGCCACGGCGAGATTCCCAGCCGCAAGGGCTATCCCGGTTACCTGTACTCGGACCTGGCCACCATCTACGAGCGCGCCGGCTGTCTGCGGGCGCGGGAGGGCACGCTCACCCAGCTGCCGATACTGACCATGCCCGGCGACGACATCACCCACCCCATCCCGGACCTCACCGGCTACATCACCGAGGGTCAGATCGTGCTCAGCCGCGAGCTGGACCGCCGGGGCGTGTACCCGCCCATCGACGTGCTTGCCAGCCTGTCCCGCCTGATGGACGACGGCATCGGCAAGGGAGTCACGCACGCCGACCATCCGGCCCTGGCCCATCAGCTCTTCGCCGCCTATGCGCGCACCGCGAAGATCCGGGTGCTGGCGAGCGTGATGGGTCATGAGGGTCTCACCGAGACCGATCGGCAGTATCTCGACTTCGGCGATGCGTTCGAGCAGAAGCTCATCTCCCAGGAAGGCCCGCGCCGGCTGGACGAGAGCATGAAGGTGGGGTGGGAGATACTGAAGGGCCTGCCGCGGGCCGAGCTCTCGCGGCTGAGCGAGGCGCAGGTACGCGAGCACCTCGGCAAGGCGGCGCAGGCCGGCGAAGGCGAGGGCGGCGCGGACGACGATGGCTGACTTCCGCCGCCAGCAGTCGGCCAGCCGCGGTCAGCTGCAGGAGCTGCGCGACGAGCAGAAGGTCGTGCGCGAGGGCTTCGAGTTCCTGGAGCAGAAGCGGATGCTGATCGCCAGCGAGATCATGCGCGAACTCCGCCGCCACCAGGCGCTGTACGAGGAATTCTCCGCCGCCCACGCCGATGCCGTCACCGCGCTCGGTCGCGCCGTCGGCTTCCACGGCCTGGAGGGCGTGCAGGTCTATCCATCGCGGCCGTTCGAGGATGGTTCGTTGGCGCTGGACGAGCGGAGGTTCCTCGACCTGCGACTGTTCGAGGCGAGCACGCAGGGCGAGACCGTGGATCGCTGCGCGCCCGCGGTGCTGCCGTCCATCGAGGCGGAACTCTGCGCCGAGGCGTTCCGCGCGCTGATCGACGGCGCGGCGAGAATGGCCGCCATCGCCACGAACATCGCGCGCCTGCTGCAGGACTACCGCAAGACCGAGCGCCGCGCCCGGGCACTGGAGAACGTCATCCTCCCGGAGATCGACGAGACCGTAAGGGACTTCGAGGACCAGCTCGAGGCGATGGATCAGGAGGACGCGATCCGGGTCAGGATGCGTCGGGGCTAGCGCCCGGTGAGGCGGCATCGTCCACGGCGTCGTGCCATTGCGCGGCGACGGATTCGATCGACTCCTGCCAGCGCTCGGTGCTGTGGGCGCCGCGGAGGTAGGGCGCGAAACGCAGCTTCACCAGGGTCATTAGCACGTCGTCGGCTTCCGGGATCGTCTCCGGCCTCTGGCGGGTGAGCCGCTTCAGTTCCTCGAGGGCACGGAAAGGGGCCTCGGTGTCGCCGAACCAGGCCTTCACGTGTGCCGTCTGAAGGATGGCGCGGGCCGATTCCAGCGATTCGAGTTCCTGCATCGCGTTCGCCGCCGCCGCCTCCTGTCCGAGCTCGCGCAGCGCGATCGCGTCGACGGCATGACGATCGGCCGGATAGGCGAACTCGTCGACGAGGCTCCGCGCTTCCTCGTAACGTCCCTGGTGGAGGCGGGCCAGCGCGATCAGAAAAGCGGGGTTCAGGGCCGGGTTCAGAGCGATCGCCTGATTGAGCTCTGTGAGCCCTTCGTCCGCACGGCCGGCGAGGATCAGCGTGAGTCCCAGGTTGTAATGGTACGAAGACGCCAGCGGGTTGACGGCGATCGCACGCCGCGACAGCGCTATGGACCCGTCGAGATCGCCCGTCCACATCCGGTATCCCGCGTCGAGCACGAGGATGAGGGGGCTGTTCGGCGCGAGTTCGCGGGCACGCTGCATGTGCCGGCGGCCGGCGGCATACTCTCCCACCGACCAGAGCAGCTGGCACATCCGCGCGTGTGCCTCCGCCAGGTTCGGATCGAGGGCCAGGGCGCGTTCCAGCGCCTGACGCTGGGCCTGCCGGGTCGCGGCGAGCGAGCCCCGACCCTCGTCGTAGAAGCCCGCCATCGCCACCGCAGCCATACCCACCCAGGCCGGCGCCAGAGTCGGGTCGATGTCCAGCGCCTGCCGGTAGCTCGTCTCCGCACGGGCGACGTCACCAGCGCCGCGGCGGTTCCAGAAGAACTGGCCGCGGAGATAGTGTCGGTAGGCTGCGGGATCGTATTCGCCGGATTGGGGGTCCGGGCCACCCAGGTGCAGCTCCAGGACGTCGCCGATCGCCGTGGCGATGTCCTGCTGGACGCTCAGCACGTCCTCCAGTGTTCGCTCGTATGCCTCGGACCATATCTGTGTATTCTGCCTTACGTCGACCAGCTGCGCGGTGACTCGGACGGTGCCGCCGGCCTGGCGGACACTGCCCTGCAGCACGTAGCGGACGCCGAGTCGGGCGGCGATCGCGGGGATGTCCAGGCCGGCATCGCGGAGGGCGAAAGACGAGGTCCGTGCGATGACCAGCAGGTCCCCGGACTGATTCAGTCGATGCAGCACTTCGTCGGCGATGCCGTCCCCGAGATAGGTCGCGTCGCCGTCGGCGCTCATGTCCTCGAACGGCAGTACCGCGACGGATTTCTCCATCGGGATCCGTTCTGCGTGGCCCGGCCCGTCGGGTCCGCCCGTCGTCAGGAGTCCGGGCAGGTAGGCGAGTGCGGTGACGGCGACCACGGCGAGACCCAGCACCAGGATGGCCGACCGCCGGCGGCTGCTTGCACGGGGCCCGCCATGCGGTGTGCCCGCAGTGTTCTCCACTGCCTGCACGTCCGGCAGCAGCCGGTACCCCTGGCCGCGGATCAGAGCAATGTACCGAGGGTGTCTGGCGTCGTCGCCAAGCGCCTGGCGGAGCAGCTTCACACGCTGCGTTATCGTCTCCGGGCTGACCACTCTCCCCGCCCAGATACGCTCTGCGATCTCGTCCTGCATGACGACGGCCGGTGCCCGGTCCACGAGTAGCATCAGCAAGCGGTAGGAGAGCGGCGGCAGCTCGATATGCTCATCGCCCCGGGTGAGCTCATGCGTCCCCGTATCGAGAGTCAGATCCCCGATCCGGTAGCACTTCCGGCTGTGTTCGGTCTCTCCCATGCGTAACCGTCCGCGGGCGGGCAGGGGGTCGTTCAGTGTCCTCCGGGCGGCCGCGTGACGCAACTTCATGCTTTCTTCACGCTGTCTTCATGCAGCCCGTCGCCACTCCTCCTACCGTCGGGAGTACTGCGGAACCGGCCAGGGCAGGGCCGGCCGCTGTCTTCAAATAACAAGAGCGGAGGGAGAGAGATGCGATCACATACGAATTTGACGCTTTGCAGCATGCTGTTACCGGCGGCGCTTCTCTATTCGGCAGCTGTCGCAGCAGGGCCGCAGTTCTCGGGCTGGAGTCCGAGCACGTTCACCGGCCTGGCTGGCGGATGCCCCATTGAAACGCGGGACGGAAACAGGCTGTTCGTCGCGGGTGGCTTCGAGGGTTCGCTCGATATCTTCTACTACGAGCGGAACGGTCGCTCCGGAAGCTTCGGCAACCGGACCAAGGTGGCGGATCCGGTGAGTAAGCCGCCGACGGCGGAAGGCGACGTGCAGGACTTCTGTCCGACCCCGCTGCCCGGAAACATGCTGCTCTTCGTTTCCAATCGCGGTGGCGGCTGCGGTGGCACGGACATCTATGTCTCCTACTACAACCCGGGTCAGGACGTCTGGAGCGAACCACGCAATCTCGGTTGCGCACCGGCCGGGCCGAACACCGCCGGCAACGAACTGAGCCCGTCACTCGTGCAGACGGCAGCGGGGACGCTGCTCTACTTCTCGACAGGACCGGACGCGGCCTCCGGGTACGTCGCGGGCCAGGACATCTACGAGAGCCGCATGCGCATCGATGGTTCGTTCGAGTCCGGCATGGCGGTAACGGAACTCAATACGCCGAGTGCCGACCGGCAGCCGAACGTGGGTCGCGGGGGTCTCGAGATCGTATTCGCGTCCAATCGTGATGCCGACGGCACAGGCGATATCTGGTACGCGTCGCGGAATTCGATCGATGAGGCCTGGTCGGCGCCCGTCAATCTCAGCGATACCGTGCTTTTTGCGACGGCAGCTGCCGACGAGAGCCGCCCGTCGCTGTCCTGGGATCTGAAACGCCTCTACTACGGCAGCGGTGGCGTGCACGTGAGCACGCGTACGGAGGGCGACGGATCTCGGTAACGAGCCGCCCATCATTCCCTGGATCGGCGATGCTCCACAGCCCGCGGCGCGACCGGCGTCGCGGGCTGTATTCTCCGGCGGGCCGACTGTCTACCCCATGAACTTCAGGAATTCCCGTCGTGTCTTCGGCCCGAAGGTCAGGTGGTGGGGGTCGCGCCGGTCGGAGTACTCGGCGCGACGCTGTTCCACGAGATCGTTCCCCGCCCGCATCCGGGCCTCGTCCAGCGAGATGCCGTAGGGCTTCAGCGCATTCAGTCCGAAGATCTTCGCCCGCAGCGTGTCGGTGATCTCGGGATAGCCGTGCTCGTCTCGCACTTCAGGCGCGATCTGGAACGCGCGGAAGGCCTGAATCTGGTCCTGGGGCGAGCCGTACCAGATCGAGTCGGTGCCCCACAGCACGTTGTCCTCGCCCAGGTGCTTCACCAGCTTGCCGATGCCGTGGGCGGCGCCGTCGGTGTCGCGCATGAGCCCGCGCCAGGTGCTGCCCAGTTCTGCGTAGACGTTCGAGCCCTTGCCGATGCCAGCCTCCTCCAGCGAGCGGATCAGGCCGTCCAGTCCCTCGCCCCGGTCGGGGTCGTAGGGTCCTTCGGGCTGACCGGGTATCCAGCCGGAGTGATAGATCAGGAAGTTCACGTCGGGGAAGCGCTTCGCGGCCGGGCCGACGTCGGTGCACAGCGAGTGCTCGTAGGACTGGCGGCCGAACGGGATGCCCTTGTGGATGCAGATATTCTTCACGCCGAGTGAGCGGGCCTTCTCGATGAAGCGGATGCCCACGTCGTCCGTGAGATAGAAGCCTTCTCCATCCGGTCCCCACTGGGTGTAGGTCTTCCACGCCGAGACGCCGTACTTTTCGGCGAGTTCGTCCATGTCCTCGAGGTCGCCTTCCTGGTTCGGGTTCACCCGGCCGTGGATCAGCAGCCGATGGGTGCCCTCCAGTTCGTCGACGATGCGCCGCGTGGCGTCCGCCTCCTCGATGGTGAGCGGCTCGGCATTCCGGCGGGAAGGCACGAAGGAGAGCACCATCATGTCGGTGTCGGCATCCAGGAACACGTCCTTCACGAAGTCGTCTGCGCCGAGGCAGCGCATGTAGTCGCGGCTCACGTAGTCGAACTTCGCGCATTCCTCCTTGCGCTCCTGCGCGACGCTGGGCGGCACGTAATGACCCTGCACGTCGAAGATGAATTCCTTCTTGCCGATGCCGGCCTCGGCGAGTTGCACGTCCAGGCCGGTCTCGTCGTCGAGGGCGAAGAATCCGGCGCCCTTGCCGGCGGCCGCGTTCGCCCGGTTCATGGCCAGCAGCGAGGTGGCGGCGCCGGCCGCGCTGATGAGGAAAGCGCGCCGCGGCATCCCGAGGCGTTTCGCGTTCTCGCTCGCGGCCTCCTGGGCGAGCGCATTCGCATGTTCGTTGCGCGGCTCCAGCGGGATGGGTGCGTACTCGGCGTTGGATGTTGAGTCGAGTTTGATGGGCAGGCGCTGGCCCTCGGGATCGAAGCGGTATTTCATGGCGGCCTCCTCTCGGCGTCCCGCCAATCTGCGGCGTCGGGAATCGGCTGTAAAGTGGCGTTGCGGCATTTTTCCTTGAGCGGGCGACCAATTTGCGTGCGTTCGATTGTGCCCTGCCGGGGGCATGGCTAACCTCTCCCGCGCCCTGGTCCGAAGAAGACCAGTCCAATGAACACAAGGACGAGACCATGACGAGAATCGCCGCTTTCCTGTGCACTTTGCTGACCGCGGTGCTGGCGCAACCCCTGCAGGCGGAGGTCGAACGCCGGGCGCTGAACGACGGCAACCTGATACTGGAGGACATCCCGGCGATCCCGCAGACGATCGTCGACGATCTGAACAGGTATCAGAACGTGCGTTCGGCGGGCTTCCTGGACTGGACGGCGGACGGCGAGAGCCTTTACGTGTCCACCCGCTTCGGCGAGGTGGAACAGATTCACCGGGTGGACATGCCCGGCGGCGCGCGTCACCAGCTCACCTTCTTCGAGGAGCCGGTCTCCCAGGTATCGCGGCAGCCCGAAGGCTCGCACCTCGTCTTCGCCATGGATGCGGGCGGCAACGAGTTCAGCCAGCTGTTCGTCTTCGATCCGGTTCTGTCCCGCTCGCGAATGATCACCGACGGAGAGTCGCGCAATGGGGCCGTGGTCTGGGCCCGGGACGGCGAGCGCATCGCCTTCCAGAGCACGCGGCGCAACGGCGCCTCCAACGACGTCTGGATGATGCCGCTGCAAGAACCCGGGGAGGCGCGCCTGGTGCTCGCCGCGCCCGACGGCACCTGGTGGGGCCCGGTTGATTTCGACGAGGCCGGCGAGCGTCTGCTGATCCTGAATTACGTGAGCATCACCGATTCCCGTATCCACCTGCTCGATCTGGAATCCGGCGATACCACACTGCTGGCCGGCGGCGACGGCGACCTCTCAAGCAACTGGCCGCTCGGCTTCGATCACGCCGGCGAGGGCTACTGGTTTATCACCGACCGGGACGGCGAGTTCAGGCAACTGGCCTGGCAGCCGCTCGAGGCCGGCGCCGAACCGGTCATCGTGACGGCCGACATCCCGTGGGACGTGGAGGGCATGGCATTCAGCAAGGACCGGCGCCGGGCGGTGTTCGCGGTCAACGAGGACGGCCTCAGCCGGCTCTATCTGCTGGACCCGGCGAGCCGCGAGTACCGCGCCGTCGGCGGCATCCCCACCGGCCTCGTCGGCAGCGTCGGTTTCAGCCCGGACGGCAGCCGCCTCGCGATGACGCTGAACACGCCGCAGACGCCCAGCGACACCTTCGTGCTCGCGCTCCGCGAGGATCCGCTTGCCCACAGCGAGCTGACCCGCTGGACCCACAGCGAGGTGGGCGGCCTGGACACCGACACCTTCGTCGAGCCCGAACTGGTGCGCTTCGAGAGCTTCGACGGCCTGAGCGTGCCCGCCTGGCTGTACAAGCCCGAGGGAGACGGCCCGTTCCCGGTCGTGGTCTCGATACACGGCGGACCCGAGAGCCAGGCGCGGCCGGCATTCAGCAGCACCTACCAGATGTGGCTCGCGAAGCTCGGCGTCGCCGTGGTGGTGCCCAACGTGCGCGGCTCCGCGGGCTACGGCAAGTCCTACCTGGCCATGGACAACGCCTACAAGCGGGAGGACCCGGTGCGCGACATCGGCGCGCTGCTGGACTGGATCGGCACGCGGCCGGACCTGGACGCCGACCGCGTGGCCGTGTTCGGCGGCAGCTACGGCGGCTACATGGTGCTGGCCAGCGCCGTGCACTACAGCGACCGGCTGAAGGCCGCCGTGGATATCGTCGGCATCTCCAGCTTCGTCACCTTCCTCGAGAACACCGAGGACTACCGCCGGGATCTCCGCCGGGCGGAATACGGCGACGAACGCGTCCCGGAGATGCGGGCGCATCTGGAGAAGATCAGCCCGCTGAACAACGTGGAGAAGATCGCCGTGCCCATGCTGGTGGTGCAGGGCGAGAACGACCCGCGGGTGCCGGTGACCGAGGCCGAGCAGATCGTCGAGGCGCTGCGAGAGAAGGGCGAGACGGTGTGGTACATGAACGCGCTGAACGAGGGCCACGGCTACCGCCGGAAGGAGAACCGGGACGTCTACCAGCAGGCCGTGGTGCTGTTCCTTCGCCGCCACCTCCTCGACCAGGACTGATTGGCGGGGGCGGCCGGCCCGGGGGTATGCTTGCCGCATGCAGAAGCTCAGCCTCCTCGATGCCACGTTTCTCTACGCGGAGACGGATAACACGCCCATGCACGTGGCCGGGCTGCAGCATTTCGAGCTGCCCCCCGACCAGGATGCAGACGCCTTCTACGAATCCCTGAAACGCTTCGTCGAGGCGCGCGCCCACCTCGTGCCCTTCATGATGCGGCGCCTGCGCCCCGCGCCGCTGGGCATGGATCATCCCGTCTGGGTGCTCGATACCACCTTCGATAACGACTACCACGTGCAGCGGATCACCCTGCCGGCGCCGGGCACGACGGAGCAGCTGGAGGAGGCCGCTGCCGAGCTCCACGCCCAGCCGCTCGACCGGGCCCGTCCGCTCTGGCGGTGGTGGTTTATCGACGGCCTCGAATCCGGCCATGTGGCTTGGTACACGAAGTACCATCATGCCTGCCTGGACGGCATGGGCGGGCAGGCCATATTCGAGATCTTCTTCGGCCCCACGCCGGAGCCGCCGCCCGTGCCCGTCGGACCGGAGGAGCTGGACGAAGACGACCCGGGTACCTGGGGCCTGCTGAAGGACACCGCGCTGCGCTTCGGCGCCAATCCCGTGCGCTTCGCCCGCATGCTGCCGGACCTCGCGCGCACCACCCAGGATCTGGCGACGAGGGCGTTCCGCTCGGTCGGCGGCATGAGATCCGTCATGCCGCGGGTGCCGCGCACGCGCTTCAGCGTCGCCATCGGCCCCGAGCGGGCCCTGGCCCTCGGCTCCATCCCGCTGGCGCCGCTGAAGGCCATCGGCAGGGAGCACGGCTGCACCGTCAACGATGCCTTCATGGCCGTGTGCGCCGGCGCGCTGCGCGGCTACCTGGAGCAGCTCGGCGAACTGCCGGAGCGCTCGCTGGTGGCGGGCACGCCGGTGTCGGTACGCAAGCCGGGCGACACCAGCCTGCACAATCAGGTGAGCATGCTGATGTGCGACCTGGCCACGGACCGCGAGGACCCCGTCGAGCGGATGAAGGCGATCCGCGAGTCCATCGACGGCGGCATCGAGGTTGTGCGCCAGCTCGACAACGTGCATCTCGGCGATCTCACCGTGCTCGGGCTGCCCATCGCATTTCAGGGTGTGGCCACGCTCGCCAACCGGCTCCGCCTCGGCAGCATCATCCGCCTGCCGATGAACCTGGTGATCTCCAATATCCCCGGCCCGCGGCAGACGCTGTATCTGAACGGGGCGCGCCTGCTCACCCACTATCCGGTGTCGATCCCGAGCCACGGCAACGCGCTCAACATCACCGTGCAGTCCTACGGCGAGCGCATGGACTTCGGCCTCGTCGCCTGCCGGCGGACCGTGCCGGATGTACACACCCTGCGCGACCATGTCCTGGAGGCCTGGGACGAGCTGCAGCGTGCAGCCGGCAGGGATCCCGTGCCGCCGCTGGCCGTCGAGCCCTCCGCCTGACCCGCGTCGGGACCTCGCCGCACCCTGGCTCGGTCCGCGCAGGGCCGCTCAGCCCGTCTGCGCCTCCCGTGCCTTGCGCCGCCGCCGGTTTGCGGCGAAGGCGAGACCCTGGGCGTTGATGTCCAGATCCATCGCCAGCAGCTCCCAGGTCTCCGGCCGCCGGCCCAGCTCGCCGAGGCCGTCCAGCAGGCCGGCGTAGTAATCGCGCAGGCGCGTCAGCACGTAGTCGTAGAGTTCGTCGTCCGCCAGGTCGGACGCCTCGGCATCGAGCATCAGCGCCTGGGCGAACTCGAGATGGCGGATCAGCTGGGCCGCGGTCGTGTCGATCTCGGTCACTTCGCCGAAATGGGTGGGGTAGACCCGCGATGGCCGGAGGCCGATGATGCGCCGCACGGCCTCGATGGCGAGTTCGCCGTCGAAGTCCGTCGGCGTGGTCGACGGGAGGGCGAATGGGCCGGCAGCCTGCAGGGCGGGATAGTGCAGGCCGAAGGCATCGCCGCTGAAGACGCTGCCAGTGGCGCTGTCGGCGATGCAGAAATGATGATTGGCGTGGCCGCGGGTGTGCAGGAACGTGAGTTCCCGGTTACCGAATTGCAGCCGCTCGTTGTCGGCCATCTCGCGCACGCGGCCCTCGGGTACCGGTTCGATGGTGCCGTACAGGCGCTCGAACTCGGCCTCGCCGTAGACCTTGCTCGCGCTGGCTACCAGTTTCGACGGGTCGATCAGGTGGGGTGCGGCGCGGGGATGAGCGATCACGGTGGCGTTCGGGCAGGACTCGGCGAGGGCCGCGGTGGCGCCGGCGTGATCCAGGTGGACGTGCGTGACGATGAGATAGCGGACCTGCTCCGGCCGCAAGCCCGCGTCGTCCAGCGCGCCCAGCAGGTGCGGCATCGCGTGATTGGTGTTGTTGTCGACGAAGGCGGCCTCATCGCCCTCGACGATGAGATACGCCGCGGCCAGTTGCGGGCGGTCCAGGTAGTGGCAGTCGATGGTGATGACATCGTTCATGAGTGCCAGCTTCCCGCCTTGTCGCCGTCATGGCAAGCGTCGGGAGCGGCACCAAAGGGGTGCGCCGGTTTGCTCACCGCGATGGCTGGCCTGGCATTGACAGCTACGACGTGGGTTGCTGTCGCCGTAGTCCATTCTCGACTAACGAGAACCGGGTTCAAATAGAAAGCCATCTGCCCGAAAGCTGCGCTCTTGGTTCGTTGCGGCAGGGTTTCCGCTATCGACCCGAGCAGGCATCGCCTCAATTTCGAGAAAATGCGTCGACCTTTTTTACATTCGCGGACATGCACACAGTTAGGAGGTTCGTAAATCATTGTCGATACTCACAATTCCAGTACTGGCCCAATTCCTGCAAGACGCTTGATCAGTGGTTCTTAGCGTACAGGGGAAGACAGTGACACGATTGAAGAATATCTACCTCGCCTCGCTTGCAGTAATGCTGCTGCCTGCAGCGTCTCATGCGGATATCGTGACCTGGACAGATTGGACTGAGATTGGCGGTGCCGCGGCAATTGGGGATCTTGGAGGTATATCCGTTACGGCATCTGCCAGCGGTGCCTCGATGGACGGAGTGTCTCAAACTGGTTGCGGTACCAACTACTGGACCGAACCCAATGCGAGTGATCCAGCATATACGGGGGGCACTGCGGATAACGCGCCGACTGCTTGCGAGCAGGTCGGTCTCAATTCCGCTGTTACGGTGAACGTGACCTTCGGCTCATCGCTCGACAATCTTTACATGGCTCTGTTGAGCGTAGGGCAGCCCAATGTAACGGTTACCTATGACTTTGATACGGAATTCACGGTTGACAGCGACGGAGTTGGCTATTGGTCATTCGCCAACGGCGGCGCCCCTGGACCTTATGTCTTAGGTGCGGGCGACACAATCTCAATGAATGAGTTTCATGGCCTGCTGCGATTTGATGGGCCGATCTCTTCACTGAGTTTTACAACGTCGCCGAACGAAAACTGGCATGCGTTCACGTTTGGCACCGTAACCTCTGTCCCGGAACCTGGCACCCTCGCCCTGCTTGGCGCTGGCCTAATCGGCATGGGTTTCGCTCGTAGACGCAAAGCGGCATAAGAACCGTTCACCGTCTGCGATAGCCCCGCCTAGTGCGGGGCTTTTTATTTCCGATCCTGGCCGGAAAACGACCTTCGACGGCGCTCGAGTTGGGATTTCTGCAGTCGATCCGAAGCGGAGCGCTCGGCACTTTCAGCTGGACTGACGGGCGTGGACGCGGATCACCTAACGGTGATGGCGGGCAGTGGACGATGACTGAATGGCCGCTGCACGCTCAGGGCTGCTCACCGCCCTCGGGTCCATAGAAGATAACCCAAGCAGCGAAATCGTCGGAGAATTGTTCGAATCGGTGGGAAACCCCTGCCGGCACGAAAAGGGCTTCCCCTGCTTCGAAGTTGTGGCGCTCGTCTCCGACGACAAACCGGCCGTAACCAGACTGGACGATGTAAACCTCGTCTTGCTCGTGTGGTTGCTGAGTATCGGTGCCGCTGGGCTTGTAAAAACCGATCTCGAGCGAGCCGTGTTGCAGAAGGGTTCCGTATATCCCATCGTCAGCCGCTTCCACCGCTGCCAATGCAGCGTGCGTCGTCATTCGTGTCGTCATGCCAGTTCGGGCCTCTCGCGGATGTCGTATGTGAAGTAGAGATGCTAGCCGTTGACTGTCGCAGCATGCCAATTCGCTGAAATTCTGCCGAAAATAGCTGGATTCGCGATACGAGCCTTGTTCGCTCATGGTCGGAACGGGATTTCTCGCCGATGAGGGCGTTTTCCTGAACCGTCAGCTAGACTGATGGCCACTGGTCAGGAGTGGCCAGTGATCTCAATCAGGGGGAAATAAAATATGGCAACGACCCCGGTCTTTTCGCATGCGGTATTCATGACGCGACGCTTCGAGGCAATGAAGGCGTGGTATATGACGGTCTTTGGCGCGGAGATCGTGCACGGGGATCCCGCTCTCGCATTTCTCACCTATGACGACGAGAGTCATCGCTTTGCAATCGCGAATCTCGACGTGCTGAAGCCTGACAGGCCCGCGAATTCAGGCCCCGGCGATATCGGTGTCAATCATATCGCGTACACCTACGCCTCGGCGGCAGACTTGCTCGACACGTACGCGAGACTCGAGGAGCAGGGACTCAGTCCCTACTGGGCAGTTCATCACGGCTTCACGCTTTCCTTCTATTACCAGGACCCGGACGGTAATCGAATCGAGCTTCAGGTCGAATCCTGCAGTTCCAGAGATGCCTTCGACTATATGCGAAGTGAAGCCTTCGCAGAGAATCCGGTCGGGGTTGAAGTGGACCCCGAGGCGCTCCTGGCACGCTACCGCGGGGGCGCGAGTGAAGCCGAGCTGACCGCACGGCCCGAAGGAAAGCCATCAGCGATTCCTGAGGCTCATGGCATTGCCTGAAAGGTGAGGAACTGATCCGGATCTGTCCGAGGTTGGCCGAGAGTACACATCGGGTTGATCATGGCTTGGCAGTGTGTCCCGTCAGGCGGGTGAAGCCCGATTCAATCACCAAGGGATCCTCGATAGTCAGGCAGCCTCATGGCATAGACGGGCGTATCGATGTGGCGCACGAGGATCGCCATATCGAACTCACGGAAACTGGCAATACGGAACCGACCAAAGCAATGGGCGAGGTTGACCGGGTGTCGCGATCGGTCGGCGGCATCCGCAATTGGGTCCAGCCTGGCATTCCGATTAACGACGTGCCACTCCGCTGAGTCGTCCAACGCGATGGAATGTAGGGTCGGCCCATCGAGCGGGGAGTAATACACGAGGGCTTCCAGCCTCGGTGAGTATTCCAGTCCGGCAAATTGTCGAATGCGTGGTTTCTCACCCTGAGAAGCCACGGCTGATCCGGGTCCGGCGGGTTCGTCGGGATCAATCAGCTCCAGTCGATCCCGGCAATGAAGAGCTACGGCGAGCTTATCCATCATGGGCTCGTACGTCATCGCGTTGTGATTGGCCTCACCCGGGAATTTGTTCGGATGGAAGTCCCGCCATCGGCCGGTCGTGCCGTCGGTGTTCTCATCATCGGGGCTGTAGCCAACGAATGCATTTCCGCCGCCATCATCGCCGCTGTGTCCCCACAGGATTCGACGTTTCGGATCCCATGTCGTGAATCCACCCGAGTTGAGAATCGCCGACGGATGCCGTGGTCCGTGCCGCCAGGTGAGGGAATCGAGATTGAAGAGGTGTGGAATCGGCGTCGCCTTGACTCTCGGCCCGAGTTCCGTCTGCCCCTTCAGGAGCAGGTAGTCATTACCTGCCGGGTCGTACTGCACGTAATCGTACGTATGCGGTGGCAATGGTGATCCATCGGGATACGTCGAAGTCTCGTAAACGGCCCCTTCGCCGTAGTCTTCGGGGTTGCCAGTCACGAAACCCGTCGTCAGCCGATTCCATCCCCGGCTGGCCACATCAAACGCATGAACGTCCGAACCGAAGTAAGTGGTATGGCCGCCCCCGAATATGACCATCGCGCCCGATTCGCCGAAGCGCGTTGCGAAGATGGCACTGTTCCAGGCCTCCGTGATGGCGCAGAATCCCATGCGGCCACGCCATGGGGCTATCCAGTCTCTCCCCAGCGCTCGCCGGATTCGCTCCTTTACGTCGAGAGGTGGGTTAAGCAAGGGGTCCCGCGCTGGATCCCCGTCTTCCAGGTAGCGCGTTCCTGCGGGAGTCCGCGGCAAGCCCAGATCAGGCTCGTCGCCGGAAATACGGAACCAATGACCCGGTTCCATCCGCCCTGCCCAGTCGGGCGCCTTTACCGCCTGCTCGCTCAAAGCGGGCTTTCGCGAGGCCAATCGAAAAATTTCCCGGTCAGGCGCAGAACCCATCGAGGCTGGTTGATCCACGGACGAAGGTCGGTCATCCGGCTGTTCCGATCACTCCCTGCAGCTCCCCGAACGCCGCCTCCAGACACTCCGCATAGAACGCGGGGTCCGGCATCATCTTCCGGTCGCAAACGAAGGCGATCGCCAGACGGCCGTCGTAGCTGGTGACGGTATGGGCCAGCGCCAGGTCGTCCATGATGCTGGCCATGCCCGTGAATGCGAGCAGCCGGGCGCCGCACAGATAGAGCGGGCGCTCCGGTCCGGGCGTGATGCTGACCACCAGGTTGTGGTTCTTGCGGTACTGGCGGCCGGGCCCGAGGTTCGCCGAGATGGTGCGTGCCGCCAGATTCATGGTGGTCGCCGGCAGGATGTCCTGCAGTTCGCTCATCTCGCCGGCGTCCACTGCGCTCTCCACGCGGGCGTTCTCGATCTCGCCGTGGATGCCCGCAAGACGGGCCTCGGCGTCGGCGACGTGAGTCATGAGCTTGATGCGGGCCAGCTGGACCCGGTGGCCGGGCAGGCCCTCCTCCGACTTCTCCTGATGGTGGAGCGGCAACAGCGCCCACAGGGAGGCGGCCGGCAGCTCCTCCTTCGCCTCCAGGTAGCCGCGCACTGCCCCGGCGCAGATTGCCACCGCCACGTCCTCTGCGGTGCCCCGCGCCAGGCTGGCGGCGATCTCCCGGACGGTTTCCATGGCGAAGAAACGGGTGTCCCACACCCGGTGGGGCGTGATGCGGTGGTCGAAGCGCGTGACCGGTGCCGGGCCGTGCTCGGTGCGCAGCAGCTCCTGCGGCTTGCTCCGGCTGCTGCCCACGATCGGCAGCCGGTCGATCAGGCTCTGGCCGGTCTCGAGGATCTTGGTGGTGTTGTTGAACCAGGAGAGCAGCAGCAGCTCGCCCAGTCCCGGCTCCTGCTCGGCGTGCCAGCGCGCGCCGGGCGGGGCAGCCGGGGCGTGAGGCGCCAGGTCGTGCAGCGCGATGGTGAAGTCTTCCTCGGTGGCGTCGTCGACGGCCGCGTGATGCACCTTCGTCATGACGGCGAAGGCGCCGTCGGGCAGGCCCTCGATGCTGTCCAGTCCCTCGATGACGTACATCTCCCAGGGCGGCCGCGTGAGATCCAGGGGGCGCGCGTGCAGCCGTGAGAGCTGGATGCAGAGATGGCGCCAGTCGCCAGGCTCGGGCAGTGCGATGTGGCGCAGGTGGAAATCGAGCTCGAAGTGGGGGTCCTCGATCCACCAGGGGTAATCCAGGTCGAGTGGCACGCGCACCAGGCGCTGGCGGAACAGGCGCGAGGTATCGAGCCGCTGCTCCATGTGGCGGCGGATGGCGTCGAAGCGAACCTCGCCGCCGGCGGCAGTGGCGGGGTCGTAGATGTAGACGGTGGAGACGTGCTGGTGCCGGCCCGGACGGTCGGAATAGAGAAAGAAGGCGTCGGATCCGCTGAGTTGTCTCATGCTTGGCTCTCGCCGGCCATTGTACCCCGATGGCGTGGTCGTAGCGGTGCCGTTACTCCTGTCGCGGCTCCCACTGCCCGAGCTTGTGCAGGAAGAGTTCGCGGATGCGGCGGGACTGCGGCGCGATGTTCCGCAGCGTCCAGCCCTCGGTCGACACCGGCGGCAGCACCGTCACCTTCACCTCGGCCGGGCGCACGATGAGGCTGCCGTTCGGCAGCGCATCCTGCGCGTTGTGGATGACGACGGGCACTATCGGTACGCCCGCCTGGCGGGCCAGATGGAAGGCGCCGCGATTGAACGCCCCCAGCCGGCCGTCCCGGCTGCGGGTGCCCTCCGGCGCGATGGCGACGGAGCGGCCTTCCTCCAGGGCGGTGACGGCAGGTTTCAGCGCCTTCCTCGGGCCGCCCACGTTGTCCTGATCGATAAACACGGTCCCCGCGACGGTGAGCGCGGGGCCGAGTAAGGGCTGGCGCTGCACCTCCTTCTTCGCGATTCCGACCACATCCTCCCGCAGGAGCTTCGCGACGATGAGCACATCCATAGCGCTCTGGTGGTTGAAGACGAACACCGCGGGTCGGTCGGACCAGAGGTGCTCTTCGCCTTCGATCATCAGCCGGAGGCGGGCGATCAGCGGGGCAAAGTTGGTCCACGTCGCCAGCGACAGGTTCAGCGCGTCCTGTGCGCTTGCCCCCAACAGGCGCAGCGGCAGCCCGGCCGCGAAGCTCGGCAGGATACTGCCGAAGGTGGTGAGCGTGCGGGCGACGTCCAGCGGCCCGATGCTGCCGCGGCTGTCGAAATCGTGCAACGGCCAGCCCTGGCGTTCGGCGACGGGGCGGAGATGGCGGTCCGGGTTGATGACGACGGGATTGCCGACCGCCTCCAGCAGCGGCAGATCCTCGCTGCCATTGGAGTAGAAGTAGCTCTTCTTCAGGGAGATCCTGCGCGGGCGTGCGAATGCCCGGGCGGCCGTGAGCTTGTTTGCACCGTAGCAGGGTTCGCCCCGGATGGTGCCGGTGAAGCGGCCACCGGTCACGCCGAGTTCGGTGCATAGCACGTGCTCGATGCCCAGGTGATCGGCTAGCGGCTCGGCCTGATAGCGAGTGGCGGAAGTCACGATGGCGACGGTGTGGCCCCGGTCCCGGTGCGCGCGCAGCAGGGCCTTGATCTCCGGGAACACCTGAGGAATCAGCCGGTCCCGGCAGACCTTCTGACCGAGCCGTATCAACTCCGTCTCCCGCTGGCCGCGCAGGTTCGCGACGGAGGCCGCCATGCCGTCCTCGAAATCGCCGGTTTTCGTGAGGTAGCGGGCCGACATCGTGACGAGGTCGCGGAGCTCGTCGACGCCGACCTGGCCGGCCTTCAGCCGTTCCACGAAGAAATCGCCGACCGAGTGGCCGGCGATGATCGTGCCGTCCAGATCGAAGAACGCGCCGACGCTGCGGCCGCCGACGCCGTCGCGCACGCTGCGGGTAACCGCCGCATAGGGCTCCCTGTTCATGCCCTCACCATGCCCGTCGTCATGCCGCTCGCTCCTTGTGGATTCGCTGCCTGTGGATACGCCTGCCATAGTAGGCCGGGCCCGGCCCGCCCGCCAATGGACGCCGACCGCGGCAGATCGGCTGCCGCTCCCGCTGCGGGTCGCCGCGGGTACAATGGCCCGGAATGCACCGGTACGAGGATCGCTACGAGGATAGCTGATGCCGGATGGCGAGGACGCAGATACCGGGCGGGTGCAACCGCCCTTCCTGGGCTACGCCTTCGCCGAGTTGCCGCGGGCGATCCTGGAGTTCATGTGCTTGCTGCCGGCCCACCCGCTGGTGCTTACCGCGCCGCGGGGAGACGGCCATCCGGTCATCACCGTGCCCGGCTTCCGCGGCAACGACACCTCCATGCTGATCCTGCGCCGTTATCTGAAGCACTGGGGTTACGATCCGCATCCCTGGGGGCTCGGCACCAATCTCGGTATCGGTTACGACCGCACCGAGTACGAGGAGCGCTTCGTCGCCCAGCTGGAGCGCGTCGCCGGGAAGACCGGCCGCAAGGTCACCCTGATCGGCTGGAGCCAGGGCGGCGTCATCGCCCGCCAGGCCGCGAAGATGCGCGGCGATCTCGTCCGCCAGCTGATCACGATGGGCAGTCCCATCGGCGACACGCCGGAGGCCACCACCATCTGGCGGATCTACCAGCGCACCTCGCCGGAGGACATCACGCCGGAGTTGCTCGCCTTCCTGCGCGAGGTGGCCACGCCCGTTCCCGCCGTGCGCTGCACCTGCATCTACAGCCACACGGACGGCGTGGTGGCACCGGCCATCGCCCAGGACCGGGTATCACCGCTGGCCGAGAACATCAGCGTGGTCGCCAGCCATTTCGGCATGGCCGTGAACCCGGCCGTGCTCTACATCGTGGCCGATCGGCTGGCCCAGACCGAGGACGGCTGGCACCCGTTCAACCCTAATCCCGTCGCCCGCTTCCTGCACGGGTGAAGGAGGAGCCGACATGCTGAAGCAGTTATCCGGTCTCGATTCCCTGTTCCTTTACGCGGAATCGGAGCGGGCGCCGCTGGAAGTGAGTTCGCTGCAGATCTACGACCCTTCCACGCATCCGGCAGGGCGCGTGAAGTTCAGCGAGATTCTCGCGACCTTCGCGGAACGCATCGACCGATCGAAGGTGTTCCGCAGGAAGCTGCTGCCGGTCCCGTTCGCGCTCGACTATCCCTACTGGGTGGAGGACGAGGACTTCGACCTCGAATACCACGTGCGCCACATCGCCCTGCCGAAGCCCGGCGACTGGCGTCAGCTCATGGACCTGGTCGCACGCCTCCAGGCGCAGCAGCTCGATCTCGCCCGGCCGCTCTGGGTGGTCTACATCATCGAGGGACTCAACGAGGTGCCCGGCGTGAAACCCGGCTGTTTCGGGATGTTCATGAAGATGCACCACGCCACCATCGACGGCGTCAGCGGCCAGGAGATCCAGGCGGCCATCCACGACTTCGAGCCGGTGCCGGCGGACGGCTCCGGCTACGAGCCCGAGCCGGGCCGCGCGCAGCCGGCGCCGGGCGCGGCCCGGCTGCTGCTGCGCAGCCCGTTCAGTAATCTCGCGAAGTCGCTGCGCCTCGGCGGTGCGGTGGCCGCCGCCGTGCCGGGCGTGGTGAAAGCCGGCCTCGCCGGCCGCGGTCGGGAGCGCTCACCGGTGCCGAAGACAGTCTTCAACCGGGGACGCGTGTCGCCGAGCCGGGTGGTGGACGGGCACGTCTACGACCTGGCCGAGGTGAAGGCGGTCTCGAAGGCGCTGGAAGGCACCATCAACGACGTGGTGCTGGCAGTCGTGGCCGGGGCGCTGCGGCGTTACCTCGCGGCCCGCGGCGAACTGCCCGAGGAGACGCTGGTGGCGGCCTGCCCTATGAACGTGCGGGGCGAGGATGACCACGGCCGCGAGGTGGACAACCTTGTGAGCGCCATGCTGACGCCCCTGCACACGGAGATCGCCGACCCGCTGGAGCGTGTGCGTGCCATCCACGAGGGCACGGAGGAGGCGAAGGCGGTGATGGAGGCGATCGGCCCGCGGCGGATGGCGGAGATTCCGATGAACCTGCCGTCTCTCGTCGCCCGCGGGCTGTTTCCCCTGCTGATGGAGCTGACGGTGCGCTCCGGCACGGTGGCGTTCAATACGATGGTGACGAACGTGGCCGGCATCCAGAAGCCGGTCTACCTGGCCGGGGCCGAGATGGTGGCCATGCTAGGCATGGGTCCGGTGGTGCACCAGGCCGGCCTGTTCCACGCCGCGTTCTCCTACAATGGCGTCATCTCGGTCATGTTCACCGCCTGCCGGCAGATGCTGCCGGATCCGGAGATCTACGCGGAGTGCATCGATGCGTCCTACCGGGAGGTGCGTGATGCGGCGCTGGCGGGCAAAGGGGGTCGGCGGGCAGGCGGCGCCGGGAACGAGGCATGAGCATGGAGCGGATGGCGGCTCTCGCCGATCAGCCCGAACCCTCCATCCGGGACGAGTTCTCCGTCGACTGGCTGGACTACCACGCGCGCTACGATGCCGATGTGGTAGCCGCGGTGGACGTGGATACCGGCCGCAGTTTCACCTACGGAGAGTTCAACGACCGGCTGCGGCGGCTCGCCGTGGGTCTCAAGTCCGCGTACGGGCTCGAGAAAGGCGACCGCATCGCCATGCTCTGCCAGAACTCGACGGACGTGTTCGAGACTCTGTTCGCCGGCTGGGAGCTGGGCGCGGCGCTCATGCCGCTGAACTGGCGGCTCAGTGCCCGCGAGATCGCGGCCATCCTGAACCACGGCGAGCCGAGCGTGGTGATCTGTGACGAGGAGTTCGGTCATCTCGTCGAGGGGACGGGGCTGCCGAAGCTGGAGCGCAGGAGCGATCCGGCAGACAGCGAGTACGAGCAGCTGATCGAGTCCGAGAGCGGCGATGCGCTCGAGCGCGCGCACCTCACCATCGACGACCTGGCCACGCTGCTCTACACGTCCGGCACGACGGGCATGCCCAAGGGCGTGATCGGCACCTTCCGGATGATGCGCGACACCATCATCCACGCCGCCCTGCACGGCGATCTCACGGCCAGTTCCCGCTCGCTCACGTGTGCGCCCATGTTCCATTCGGCCGGCTTGTACGGGTTCTCCATGCCCGTCTTCCACTACGGCGGCACGCTGTGCGTCATGAAGAAATGGGACCCGCGGCGCTTCCTCGGCATGCTGACCGATGCCGCGGCCGGCATCACCCATTGCCTGGGCGTGCCCGTCCAGTACGCCATGATGGCCGAGCTCCCCGAGTTTGCCGAGGCCGAATTCCCCACCCTGCGGGTGGCCGGCGTCGGCGCCGCCCCGGTCTCCACGGACCTGCTGGCGGCGTGGGCGGCCAAGGGCGTGCATCTGGCCCAGTCCTACGGCCTCACCGAGGCATTCAGCGTGGCGATCCTGCCGCCCCGGCAGGCGGCGGGTCGGGTGGGCTCGGCCGGGCACCGGATGATGCACACCCGGCTGCGCATCGCGGACGAGGCGGGCGACGAACTCCCGGACGGCGAGGTCGGGGAAATTCAGATCAAGGGGCCGGCGGTGACGCCCGGTTACTGGAAGGCGCCCGAGGAGACCGCCAGGGCCTTCGTGGACGGCTGGTTCCGGACCGGGGACGCGGGCCGGCTCGCGCCCGACGGCACGCTTTATATCGTGGACCGCTACAAGGACATGTACATCTCGGGCGGGGAGAATGTCTATCCCGCCGAGGTGGAAAACGTGCTGTGCGAGCTGCCGGAGGTGGCGGCGGCCGCGGTGGTCGGCGTGGCCGACGAGAAGTGGGGGCAGGCGGGCCTGGCGGCGATCCGGCTCCGCGCCGGCGCGAGCGCGGACCCGGACGAGCTGCTGGCCCATTGCGCGGACCGCCTGGCACGGTACAAGCTGCCGAAGTACGTGCGCTTCGTCGAAGCGCTGCCGATGAGTGCGCAGGGCAAGGTGCTGAAACAGGAACTCAAGCGCCTGTACGATCCCGCGGGAAGTGCCGGCGGGACGACTGAACAGAGGAAATGAACGTGAGCAGTGACAAGCGCGAGATCTCGCTGGTGCTGGGCAGCGGCGGCGCCCGGGGCTACGCCCACGTTGGCGTGATCCGCTGGATCGAGGAACACGACCTGAAGATAACCTCGGTGGTGGGAGCGTCGATGGGTGCGCTCATCGGCGGCTGTTATGCGGCGGGCAAGCTGGACGAATACGCGGAGTGGGCCTCGGCCATCCGCAAGAGCGACATCGTGCGACTGCTGGATTTCACCCTCAGCAAGTCCGGCTTCGTGGACGGCACCCGCATCATGAACGTGCTGAAGGATTTCGTGGGCGACCACGAGATACGGGATCTGCCGGTGCGCTTCACCGCCGTGGCCTCCGACATCGCCCGCGAGAAAGAGGTCTGGATCAGCTCCGGCTCGCTGTTCGAGGCGATCCGGGCCTCCATCGCCCTGCCGTTCTTCTTTGTGCCGTTCCGTAAGGACGGCCGTCCGCTGCTGGACGGGGGCATACTGAATCCGGTGCCCATCGCGCCCACCTTCGACGATCCCACCGACTTTACCGTGGCGGTGAACCTCAACGGCCCGCCGGACGAGAACCTGCGGATGCCGGGCAAGCGCAAGGCGCCGTCCGAGGAGAACCGGAAGGACAAGCAGGGCCTCATCGACCGCTTCCTCGATCGCCTGCACGACCAGTTCACTCGTGACAGTTCGGACGGGTGGAGCATGCTCGACATCGCCCAGCAGACCTTCGACACGATGCAGAGCACCATCGCCCGCACCAAGCTCGCCGCCTATCCGCCGGACGTGGTCATCTCCATCCCCCGGGACGTCGCCAGCATCATGGAGTTCGACCGGGCCGACGAACTCATCGAACTCGGCTACCAGGCCGCGGACCGCCAGCTCAGCCGCTTCCTGAAGCGCCGCGCCCGCCTGGAGAAGGAAGAAGAGGAGGCCGCCGCGCAGGAAGAATCGCAGGAAGAATCGTAAGAAGAATCGTAAGAAGAATCGCAGGAGGGCCTTCAGGCCCGATATCTTCCCCGTTCGACCTCGCAAGGAAACCACCGCCCGCCGGTATTGTCTGAACGGTTGATCGAGAACGTCTCCCGAACCCATGCACATCCTCCTCCTCATCGTCATCGGTATCGCCGTCCTCCTGGGGCCCGGTCTCTGGGTAAAGCGTGTGATGGAACGCTACAGCCGGCCCGCCGACCGTTATCCGATGACCGGCGCCCGGCTCGCGCGGGATCTGCTGGACGGCGCCGGCCTCGAGAAGGTGCGCACCGAGAAGACCGAGCAGGGCGATCACTACGACCCCATCGAGAAGGTGGTGCGGCTCAGCCCGGACAACCATGACGGTCGCTCGCTCACCGCCATCACCGTGGCTGCCCACGAGGTGGGTCATGCGTTACAGGATGCGGGCGGGTTCGGGCCGCTGCGCTGGCGCACGCAACTGGTGCGCTGGATCTCGCCGATCGAGCGCGTCGGCGCCGGCCTCATGATGGCCGCGCCGGTGATGGTGGCCGTGACCCGGGCGCCGGTCGCTGGTTTGATGATGTTCCTCGGCGGCCTGCTCACGCTGGCTTCGGGCATCCTGGTGCACGCCACCACCCTGCCGACGGAGTTCGACGCCAGCTTCCGCCGGGCGTTGCCGCTGCTGGCGAAACGTCGCGTGCTGCGGGAGGGCGACGAACGCCATGCCCGGAAGATCCTCCGGGCCGCGGCCATGACCTACGTGTCCGCGTCGCTGATGAGTCTGCTGAACGTGGCGCGGTGGTGGGCGATATTGCGGCGTTGATGCGACGCCGCAGGTAGGAGGGCCTTCAGGCCCGACTTGCCCGCGCATCGGGCCTGAAGGCCCTCCTACGCTTCCTTGCCAGCGCCGCCGCGGGTCTGCGGGGCGGCCCGTTGGTTACATCAGCGCAACGCAAAGCCTATTGACTGTCTTTAGACCGGCGTTCGGATCAGAGTCCGGGCGCGCGTCCTAACTATCTGATCAAAATAATAAAATAAACGGATATCGAGACGACATAAGTGGAGCGATTGGCATAAAAGCAACAATTTATTTCGAGCGACTTTGCAATGCAGCACCAGTCTAGGCACACTAGTTGCTTATCGGACACAGCATTGCTGTTGACGCGGTGCGGCGCTGTCCTGCCGCACCGCCCGATCCGTGAAGCGTCTGAGGGAGATTCGAGTCGGCACCCGGCACGGGTGGCGTCCTCCGGGCGCTGCGGATATCCGCAAACTGCCGGCGCAAAGCCGCAGCGGACGAAGCAGAACCAAGAAACAGAACGTCATGGCCGGCTCCGGCTATGGCCACAACGAAATCGAAGCGACAAACAGGAAGAGGTTATGAGACGGAATACGAAGATTCGCGCGGCCGTCGTATCGGCCCTTGCGGCTGGCGCCGGCTCGACGGCAGTCACGGCAGTCCAGGCGCAGGAAGCTCCCGCGGCCCCGAAGAAAAGGGCCATCGAGGAGATCGTCGTTACGGCGACGAAGCGGCAGGAGTCCATGCAGGACGTCCCCGTCGCGGTCTCGGCTCTACAGGGTGACAACCTCGAGGAGCTGCGCATCAGCAGCTTCCAGGATTACGCGCTGTACCTGCCCAATGTGACCAGCCAGGGCACCGGTCCGGGCCAGCAGGAGATCTACATCCGCGGCGCCGCGACTTCGCAGACCATCCTCACGCTGTCGTCGGTCCAGGGTCTGCAGCCCTCCGTCGCACTCTATCTCGACGAGCAGCCCGTGGCCCTGCAGGGCCGCAACCTCGACGTCTACGCCACCGACCTCGCCCGCGTGGAGGTCCTGCCGGGGCCGCAGGGCACCCTGTTCGGCGCGAGTTCCCAGGCGGGCACGGTGCGGCTGATCACGAACAAGCCGGATCATTCGTCATTCCAGGCCGGGTTCGATACCAGCATCTCGAACACGACCGGCGGCGAGATGAGCAACTCCGTCGAGGCGTATTTCAATCTGCCCATCTCGGATACGCTGGCGTTTCGGCTGGCTGCCTACAACGACAACCAGGGCGGCTGGATCGACCACATCCTCAACGATCCGGACAACGGCGGCTGGAACGGCAGCACCGTCGTCATCGACCGCATCTCGGGCGGCCCGCTGCCGGATCCCGAGAATCAGGAGATCCCGATCCCGCGTAACGATCAGCTCGTCGAGGGTGACTTCAACGACGCCACCTACACCGGCGGCCGCTTCGGCCTGTCCTGGCTGATCAACGACCGCTGGGACCTGCTGGTGCAGCACACCCAGCAGACGCTCGACACCGAGGGCGTCTGGGCCTACGACCCCAACCTCGACGGCGAGAGCTCGGTCAACCGCTTCGCGCCGGACGCGAACGAGGACGACTTCGGGCTCACCACCTGGACCCTGAACGGACGGCTGGCCATGCTGGATGTCGTCTACACCGGCGGCTATCTGGACCGGCAGGTGAATTCCACCGTCGACTACACGTTCTACACGAACGGCGGCCTGTTCTCGGCCTACTACGTATGCTCGGACTTCTCGGACACGACCGGCACCTACTACGACGAGTGCTTCAATCCGCAGAAGTTCTACAAGGAAGACACCGAGAACACGCGGATGACCCACGAGTTCCGCGTCAACACGCCGGACGCCAATCGCTGGCGCCTGACCGCGGGCGTGTTCTACGACGACCAGGAACTGGCCAGCACCGGCTGGTTCAAGATCGCCTCCACGGACAGCCCCTATTTCGAGAACGTGGGCGCCGCCCGCAGCATCCCGCAGGTGGAGGGCACCCGCTACGGCGGCCAAGACATACCCGGCGAGGTCAGCTTCGTCAACGACGTGACGCGCACGACGGATCAGATCGCCGTGTTCGGTCAGGCCGAGTTCGACATCACCGACCGGCTGACGGCCGCCTTCGGCGCACGCTGGTATGAGATCAACGACGAGTACAAGGGCGCCACGACCACGGTCAATGTGACCGAGCGGCTGCGGGCGCTCGGCATCGGCACCGAACAGGCGCTGGCCGACGCCGGCTTCACCGACGGCGACGGCGACGGCACCATCGACGTGTTCGCGGCCATCCAGAGTGGTCAGCTCGACGTGAGTGACCTCGACAGCGACGGCGTACTGACCCAGGACGACGTGATCCTGCGCTTCTCGCTGGATTGGCGCGTGACCGACCGTATCCTGCTGTTCGGTAACTACGCCGAGGGCTTCCGCCCGCCGGTGACGAACCGGGTCGGCGGCGGTGCCGCAAGGTCGGGTAACCCCACGTTCGAGGGTTTCCGCATCCCGGTCTACTCCCAGACGGACGATCTGCAGAACTACGAGCTCGGCTTCAAGGGTGACTTCTTCGACGATACGCTGCGCCTGAATGCGACCGCGTTCTACTCGGAGATCACGGACCTGCAGACCTCGCGTTTCGATCCCACGAACATCAGCTTTCTGTGGTTCGCGGACAACGTGGGTGACGCCGAGATCACGGGTATCGACGGCGACTTCATCTGGCAGCCGACGGCGAATCTCACCATCGCCGGCGCCTTCAGCGTGCTCGACACCGAGATCACCCGTCTGAACGAAGAGCTGCAGGGCATCGCTGCCCCGGTGGGCAGCGAGCTGCCGTTCTCGCCCGAGTTCTCCGGCAACGTCCGGGCCCGCTACGGCTTCGACATGCCGGCCATCGGCGAGGTCGAGAACCTGCGCGGCTACGTGACCGGCGGCGTCGCCTACACCGGCGAAAGCAAGGTCGGCCTGAAGATGGACGCCTACGTGGTCGAAGACACCATGCAGCGTGTGTATCAGGTCTCGGGCTCCGGCCTGGAGATCGAGCGGGAGGCGGATGCCTTCGTCGGCGCCGCACCCGGCACCGAGCTGCTCGACCAGACCGGCATCCCCGGCGGCCGCTACGTTCAGGAGTCCTACACCATCGCCAACCTGGCGTTCGGCGTGGAGAAGGACACCTGGACGGCCGAGTTCTTCATCGACAACGTGTTCGACGAGAATGCGCAGGTGTACATCGACACCCAGCAGTTCACGCCGCACGTGGTGACGAACCGGCCGCGGACCTACGGCATCCGCCTGTCCTACGACTTCCTCTGAAGCATCAGGCGAGTCCGAAGGAGGGCAGGCCCGCATTGCGGGCTTGCCCTCTTTTCGTTCAGGGTTTAGAAGAGAGATCGGCGGGGCGGCGGGCCCGGCGTGACGGGCGCAGGTCGGTATCGGATCGTGAGTGAAGCAGCGGCAAAAGGCGAACGAACGGCACACGAGCGTGCGCTCGCCGGCGCCCGGCAGCTCATCCAGGCGGCGCGCTTCGAGGAGGCCGAGGCCGCCATGCTCGACGTGCTCGGCGAATCGCCGGCGCCCTTGCTGGAAGCCGAGGCTCGCTACACTCTGGCCGTCGCCCGGCGCTACGCGAAGAACTACGAAGCCGCGCTGCAGGCGGCGGACGAACTGCTGGCCCTGCGCCCGGAGTACGGCCGGGCCTGGCAGGAGAAGGGCTACACCTGGCTCGCCATGAACCGCCCGGCGGAGGCGGCGGCCGCATTCGCGCAGGCCACCGAGCTGAATCCGGGTCTGACCGGGAGCTGGAAGGCCCTGGTCAACCTGTACCGCAACGCGGGCCGGGAGCAGAGAGCCCGGCATGCGCAGAACCAGATCGAATACCTGGCGTCGCTGCCGCGGGAGCTGCTCGCGGTGATCGACCTCATCCACGAGGGCAAGCTGTACAAGGCGGAGCAGCTCTGCCGCCGGTTCCTGCAGGAGCACAAGCAGCACGTCGAGGCCATGCGCCTGCTGGCCGACATCGGCGTACGCCTGAAGGTGCTCGACGACGCCGAGTTCCTGCTGGAGACCGCGGTGGAACTCGAGCCGGAGAATACGCGTGTCCGCGTCGACTATCTCAGGGTGTTGAACCGCAAGGGCAAGTTCCGCCAGGCCCGGGAGCAGGCGCTAACGCTGCTGGAGCGGGAGCCGGACAACCCGGTCTTCAAGCTCGCCTCGGCCAGCGCACTGACCGGGCTGGGCCGCTTCGAGGAGGGCCTCGAGCTATACCGGGAGTGCATCGGCAAGACCACGAACAAGGCGGGCATCCACGTGATGATGGGTCATGCCTTCAAGGCCATCGGCCGGCTGGACGATGCCATCGGCGCGTATCGGGAAGCGACACGGCTGCGCCCGGACTACGGCGATGCCTACTGGAGCCTCGCCAACACGAAGACCTACCGGTTCGCCGAAGAGGAGATCGAGGAGATGCGTCGCCGCGAGGCGGAGCCGGGCATTGCGGCCGACGACCGCATCCACCTCTGTTTCGCCCTCGGCAAGGCCCTGGAGGACCGGGCGGAGTACGAGGAGTCCTTCGGCTACTACCGGCGTGGCAATGCGCTCAAGAAGGAACGCTCCGGCTACGACGCGGACAAGACCGAGGCCATGATCCAGGCCCAGATCGACGTGTGCACGCGGTCTCTCTTCGAGCAACGAGCGGACGTGGGCTGCGGCAAGCCCGACCCGATATTCATCGTCGGGCTGCCCCGGGCCGGCTCCACGCTGCTGGAGCAGATCCTCGCGTCCCATTCCATGGTGGACGGGACGATGGAACTCCACGACATCCTGGCGCTGGCGCAGCGGCTGCGCGGCCGCACCGCCGTCGACGAGGGTCGCTACCCGCGCATACTCACCGAACTCGACGACGACTATTTCCGCCGCTTCGGGGAGAAGTTCATCGAGGACACCCGGGTCTACCGGGGCGACGCGCCGTTCTTCACGGACAAGATGCCGAACAACTTCATGCATATCGGCCTCATCCGCCTGATCCTGCCGAATGCGAAGGTGATCGACGCCAGGCGCCACCCGATGGCCTGCTGCTTCAGCGGCTTCAAGCAGCTGTTCGGCGAAGGCCAGGACTTCACCTATGGGCTGGAGGAGATCGGCCGCTACTACCGCGACTATGTGCGGCTGATGGACCACTGGGATGCCGTGCTGCCCGGCCTCGTGCTGCGCGTGCACCACGAGGACGTGGTGGAAGACCTGGAGACCCAGGTGCGGCGCATCCTGGATTTCTGTGGGCTGCCCTTCGAGGAGGCCTGCCTGGAGTTCCACAAGACCGAGCGCAGCGTGCGCACGCCGAGTTCGGAGCAGGTCCGCCAGCCCATCTACCGCAGCGGCCTCGAGCAGTGGCGCCACTACGACCCCTGGCTCGATCCGCTGAAGGCAGCGCTGGGGCCCGACGTGCGGCGCAGCTACGGGATCGACCAGGACATTGACCAGGATCGGCCCGGTTGATCATCTCTCACCGGCACCGCTTCATCTTCATCGCCGTGCCGAGAGTCGCCACGCGGGCGCTGCGCCAGGCCCTCACCATGCATCTCGATGCCATGGACTGGCAGCAGCAGAACCTGTTCGCCGAGTATCGGTTGCCGGTACCCGACCTCGCGGCGGAGGAGCACGGACACCTGTCGGTGCGCGACATCCGGCCCCGGCTTCCTGACGAGCTGTGGAACGCGTATCTCAAGTGCGCGTTCGTCCGTGACCCGTTCGAGCGCTTCGTCGACACTTTCCTGTCGCTGGAAGAGGGGGAAGTGCCGTCCCCGGCCGAGGCGACGCCACGCATGAAGCGCGAACTCGCGACGGAGCGTTTCCGGCGTCGGCGCCTCACGCTGCCCCAGTCCGATTTCCTGATGGACACCGAGGGCGCCCTGGCCACGGACTTCATCGGGCGGTTCGAGACGTTGCAGTCGTCCTGGGAAGCCCTCTGCGGCCGTCTCGGTCTCGAGCCGGCGCCGCTGGAGCGCCGCCGCGTGCCGGAGCGCCGCGAATGGCTGCGCTATTACGACGACGAACTCGCGGGGATGGTGGCGGACTACTATCGGGACGACCTGGCGAACTTCGGCTATGTTGCCCCTGTCGACTCCTAGTCCGCCTCCCGCTCGATATCGCAGCAGAGCACCCGGTCGGGCGGCCTGCCCGCTTCCGTGCTGAGCACGGCGCCGCGCACCGGGTTTGGCCGGAACACCGTGCAACCCTTCAGGCCCAGCTGCCAGGCGCGGGTGTAGACCTCCTCGAAGTCCGCGCGGGAGCAATCCTCCGGCACGTTGATGGTCTTGGAGATGGCGTTGTCCACCACCTCCTGCAGGGCTGCCTGCATGGCCAGGTGTTCCCGCGGCGCGATGTCCCTGGAGCAGCGGAACGATTCCGGCACGGACTGCGGCCGGCCGTGATGCTCGCGCCAGTGGGCGTAGGCATAGTCGGTCACGTCGAAATTGCGGTAGTCGCCCGACTCGTCGAGCACCTGCCGGTGCCCCTCGAGCGCGAAGATGGGCTCGATGCCGCTGGAGACGTTGCCGGCCAGCAGGCTGATGGTGCCCGTGGGCGCGATGGCCAAGAGATGACTGTTGCGGATGCCGTGCCCGGCGATCGCGTCGCGGATGTCCGCGGGCAGGCGCTGGATGTAGGGACCGTCCAGGTACGGTTCGCGCTCGTAGCAGGGGAAGACGCCCTTCTCCCGCGCCAGCTCCACCGAGGCCCGGTAGGCAGCATCGCGGATGACCGTGAGCCACTCGCGGGCCCGGTCGCGGCCGGCGTCGCTGTCGTAGGCGATGCCCAGCATCGCGAGCGCATCGCCGAGGCCCGTGACGCCCAGCCCCACACGGCGGGTCGTGCGGGCCTGCTCCTGCTGGGCGGCCAGCGGGAAACGGGACGCGTCGATCACGTTATCCAGGAAGCGCACGGCTACCGGCACGACGTCGCGCAGCGCGTCCACGTCCAGGGCGGCATCGCGGCCGAATGCGTCCCGTACGAAGCGCGTCAGGTTCAGCGATCCCAGGTTGCAGGCGCCGTAGGGCGACAGCGGTATCTCGCCGCACGGATTGGTGGCGGTGATCCGTTCCCGGTAGTGGAGGTTGTTCTCCCGGTTGACCGCGTCGGTGAACAGCACGCCCGGCTCGGCCGACTCCCACGCGGCGTTCATGATGTGGCGCCACAGTTCCCGGGCGGCGATCCGACCCTGCACGCGGCAGGGCACCGGATCGGTCCCGCCCGTCCAGACCCGCTGCACGGATTCCTCGCCGCCCTCTCCGGGGAAGCACAGCGGCCAGGCGTCGTCGTGCGCCACTGCCAGCATGAACTCGTCCGGCACCTGCACCGAGACGTTGAAGTTGGTGAGCACCCCCGCCTCGCGCTTGGCATCCACGAAGGCGAGGATGTCGGGGTGGTCGCAGCGCAGCGTCCCCATCATCGCGCCGCGGCGCGCGCCGGTGGACAGCACGGTGGCGCACATGGCGTCCCAGACCCGCATGAAGGACACCGGGCCGGACGCGATACCGCCGACGTGGTCGGTGCGGTGACCGGCCGGCCGCAGCGTGGAGAAGTCGTAGCCCACGCCGCCGCCCCATTGCATGGTGATGGCGCCCTCCTTCACGTGCTCGAAGATGCTGTCCAGCGAATCCTCGATGACGCCCATCACGAAGCAGTTGAACAACGTGCGGTGCCAGGCGGTGCCGGCGCCGGCCAGGATGCGTCCGGCCGGCAGGAAGCGGAAGTCGTCCAACAGCGCCTCGAACTCGCGGGCGCGGGCATCGCGATCGGCGTTCTCCGGCGCCGCCACGGCCGTCGCCACCCGCCGCCACGTGTCGCCGATGGTCTTCTCGGCATGACCGCCGGGCGGATGGTAGCGGTACTTCGAGCGCCAGATGTGCTCGGCGAGGCGTGTCTGGAAGTAATGGCGGGTCATCGCCGCGGCCTCCGTCTCAGTCCTGCGTCTGCGCGAGGCGCTCGACGAACCAGTCCCGCGCGAGGCGTTGTACCTCCTCCAGGGCGCCGGGCTCCTCGAACAGGTGGGTCGCGCCCTCGACGATCGCGATCTCGGCCGGGCAGCGCATCCGCTCCCGGGCGCGGCGGTTCAGTTCGAGGACCTGCGGGTCGGCGCCGCCGACGATGAGCAGCGTGGGCGCCTGTACCCGCGGCAGCTCGTCCCCGGCGAGGTCGGCGCGTCCGCCCCGGGAGACCACGGCAGCCACCCGGTCGGGCTTGCGCGCCGCGGCGATCAGTGCGGCCGCAGCGCCGGTGCTGGAGCCGAACAGGCCCGCCGGCAGGGCGGCGGCCGCGGACTGCTCTGCCAGCCAGTCCAGCGCGCCGCCGAGGCGACGCGCCAGCAATTCGATATCGAAGCGGAATTCCCGGGTGACCTCGTCGACCCGTCCTTCCCCCGCGGTCAGCAGATCGAACAGCAGGGTGCCGAGTCCGGCCGAGCGCAGGTACTCTGCGACGGCGTTATTGCGCCGGCTGTAGCGGCTGCTGCCGCTGCCGTGGGCGAACACCACCACCCCGGCGGCGTCCTCCGGTATCTCCAGCCAGCCGGCGAGCGTGGCGTCACCCGCCCGGATCGCCGATTCGGCTCTCGCTCTCCGGTTCTCCATACCGATCGCCACCTCCGCTGTGCGCCGCGGCGGCACCGGCGGCGCGGTCTCTCGCCGGCGCCATGCCGTTCCATGCTAGGCCGGCCCTCGGCGGGCCTTGAATCAGAAGATATACCTAAGGCGCTGCGACGCCCGACCAGTCCGGGACGAGGCAGCCGGCCTGCACGCGGATCCGCGCGGCCTCGCCAGGGGCGGCCTTCTCCAGCCGGCGCGCGAGCCATTCCGCGTCTTCCGGTCGGGCCGTCACGAGGCGCAGCCGCCGGATCGCCAGTGGCACCATGGTCAACGCCGTCGCGCGGCCGCTGCCGGGGTCGACGGTGACGAAGTACATCAGCGACAGCCAGGGGCGGAACGCCTCGTGGCCGCCGATGCCCTCGTAGTCGTTGAGGAAGTCGCCACAGCCGTAGAGGATCAGTTTGCCCCGGTGACGCTCCATACCCTTCGGGTGATGGGACGAATGGCCGTGGATGACGTCTGCGGCCCCGCTGTCGACCAGCCGGCGGGCGAAATGCCGTTCGTCCCGGCTGATCTCGTAGCCCCAGTTCCCGCCCCAGTGGATCGACGCCACCGTGACGTCGCCCGCGCGCCGGCCGGCAAGCATCGCGTCGGCTACGGCGTCGGCGGTCTGCGGCGCGAGATCCGGCAGCCGGTTGACGCCCGCCCGGGCCCGGCCGGCCGCCCAGTCCTCCGGCACGCCGCCCGAGCCGAGGGCAAACCCGTGCACGACCACCCGGGAGCCGTCCGCCAGCGGGAACACAGCCGGTTTGGCGGCCGCGGCCGCGTCCCTGCCGGCGCCCGTCACGGCGATGCCGGCCCCCTCCAGGGTGGTCAGGGTTTCCTCCAGCCCCCGGTAGCCGAGGTCCATGACGTGATTGTTCGCCAGCGTGCAGCCGTCGATGCCCGCCGCCCGCAGGCAGGCGACGTTGTCCGGATGCATGCGGTAATGGATGCCCTTGGACGGCCAGAAGTCGTTGCTGGTGGTGATGCCGGTCTCGAGATTGACGAAGCTGAGGTCGTGCGGCGTTCCGGCCCACACCGGGAGCGCCTCCCCCCAGACGTAGGCGGGATCCACCGGCTGGGGCACCGGGCCGCTCTCCCGCTCGGCCAGGCGGACGTAGTCCATGGCATTCCTGACCCAGGGTTCGTGCAGCTCCGGCGGCACGGAGCGGGCCTGGATCTGGTCGATCCCGCGGCCGGTCATCACGTCACCGCACAGGAACAGCGTCGGGCTGGACCGGGATTCGCCGGCATCCGCCGCCATGGTTGCGTCCCTCGCGCTACGAGCCCGCCTCCAATATGGATCGTCGCGGGCAGGCGCTGCATCCGGGGAAGTGACTACCGGTCCGACTTGCGGCTGGCATTAGTCGTCCGCCGGCGCAAGAATAGCGGGTCATGAAGCGCTTCCTCTTACTCTACGCCACCCGTGAGGGTCAGACCGCCAAGGTCGCCGAACGTATCGCGGGGCAACTGCGTGCCGCCGGGGCCGAGGTGACAGTGATAGACGCGGCAAATACCCTGACCGCGGATGCGCTCGAACTCGCGCGCTTCGACCGGCTGGTATTCGGCGCGTCCATGCACGCCGGCGGACTCGAGAAGGAACTGGTGGGTTTCATCAACGGCCACGCGGACGGGGTGCGGCGCCAGGCGCGTTCCCTGTTCGTGGTGCTGCTCAGCGCGGCGGCGAAGGACCCCGCGCTGCGGGAGGAATGGCTCGGCGATGCGCGCGACAAGATCGAGTCACAGCTCCGCGTGCCGTTCGAGCACGTCGAGATGATCGCGGGTGCGCTGAGCTATTCGAAGTACCCGCTGCCGCTCAGGTGGATGATGCGGCGTATCGCCCGCAAGGCGGGCGGGGACACCGATACCAGCCGGGACTACGAGTACACGGACTGGGAGCAGGTGCGCCGTTACGCGCAGTCGCTGCTCGAGGACTGAAGGAGGACGGCTTGGCGGGGGAGAACGGCCAGTGGCTCGAGGGCGGCTGCCATTGTGGCCGGGTCCGTTTCCGCGTGCGCGTACGGGAGCCGCGGGCGCTCGCCTGCAACTGCTCCATCTGCGCGAAGAAGGGTTTCCTCAACCTGATCGTGGCGCCGCAGGACTTCCGTCTGCTCGAGGGCGAGGACTCGCTCTCCACCTACCGCTTCAACACGGGCGTCGCCGAGCACCGCTTCTGCCGGGTCTGCGGCATCCATCCGTTCAGCCGGCCGCGCTCGCATCCGGGCAGCTACGACGTCAACGCCCGCTGCCTGGACGGCGGCTTCGACTTCCTCGAGATCACGCCCTTCGACGGCCGCAACTGGGAGGAGAACGTGGCTTCGATCAGGGACGAGGCTGACCGCGAACGCTAGCCGTTGAACTTGCCCGCGTTGCGCACGGGCGCCGGGACCTGGGGCTCGAACTCGCGGGCGTCCGCGAAGGCCTTCCCGAAAGCCGGCCGCTGCGCCAGGCGCGACAGATAGGCGCGGAAGATCTCGTCCCGGCACAGCCCGTAGCCCCGGGCCCAGGTGACATTGTGGCCCACCACGCAGTCGGCCGCCGTGAACGCGTCGCCGCAGACGAAGCCGTGGCGCTCGAGGCGCGCCGCGAGCTGCGGCTCCACCTCGGCCTCGAACTTGTCGCGGTAGCGCCGCGCCGTCCGCGGGTCCTGCTGGTCGTCCGCCAGGACGTGTTCGTGGATGCGGATCTGCCAGAGCATCATGTCCATGGACGAGGCGCCGAAATGGGGCATCTGCAGGTAGTCGGCGCGCTGGCGGGACAGGGCGTCCGGAGGTGGCGCGAGTCCCTTGTCCGGGAAGGCGTCGGCCAGCCAGGCCACCATGGCGCCACTCTCGAGCATGTTCATGACCGACCCGTCCGCGAAGGTGACCTCCAGCGCCGGCACGTTGTGATGCGGGTTGCGCTCGAGGTACGCCGTCCGGTACTGCTCGCCCCGGTAGAGATCGACGGTTATCACCTCGAAGTCGTCGTCCAGCACTTCGTGCAGGGCCCATTTAACGCGGGCGCTGCGGGTGGCGGGGAAGTGGAATAGCTTGAAGCGGACGGGTTCCATGGCGGTCTCCTTGCAGCGGGCGCGGGCAGCTCGGCGGTGCCGGAGCATCATAGCGCGTCGGCGCGGCGCGGATGGTATGAGCGGCGCCATTGACATCGGGTGACAATCGGGCGGCAATAGCCGGCATGGATCCCGAGGAAAGACCCGGAGGCCGTTCGCTGCGGCCGCTGGCCACGCTGTGGCCCTTCATCCGGCCCTATACCCCCACGCTGTTTGCGGCCCTGTTCGCCCTGCTGGTGGCCGCGGCCGCGATGTTGGCGCTGCCGGTCGCGCTGCGCTACCTCATCGACCGGGGCTTCGGCGACGGCGACGTGGGCACCATCAACCGCTACTTCGGCTGGTTCATGGCGGCGGCCGCCGTCTTCGGGGGTTTCGCGGCGTTGCGTTTCTATCTGGTGTCCTGGCTCGGCGAGCGGGTGGTCGCCGACATCCGCAGCACCGTGTACGACCGGGTCATCCGCATGGATCCCCTGTTCTTCGAGGTGACCCGCACGGGCGAGGTGCTGTCGCGTCTCACCACCGACACGACGCTGGTGCAGAGCATCTCCGGCGTGAGCCTCTCCATCGCGCTGCGCACGAGCCTGACGCTGATCGGCGCGCTGATCATGCTGATGCTGACGAGCTTCCGCCTCGCCGGCTACATCCTGCTGCTGATCCCGCTCGTGATCGTGCCGCTGATCGTGGTGGGCAGGCGCATCCGCCGGCTGTCGCGCACCGCGCAGGACCGGGTGGCCGACACCAGCGGGCTGGCCGGGGAGACGCTGAACGCCATCCAGACGGTGCAGGCGTTCTCGCTGGAGGAACAGGTGAGCCGGCGCTACAGCGACGCCGTCACCGAGAGCTTCGACGCCGCGGTACGGCGCACCAAAGCGCGCGCCGGCATCACCGCCATGGGCGTGATCCTGGTGTTCGGGGCCATCACCTTCGTGCTGTGGCTCGGGTCGCGGGCGGTCGTGGCCGGCCAGATGACGGGCGGCGAACTCGGGCAGTTCCTGTTGTATGCGGCCTTCGTCGGCTCGTCGGCGGCGGCGCTGAGCGAGGTCTGGGGCGAGATCCAGCGGGGCGCCGGCGCCATGGAACGGCTGTCCGAGCTGCTGGAGGCCCGGCCGGCCATCGCGCCGCCCGCCGATCCCCTGCATCTGCCCGGCCGGGCGAGCGGGCGCATCGCGTTCGAGGACGTGACCTTCCATTACCCGTCCCGGCCGGAGACCCCGGCGCTCGCCCAATTCTCGCTGGCCATCGAGCCCGGCGAGACCGTGGCCATCGTCGGGCCGTCCGGTGCCGGCAAGAGCACGAGCTTCCAGCTGCTGCTCAGGTTCTACGATCCGCAGACCGGGCGCATCCGCTTCGACGGCGTCGATATCGCCCGGGTCGATCCGCGGGAGTTGCGCGGCCAGATCGGCCTGGTGCCCCAGGAGACGGTGCTGTTCGGCGCGAGCGCCATGGAGAATATCCGCTACGGCCGCTCCGGCGCCGACGACGAGGCCGTGATGGCTGCGGCGCGGGCGGCGGCCGCCGACGAGTTCATCCGCGAGCTGCCGGAAGGCTACGACACGTTCCTCGGCGAACGCGGCCTCAGGCTGTCCGGCGGGCAGCGCCAGCGCATCGCCATCGCCCGGGCCATGCTGAAGGACCCGCCGGTGCTGCTGCTGGACGAGGCCACGAGTTCGCTGGATGCGGCCAGCGAGCGCCTGGTGCAGCAGGCGCTGGAGGAGCTGATGCGCAACCGGACGACGCTGGTGATCGCTCACCGGCTGGCCACGGTGAAGCGCGTCGACCGCATCGTGGTGATGGACCGCGGCCGCATCGTCGCGGTGGGCAATCACGAGGAACTGGTGGAGAAGAATCCGCTCTACGCCCGGCTGGCGGAACTGCAGTTCGGCACGGAAGAGTAGGAGGGCCTTCAGGCCCGATCAGTTCAGGCCCGATCAATTCAGGCCCGATCGGACGCGCGGATCGGGGCTAAAGCCCCTCCTACGGGCGCGCGTCGCGGCTGAAGCCGCTACTGCAGGTCGTCGGCGACGCCGCGGTGCAGGGTACGCCGTATCGTGCCTCTCGGCACGAGCTGCCACGCCCGCTCGTGCAGGTAGTAGATCAGCAGTTTGACGACCGGTTCCACGGTGCCGACAGCAAGCGCCACCGCAAGCTCGCCGGTGACCGCCAGTGCGATGAGGGCGGTGGTGATGGTGCCGGTGATCCGGTAGGTGACGGCCTTGAGGATGCTGCGGAGCGGGGATTCCCTCTCCGTCGGCGGTGCGACTGACAACCACATGGTGCGGCGCCTCCGGGACGCCAGTCCAGACGGACGCCGCGGATCATGCGCCCGGTCGGGCCGGCACGCAAGAGCCGGCCGTCACGGTCCCCGATTATCCCCGCGCGATCAGGACCGGCCGTGCCGCGGTTGTCGTTCCAGGAACCCGGACCAGGCGGCGAAGAACTCCGCCGGGCATTCGAAGTGAGGCAGTGCGCCGGTGTCGAAGGGATGCACCGTCCAGTTGTCGCGGTCGGCCGTCCAGTCGGCACCGCTGAAGTCCTGGAAGTCGCCCTTCGTGCCGTGGGCCAGCCATACCGGCTGATGCAGGCGTTCGTAGACGTCGCGGATGTCCTTGCTGAACAGCCGCCCGCTCAGGAACGCATAGGGTGCGTGCTCGGCGCCCGGCTGGTGGGTGGTGAGATCGTCGTAGGCGGCCAGGCCCTCGTCGTAGTCGTCCGACCCCCAGGTGCGCTTCAGGAAGTAGCGGATGCTCTTCGGGCGGACCAGCAGGCTGTACAGGCCCCGGCGCCAGAGAGGCACGGTGAGCGCGGCGTGCAGCAGCGGCACCTCACGGTTGCTGCCCTCGGCCTGCCGCAGGCGCTCCGCATCGGCCGTGAAGCCCGTGGGCGTGATCAGCGCCAGCGTGCTGAACCGATCCGGCGCCTCGGTGGCGGCTCGGGCGAGGAACTCCGAGGCGAGGGACAGGGCGAGGGTATGCACCGGCGCGCCGCCGCAGTCGGTGGCGATGCGCTCCAGCATGTCGTGCACCGCATCGGTGTAGAGCCTGGCGTTGTAATGACGCCGGGAGCGCTCCGCGAAGCCGAAGCCGGGCAGGTCCGGGGCGTACACCCGCCGGGTGCCCCGGTAGTTCTCGAAGACCGGCTTCACCTCGTAGACGGAGCCTGCCGCGTTGATGCTGTGGATCAGCAGCATCGGCGGGCCGTCGCCGGCGACGTAGTAGCTCAGGCCGCCGGCGCGGCCGCTGAACTCGATGCGTTCGGCGTCGACGGCTTTCGGCAGCTCTGGCACGCGGTCCCTCCGGGCAAAATGACCTCGTCGAGGGTACACGAGCGGGCCCGGCGATGCCGGTCGTTCCGCGCCGCGCACGGGGACAGACAGCGGTGCGTCTGGGCGGCCCGCGGGCGCGGGATCAGCGCTGGTTGTCCACCAGCAGCTCCGGATTGCGCCGCTGCATGTCGAGTTCGCGAACCTTCTCCGGGCTGAGGATGAAGGCGAGCATGTCGCCGACCGTGCAGTGGGCTTCCAGCGGATGTCGCAGGTGCTGGCCGGTGTCGATCACGTACATGTTCCGACGGCCGTCCTTCACCCGGGTGAGGATGCCGGCGCGGTCCAGCTCGCTCACGAGTCGGGATGCCGAGCGTTCCGTGATGCCGACCCGCTCGGCCACGTCACGCAGCCTGGCGTGGGGGTCCTCGGCGAGGCATACCAGTATGTGCGCGAAATTGCTGAAGAAATTCCAGTGGCTGGGCGAGTCGTTCATCGCTGTCGTCCGCGGTGCTGGACACGGTTATGGTAGGGCCGAAATAACGCGAAAGCAATTTCTGGTCTTTTCGGTCTGGTTTGGTGGCGTGACGGTGTGATACCGTCCGCTGAACGTCCAATCGCAACCGCAAAGGAAGCATCGATGAATACACCTGTCAGCACCATATCGAGGACACGTGAGAGCACTGTCGCGACCAACCGCGTGCTGCGAAACACGTACGCCCTGCTGGCGATGACGCTCGCATTCAGCGCGCTGACCGCCGGCGTATCCATGGCGCTGAATCTGCCGCACCCGGGACTCATCATCACGCTGGTGGGCTACTTCGGCCTGCTGTTCGCGATCACGAAATTCCGTGACCGCGATTTCTCCGTGCTGCTGGTATTCGCCCTCACGGGCTTCATGGGTTACACCCTCGGGCCGATCCTGAATGCCTATCTCAGCATCCCGAACGGCGGCCAGGTGGTGGCCATGGCGCTCGGCACCACCGCGGTCGCATTCCTCGGCCTGTCGGGCTACGCGCTGAAGTCCCAGCGGGATTTCAGCTTCATGGGGAGCTTCCTGATGGTGGGCATCCTCGCCGGTTTCTGTGCCGGGCTCGGTGCCATCTTCTTAAACATGCCCGCGCTCTCGCTGGCCGTGTCCGGGCTGTTCGTGCTGCTGATGGGCGGCCTGATCCTGTGGGAGACCAGCAACATCATCCGCGGCGGCGAGACCAACTACGTGATGGCGACTGTCACCCTGTACGTGGCCATCTTCAATCTCTTCACCAGCCTGCTGCACATCTTCGGCGTCATGGGCGACGAGTGACCCGTGCCGGGAGCCGTTGACTCGCGTCGCCGAGTCAACGGCTCCCGCGTCAGGCCGTCAGCTTCAGGGTCACGTAACCCGCATACAGACCCAGCAGCAGGGCGCCATCCAGGCGCTGCAGTCCGCGTCGGCGGACCAGGAACAGCACCAGCACCAGAGCGGTCAGTCCGAACAGCCACGGCAGGTCGAACGTCAGGACGCCGCGGTCGAAGGCCAGCGGTGCGATGAGTCCGGCCGTGCCGATCGGTACCAGCGTGTCGAAGATATTGCTGCCCACGATGTTGCCCACCGACAGGGAGACGCTCTTGCGCAGCACCGCATTCACCGAGATGGCGAGTTCCGGGAGACTGGTGCCGAGGCCGATCACCAGCGCCGAGATCAGCGTCTCCTGCAGGCCGAATGTTTCCGCGATACCCACTACCGATCGCACCGTCAGCTCGGAGGCGAGAGCCACGACCAAGAGCCCCGCGGCAAGCCGTATCCACGCCGCCACCCCGCTGCCGGCGGCGCCGAATTCCTCGAGACTGTCGCCGACCTGCTCCCGCGCCAGCAGCGCGACGACGTACATGACGTAGACCACCACCAGCGCGGCACCCTCCACCCGGGAGACGAGCCCGTCCAGTGCGAACAGGCCCAGCAGCGCCGTCGCGCCCAGCAGCATGCCGCCGTGGCGGTAGACGTAGCGCCGCGGCAGGGTCAGATACGTGAGCACGCCCGCCGTGCCCAGCACGAAGCTGATCTGGGCCACGGAGCTGCCAACCGCGCTCCCGACCACCACCCCAGCGGCCTCGCCCGAGAGCAGATTGCGGATGCCGGCGTCGATGGCTACGGCGAGCTCGGGCAGGTCGCTGCCGACGGAGAGCACCAGCAGCCCCACGATGAACTCCGGCAGGCCGTAACGCCGCGCGATCGCCAGGGCACCGCCGACCGTGAGCTCGGTGCCCAGCACCAGCCCCGCGAGACCGAGTATCAGCAGCAGGAAATCCATACGCGCTCTGCAGCCGCTTCCGCCGCAGCCTAACTTAGCCGATGGGCGCGCCGGTCGCCCCCGTAATTTCCGCTATGGCCCCGTCGCAGACGCTGGGCGAGACTGGTCCGGCAGGCAGGAGCCCGACAGTTATGGCCGGTCACGGCACCAGAGGGACAGAGCGATTCCGCATCTCCGCGGATGCCCTCCATGTGCGCTCCGACCTGCGTGACTGCGATTTCGCCAGCACCGACGACCTGCCCGTCCGCGAGCAGGTGGTGGGCCAGAGCCGAGCTCTCGGCGCCGCCCGCCTCGCCGTCGCCGTGGACCGCGACGGCTACAACCTCTATGCCCTGGGCGAGCCGGGCAGCGACCGCCACGGTGCCATGCGTCAGCTCCTGGAAGAGGCGGCCGCGCAGCGCGAAGTACCGAGCGACTGGTGCTACGTGCATGCCTTCGACGACCCGCAGAAGCCGCGGGCACTGGAACTCCCCGCCGGCGAGGGACGCCGGCTGCGCGAGCGGATGAAGCAGCTGATCGACGACGTCTGGTCGTCGGTGCCGGCCGCCTTCGAGAGCGACGAGTACCGCCATCTGCGCTCGGAGATCGACGAGGAGTTCGAGGAGCGCCACCGCCACGCCCTGGAGGAGATGGCGGAGGATGCCGAACGCAACGGCCTGCGGCTGCTGCAGACGCCGGGCGGTTTCGCCTTCGCGCCGGTGCGTGACGGCAAGGTCATCGACGAGGAGGCCTTCGGCGAGCTGCCCGAGGACGAGCAGGAGGAGATCCGCCGCAAGATCGCCGAGTTCGGCGAGCGGCTGGTCGCGCACCTGCGCCAGCTGCCGGCCTGGCAGCGGGAGCACAACGAGCGCGTGCGCCAGCTGGACCGCCAGGTGGGCGTCTCCGCCGTAGGGCCTTTCCTCGAGGAGCTGAAGGAGCGCTACCGGGCGCTGGGGAACGTGAGCGCCTACCTGGAGGGTGTGGAGCAGGACCTGCTCGCACACCTGCCTGCCCTGATCAACCCGGAACCGTCGCCGCCGTTCATGCCGCAATCCGGCCGGCGTCAGCGCCCGAAGTTCCTGCAGCGCTACGAGGTCAATGTGGTCGTGGATAACGGTGGGCTGGATGCCGCGCCGGTGATCTACGAGCAGCACCCCGTGTACCACAACCTGGTGGGCCGCATCGATCACTACGCGGAGTTCGGCTCGCTGGTCACCGACCACCGGATGATCCGCGGCGGCGCGCTGCAGCGTGCCGGCGGCGGCTTCCTGGTCATGGACGCAGACCGGCTGCTGCGCGAACCTTTCGCCTGGCAGGCGCTGAAACGCGCGCTGTCCGGACGCGAAGTCACGATCCAGAGCCTGCAGCAGATGCTGAGCCTGATGACGACCGTGACGATCGAGCCCGAGCCGATCCCGGTGACGGCGAAGATCGTGCTGGTCGGCGAGCGCTGGCTGTACTATCTGTTGAGCGAGTTCGACCCGGAATTCTCCGAGCTATTCCGCGTGGCGGCAGACTTCTCCGACGTGATCGACCGCGACGGCGGGCACAGCGAGGAACTGGCCGCGCTGATCGCCGGGATGGTGCGCCGGGACGGGCTGGCGCCGTTCAGCCGCGACGCCGTCGCCCGGGTGGTGGAGCACAGCGCCCGGCTGGCCGGCCACGCGGACAAGCTGTCGGCCCGCATCCGTCCGCTCGGCGACCTGCTGGCCGAGGCGTGTCACTGGGCCCGGGAAGCCGGGCGCCGGCGCGTGGACGAGGAAGACGTCGAGCGGGCGCTGACGGAGTACGAGCATCGTCACGACCGCATACGCGAGCGCCACCGGGAGGCCATCGCCCGCCGCTCGATCCTGGTGGACGTCACCGGCGAGGCGGTGGCGCAGGTCAACGGGCTGTCGGTGCTGCAGCTGGGCAAATACGCCTTCGGCCATCCCACCCGCATCACGGCGACCGTGCGCGTGGGCGATGGCAGCCTGCTCGACATCCAGCGCGAGGTGGAGCTCGGCGGGCCCATCCACAGCAAGGGCGTGCTCATCCTCGGCTCCCTGCTGGGCGCACGCTACTCGCGGGAGGTGCCCCTGTCCCTGTCGGCCAGCCTGGTATTCGAGCAGACCTACGGCGGGGTGGAGGGCGATAGTGCCTCTGTGGCGGAGTTCTGCAGCCTGGTATCGGCGCTGGCCGAGGTGCCGGTGCGCCAGGGCATCGCGGTCACCGGCTCCGTGAATCAGCACGGCCGGGTGCAGGTGGTCGGCGGCATCAACGAAAAGGTCGAGGGTTTCTTCGACGTCTGCAGTGACGCCGGCCTGACCGGCGATCAGGGCGTCATCATTCCGGCCGACAACCGCAAGCACCTGATGCTGAGGCGTGACGTGCGCGAGGCCGTGGAGGCCGGGCGCTTCCACGTCTACGCGGTGGCTACAGTGGACGAGGCCGTCGAGCTGCTGACCGGCGAGCGCGCGGGCGTCGCCGACCGTGACGGCAAGTACCCGCCCGGGACGGTCAACGGCCGTGCCCAGGCGACGCTGTCCGGTTTCTCCGAAGGCCGGGCCCGGTTCGTCCAGCGGCAGCTCGACATCGTCGGGAAGGCCGGCATCGGCATTGGCGACGGCGATGGCGACCCCGAGTGACCGAAGACTCAGCATCGCCGTCGCGCTGGATCCGGCCGCGCCGCTGGAGAGTGTGCTCCGGTCTGCGCTGTCCCTGGCCGGGCCCTCCGCCACCCTGATCGGTGTCTTCGTGGAGGACACGGAGGCCACGGAACTGCAACGCTCCGGACTCGCCCGGGAGGTGACGACGCTGGGTGAGACCCGGTCGATCGGCGGCGGGCGCCTGGCCCGGCAGCTGGCCGTGCGTTCGCGCGCCGTGCGGCTGTCCTTCGAGCGCGGCGCGGCCAGCCTCGGCGTGCAGCACTCCTTCGAGGTCCTGCGCGGCCCGGGTATCGAGGGTCTGCGCCGCCGGCTGGAGCAGCTGGACGCGCTGGTGATCTCGCGGGCATATCGGCGGGCGGGAGTGCGCAGCTGGTACGGGCTGCCCGTGCACCGACTGGTCGGTAGCGCCGGGCGGATGGTGCTGTTCGTGCAGGAGGAGTGGTCCAGTGGCCGTCGGGTGGTCCTGCTGCCTGCCGAGGGAGAGCGGGGGGCGGCGACTCGGGCGCTGGCCGGGCGGATCGCGGCCGCGGAGGCGCTGGAGGCCGTCGTGCTGGCCGAGCCGGAGACAGGGGCACCGGCGCCGGCCGGATTCCGGTTCCGGCCGCTCGCCCGGGCGACGCCCGCGGAGGTGGCGGCCGCGCTCGGCGCCGAGGACGCGCGGGTGCTGATCGTCCCCCGGGAACACCCGCTGGCCGCGCCGGCCGCATTGGCCGAGCTGCTCCGGCGCACGGATGCCTCGGTCCTGCTCGCCTGAGTTCGGTAAACCCCGGTGTTGAAAGGGCCGGCTGCGGGCGTAGATTGGGAGGGAGACGGACGGAGACCGGCCGCTGGCGGCCGGGAGGAGAGCGTATGGATACCGCCGCTCACGCCCGCGCGGACGAGCTGCGCGAGGAAAGGGACCGGATGGTCACGCGCCAGATCGAGGGCCGGGGCGTACGGTCCGTTGCAGTGCTGGAGTCGATGCGACGGGTACCCCGGGAGGCGTTCCTGCCCGAGCATCTGAGGGAGTTCGCCTACGACGATAATCCGCTGCCGATCGGGGAGGGCCAGACCATCTCCCAGCCCTACATCGTGGCGATGATGATCGAGGCGCTCGCCCTGGAAGGCGGCGAGAAGGTGCTGGAGATCGGCGCCGGCTCGGGCTACGCTGCCGCGGTCCTCGGCGAGATCGCCGGCGAGGTGTACACCATCGAGCGCGTGGGAGCGCTGGCCGATCGCGCCCGCGAGGCCCTCGCTTACCTCGGCTACGACAATGTCCACGTGCTCCATGCCGACGGCACACTCGGCTGGGCCGATGCCGCGCCCTTCGATGCCATTGTGGTGGCCGCCGCCGGGCCGGGGGTGCCCGACTCGCTGAAGAGCCAGCTGAAGGTGGGCGGCCGCCTGGTGATCCCGGTCGGGCCGCGGCCTTATGCGCAGGAGCTGGTCCGGGTTACCCGCGTCTCGGAGTCCGACTTCGCCACCGAAGACCTGGCCGATGTGCGCTTCGTGCCGCTGGTGGGTGAGCAGGGCTGGGACGCCGGCGGCGGCGAGTCCGCAGCGCAGACCGGCCGCCGGCCGGCCACGCTGGAGGCCAGCATCGCGCAGCGGGCGGAGCCCTTCGACGACATCGACGGCGCCGGCCTCGACGGCCTCATGGCCCGCATCGGCGATGCGCGCATCGTCTTGCTCGGCGAGGCGAGCCACGGAACGTCCGAGTTCTACCGGATGCGCGCGCGCATCACGCGGGAGCTGATCGAGCGCAAGGGTTTCGACTTCATGGCCATCGAGGGCGACTGGCCGGACGCCGCCCGGGTAGACCACTACATCCGCCACCTGGAATATCCGCCGTCGGAGTGGACCGCCTTCGCCCGCTTCCCCACCTGGATGTGGCGCAACGAGGAGGTGCGCGAACTGGTGGAGTGGCTGCGCCGGCATAACGGCGGCCTGCCCGGGCCGGAGCGCTTCGCCTTCTACGGGCTGGACCTCTACAGCCTCTACACCTCCATCCGGGCCGTGCTGCGCTATCTCGACGACGTCGATCCGGATACCGCCGCGCTGGCCCGCCGCCGCTACGGTTGCCTGACCCCCTGGCAGACCGATCCGGCCACCTACGGCCATGCCGCGCTCACCGGTTCCTACCGCAGCTGCGAGGAGGACGTCGTGCGCATGCTCACCGATCTGCTGGAGCGGCGCGAGGAGTACGTGGCCGCCGACGGAGAGCGCTTCCTGGACGCGATGCAGAACGCCCGGCTGGTGGCCAACGCCGAGCGCTATTACCGCAGCATGTACTACGGCTCCCGCAGTTCCTGGAACCTGCGCGACACCCATATGTTCGACACCCTGTCGCTGCTGCTCGAGCACCATGGTCCCGAAGCGAAGGCCGTGGTCTGGGCGCACAACTCTCACATCGGCGACGCCGATGCCACCGAGATGTCCGCCCGCGGCGAGACCAATATCGGCCGCCTCTGCCGTGAGGCCTTCGGCGAGGGTGTCTACACCATTGGCTTCGGCACCCACGGCGGCACCGTCGCAGCCGCGTCCGACTGGGACGGGCCAATGGAGGTGAAGATCGTGCGGCCGTCGCTGGCCGACAGCTACGAGCGCCTGATGCACGACACCGGCGTCGGCCACTTCCTGCTGGATCTCTCCGACGACGGGGAAACCGAGTTGCGCGAGGCGCTGTCGCGGCCGCGCCTGGAGCGGGCGATCGGTGTGATCTATCGTCCCGAAACGGAACGCATGAGCCACTATTTCGAAGCGGTGCTGCCGCGGCAGTTCGACGAGTACGTCTGGTTCGACAGCAGCCGCGCCGTCACGCCGCTCGCCACCGACGAGCTGGAGGACATGCCGGATACCTATCCGTTCGGACTGTAGCCTCCGCAGGGCGTCAGCAGGACTCCCGGCCGACGCTTGAAAAACGGCTTCCCGGCCACGATCTATATGCTGACGGGCGGGAGTCTCGCGTATCGAGCAGGGCGTATGAAGTACAAGGACTATTACAAGATCATGGGTGTGGACCGGGATGCCACCCAGGACGAGATCAAGCGCGCCTACCGCAAACTCGCCCGCAAGTATCACCCGGACGTCAGCAAGGAGGCGGATGCCGAGGCCCGCTTCAAGGAAGTCGGCGAAGCTTACGAAGTGCTGAAGGACCCGGAGAAGCGCGCCGCCTACGACCAGCTCGGCGCCGACTGGAAGGCGGGGCAGGACTTCCGTCCGCCGCCCGACTGGGACGCCGGTTTCGAGTTCTCCGGCGGTGATTTCACGGGCGGCGACGCCTCGGCGTTCAGCGACTTCTTCGAGTCGCTGTTCGGCGGCCGCGGCATGGGCGGCGGCATGGGCAACTTCCGCCAGGCCCGCGGCGGCGGTTTCAGCGCCCGGGGCGAAGACCATTACGCGAAGATCCTGATCGACCCGGAGGACGCCTTCGAGGGCGTCACCCGATCGATCAGCCTCACTGCACCGTCGGTGGACCGTGAGGGGCACGTGCGCACCCGGCAGCGCACGCTGAACGTGCGTATACCGAAGGGCGTGCGACCGGGCCAGCACATCCGCCTGGCCGGCCAGGGCACGCCGGGCATGGGCGGCGGCAGCGCGGGCGACCTCTACCTGGAAGTGGAGTTCCGGCCCCACCCCCTGTACCGGGTGGACGGTGCCGACCTGCACCTGGACCTGCCGCTCGCTCCCTGGGAGGCCGCCCTGGGCGCGAAGGTGGAAGTGCCGACGCCGAAGGGCACGGTGGATCTGACCATCCCGCCCAACACGTCGGCGGGACGCAAGCTGCGCCTGAAAGGTCGCGGGCTGCCCGGCAAGAACCCGGGCGACCTCTACGCGACGGTGCGCATCGAGACGCCGCCGGCCGACACGGAGGACGAGAAGGCCGCCTACCGCCGCTTCGCGGACCAGTTCGAATTCGATCCGCGCGGCCGCATGGTCAGGCGCGGCACGGAGGCGGGCCGCTGACCCGCCCGGGACGGAGTCATGAGCGAACGTCACAGCAGGGACACGGGCACGGAGATCACCGGCTTCATCCTGGAGGAGACGACGACGCTGGGGCTGCGGGAACTCAGCAGCGCCTGTGCCGTGCAGGCCGAAGACATCATCGAGCTGGTGGAGGAGGGCGTGATCGAGCCGGTCAGCTATCGCCGCCGGAAGTGGCAGTTCACGGGCGCCAGCCTGACCCGTGCCCGCCGGGCCGTAGCGCTGCAGCGCGATCTCGGCCTGAATATCGAGGGCGCCGCGCTGGCGCTCGATCTCATCGACGAGCTGGACCGCCTGCGCTCGCGACTGCGCGCCGTCGATCCCGGTTACTGAGTCCACCCCCGCACGTTAGGTAGTTGCCGGCATGGGGCCGGCCGGTGTCCTGCGTTACGGTCATCCCGTGGTCCTTTGCAAGGAGAGTGTCATGAGGCGCGCGTGCGTGCTGCTGCTCTGCTGCCTGGCCGTGGTTTCTGTCCGGGCAGCGGATATCGAAGAAGGGAAGCGAATTTTCGGATCGGTCTGCGCATCCTGCCACGGCCCGCAGGGAAAGCCGGATCCGGACAGCCCGGTAGTGCAGGCCCTGGACCCCGAGCCGGCGGATCTGTCGGACCCGCTGTTCAACAGCCGGGAGCCGCGCGGGGACTGGGTCATGGTGGTCGAGCACGGTGGCCATGCAATGGGCCTGTCCGAGCAGATGCCCGCCCAGGGCGAGAACCTCACCGACGGCGAGATCGAGGCCGTGGTCGCTTACGTGAAGACGCTGGCGGACACCAGCGAATATCCGCCGGGCGAGATGAACCTGTTCCTGCCGGTGCGCACCAAGAAGGCCTTCCCGGAGGATGAATGGGTGTGGAAGTCCCGTCTGGAGAACCGGGACGGGGAGGACGTCTTCCGCAACGTGATCGAGTTCGAGAAGCGGGTCGGCAAGGCGGGCCAGACGATAATCGAGATCATCCATGCCGACGACGGCGTCGACTCCGAGTTCGAGGAGGTGGAGGTCGGCTACAAGCACGCCTTCGCCTGGAGTCTGGAGAACCGCTCGCTGTGGTCGGCGGCCTTCGTCGTGGCCGTGCCGCTGCGGAGCGAAGGCGAGGTGGAACTCGCACCGTACCTGGCCTACGCAAAGCAGTTGAACGACGCGGCCATCTTCCAGGGCAGCGCCCGCGTGAAGCTGCCGGTGGACGACTTCGATCAGGGCGAGCTCGAGCTGGCCGGCATCGTGCACTACACCTGGAGCCCGTGGCCCCGCCGCGTGTTCCCGGCGCTGGAGCTCACGGCCACCGCGCCGTTCGACCGTAACGGGGAGGACGCCGTGCAGTTCACGGCGCTGCCGCAGGTGCGCATCGGCCTCACGCGGGGCGGCCACGTGGCCCTGAACCTGGGCGTGGAGTTACCCCTGAGCGATCAGGCGTACGACACTCGTTATCACCTGACCCTGCTGTGGGACTTCGCCGACGGCGGGTTCTTCAAGGGCTGGTAGCGCCGCTCAGAACTTCAGCGTCAGACCGGCCGTCGCCTGCCACTGGGTGACGGTGCTGCCGTCGGCCTCCAGCAGGCAGACGTTGTCGCTGCCTCCGGCGACGCAGAACAGGTTCGAGTCGCTGTCTACGAAGCTGGTGAAGGCGCGGGCTTCCAGCCGGAAGGCCAAGCGTTCGCCGGCTGCGATGCGCAGGCCTGCGCCGAGGGAGGCAGAGAAGAAGGTCTCGTCGTCGAGGTCGGCGTCTTCCGCGTCGGCCGGGGCGAAGCGCGAGATGCCCAGCGTCATGACGACGTAGGGCCTGACGTTGCCCCCCTGCACGATGTAGGTGCCGCCGCCGTGGAAATAGTCGACGTCCACGTCGACCACGGGCGTGCCGGCGAACAGGTCTCCGGTCGTGAACTCGCTGCTCTGGCGCGAGTAGTAGACCTCCCACTGGGTGTTGGCCTCGGCGCGAAAGTTCGCCGTCAGCGCGAAGCCGCCGCCGTCCTCGATGTCCAGGTCCCCGCCGTCCGCGCGGTCGAAGCTGCCGCCGTAGCGCCAGGCGGCCGAGGCGGTGAGTTCGATGTCGCCGGGTTGCTCGTCGGCGGCCGCGGGCGCCGGGCTAAACGAGGCGATGACCAGCAGGGCGAGCAGGGTCGTGGTGGCTGCGCGGTGGGGCGTGATGGTGGGTCTCTCGTGCATGGCTCGAGTCCATGGAATTCCTCCGCGTATGGTAGCGTACGACGCGACCCCCGGAAGGACTCGCTCATCCGCAAAGGCTTCAGACTCATCGGCGACGTCGCCCTGGCCGCAGGCTGCCTCGGCCTGGCGCCGCTGGCCAAGAAAGCCGCGCTGACGGCCGGTGCGGCGCCGTTGCCGCTGTCCGTTGCCACGACGGCCGTGGCGGCGGTGGTCGCGCTCTCGCCACTGCTCGCCGCCGGGCCGGGGCGTACGCTGGCGGGCCATGGCCGCGGGACCTGGCGGCATGTATTCCTGGTTGGGGCGATGGGCTCCGGCGCCGTCGTGCTGCTCAGCGTGCTCGCCATGACGGAGACCACGGCCACCAACCGCAGCCTGTTCCAGTCCATGTATCCGGTGGCCACCGCCGTCGCGGCCCGTTTCCTGCTGGCCGAACGTCTGAGCGGGGTCGCCTGGCTCATTATCGGTGCGATGAGCGCCGGGCTTTTCCTCATGAATACGGGACCCGGGGGTATCGTGATCGGCTGGCCCTTTTGGGCGCTGGCGGCGACGCTGCCGCTGATCGGCCTGGCAGACGTCTATGCAAAGCGCACGTTGCGGGACGCGGATCCCCGCTTCGTGGCCGCCGGAAGGCTCTTGTTCGGCACGGCGGTACTGCTCGCCGTGCTGCCCTGGACGGCACCGGCGCAATGGTCCGCGCTGACCGCGGTCTGGTGGTGGGTGCTCGGCGCGGGCGTCGCGATGGCCGGCGGCGTGCTCGGGCTATACCGGGCGATGCAGACCGCCGGCGCCAGCGTGGCCGCCGCGTTCGTCGGCCTGGCTCCGGTGCTCACCGCCACGGCGGAATGGCTGCTGCTGGGCACCGCTTTCGCGCCCCTGCAGCTCGCCGGGCTCGGCCTCGTCGTGGGAGGGGCCGCGGCGCTGGCATTCCGCCTGTAGCGGGCGATCCGTCGGCGCCGATCGTCGTGCCCGTCAATTCCGACAGGGCGGAAGCAAAACCCGAAGCAAGCCTCTGCAGGTGCTTTTGATATACTCTGTGGGTATGAATCTCGAACACGCACTCGCAGACCCCTCCAGCGAATTCGAAACACCGGAAGCCGTCCTGACGCAGCAGGGCCTGACGCCGGAGCAGAAGAAGGCCATCCTGGAGCGCTGGCGTCAGGACGCCGAGCTGCTGCAGCAGGCCGAAGGCGAGAACATGGCCGGCGGCGAGCCGAGCATGCTCGCCCGCGTGCAGCAGGCGCTGGCGCGACTCTGACCGCGCGCCGACCGGCGGTTTACGCCGGTCGCCATAGGCCGCCCGGCCTGGCCGGCTAGGGCGGAGCCGGGTCCCCCGTGCGGTACAGCACCCGATAGAGCACCGGTACCACGCCGAGCGTCAGCGCCGTGGCGAAGGCCAGGCCGAAGATGATGGCGATGGCCATCGGCTCCCACATGGGCCCGCCGCCGATCCACAGGGGGATCAGTCCGCCGATCGTTGTCGCGGCGGTCAGTAGTATCGGCCGCGCGCGCTGGCGCGCCGCCGCCACGACGGCCTCCGCCTGCCCGAGCCCGTTCTCTTCCTGCTCGATCCGGATCCGGTCGAGCAGCACGATGGCGTTGTTGATGACGATGCCGGCCAGTGATATCACGCCGAGCAGTGTCATGAAGCCGAAATAGGAACGCGCGATCAGCAGCCCCGCGATCACGCCGATGAACGCCAGCGGGATGGTGGTGAGGATGATGGCGGGCTTGCGCACCGAGTCGAACTGCAGCACCAGCAGCAGCACGATGAGCATGACCGCGAACGGCAGCTTCTCCATGATGGAGGCGTTCGCGTCCGCGGAAGTCTCCGCCTCGCCACCCAGGCTCCAGCTCACGCCGTACGGCCAGTCGGCGGATGCCTCCCGCAGCCACGGCTCGATGTTTTCGATGACCTCGCTGGAGGTGTAGCCGGGCTCCAGCAGCGCCTCCGCGGTCATGGTGCGCTGACGGTCGCGCCGCTTGATCACCCCCGGCTGCCAGACGATCTCCGGCACGGCCACCTGGCTCAGCGGCACCGTGCGCGAGCCGCCGTGCGCATACACGGCGATGTTGCCGAGGCGGTCCGGATCCAGGCGTTCCTCGCTCGCGGAGCGCAGCACGATCGGAATCAGGTCGTCGTCTTCCCGGAACTCCGTCGTCTCCAGGCCCGAGAGGTAGGTCTGCATGGCGATGGCCACGTCCTGGTTGGTGACGCCGGCCTGCTGGGCGCGGGTCTCGTCGATGCGCACCTCCACCTTCTTGGTGCGGGCACCCCAGTCGTCGGTGACCTGGGCGGCGCCTGGCGTCTCGCGCAGCTTCGCCTTGACCTCGTCCAGCAGCGAGAACAGCGTCTCCGTGTCTCGTCCCTTCAGGCGGATGGCAATCGGCGGCCAGGCAGGCTCGCCCATCGGCAGGGGGCGCACGGTGACCTTGGCGGGCGGGAAGCGCTCCAGCACGAAGGATTCGATCTCGGGCACCACCAGCCGGTCGATGGTCGCGCGCTCGCCGGTGTGGCCGAGGATCAGTGCATAGCTCGGATTCGGCGGCTCGGGGCTGTACGACAGGATGAAGCGCGGCGCGCCCTCGCCGACGAAAGCCGCCCACTGCTCGATGCCGTCCCGCTCTTCGCTGTCGGCGAGTTCCGTCGCGATGAAACGCTCGAGTTCCGCCGTCATGGCGTCCGTGGCCTCGATCGGCGAGCCCACCGGCAGCTCCAACTCGGCGGTGAACGTGGTCCGGTCGTTCGGAGGGAAAAAGATGTCCGGCACCCAGCGCAGCGCATACAGCGACAGGGCGAATACGGCGACGACGGCGGCGAGAGTCATGCCCGGACGGGCGAGGACGGCGCGCAGTATGGCATCGTAGCGGCGCATCGCGGGCCCGTCCGCTGCGTCCGGGTCCTGTTCTCCGACCCGCAGGAACGTGATGCACAGCAGCGGTATCAGCGTCAGCGCCATCACCCAGGAGGAGAGCAGGGTGATCGTCACCACCTTGAACAGTGGCGCCGTGTACTCGCCGGTGGACGACTCCGCCAGGTAGATCGGCAGGAAGGCGGCGGAGGTGGTGAGCGAGGAGATCAGCAGCGGCAGGCGCAGCTCCCGGGCCGAAGCCAGCGCCGCGGTCTTGCCGTCCTCGCCGTCGCGCATGCGTACCATGATGGACTCGGACATGACGATGGCGTTGTCCACCAGCATCCCGAGCGCAATGATCAGCGCGGCCAGCGACACCTGGTCGAGCCCGATATCGAACAATCCCATGAGCGCGAAGCTGGAGAGGATGGCGGCCGGCACCAGGCTGGCCACCACCAGCCCGGTGCGCACACCGAGGAAAGCCAGCATCACGAGGCCGACGACCAGGACGGCCTGCACGAGGTTGGAGACGAAGTCGTCGATCTTGTCTTCGACCACCTGCGGCTGGAACTGGAGCACGTCCAGCTCGAGGCCGATGGGATAGTTGCCGCGCACCCGCTCGAGAACCTGGCGAACCGAGCGGCCGAGCTCGATGATGTTGCCGCCTTCGCGCATCGAGACGGCCAGTATCAGGCTGGGTTCGCCGCTGTAGCGCACCCGCTGGTCGGGCGGGTCGATGTAGCCGCGGCGGACCTCGAGCACGTCGGACAGACGCACGATCTCACCGCTGGTCGGGATGCGGATGAGCGTGTTGCGGATGTCGTCCACCGAGGCGAAGCTGCCGCTCGGCTCGAGCACGATCTTCTCGTATTCGGTGGTGATGTCGCCGCCGGGCAGGACGATATTGCGCGCCTCCAGGGCCTCGCGCAGCTGCAGCGGGGAGAGCCCGTATTCCGACAGCACGGTGTTGTCGAACTCGCCGAAAATGCGCTCCTCCTGTGCCCCCGCCACCTCCACCTTGGCGGCGTCGGGGATCAGCAGCAGCTCGTCGCGCACCCGGTCGGCCACTTCCTCCAGTTCCCGGTAGCTGTAGCCGTCGCCGGTGACCGCGATCTGGATGCCGTAGACGTCACCGAACTCGTCGTTGACGAACGGGCCGCGCACGCCGTCGGGCAGGTCCGGCGCCACCCGCTCCACCTTGCGGCGCAGGTCGTCCCAGATCGGCTGCATCTCCTTGTATTCCTCTCGGATGTCCACGTAGATGACGGAGACGCCCACCTTCGAGCTGCTGCGCACCGTGTCCAGTTCCGGCATCTCCTGGATCACCCGCTCGAGCTTGTCGGTGACCAGCATCTCCACCCGTTCGGGACTCGCACCGGGGAAGACGGTCTGCACCATCGCCGTGCGCACGATGAAGCCCGGATCCTCCGCCCGCGGCATCTCGCGGTAGGCGAGGCCGCCGGCGACGAACAGGATCAGCAGCGAGACGACGGTGATGCGTCGCTTCTCGAGCGCGATGCGGGTGATATCGAGCATCAGTCCCGGTCCAGCAGGCGCACCTTCTGGCCATCGGCGATGCGTCGCACCCCGGCGGTGACCACGAGCTCATCCGCCGACAGGCCGCGGGTGATGACCATGCCGTCCGGGTCGGGACGGCCGGTCTCGACGGCGCGGCGGCGCGCCGTGTAATGGCCGGATCCGTCTCCGGCCGGCTCCAGTACGAAGACGAATCGTCCCTGCCGATCCTCGCCCACCGCCACCGTCGGCACCATCAGCTCGCCCCGGTCGCCGGTGGCGGGCAGCAGCAGTCTCGCCTCGGCGGCCATGCCGGAGCGCACGACCCCGCAGCCGCCGCCGAGGGCGATGGTGACCGGGTAGGTCGCGCCGCGGGGGCCGGTGGCCACGCCCACCTCGGAGACCGTGCCGGCTATCTCCTGCAGATCGACGGCGTCGATGGACACCGTCGCGTCCATGCCGCTGCGGATGCGCTCGATGTAGGTCTCGGGCACGTTGACGACCACTTCAGCGCAGTCGCCGCAGTTCACGCGGGCGATCGGCTGGCCGGCCTGGACGTTCTGATTGACCTCGGCGACGAGTCTCGCGACGGTGCAGTCCGCGGGCGAGTAAAGGCGGGTGTAGGAGAGCTGCAGCCGCGCCGCCTCGAGTTTCTGCCGGGCCGCGTTCACGGAGGCCCGCGCGGATTCGAACGCGGCGCGGGCGCTGTCCAGGTCGCTGCGGGAGGCGTTGCGATTCTCGTACAGGCCGCGCACGCGCTCATAGCTGGCCGCCGCATTGCGCTCCTGGGCGCGGGCCTGAGCCAGTCCGGCTTCGGCTTCCTCCAGCCGCACCCGGTAGTCAGTGGGGTCCAGCCGGCCGATCAGCGCTCCGGCCTCCAGCCGGTCGCCGAGCGCCACCGGCAGCTCGACGAGGGTTCCGCTCACCTTGAAGGAGAGGTCGGTCTCCATCTCGGCCTGGGCGACGCCGGAGAAGGTCTCGGCCTCCTGCGTGCCGGCCGCCACAACGCGGCTGTAGCGCACCGGCCGCACCTCCGGCTCCGTGCTCGGGGGCGTCGCCTCGCAGGCGGTGAGCAGCGCGAGCGAGATGGCGAGCGACATGACCAGGGCAATGGTGGCCACGGCCGTCCGCGGCGATTCAGTTCTCTTCATGGCTGCTCCCTGTGTCGCTGCCGCCGTCTTCCACGAACGCCAGCGCACGGCGCAGGAATTCCTCCCGATAGGCCGGCTCCAGCACCAGGCGGAAATCCGCCGTTGCCCGCAGTACGTCCATCACGTCTATGAGGTAGCGGAAGCGGGCGTTCTCCGTCCCCAGCTCCGCATCGAGCAGGGCGTCCTGGGCCTCCAGCAGGTCGGTGATGGAAGCGGCGCCGCGGCCGTAGGCGTCCGAGACGATGTCCAGGTTCTCCCGCGCCGCCCGGGCGGCTCCCTCGGTGAGGCCGATGGACTGGAACGAGGCACCGGTCGCGTGCAGCGCGATGCGCATCCGAGCCTCGATGTCCTCTTCCGCGGCGAGCCGCTCGGCCTGCAAGCGGCCGAGTTCCAGTTCGGCCGCCGACAGCCGCGCCCGCAGGGCGCCGCCGCTGAATATGGGCCAGGAGGCCGTCAGGGCGACGTTCCATGAGCGGTCGTCCTGCTGGATGAGGCCCTGAAACAGCGACGAGCCGGAGCCCGCGCCGCTCGCCTGGATGCGCTCGCCGGCTCCGGCCTGGAGCGCGATCTCCGGTATGTAGAATTTGCGGCGGGCCGCGAGTCGCTGGCGCTCGCCGGCGGCGATGCGCTCGTCCAGGCCGGCCAGCTCCGGCGAACGCTCCAGCGCTTCGCGGACCAGAAATGCGCGGAACCGGTCCCAGGCGCTCTGGGAGTCGATGAGGCGGCCGAAGCGTTCGGAGCGGAAGTATCCCAGCGTGGTGTCCACGCTGTCGTCGGCCGGTCGGGGCGGCTCCTCCTGGGAGGCGCCGAGTAGCTGGCCGAGGCGCACGCCGGCCTGATCCAGCGAGCGTTCCGCGTCGATCAGGTCCACCCGGTCCGTCGCCAGGCGGCTCTCCCAGCGCAAGACGTCGGCGCGGCCCGAGTAGCCGATGGATTCCCGCACACGGGCCAGCTGCAGGTTCTCACGAGTGATCTCCAGGTTCGCCTGGCGCACCTCGTAGATGGCTCGGGCGCGCAGTACCTGCAGATAGGCCTCGCCCGCGGAACGCATGACGTCGAGTTCCCGCGCGCGGTAGTCCAGGATGCTGGCATCGACCCGCCGGCCCGCGGCGCGCCAGTCGGCGACCGCGTCGTCCGAGTAGACGACCTGGCGGGCGCTCAGCTGCAGGTCGGTGCTGCGCTCCGGCTGCAGCAGTGCCCGGTCGGCATCGATGTGGGTGCGGGCCGCCTCCAGGCCCAGCTGCGGCAGCAGCCGCGAGCGCGCCGAATCGAGTTCGGTGGCGGCGAGCTCGGGGCCGTAGGCGGCGGCCTGCAGCCGACGATTGCGCCGCACGGCGATGGCCAGCGCCTCGGTGAAGGAGAGCCGCTCTCCCCACTGGCCGGGCTGCGCATTCAGCAAGCGGGCGTCGGCCATGACGGAAAAGTCGGGCTCGTAACCCAGCCGGTCCGCCACCGCCATGTTGATGGTCAGCCACTGCGCGTAGTTCAGCGCCACCGGGATGCCGGCGGCATCGTCGCCGAGCAGGATGCGCTGGACGTTGAGCGCGATGCGCCGCGCGGCGACGATGTCGGCCTGCTCGCCACCGCCCAGGTTCATCAGCAGGCCGTGGTCCAGTTCCTCGCCGCCCAGCATCGAGAAAGAGGGCAGCTCCATGGCGATCAGCCGGTCGGCGAGCCGACGCACGTCGTCTGCGCTGAAACGCAGCAAAGGCGTTACGTAGACGGCGTCGGCGTCCGTCAGGCGGCTGAATACGGACTCGGGCGAGGGGCCCGTCGGCACGATCTCCACCCGGATGCCGAAGCGCTGCTCGATCTCGGTTTCTTTCTCGCGGCGCAGCCGCGGCATCGCCGCCAGGATGTCGGCATCGACGAGGATGGCGAGATCGTCGAACTCGACGGCGCGGCGGAAGCTGCGCACCTGCTCGCCCATGCTGCGGAAGTCGGTCAGGTAGGTGAAGTTCCGCTTCCCGCTGGCGCCGTCCGCCAGCGGGAAGCCCTGCAGCTCCGGGTCCGCCACGATCGCGGCCACCACCGGTTTCGGCAGGGTATCGATGTCGGCGGCGGCCTGGCTGGCGAGGACGCCGAGGGTGATCACCACGTCGATGCGCTCGTCGGCGAGCTGCGCCTCCAGTGCGGCGCGGGCGCCGGCGAGGGTCCAGTCGCCGAGCCGCGTGGTCTCCTCCCCCATCTCGAGATTCCATTCGCCCTGCAGCAGCGCGGCGATCTCGTCGCGGACCCGTTCGCGGCTGAATATCTGTCGGCTGAGCGGCCCGTCCAGCACGACGCCGACCCGGGCGACCGGCAGCTCCTCGCCGAGGCCGGTTGCTGCCAGCGCGAGCAGTAGTGCGAGAGTGAGGCCGCGTGCGATCATACGCGCCATAGTATGGGCGGCAGAGAGCGGAGGCCATTGTGCGTGTTACGCATGTGCAGGCGGTAGCGCCACGTCTGGCGGCGATCCGCTGCTCGATTGCGGCTGTCGGTGCGGCCATTCTGACCGCGATCGGTCTGTTCTCCGCCACGCCATCGCACGCCCAGGAGGCTGCGGAATCGCTGGCCACGGAGGTCACCGCGGCCCTGATCCAGTCACGGCTGGAGCAGGTGCAGGCGTCGTCGGCCTACGACGACGAGACGAAGACGGCGTCGACGGAGCTGTACCGCCGCGCACTCGCGAACCTCGAGGCCGCAGAGGCGCACCGGCAGGCGGCGGCGCGTTTCGAGCAGGCGCAGGTGAGTGCCCCGCAGCAGACCGAGGAGATCCGCCGGTCGCTCGCCGCCACCGCTGGCCGCGATCCGCTGGCCGGACTGGATTTCGGCGAGGATACGCCGGCGCGGGAGATCGAGCAGCGCCTGCAGCAGGAGCGGGCGGCGGTAGCCGCGGCCCAGGCGGAGCTCGCCGAGCTGGAGCAAAAGCTGGCTGCGGCACAGACCAGACCCCAGGCGGTGCGCCAGAGGCAGGGGGGCGTCGCGCAGGAGACGAGGGAGGTTGCGGCCCGGATGACCCAGGCCGCGCCCGCCGGCGAGAGCGATATCGTTACCGAGGCCCGCGCGTGGGCGCGGCAGACTGCCGTCCGCGCGCTTGCCGAGGAGGGCCGCAAGCTCGACCTGGAGCTCCTCAGTCTGCCCATGAGAGTGGAGTTGCTCGAGGCACAGCGCGGCGAGACCCGCCGCACGCTGGAGGCCGCCCAGGCAAGGGTGCGCGAGTTGCAGTCGGCGCTGGGCGAGCGGCGCCGGAGCGAGACGGCGCGGGTAATGGCCGAGATCGCCCCCGGCGAACTGGGCGAGGCCGCGGAGCACCCTCTGGCCCGGGATCTGCTGGAAGGCAACCTCGCGCTGGCAGAGGAGCTCAGGGAGCTGAGCCGGCGCCTGGATCAGCTGACGGCCGACGACGAGAGTGCCCGGGCGCGGCTGCAGTCGCTGGAGCGCCGTTTCCAGAACGCGCGCCAGAAGCTGGAGGTGGCGGGCGTCAGTCCGGCGATGGGGCGTTATCTGGGAGCGGAGCGGCGCGACCTGCCGGCGCTCGCCGACTACCGCCGCGATTCCCGCGAGCGGGAGGAACGGATCGCCGAGGCCGGGCTGCGTGACATCCGGCTGGAGGAGGCGCTGCAGCAGTACCGCGACGTGGACGCGCGGGTGGAGGAACTCCTGCAGGCGCTGCCGCCGGTGGAAGCCGGGACGTTGCGCGGACCGCTCGAGCGGCTGGCCGGCGTGCGTCAGGATCTGCTCCGGCAGCTGTCCGAGGTGAATGACGACTACATCCGTCTGCTGTCGGAGTACGAGTACACCGAGTCCCAGCTCTATCGCGTGGTACGGGAATACCGGGACTTCCTGTCCGAACGCCTGATGTGGGTGCGCAACCGGCCGACGCTGGGGCCGGCCGGGCTTATGGCACTGCCGGGGGAAGTCGCCGCTTTCCTGGCGCCCGGGCAATGGCTGGAGGCTGCAGAGGTCTTTCTGCTGCGGCTCACTCGCTCGCCCCTGCAGATGCTGGCGGTGCTGGCGCTGCTGGTCTTCTGGTGGCGTCTCGGCGTGCTGCGGGCCGCGCTGAGGGCGAGCGCGGCGAAGGTCGGCAAGCCGTCAGAGGACACGTTCGCGAGTACGCTGCGGGCCGTCGGCATCACTCTGGTGATGACCGTGCCCTGGCCTCTGTTCACCGGGGTCACCGGTTACGAACTCAGCGCTTCGTGGCAGGCGACACCGGCGTCCCGCGCCGTGGGCACCGCATTGCTGCAGATCACGCCCCTGCTGTTCTTCCTGCGCGCATTCCGGATCCTGTGCACGCCGGGCGGCGTGGCAGAAGGCCATTTCCGCTGGGCGCCCGAGGGGCTCGCGCGGCTGCGCCGGCAGATGGATCAGCTGATGCTCACCCTGCTGGTGCCGGGCTTCGTTCTGGTGACGGCCATGGGATTCCACCAGGCCGCCTCCGTCGGCGCCCTGGTCCAGGTCGTGTTCCTGGTACTGATCGGCGGTCTGATGGTGTTCCTCTATCGGTTGCTGGTGCCCCGGCGCGGGATCTTGAAGGCCCTGCAGCGTCGGGAGGGCGACGAGCCGGTCCTCGCCTGGCCCTGGTTCTGGCTGCTGTTGTCGCTGGCACTGCCCGCCGCCCTCGGACTGATGGCGCTGGCGGGCTTCCTGTATTCCGCCGGCACTCTGCTCGGCAAGCTGATCAATACCCTGTGGCTGGTCTTCGGCCTGGTGCTGCTGCGCGAGCTGGTAGTGCGCTGGCTGCTGGTGATGCGCCGCCGCCTGCTGTTGCGAGAGGCGCTGCACCGGCGCGAAGCCGCCCGCGCCGCGCGGGAGGCCGAGGGAACCATGCCCGCGGCATCCGACGAGTCGGCAGCCGTGGCCGTCGAAGCCCCGGTGGATATCGGCTCGCTCGACGCCGATACCCGCAAGCTCGTCAACGTGGCGCTGGCCGTGACCGCGTTCCTCGGATTCGGCGGGATCTGGTCGGGGATGCTGCCGGCGCTGGGCGCCTTCAGCGACATCACCCTGTGGCAGTCCGTGCAACAGGTCGGCGGCGAGGAACGCATCCGTGCGGTCACGCTCATGGATATTTTCGCGGCAGCGCTCGCCGTCCTGCTGACCGTGGTCGGCGCCCGCACGGTTCCGTCCCTGCTGGAGATCGTGCTGCGCCAGCGTCCCTCCGTGACACCGGGCAGCCGGCTCGCCTTCGCCACGCTCGCCCGCTACAGCATCGCCGGCATCGGCCTTACATTCGTGCTGGCCACCATCGGGGTGGACTGGTCGAAGCTGCAGTGGCTGGTGGCGGCGCTGGGTGTCGGCATCGGCTTCGGTCTGCAGGAGATCGTGGCCAACTTCATCAGCGGACTGATCATCCTGATGGAGCGGCCCGTGCGGGTCGGCGATATCGTCACGGTCGGCGATACCAGCGGCGCCGTCACCCGCGTGCAGATCCGGGCCACGACGATCCGCACCTGGGACCGGCAGGAGTTGCTGGTCCCGAACAAGGAGTTCATCACCGGCCGCGTGCTGAACTGGTCGCTCTCGGACGAGATCATCCGCATCCACTTCATGGTGGGCGTGGCCTACGGCAGCGACGTCGAGAAAGCGCTGCTGCTGATCGAGGAGGCGGCACGCGAGCACCCGAAGGTGCTGGACGACCCGGCACCGCTGGTGACCTTCGAGTCCTTCGGTGACAACTCGCTGAATCTGGGTCTGCGCTGCTTCGTGCCGGCACTGGATGTGCGCCTGGAGACGAGCACGGACCTGCACCGGGCCATCAACCGCAAGTTCAACGAGGCGGGCATCGTGATCGCCTTCCCGCAGCGCGATGTGCACCTGGACACGACGAGCCCGCTGGAGATCAAACTGATGCGCGGCGCCGACCTGGCGGCAGCCGAGTGACGGTCGGCCGGGGAATCAGTCCGGCTCGTTGCCCGGCTTCCACTTGATGTTGCACCCGATGCTCGGCTTCTGCGGCTCGGGCACCGGCCGCCCCTCCAGCACGGCGTCCAGGGCGGCGCGGAGATCGGCGCCGGTCACCGGCTCGTCGTTGCCGGGCCGGCTGCCGTCCAGCTGGCCGCGGTAGGCCAGGCGACGGTCGGCGTCGAAAACGAAGAAGTCGGGCGTGCACGCGGCGCCATAGGCCTTCGCCACCGACTGATCCTCGTCCACCAGGTAGGGGAAGCTGTAGTCCCATTCGGCTGCCTCCTCGCGCATCTTCGCAGGGCTGTCGTCCGGATGCGTGGAGGCGTCGTTGCTGTTGATGCCGAATACCGCGACGTCGCGCAGCGTGTAGTCCCGCGCCAGCCGGGCGAGCTCCCCGCGCACGTGCTTCACGTAGGGGCAGTGGTTGCAGATGAACATGACCAGCGCGGCGGGCGCGTCCGCGGCATCCGCCAGCGAGTGCTCGGCCCCCTCGCAATCCGGCAGGGTGAAGGCCGGGGCCTCGGTGCCCAGCGGGAGCATGCGGGATTCTGTCAGCGCCATCGCTCGTGTCTCCTGTCAGGGTGCCATTACGGCGTACCCGGTCATGGTAGCAGCGCCGCCGCCTGCATCCGAAGTCCGCAGCGGCACGAAACACTCCCCTGCACGCCGGACCGGCCTGGACGAGGTCGGCGCGGAGGAGGTCGGGGCGGCTCGATCGTTGTATCTGTTGAGAGGGCGACACAGGACATGAGGATAGCGGTCATCGGTGCGGGCGTGTCCGGACTGGTCGCGGCACGCGGACTTGCCGCCGAGCACGAGGTGGTGGTGTTCGAGGCCTCGGACCGGCCCGGCGGGCATACCCATACGGTCGACGTGGAGGCGCCCGAGGGCGCGCTCGCGATCGACACCGGGTTCATCGTCTACAACGAGCGCAATTACCCGGAGTTCGTGAAGCTGCTGGCCGAACTGGGCGTGGAGAGCCAGCCCACCGCCATGAGCTTCAGCGTGCAGTGCGAGCGCAGCGGACTGGAATACTGCGGCAGCTCCATGAACGGGATCTTCGCCCAGCGCAGCAACCTGCTGCGTCCCGGCTTCTACCGTATGCTGCGCGACATCCTGCGCTTCAACGAGGAGGGCACGGCGCTCGCCCGCTCGGCCGCGCCGCAGGGCGAGGAGCTGACCGTCGGCGAGTACCTGGAGTACAACGGCTACTCTTCGGCGTTCCGTGAGCAGTACCTGCTGCCGATGGCAGCGGCCATCTGGTCCGCCTCGCCGGAGCGGGTGGGCGACTTCCCGCTCACCTATCTCGCCCGCTTCTTCGACCACCACGGCCTCATGCAGCTGTCGGACCGCCCACGGTGGCGGGTCATACGGGGCGGCTCGCGGCAGTACCTGGAGCCCCTGATGCGGTCGTACGCCGACAGCGTGCGGCTGGCGACGCCGGTGCGAAGCGTCGCCCGGCATCGTGACGGCGTCACGGTGACGCCGCAGGGCGGGGCGCCCGAGCGATTCGACTACGCCGTGCTCGCCTGCCACAGCGACCAGGCGCTGGCCATGCTCGCGGACCCGAGCGACGCGGAACGGGAGGTGCTGGGCGCCATCGGCTATCAGCCGAACGAGGCCGTGCTGCACACCGACGAGCGCCTGCTGCCGCGCCGGCGCCGCGCCTGGGCGGCGTGGAACTACCATCGGCCCCGGCAGCCGCAGCGCCGCGTCGCGGTAACCTACAGCATGAACATCCTGCAGTCCCTGCCGACGGAGACCCAGTATCTGGTGACACTGAACCGCAGTGCCGATATCGACCCCGCGAAGATCATCCGCCGCATCGATTACGATCATCCGGTATACGACGTTCCCTCCGTCGAGGCACGGGGACGGCGGCGGCAAATCAGCGGCGTCAACCGGACCGCCTACTGCGGCGCCTACTGGGGTTTCGGTTTTCACGAGGACGGCGTGCAGAGCGCGCTGGCGGCAGTGGCGGACGTGCGCGGCAGCCGCCGGGAGCAGATGAGCGATGCAGAGCTGTATCTATCGCGGGTGGGTTAGGCACCGCCGCTTCGGCGCGCCGGAGCACGACTTCCGTTACCGCCTGTTCATGGTGTTCCTGGACCTGCAGGAGCTGGACCGGCTGCGCGGGCGCCTGCTGCTCTGGTCGGCGCGCCGCTTTGCCCCCGTTCGTTTCCGCCGCGCCGACCATCTCGGCGATCCGTCGCGCCCCCTGGACGAGTGCGTCCGCGAACTCGTCGCCGCCCGCACGGGCCGCCGGCCCGCGGGCCGGATCTTCCTGCTGTCCCATCTCGCCTACTTCGGCCATTCCTTCAATCCGGTCAGCATCTATTACTGCATGGACGAGGGCGGCGAGGAGATGGAGGCGGTCGTGCTCGAGGTGAACAACACGCCCTGGGGCGAACAGCACTGTTACGTGCTGGCCGGCGATTCCCTGCGCCCGGCCGCCGGCGGCCGGCGCGCGGGTTTCGACAAGGACTTCCACGTCTCCCCCTTCCTGCCGATGGACATGCGCTACCAGTGCTACTTCTCGCGCCCGGGCGAGATGCTGTCGGTGGCCATGAACGACTTCCAGGACGGCGAGCTCCGCCTGCAGGCCTCGATGGTGCTGCGCCGCCGGCCGCTCACCGGCCGCGAGCTTGCACTGGCCCTGTTGCGCTATCCTTTCATCACGCTGAAGGTCGTGGCGGGCATCCACTGGGAGGCGCTGCGCCTGTGGCTGAAGCGGGCGCGCTACATCCCGCACCCCGGAAAACCCGTGTAACTGTAGGAGGGCCTTCAGGCCCGATAATCCAAAACCGTCATGAGACACCACGACATCGCCATCGCCGCCAAAGACCGCCGGGAGAGGAAACTGCCGTGGAGCGATTCGCTGGCCCGCCGCGGCCTGCTCGGCCGCCTGGCCGGTATCCACCGCGGCAGGATGGTCGTGCGCGAAGGCGGGCGGGAGCACCGTTTTGGTGCAGCGTCCGCGCATTGCCCGCTGGACGTGACCGTGGACATCGTCGACCCGCGCGCCTGGGCGGAGATCGCGCTGGGCGGCGCGCTCGGCGCCGGCGAAGCCTACATGCGCGGCTGGTGGAAGGCCGACGATCTGACCGGCGTCGTCAGGCTGTTCCTGGTGAACCGGGACGTGCTGGAGAGCATGGACCGCGGTGCCGCCCGGCTGCTGCACCCGGTGTTCCGGCTCGCGCACCGGCTGAACCGTAATACCCGCCGCGGCAGCCGCCGCAACATCCAGGCTCACTACGACCTGGGCGACGATCTGTTCCGGCTGTTCCTGGATGACACCATGATGTATTCGGCGGCGGTGTTCGACGAGACACACAGCACGCTGGAGCAGGCTTCACGGAACAAGATCCGACTGCTGTGCGAGAAGCTGGATCTAGCCCCCGATCATCGGCTGCTGGAGATCGGCAGCGGCTGGGGCGCGCTGGCGGTCCATGCCGCGAAGGAGTACGGCTGCCGGGTCACGACCGTCACGCTCTCGGACAACCAGCTGGCCGCGGCGAAGCGGCGCGCGGAGGCGGAGGGCGTCGCCGACCGGGTCGACGTGCGGCTCTGCGACTACCGCGACCTCGATGGCACCTGGGACCGGATCGTCTCCGTCGAAATGCTGGAGGCGGTCGGCCACGAGTACTTCGAGACCTATTTCCGCAAGGTGGACGAGCTGCTCGCCGACGATGGGCTGATGGTGCTGCAGACGATTACCATTGCCGACCAGAACTACGAGCACGCGCGGCGCTCGGTGGATTTCATCAAGCGCTACATCTTCCCCGGCGGCGGCCTGCCCTCCGTCACGGCCATGCTGGACATCATGACCCGGGCGACGTCGCTCACGCTCTGCGACCTGCAGGAGATCGGCTTCGACTACGCCCGCACCCTGGCCGAATGGCGCCGGCGCTTCATGGCGAACCTGCCGGCGGTGCGCGAACTCGGCTATTCCGACGTGTTCATCCGCATGTGGGAGTACTACCTCTGCTATTGCGAAGGCGGCTTCCGCGAGCGCGCCATCGGCGACGTCCAGATGGTGCTCGGCAAGCCCGGCAATCGCAGCCCGGTCGGCGGTTACCGCCTGTGAAGCGTCGCCGGAATATCATGAAGACGGACCGACGGCGTTGAGGAAACGGCGCATCGTCATCGTCGGCGCGGGTTTTGCGGGGCTCGCCGCCGCCACCGCGATTTCCCGGCGCTACGCCGTGACCGTCGTGGATCCGAGCGCCGCGTTCGAGTGGACGCCGAACATCCACGAGATCCTCTCGGGCCTGAAGAGCCGCCGCGACGTGCTGCTCGAGAGCCGCGCGCTGGTGGAGAGTGCCGGCCACCGCTTCCTGCAGGACGCGGTGGAGCGGCTGGACGCGGGCACCCGACGGGTGCACACCGCCGCCGGCACCTCGCTCGGCTACGACGCCTGCCTGCTCGCACCGGGCGGGATCAGGGTGCGCGCCGGCGTAGCCGGCGCCGCGCAGCATGCCGTCGACTTCCGACACGCCGGGGATGCCGCCGTCATCGGGGAGCGGCTGAGCACGCTTGCCGCGCGCGGCCGTGCTTCATCGGCGTCGGTGGTGATCATCGGCGGCGGCGTCTCCGGCGTCGAGGCCCTCGGTGAGATACTGCGCCAGCACCGTGACAAAGTGAGTCTGACCGTCCACGTGGTCGAGCGCGAGCCGGAGATCCTGCCCGGCCTGCCGGCGGCGCTGGCCGCAGACGTTCGCGCGCGCTGCGCCGGGTTGCCGGTCCACTGGCACACCGGTGCGGGCGTCTCCCGCCTCACGGCGAAGTCCGTCGTCCTGGCTTCCGGCGAGCGCCTTCCCGCGGATCTCGCCATCTGGTCCGCCGGCCTGGCGCCGCCGCCCTTCCTGGCGGAATCGGGACTGATCCCCGCCGGGCGGGGCTGGGTGCCCGTGCGCGACACGCTGCAGAGCGAGGCGTGGCCCGCGTTGTTCGTGGCGGGCGACTGTGCCGGTCTGCCCCAGCCGCTGCGCAAGCAGGCCTACCACGCCCTGGACATGGGCGAATATGCCGCCTGGAATCTGCAGCATTTCCTGCGCGGCCGGCCGCTGAAGCCGTTCCGGCCGACGCACAAGCCGCTGCTGATCTCGCTCGGCGACCTGGACACCTACCTGGTCGCCGGAGAGCGGGTACTGGCCAGCCCCCTGCTCGCCGCCGCCAAGGAAGGGGTCTACCAGTACTACATGACCCGTCTCTCCCTCGGCCTGCCCGCCCCCCGCCTCGCGGCCGGCCTGCTCTCCCGCGCGACCAACGCCCTGCGCAAACAGGTGTTGCCAGATGCATTCACGTGTGCAAGTCTTGCGCGGGTCCGGGGGAGCCGCATCGTCAGCGCCGCCGACTAGCACCTGGCGCCCTGGCGTCATATAGGTGAAATCCGTCAGTGACCTGCGCCGCATACGGACGGGCGGTCGCTGAGGGGGGGTGCTACGCTCAGTCGGACACGCTGCGCGGGGATAGCTCGCAGCGGCAGCACAACAAGCTGAAAAAGATTCGATGAGGGGTCCTATGAACAGAATAACTGTGCCGGTGCTTCTGGCGCTGGTCTGGTCCGTCCTCGCGCTACCGGCCCCCGCGTCGGCAGCCGAGTTCACCATCGGGGACATCGAGGGGAGCTTCAACTCCGAGATATCCATCGGCGCCAGCTGGCGTCTCGACGAGATCGATCCGAGTCTCGTGACGCCGGGCAACTGGCCAGGCGGCACGGCGTCCAGTAACACCGCCGACGACGGTAACCTGAACTTCCTGGACGGCAAGATCTACTCGCTGATCCTGAAGGGCACTCACGATCTCGAGCTCCGCTACGAGAACATGGGCGTGTTCCTGCGCGGCAAGTACTGGTACGACCAGGAACTCGAGAACGGCTCGCGTCCCCACGGCAACCTGCTGAACCAGTACTTCCCCGGCCAGGAGTTGAACGATTCGGACTTCAACGACTTCGCGAAGGCCTCGGGCATCGAGCTGCTGGACGCCTTCTTCTACGCCGACCTGACCATCTTCGACAACGTGCCGCTGGACTTCCGCATCGGCCGCCAGGTGCTGTCCTGGGGCGAGAGCACGTTCATCCAGAACGGCATCAACTCGATCAACCCCGTCGACGTCTCGGCGTTCCGCCGCCCGGGCGCGGAGATCAAGGAAGGCCTGCTGCCGGTGAGCATGGTGTCCTTCAATGCCGGCATCACCCCGGCGCTCAGCGTCGAGGCTTTCTATCAGCTCGAGTGGGAGCGCACGGTCATCGACGGCTGCGGCACCTACTTCTCGCAGACCGACCCCGCGGCCCAGGGCTGTAACGGCGTGACGCTGAACGGCTTGCTGCCCGACCGGGTGAACTACGCGAACGGCCTGTTCATCACCCGCACCGAGGACGACATCCCAGACGACGGCAAGCAGTTCGGCGTGGCATTACGCTACTTCGCCGAGAAACTGAACTTCAGCGAATTCGGCCTGTACTACATGCAGCTGCACAGCCGCACGCCGTTCTTCAGCGGCGTCGTGTCCGCCAACCCGACGCTGCCCGACGGCAGCCTCGGTCCCCCGGACGGCAACCCGGACTTCGCCCCCTTCATCCCGGGCAACCCCTTCGGCGGCAACCCGCAGTACACCATCGATTATCCGGAGGACCTGAAGGTCTTCGGTGCCAGCTTCGCTACCAACGTGGCCGGCTTCGCGCTCTCCGGCGAGGTCAGCTACCGGCCGGACTCGCCGGTGCAGCTGAACACGGTGGATCTGCTGCAGGGCGCCGTGGGCCTTGCGCCCTGGAGCCCCGTGACGCCGCGCGTGCTGGCGACGCCGCCGGGCGGCACGGCGCAGGGTTACGACGACTTCGACGTGCTGCAGTGGCAGTTCACGGTGGTGAAGTTCTTCGAGCAGGTGCTCGGCGCCGACCGCCTGTCCCTCGTGGGCGAGGTCGGCGGCAACCGGGTGAGCTCGCTGCCGGACCCCCTGTCCTCCACTCGCTACGGACGCTCGCCGATCTACGGCACGCCCGCCTTTACACCGATCCCGCTGGCATCCCTGGGCATCCCGCTGCCGGGCGACCTGACCTGCGAGGGCTTCTTCCCGCCACCGCCGTTCGATCAGCTGATCGACCCGATCGTGCCGAATTACACGCCGTCAAACTGCACCACGGACGGCCTCGTGACGGATACGAGCTGGGGCTACCGGATCCGCGGTTCGCTGACCTACAACGATGCGTTCATGGGCATCAACCTGACGCCGAACTTCGCCTGGTCCCACGACGTGGATGGCGTATCGCCGAACACGAACTTCAACGAGGGTGCCAAGGCGTTCAGCATCGGCCTGAATGCCGAGTACCTGAACAAGTACACGGCGTCGTTGTCCTACACGGACTTCAGTGGTGGTGATTACAACACGCAGAAGGACCGGGATTTCCTGTCCGTGAGCTTCGGCATCATTTTCTGATATCTTGAATTAACGAATGCAATGGTGAAACGAATGCGCAGATCAGCAATCTCCATGGTGTCGGCCGCGGCTTGCCTGCTGGCCGGAACCGCCGTGGCGGGCGTCTCGCCCGAGGAGGCCGCGCGTCTGGGTGGCCCGGAACTGACTCCGATGGGCGCCGAGCGCGCCGGCAATGAGGCGGGCACTATCCCGGAGTGGACCGGTGGTCTCACCGAGCCGCCGGCGAACTACGTGGACGGCGGTCCGCTGGTGGATCCCTTCCCCGAGGACGAGCCCCTGTTCGTGATTACGGCGGAGAACTACCAGCAGTACGAAGAGAACCTCACGCCCGGGCAGATCGCCGTCCTGAAGCGATATCCGGACACGTACCGCATGCCGGTCTACAAGTCCCGGCGTACCGCAGGTTATCCCCAGGAAGTCTACGACCAGGTCAAGTCCGGCGCCGTGGACGTCCAGCTCGTCGCCGGCGGCAACGGTCTGGAGAACCTCGCTTCCGACTTCCCGTTCCCCCTGCCCGAGAGCGGTATCGAGATCGTCTGGAATCACGTGATGCGCTACCGGGGCGGCAGCTTCAAGCGCACCTACGCGCAGATCCCGGTGCAGGCCAACGGCGCCTTCAGCCCGGTGATCTTCGAGGACCAGCTCACCTACGCACGCTACCTGGAAGACGCACCGGACAACCGGCTGTTCTACTACAAGCAGCGCATCGTCGCGCCGGCCCGCCTTGAGGGCGACGTGCTGCTGGTGCACGAGAACATCAACCAGGTGAAAGAGCCGCGGGCGGCCTGGGTGTACAACGCCGGTCAGCGCCGGGTACGCCGCGCGCCGGACGTCGCCTACGACGGTCCCGGTACCGCTTCCGACGGTCTGCGCACCGCGGACGACCTGGACATGTATAACGGTGCCCCGGACAAGTACAACTGGAAGCTCATCGGCAAGAAAGAGCTCTACATCCCGTACAACGCCTACCGGCTGGCCGACAAGAGCCTGTCCTATGAGGACATCGTCATGCCGGGACACCTGAATCCGGAGTACCTCCGTTACGAGTTGCACCGGGTCTGGATCGTCGAAGCCACGCTGAAGGAAGGCGAGCGTCACGTCTACGCCAAGCGCGTCTTCTACGTGGACGAGGACATGTGGCAGATCGCGGTGGCCGACCAGTACGACGGCCGCGGCGAGCTCTGGCGGGTCAAGGAGGCCCACCAGATCGTCCATTACCAGGCGCAGGTGCCGTGGGCGATCGCCACTTCGTCCTACGACCTGATCTCCGGCCGCCACCTGCCGATCGGCCTCGATAACGAGGTGGACGGTTACGGCTACGTGTGGGGCTACGAGGCGACCGAACGCGAGTACACCCCGGCGGCTCTCAGGAGGTCCGGCATCCGGTAGTCAATCGACAGCGCTGCCGGCCGCCGGGTGATGGCGGCCGGCAGCGATTTCTGCAGAGGGGGAGTCTTTGAAGAAAGCGATTGCAGCGCTGCTGTGCCTGTGGAGCGTGGCAGGCATGGCGCAGGAGCCCTTCGCCTATCGGCCGGCGATCCCGTCTCCGGACGCCGACCACGCCCTTCTGGTCGACCTCGACTGGTCCGGCGACCGACTCGTCGCGGTAGGTGAGCAGGGCCACATCATCTGGTCCGACGACGGCGGCACGGCATGGCAGCATGCCGATGTGCCGGTCTCTCTCATGCTGACTGCCGTCGATTTCCCGCGTGCCGAAGCCGGCTGGGCGGTCGGCCACGAAGGTATAGCGCTGACGAGCGCCGACCGCGGCGAAACCTGGTCTGTCGCGCTTACCGGAGAAGATATCGCCGAGTTGCAGATCGAGGCGGCACAGGAGCTTATCGACGAGGCCCGCGCCAGGCTGGAGAACGCAGCGGACGATGAGCGTGAAGACGCCCAGTGGGCGCTGGAGGAGGCCGAGTTCGCCCTCGAGGATGCCGAGCGCGCAAGAGATGAGGGCATCACCCATCCGGCGCTCAACGTCCGGTTCGAGAACGAACGCACGGGCTATATCATCGGCGCTTACGGCCTGCTGCTGCGCACCGACGACGCCGGCGAGGCCTGGAAACTGCACTCCCACCGGCTGGACAATCCCAACGGTTATCACCTCTACGACATCGGACGCAGCGAATCCGGTGCACTGCTGATCGCCGGCGAGGCCGGTCAGTTGCATCGCTCCAGCGACAACGGCGATACCTGGGAGGCGCTGGACTCTCCCTACGAGGGTTCGTTCTTCGGCGTCCTGACGACCGATGAGGGCAGCGTACTGATCTTCGGTTTGCGCGGACGGATCTTCCGCTCGGAGGACGACGGCGATACCTGGACGGCCATCGACGCGCCGGGCGAGAGTACGCTGTTCGGCGGTCAGGTGTTCTCCGACGGCCGCATCGTGCTGGTCGGCGCTGCCGGCACGGTCCTGGAGAGTCGTGACGACGGGCAGACTTTCACCACTCTGCCGCTCGACAGCCGGGCTTCGCTGGCCGCCGTCGAGAAAATCGGCAACGGCCGGATGTTCATTGCCGGTTTCGGCGGCGTCCGCACCGGTCTCGACATGGCTGGGGGTGACGCACCATGACGGAAGACACAAATCAGGAGTCGCCCGGCGGCGAGGACGAAGAAGCCCGGCAGCGCCGCTTGCAGGAGCAACTCGCCCGCGAGGCGCACGTCGCGCCGCTGCTGTTTTCCAATCGCCCCATCATTCTGCTGCTTTTCGCGGCGGTCACGGCGTTCCTCACCTTCCAGGCAAGTCAGCTGCGCCCCGACGCGAGCTTCGAGAAGATGATTCCGGTCTCGCATCCTTATATCGAGAACTATCTCGAGAACAAGCAGGATCTGGCCTCGCTCGGCAATTTCGTGCGCATCATCGTGCAGACCACGGAAGGCGATATCTTCGACGCGGAGTTCCAGGAGACACTGCAGGAGATCACCGACGAGGTCTTCTACATTACCGGCGTCGACCGCTCGAAGCTCGAATCGCTGTGGACTCCGAACGTACGCTGGAGCGAGGTCACCGAGGAAGGCTTCCGCGGTGGCGCGGTCATCCCGGACGACTACGACGGCTCGCCGAGAGCGCTGCAGCAACTGCGTGAGAACATAGACCGGTCCGGCCAGATCGGCCGGCTCGTGGCGAACAACTTCCGTTCGGCGGCGATCATCGCCCCGCTGGTGGACGTGAATCCGGAGACCGGCGAGAAGCTTGATTATTACGAGTTCTCCCAGGATCTCGAGCGCCTCGTGCGGGACAAGTACGAATCCGACACGATCAAGATCCGCATCACGGGTTTCGCGAAGGTCGTCGGCGACCTGATCGAGGGCGCGACACTGGTGGCCTCGTTCTTCGGCATCGCCTTCCTGATTACGCTCGTTCTGCTCTACTACTACTCCCGTTGCCACTGGGCGACGATGATGCCGCTCGTCTGTTCGACCATGGCGGTGATCTGGCAGCTCGGTCTGCTGAAGACCCTGGGTTACGGTCTCGATCCCTACTCCATGCTGGTGCCGTTCCTGGTGTTCGCCATCGGCATCAGCCACTCGGTCCAGATCATCAACAACGTCGCCAACCGGTTCAGTGCCGGTGCCACCGCCGAGCAGGCCGCGCGCGGCACCTTCCGGGTGCTGTTCGTGCCCGGCATGGTGGCACTCGTCAGCGACGGCATCGGCTTCCTGACGTTGATGGTGATCGACATTCCGGTCATCCAGGAGCTGGCGCTGACCGCCGGTATCGGCGTCGCCGTCATCATCTTCACCAACCTGTTCCTGCTGCCGGTGCTGCTGTCGTACACCGGCATCTCGAAGCACGGCGTGCGCCACCTGCAGAAGCGCCGGGAGAAGCCTCATCCCACCTGGCAGTTCTTCGGCAATTTCGTCCTGCGCGGGCGGGCGACGCTGGCGATCGGCGTCGCGATCGTGCTGGGCGGGCTGGGTTTCTACTTCAGCCAGGATCTGCGCATCGGCGACCTCGACCCGGGCGCGCCGGAGCTGCGACCGGACTCGCGCTATAACCTCGACAACGCGTTTCTGACCAGCAATTTCTCGACCGGTACCGATGTATTCGTGGTGATGGTCGAGACGCCGCCGCAGCAGTGCGGCGAATACGAGACCCTGGCGGCCGTCGATCGCTTCCAGGAGGTGATGAGCGATACCCGGGGCGTGCAGTCCGTCGTCTCGCTGGTGAACGTCTCCAAACTGGTCATCCAGGCGATGAACGAGGGCAATCCGCTCTGGCATACGCTGAGCCGCAACCAGTACATCCTCAACAACTCGCTCTCCCGGGTGCCGTCGAACCTGATGAACGTGGACTGCAGCATGGTCCCGGTGCTGTTGTTCCTGGAAGACCACAAGGCCGAAACCCTGCAGCGCGTGGTCGCCGACGCCGAGGCCTTCGCCGAGGCGAACAACAGAGACGACCTGCGTTTCGTCCTGGCCGCCGGCAACGCCGGCATCGAGGCGGCCACCAACGAGGTGATCGCCAAGGCGCAGTACCAGATGCTGGCGCTGGTGTACGGCGTGGTCAGCTTCCTCGTGCTGCTCGCCTTCCGCTCCTGGCGCGCCGTGATATGCATCATCCTGCCGCTGGCGCTCACTTCCGTGCTGGCGCAGGCGCTGATGGCCTTCCTCGGCATCGGCGTGAAGGTGGCGACGCTGCCCGTGATCGCGCTGGGCGTCGGCATCGGCGTGGACTACGGCATCTACATCTACAGCCGGCTCGACTCCCACCTGCGTGACGGCCTCGGCCTCAAGGCCGCCTACGACCGGACGCTGCAGACGACCGGCCAGGCCGTGGCGTTCACCGGCATCACCCTGGCGGTGGGCGTCGCCACCTGGATCTTCTCTCCCATCAAGTTCCAGGCGGACATGGGTCTCATGCTGACCTTCATGTTCCTGTGGAACATGCTGGGCGCGCTCGTGCTGCTGCCGGCTCTGGCACGCTTCCTGATTGGCGCCGGGCCGGACCACGATGCCGAGCCACGGCTGTCCGGCGCCGCCGGCACGGCGAGCTGAGTTTCCCGGGGCCGCGCCGTGCGGCCCCCGGGTTTTGCGGATGACGACACCCGGGCAGTCGGGTAGCATCCCTGCGGAGGGCTGAACGGAAGCGGTCTCCCCGAGAGCTTTTGTTGGAGTACGACCATGATCGAAGAAGTCAGGAAGCAGCAGCGCGCATTGCAGGACGCCAAGAAGGACTTCCGCAAGGCGGCCGAGTCGGCGACCAAGCGGCTCAGCCGGGAGCGCGACCGCTTGATGCGCGAGGTCAAGAAGGCCAATAAGCGCGTCGAGAAATCCCGCAAGGACATGCAGAAGAAGGCGGAGCAGCTCGCCAAGGCCACCAGTGACAGGACTCGCAAGGAGCTGAAAGAACAGATCGCGAATCTGAAGAAGACGGTCGGCGAGGCGCGGGAAGAAGCCGCCGACATGCGCAAGGATCTCAAACTCGTGCGCGACGATCTCAATTCGGCGCGGAAACACCTCACCCATGCGCTGCGCATCGACAAGGCGATAGATCAGGTCGAGAAGCAGATCGAGAGGATGACCGGCAGGAAGAAGAAAAAGAAGAAGGCCGCGGCGAAGAAGACTGCGGCGAAAAAGACGGCGAAAAAGAAGCCTGCGAAGAAGAAAGCCGCAAAGAAGAAAGTGGCGAAAAGAAAGGTCACGAAGAAGAAGACCGCCCGGAAGACGGCGCGCAGGAAGACGGCCTCGAAGAAGGCATCTGCGAAGAAAACCGCCAGCTGATCGTTACCCGCGCGGCATCCGTCCCATAGCGGTGACCGGATGCCGCCGCCGGGGCCCCGCGGGTGCCCGCAAGTCTCTGACTGCGTGGTAAATCCCGAGCGAGTACGCGCTTGCCGCAATGGCCAGCAAAAACGCAAACGATTATCATTCGGCTCCGAAACAGAGAGCTGAAATGACCCTGAAAGACCTCAAGAACGGCGATCGCGTCCGGATCGCGTCGGTCGATCCCTCGGATCCGGGCGTCCAGCGCCTGATGACGCTCGGCCTCGTGGAGGGCGCGGAACTCACCTTCCTGCACCGCTCCCTGGGCGGTGACCCGCTGGAATTCCGTCTCCATGGGACGTCCATCTCGCTGCGCAAGGACCAGGCCAGGCGGTTCCGGGTGGAGCCCCTGGAAGGTAATAACGTCCCCGAAGGGGAATGAGCGATAACCGGGAAATAGCCGTCCCCCTCTCGTCAGTCGCGATGACCCGCCGGGCAGCGGGCACCATTGCGCTGGTCGGTAATCCGAACGCGGGGAAGAGCACGGTCTTCAACCGGCTCACCGGCATGCGCCAGCATACCGGGAACTATCCCGGCGTTACCGTCGAGAAGAAATCCGGGCGCGCGTCCCTGCCGGAGGGCGAGTTCGATCTGATCGATCTGCCCGGCACCTACGGTATGAGTCCCTACTCCGCGGACGAACGCATCGCCGTGGACGTGCTGCTCGGCCGCATGCCCGGCACGCCGCCGCCGGACGGCATCCTGGCGGTGGTCGATGCGACCCAGCTCTATCAGAGCCTCTATTTCCTCCAGCAGCTGGTCGAACTCGAACGGCCGCTGCTGGTCGCGCTTACCATGACCGATATCGCCCGTCGCAACGGCACGCACATCGACGTGGAGGCGCTGTCCGCGAAGCTCGGCGGCATACCGATCGTCCCGGTGGTGGCGACCACGGGCCGGGGCTTCGCCGAACTGAAGAGCCGCCTGGCGCAGCTGCCGGAGACGGCGCCGCCACCGAAGATCGGCTTCTGGCCGGCACTGCGGGAGAAGGCGGAGCGCCTGAGAGAGGAGCTGGCGGACCTGCCGCCTCACGTCGGCATCGTGGACATCGAGCGTGCCCTGGTGGATGACGACCCGGCCACCGTGGCGTGGCGGCAGCAGACCCTGGGCGAGCACGGCCGGCAGACGCTCGCGGACGCCAGGCGGGAGCTGTTCGGTGAAGAGCCGCCGCGGGCCGTCGAGGCGCGGGAGCGCTACCGCTGGATCCGGGAGGCCCTCGCGGACGTCCAGCAGCAAGGCTCCGCCATCGAGCGCCAGGGGGCGCGAGTGGCCGCCTGGTTCGCCCGCCCCTGGCCCGCCACCGGCCTGTTCATCCTGTCCATGGCCGTGGTCTTCCAGGCCGTGTTCGCCTGGGCGACGCCCATGATGGATCTCATCGACGTGGCGGTCAGCGGCGCAGGGGGGTTCCTGCAGGCCCGGCTGCCGGACGGGTTCCTCGCGAGCTTCCTGGTGGACGGCGTGATCGCCGGCGTGGGCAGCGTGGTGATCTTCCTGCCCCAGATCATGATCCTGTTCCTGTTCCTGATCCTGATGGAGGATACGGGCTATCTCGCGCGGGCGGCCTTCCTGGTGGATCGCGCCATGCGCAGCGTCGGGCTCTCCGGTCATTCGGTGATTCCGCTGCTCTCCGGCTTCGCCTGTGCCGTGCCGGCCATCATGGCGACCCGCGTGATACCGAATCGGCGCGACCGCATCGCCACCATACTGGCCGCGCCGTTCATGACCTGCTCGGCCCGGCTGCCCGTCTACGCGTTGCTGATCGCGGCCTTCGTGCCGGACCGCGGCGTCGGGCCGCTGAACCTCCAGGGCCTCGTGCTGTTCGGCCTTTACATGCTCAGCATCTTCGGCGGGGTCGGAACCGCGCTCTTGCTGAAGCGCTCGGCGCTGCGCGGCGAGCGTCCCACCTTCATGCTGACGCTCCCCGAGTTCCGCTATCCCAACCTGCGCACGGTGGCGATAAAGCTGTTCGACAGGGCGCGCATCTTCCTGCGCCGCGCCGGCACGGTCATCTTCTCGGTGGCCGTGATCATCTGGGCGCTGGCCTATTTCCCCCGCTCCGACGTCGTGGAGCAGGCGGCGGATCAAGCCGCCGCCCGCGCGGTGGCGTCTTACAGCGGCGAGGTGCTGGAGGAGCAGCTACGCCGGATAGAGAACGAGGCGGCTGCCGCCCAGCTCGCCCAGAGCTGGCTCGGGCGTGCGGGTGAGACCATCGCTCCGGTCTTCCACCCGCTCGGCTGGGACTGGCGGGTGTCAGCTGCGGTGCTGGCCGGGTTCCCGGCGCGGGAGGTGGTCGTGGCCGTGCTCGGCACCATCTACGCGGTCGGCGCCGAGGCCGACGACGAACGCCTGTCGGCGCGCCTTAGAGCCGCGACCTGGCCGGACGGCAGTCCCGTATTCACGCTGCCGATGGTGCTCGGGCTGCTGGTGTTCTACGCCTGGTGTCTGCAGTGCGCGGCAACACTCGCCGTCATCCGCCGGGAGACCAACAGCTGGCGCTGGCCCGTCTTCGCCTGGTCCTACATGACCGCGCTCGGCTACCTCGGTGCCTTCACCGTCTATCAGGTATTCAGCTAGTTCAGCCGCACGATGGCGTAGTTCAGGAAGCCGGCGAAGGTCACCCAGGCGAGATAGGGGACCATCAGCAGGGAGGCGGCCAGCGAGATCCGTCTCAGGCCGACGATCAGGGCCACGATCGACAGCCAAAGCAGGACCAGCTCCGCCAGCGCCCAGTCCGGGCGCTTCACCTGGAAGAACATCACGCTCCAGCCCAGGTTCAGGAAGGCATTGAGCCCGAACAGCGCCAGGATGCGGCGCCGGTCGGCGGCGCCGTCGGCGGCAGACCAGGCCAGCACTCCGCCGATGCCGGCCAGCACGAAGATGCTCGTCCAGACCGGCCCGAAGGCGACGTCGGGCGGCTTCCAGTCCGGCTGCGCCAGGTCCTGATACCAGGGGCCGAGGTCGGTCAGCAGCCCTCCGCCGGCGCCCATCGCCAGGACGGCGATGGCGGCGACGAGAATCGGGAGCGGGCGTACGGTCCCCGCGCTCACGGCGAGACGATCCCCAGCAGGTGGGCGAGGTCCTTGAAGAAGATGCGTACGTGGGCGACCGGCTTCGCACGCACGAGACGCTTGTTCATGTACGCCTCCCAGGTGAGGCGCTGCACGTCCGGATCCTCGCAGATGCTGACGAAGCGTTCGCGGCGCTTGTCCGACGAGTACCAGAAACGTTGTAGCAGGCCCAGCACCCAGAACACCCGGCCGTGCTCCTTCAGGAAGCGCTTGCGTGCCTGCTTCAGTGCCTTCGCCTTGCCGGTGGCGCAGAATTCCTCAACCGCCTCCGCGGCGTACTGGCCGCCGACCATCGCGTAATAGATGCCCTCACCGGAGGCCGGCGCCACGATGCCGGCCGCGTCGCCGGCCAGCAGGACGTCGCGGCCGTTGTCCCAGCGCTTCAGGGGCTTCAGAGGTATCGGTGCGCCCTCACGCCGCACGGTCTCGCACTCGCTCATGCCGGTGGCCGCGCGTAGTTCGGCCACGGCGCCGCGCAGGGAGAAGCCCTTGTTGGCGCTGCCGACCCCCACGCTGGTGTGTTCGCCATGGGGGAAGACCCAGGCGTAGAAGTCCGGCGACAGGTGGCCCTGGTAGTAGACGTCGCAGCGCTTGCCGTCGAAGTCTCCCTGCCCTTGGGCCGGCGAGCGGATGATCTCGTGATAGGCGGCGACGTAGGGGATGGCGTCGCCGCCGGGCACCATCTGGTTCGCCACCCGTGAGTTGGCGCCGTCTGCGCCGACGACGGCCCGGGCGCGGACTGCCCGCGGCGGCGCGGCGCGGCCGTCCTCGCGGGCCCGGTAGTGCACGACCGCCGTGCCGTCGGCGTCCCGGGTGATTTCGCGGAACGTGCCCTGCCGCCGGTCGGCGCCGGCGGCGGCCGCCCGCACGCGCAGCCATTCATCGAACTCCTCCCGGTCCACCATGCCGACATAGCCGCCGTCGATGGGCATGTCGACGCCGCGGCCGGACGGCGCGACCATGCGCGCGGAATCCACCCTGGCAACCAGCAGCGCATCCGGTATCTCGAAGTCCCGGATCAGGCGGGGCGGGATGGCGCCGCCGCAGGGCTTGATCCGCCCCTCCCGGTCCAGCAGCAGCACGGAGCGGCCCCGGCGGGCGAGAGTGGCGGCGGCAGTGGCCCCGGCGGGTCCGCCGCCGACGACCACTACTTCGAATTCTTCCATGTCGTTTCCTCTGTCATTGTCTGCCCGTCTCTGTCGCCAGCCGCACGGGGCCGGGCTGCGGAGTCTCGGTGTCGTCTGCTCCGGTATGGCCGACCCGGGCCGCGAGGACGGTGGCCACCAGGAACATCACCGCCTGGCTGGCGAACACCGCGCCGTAGGCGGTGGCCGGCAGGCTCACCAGGCTGCGCATCACGTCGACGCCCATGGTGCCGAGAAAGCCGCCCGCGCCGAAGGCCACGGCCTGGGCAGCGCCCCAGAGGCCCATGCGGACCCCTTCCCGGCGCTCCCTGCCGGCTGCCACCAGCGCCATCATCGAGCCGATGGCGGCCACGGCGAAGGCGCCGTTGGCCATGCCGAGCGCGAATACGCTGGCCCGGAGCGGCCATTCGTCGGCGAAGAAGCCGCCGGCCGCCAGTGCCACCAGGGCGATGGCGGAGGCGATGCAGCCGCCGATGGTCCAGCCCCTCAGGGTGCCGAAGCGCCGCGCACCGACGGCAACCAGGATCATGCCGACGAGCATTCCCGTGTTCTGCACGCCGGCTAGCTGCGTGGACTGGCCTGGTGTCAGGCCGAAGACCGTGCCGGCGAAGGGCTCGACGATCAGCTCCTGGCCGCTGTAGGCGAGCATGGAGACGAATACGAAGACGGAGAACCGCCGGGCCCGCGACTCGGACCAGACTTCTGCCAGAGCATGGCGGAACGGCGGCCCCGGTTCCTCCTCGGCGGCCGCGGCGCCGGCAGCGGCGGCAGGAGAGGCTGCGCTGCCACGACCCTCCAGGTTGTGGATGGTGATAAGCGTCAGCAGGAACGCCGCGCCGCAGACGACGCTGGTCACCGTCACCAGCCGCGGCAGAGAGAAGGGGTCCAGGAAATGACCCGCCACCCCGGCCGTGACGGCGAAGCCGGCGATCATCATCAGCCAGACCGTGGTGGCCGCCGGGGCGCGTCGCTCCGGCGTGACCCGCTTCGCTAGCAGCACCAGCAGCGACGTGCCGGCCGCGCCGACGCCGACGCCGATCAGCAGGAAAGCCAGCGCGGCCAGCGCCGCCCCGGCGACCGGGTCCGTGGCCATCCAGGCCGTGGCGCAGGATGCGGTGATGCCGCCGATCCCGAGCACCGCCATGCCGCCGATGATCCACGGCGTGCGCCGGCCGCCCAGGTCCGAGCCATAGCCGAGCCGTGGCCGGGAGACCTGGACGGCGTAGTGCAGCGCCACCAGCGCGCCGGGCAGCATGGCGGCGAGCCCGAGTTCGACCACCATGACCCGGTTCAGCGTGGAGGTCGTCAGCACGACGATGGAGCCGAGCGCGGTCTGCACCAGGCCGACGCGCAAGATGCCTATCCAGCCCAGCGGCTTCACGGCGTGAGTTCCAGGGCGCGCAGCCCGAACGCGCTGATCATCATCCCGGAGACGTACAGCGTGATGCCCGTACCGTTGTACCAGGCGGCCTTGCCGCGGGGGTCTTTCAGCAGCGTCGGCATGAGCGCGAGCTGGCTGGCCAGTACGGCGGCGACGCCGAGAGCCCATGGCACGAGCCCCCACCACCACAGGAAGCCGATGACCGCCACCTGGGGCAGTGCCATGGTGGCGCAGGCGAGGGTGGCCGCGCGTTCCGGCCCGATGCGGGCCGGGATGGAGCCAACGCCCATGCGCAGGTCGCCTTCCACGGACTTGAAATCATTCAGCGTCATGATGCCGTGGGCGCCCGCGCTGTAGAGCGCTGCCAGGACGAACACTCGCCCGTCGGGCATGGCGCCGCCGATCATCACTGCCGCGCCGGTGATCCAGGGCAGTCCCTCGTAGCAGGCGGCGACGGCCGTGTTGCCCCACCAGCCGTTCTGTTTCAGGCGCAGCGGCGGCGCGCTGTACACCCAGGCGAGGACAAGTCCGGCCACGGCGGCCGCAAGCACCCACGTCCCGAGGGCGGTGGCTACCGCCAGCGACAGCATCGTCCAGGCGATCGCGATATAGAGCCCCCAGCGGCCGGGGATGCGGCCGGACGGGATCGGGCGGTTCGGTTCGTTGATGGCGTCGACGTGGCGGTCGAACCAGTCGTTCGCCGCCTGGCTGGTGGCGCACACCAGCGGGCCCGCCAGCGCGATGCCCGCTGCGATCACCAGCCAGCTGCCGGCCAGCGGCACGCCGGAGGAGACGACCCCGCACATGAAGGCCCACATCGGCGGGAACCAGGTGATGGGTTTCAGGAGTTCCAGGACGGCCCCGGGCGCCGGAGCCGGCGCGTGGACGCTGCCGGTGGCCTGTCCGACCATGGGTCAGGCCTCGGTGTCGGGTCCCAGGTCGCCGAGGCCGTAGCGTCTGAGTTTGACGTAGAGGCTCTGACGACTCAGCCCGAGGAGCTCGGCCGCGGACGCGCGGTTATCGTCGGTCAGCTCGAGGGCGGCTTCGATGCAGAGCTTCTCGATGAGGTCGGTGGCCTCGCGGACGAGTTCCTTCAGCGGCACGCGGCCCACCAGGTCCTTCAGCTGCTCCACCGAACGAGGCAGGGCCTGCATGGCCTGGTTGTCGGTTGTGAGCCGCGGGCCGACGTCCCGGATCACGAAGCCGAAGCGCAGCCGATCCTCGCTGCGGATGGCCACGGCGGAGATCTCCACTTCGGTGACGGTGCCGTAATTGCCCTGGACGGAAGTGGAGAACAGGCGCACGGAACCGTGCTGACGCACGTTGGCGATGAGCACGTTCAGATCCACGCCCGGGCGGCCGAGCCACTGGTCCAGCGACTCGCCCTTGGCTTCGTCCTCGCCGGCGAGTTGCGCCAGCTCCAGGAAAGCCGCGTTGGCGCTGACGATGCGCCCGTCCTGGCTGGTGACCACGATGCCGTCCGGCGCACTCTCCACGATGCTGGCGAGCTGGCGCTTCGCCTCGGAGAGCGACGAGTCAGCCTCGCTTCCGTCCAGCGTATGCAGGCGCACCAGCATGAGCGTTCCGCTCTCCTGCCGCAGCAGGGCGGCCCGCAGGGTGAGGCGGCGATCGTCGGGCAGTCTGGCCTGTATGTCCTCGGCGCGTCCGGCGGCTCGTACCTCGGCCAGGAAGTCCTGGATCGCCGTCGTATTCTTTTTCGTAAAGGCATCGGCGAGCGGCCGGCCGACGATTTTCTTGCTGCGCTCGCCCAGCAGTTTCTCCGCCACCGGATTCACTTCCAGCACCTTCTGACTGCCCGCATCGAGGATCAGCACGGCCTCGGAGGCGGTCTGGAACAGGAAGCGGTAGCGGGTCTCGAGCTGGCGCAGGTTCCAGTAGTCGCGCTCGACAGATTGCTGGGCGTCCACCAGCCGCTGCTGTAGGTTTGCGATGGCATGCAGGTCGCGGCCCACTGCCACGATATTGCCGTCCTTGCGCAGGCGCACGGTGCAATAGCGCACCGGTATGTTGCGGCCTTCGGCCGTGAGATGGTTGACGTGACGCCAACGCGGGCTCTCGCCCCGGGCCGCGTCCTCCAGCAGCGCCTCCACCTTCGGCCGGCTGTCGAGAGCCACCGTCTCGAGCCACGGCTTGCCCAGCCAGTCGTCACCGAGCTCTGGCGGCAGATCGCTGCCGCCGAGGGACAGATCGACGATGACGCCCTTGGCGTCGATCACCAGCGCGATGTCGGCGCTGGCCGCAATCAGGGTGGCAATGGTATTGGCGGTCAGCTGATCCAGGGTGCGGGCCGCGGAGCGGAAGGCCCTCGTTATGGCCGTGTGCCGGCTACCCCTTGCGCTTGCCTGATGCGGGTTGGTCACTAATGCCTCTTCAATTGCCGGGGCAGTCCCAGCGCTTCCAGCGGAGCCTGGCGCCCGTCCAGGGCCGTCGCGTCGGCGCCGACTTCGCGCACCAGCTCGGGGTTGTCGATGAACACCCGGCCGCCGACGAGCACGCCGATCTCCGGGTTGCGGGATTGGTTGCGGATGGTCTGGATCCACTCGGTCAGTTCGTCAAGGCGATCGTCGCAGCTCACCGAGAAACCGACCACCGAGAATTTCTCGGAATTCACCACCTGCAGGACGTCGCTGTGGCTGGCGGACGGGCCGCCCCAGACGTCCCAGCCCTCGCGGCGGAAGAACTCGGTCACCATCAGCAGGCCGAAAGTATGCTGTTCGCCGGGCACCGGCGCCAGCAAAGCCCGCTTTATCTCCACGCCGTTGCCTGCGCGCATGAAACCCGGGCTCATCTCGCGCACCAGCTGGTGCAGCCGGCACAGACCGACGGTCACTTCGGTGAAATCGCAGAGGTCGTCTTCCCACAGGCTGCCCAGGTAGCGGGCCGTCGGGCCGAGCAGGTCGAGGAACAGTCTTTCCCGCCGGATGCCCTTGTCGCGCATCGAGCGGACGTAGGTCAGGGCGAGTTCCTGGTTCGGCGACAGCACCAGCGCGGCGAGTTCGCGCACTGCCTCCGGGTCCACGCCGGGCCCGGCGTGCTCCTGCTGGTCGTCGAGGTCGACCTCTTTCTTATGCGCCAGCACTAGTCTCGGGATGGTTTCGGATTCGATGATGCGAACCAGCTGGGCCAGACGGTCCCGTGGTACCTCGCAATCGTCATCGTCCTCTCTCCATCGGTCCTCGTCCGTTTCGCCGCTCTTCGCCAGCGGATGATGTTTTGGTCCCTGGTCGTCTCCGGCCAGATGCCGAGCTCCCCGTCCGGGCATCGCGCGCCTCCTGTTGTGTCTTCTGCGGCCGGCCGAAATTCTCCGCCCGGGCCGCCGCGGGCCCTTTGAGGCCCCGCTCCGGCATCCACCGTCCTTACCGCTCTGCGGCGGGGCTGGCGGCGGATGTGCTCCCCTCGGGGGTAGTTTATCCGACAGCCGGCGCGCGTCCTTGCAGGGACGCGAGTCCATCTTCGAATTCTCCCCGCAACTTGTCAAGTCTTGTTTACGTCTGGTTTAGTTGACAGATCGAAACAAGGCGTCTAGATTCGTTGACAACAGCACCGAGACCAGCGAGACACGTGGTCGCATGACCCGGCACAAGAACAGAAAACCTCTTTACACCGACGCGGAGCGCCAGAGGCGGGACCAGTCCCGCTGGACACTCGTTCAGGGCATCCTGGCGCCGCTCCAGTTCCTCGTATTCCTGGTGAGTTTCGCCCTGGTGATCCGATATCTCGGCACCGGCGAGGGCTATTACGCCGCGACCGTCTCCGTCGTCGTCAAGACGTTGATTCTGTACGCAATTATGGTGACGGGGTCGATCTGGGAGCGGGTGGTGTTCGGCCGCTGGCTGTTCGCGCCCAGCTTCTTCTGGGAGGACGTCGTCAGCATGCTCGTCATGGCGCTGCATACGGCTTATATCGCGGCTCTTGTCTTTGGAATTATGGAGGCGCGCCATCAGATGCTCCTCGCGTTGGCAGCGTACTTGGCTTATGTCGTCAACGCAACGCAGTTCCTGCTGAAGCTGCGCTCCGCGCGGCTCGAGCAATCGGCGCCGCGGACGGTGCACGGCGGGGCAGCGGGGTATGCCGTCGAATGAACCGGAGCGCGGCAGCCACCAGCCTCCCGAACGGCTGCTCGGAGCGGTCGGTACTCCGCGAGCGAGGCCAGCGGGAGGTCTTCTGCGGCCTCACGGGCATCGTCTGGTTACACCGCAAGATCCAGGATGCTTTCTTCCTGGTGGTGGGCTCGCGCACCTGCGCACATCTTATACAGTCGGCCGCCGGGGTCATGATCTTCGCCGAGCCGCGCTTCGCGACGGCCATCCTGGAGGAACGCGACCTCGCGGGCCTGGCCGACTGCAACGACGAACTGGATCGCATTGCCGCGCAACTGCTGGAACGGCGGCCCGAGATCCGCACCCTGTTCCTGGTGGGCTCCTGCCCCTCGGAGGTCATCAAGCTGGACCTCGCCAAGGCGGCCGAGCGCTTGTCCCACGCCCATCGGGGCCGGGTCCGCGTGCTCAACTACTCGGGCAGCGGCATCGAGACCACCTTCACCCAGGGCGAGGACAACTGCCTGCAGACCCTGGTGCCGGAGCTGCCGGACGGCGAACGCTCGCTGCTGGTGGTCGGGACCCTGGCCGACGTGGTCGAAGACCAGTTCGCCCGGCTGTTCCGTGAGATCGGCATCGATGATGTGAATTTCCTGCCGCCGCGAGCCGCGGCGGAGCTGCCGCCGGTGGGCCCCGGCACCGACGTCCTGCTGGCCCAGCCATTCCTCGGTGAGACGGCGAGGGCGCTGGTCGCGCGGGGCGCACGGCTGATCGACGCACCCTATCCCTTCGGCGTGGAAGGCACGCTGGCCTGGCTCGAGGCGGCCGCCGCCGCCAGCGACATTCCTGCCGAGCGGGTCCGGGCAGCTACCGCCGCGCCGGCATCGCGCGCACGACGTGCCCTGGAGCGCTACCGGGAGAAACTCGCCGGTCGGCGCATCACCTTCCTGCCCGATTCCCAGCTCGAGATCCCGCTGGCCCGCTTCCTGCACGAGGAATGCGGCATGGAGCTGGTCGAGGTGGGCACGCCCTACCTGGACCGCCAGGTGGTCGCGGCCGAGCTGGAGCGCCTGCCGCAGGACGTCCGGTTGTCCGAGGGTCAGCACGTCGAGCGCCAGCTGGACCGGGTCCGCGAGGATGCGCCGGATCTCACGGTCTGCGGGCTCGGGCTCGCCAATCCGCTCGAGGCGGAGGGCTTCCGCACGAAGTGGTCCATCGAACTCGTCTTCACGCCGGTGCACGGCTTCGAGCAGGCGGCGGATCTCGCCGAGCTGTTCGCCCGGCCGCTGAACCGCATGGAAAGGCTGGCGGTGTAACGTGCAGCTCACCCTCTGGACATACGAAGGTCCGCCCCACGTCGGGGCCATGCGCATCGCCACTTCGATGGAGGGTGTGCATTACGTCCTGCACGCGCCCCAGGGCGATACCTACGCAGACCTGCTGTTTACCATGATCGAGCGGCGCCCGACTCGTCCGTCGGTGACCTATACCACCTTCCAGGCCCGCGACCTCGGTGGCGATACCGCGGGTCTCGTGAAGGAGACGCTCAGGGACGCTTATGACCGTTTTCGTCCCCGGGCGATGCTGGTGGGCGAGTCGTGCACCGCCGAGCTGATCCAGGATCAGCCCGGCTCGCTGGCCGAGAGCATGGATTTCCCTGTGCCGATCGTGCCGCTGGAGCTGCCGTCCTACTCCCGCAAGGAGAACTGGGGCGCCAGTGAGACCTTCTATCACCTCGTGCGCACCCTGCTCACCGCCCGGATACCGGCGCCGGGCAGCGAGCCGGCACCCCGACCCGATGGACGCAGACCCGGTGCCAACCTGCTCGGCCCGTCGGCGCTCGGCTTCCGCTGTCGTGACGACGTGCGCGAGATCACCGGCCTGCTCGAAAGCCTCGGCGTGGACGTCAACGTTGTGGCGCCGGAGGGCGCGACGCCGGAGGATCTCCAGCGCATCCCCGACGCGGACTTCAACGTCTGCCTCTATCCGGAGATAGCGCACACCACCTGCGCTTGGCTGGAGCGCATGTTCCGCCAGCCGTTCGTGAAGACGGTGCCCATCGGCGTGGGCGCTACGCGGGACTTCATCGCCGAGGTCGGCGAACTGGCCGGGCTCGACGTCAGCGACGCGCTGGCCACCTCCGCTTCGCGCCTGCCCTGGTACTCGCGCTCCGTCGACAGCACCTATCTCACCGGCAAGCGGGTGTTCATCTTCGCCGACGCCACCCATGCCGTGGCGGCGGCCCGGATCGCCAGGGAAGAGATGGGCTTCGACGTCGTCGGCCTCGGCACCTACAGCCGGGAATTCGCCCGCGAGGTGCGCCAAGCCGCGAAGGAATACGGCGTGGAGCCGCTGATCAGCGACGACTACCTGGAGGTGGAGGCGAGGGTGGCCGAACTCGAGCCGGAACTCGTTCTCGGCACCCAGATGGAGCGGCACATCGCCAAGCGTCTCGGCATCGGCTGCGCCGTCATCTCCTCGCCGGTGCACGTGCAGGACTTCCCCGCGCGCTACTCGCCGCAGATGGGCTGGGAAGGCGCCAACGTCATCTTCGACACCTGGGTGCACCCCCTGATGATGGGCCTGGAGGAGCACCTGCTGACCATGTTCCGGGACGACTTCGAATTCAACGACGAGGCCATGCCTTCCCATCTCGGCCACGGCCGCAAGCCCGCCGCCGGTGAGCGTGCCGCGGAGACCGCCGCCGGCCACGACTTCGAAGACACCGTCGACACTACCGTCGCGCGGTGGACGGAAGACGCCGAGCAGGAGCTGAAGAAAATCCCGTTCTTCGTCCGCGGCAAGGCCCGCCGGAACACCGAGCGCTATGCCACGGAACAGGGCGTGGCGAGCATCACCGTCGAGACACTGTACGATGCCAAAGCACACTTCGGCCGCTGATCAGACGGCGCTGAACTTCGTCATGGTGACGCTCGACAGTCACATGGCGAGTGCCGTCGAGCGCGCCCATCGTCAGCTGCGCCGCGAACTGCCGGGGCTGTCGATGCATCTGCACGTGGCCACCGAATGGTCCGCCGACGAGGATGCGCTGGCCCGCTGCCGGGAGGACATCGCCCGGGCCGACATCATCGTGGTCACCATGATGTTCATGGACGATCACATCCAGCCCATCCTCGAGGATCTGCGTGCGCGCCGGGACGGCTGCGACGCGCTGGTGTGCTGCATGTCCGCCGCGGAAGTGGCGAGGCTCACGAAGCTGGGCAATTTCCGCATGGACGGCAGCCAGAAGGGACCGCTGGCCTTCCTGAAGAAGCTGAAGCCGAAGAAGACCGAAGGCGGCGGCAGCACCGCCGGCGCACGCCAGATGGCCATGCTCCGGCGCCTGCCGCAGATCCTGCGTTTCATCCCCGGCACCGCCCAGGACGTCAGGGCCTACTTCCTGACCCTGCAGTACTGGCTGGCCAGCTCCGACGACAACGTCGCCAACATGGTGCGCTTCCTGATCGGCCGTTACGCCGACGGCCCGCGGCGGGCGTTGCGCGAGCGGGTGAAGGCGGCGTTGCCGGCGGAGTACCCCGAGGTGGGCGTCTACCACCCGCGCCTCAGGCAGCGCATGGGCGAAGACGCGCGCCGGCTGCCCAGGACGGACGGGCGCAACGGCACCGTGGGGCTGCTGGTGATGCGTTCCTACGTCCTCGCCGGTAACACGGATCATTACGATGGCGTCATCGCCGCGCTGGAGGCGCGCGGCCTCAGGGTGATACCGGCGTTCTCCAGCGGCCTCGACGCCCGTCCGGCGGTCGAGCGCTTCTTCCGCCGCGACGGCGAGACACTGGTGGACGCGGTCGTCTCGCTGACCGGCTTCTCCCTGGTCGGCGGCCCGGCCTATAACGACTCCGCGGCCGCCGAGCAGCTGCTGGGCGAACTCGACGTGCCCTATCTGGCCGCCCACGCCGTCGAGTTCCAGTCACTGGAGCAGTGGGAGGATTCCACCCTCGGCCTGATGCCGGTGGAGTCCACGATGATGGTGGCCATCCCCGAGCTGGACGGTGCGACGGCGCCGATGCTGTTCGGCGGCCGCTCCACGGCCGCCGCCGAAAACCGCAAGCGCGACATGCATCCCCAGCCGGAACGCGCCGCCGCCCTGGCCGCCCGGGTGGAGCGCCTGATACGGCTGCGGCGCACACCGGTGGCCGAGCGCCGGGTGGGCCTGGTGCTGTTCAACTTCCCGCCGAATTCCGGTGCCACCGGCACGGCGGCGCACCTCTCTGTGTGGGCCTCGCTGCTGAACACGCTGCGCGCGCTGGCGCGCGACGGCTACGACGTGGAGGTGCCCGAGAACGAGGATGCACTGCGCGAGCGCCTGCTCGGCGGCAACGCCGGCCGCTACGGCGCCGACGCGAACGTCTGCGCCCGTATCGGCACCGACGATCACGTCCGCCGTGAAACCTGGCTCGCCGACATCGAAGCCCAGTGGGGACCGGCCCCGGGCCGGCATCAGACCGACGGCAGCTCGATCTTCGTGCTGGGCGAGCACTTCGGCAATGTGTTCGTCGGCATCCAGCCCGCCTTCGGCTACGAGGGCGATCCGATGAGGCTGCTGTTCGAGCAGGGTTTCGCGCCGACCCATGCCTTCTCCGCCTTCTACCGTTACCTGCGCGAGGATTACGCGGCGCACGCGGTGCTGCACTTCGGTACCCACGGTGCGCTCGAATTCATGCCGGGCAAGCAGACCGGCCTGTCCGCCGCCTGCTGGCCCGAGCGGCTCATCGGCGACCTGCCCAACCTCTACCTGTACGCGGCCAACAACCCGTCCGAGGGCACCATCGCCAAGCGCCGTGCCGCCGCCACGCTGATCAGCTATCTCACGCCGCCGGTGGCCCAGGCCGGCCTCTACCGGGGCCTGGCCGACTTGAAGGCCAGTATCGAGCGCTGGCGCGCACTGCCGCCGGAGTCGGGCAGAGAGGCCGGCGAACTCGCCGCCCTGGTCCAGGCCCAGGCGGCGGAGCTGGATCTGGCCGCACTCGAGCCCGAGTGGACCGCCGGCGCGGCGGAGGCCGAGATCGCCCGGCTGAACGAGGCGATGCTGGAACTGGAATACGCCCTCATACCCCACGGTCTGCACGTCGTGGGCGAGGCTCCTTCGGAGGCCGAGCGGGCCGACATGCTGGCCGCCATCGCCGAGGGCGCCACCGGCGAGCGGCCGCCAGCGGCTGTGGTGGAAGCGCTCGCGGCCGGTGCGTCGGCCGCCGAGGCACTCGCCGCGGGCGGTCTGGAGAAGAACGAGACGAATCTCGAGGTGTTCGGCGAACTGGCCACTGCAGCGGCGCTGCTGTCCGAAGACCACGAGATAGACGCCATACTGAAGGCGCTGGACGGGCGCTTCGTCCGGCCGGTACCGGGCGGCGACCTGCTGCGCACCACCGACATCCTGCCGACGGGGCGCAACCTGCACGGCTTCGATCCGTTCCGCATGCCGAGCGCGTTCGCGCTGGCCGACGGCGCACGCCAGGCGGACAAGCTGCTGGAGCGCCACCTGGCCGAAGGCAACTGCCTGCCGGAGACCACGGCGCTGGTCCTCTGGGGCACGGACAACCTCAAGAACGAAGGCGCACCGATCGCTCAGGCGATGTCGCTGATGGGCGCGCGCCCGCGTTTCGACAGCTACGGCCGCCTGTCCGGCGCCGAGCTGATTCCGCTGGCCGAACTGGGCCGCCCGCGCATCGACGTGGTGGTGACGCTGTCCGGCATCTTCCGCGACCTGCTGCCGCTGCAGACCCGCATGCTCGCCGAGGCGGCCTGGCTGGCGGCCGGCGCGGACGAGCCCTGCGACCGGAACTTCATCCGCAAGCACGTGCTCGCCTACCAGGAAGTCCACGACTGTGACCTGGACACCGCGGCACTGCGCGTGTTCAGCAACGCCGCCGGCGCCTACGGCTCGAACGTCAATCACATGATCGACAGCGGCTGCTGGGACGACGAGGACGAGCTGGCCGACACCTACACCCGGCGCAAGTGCTTCGCCTACGGCCGCAGCGGCAGGCCCGTGCAGCAGGCCGACCTCCTGAAGAACGTGCTGGGCGGGGTGGAACTGGCCTACCAGAACGTGGATTCGGTCGAGCTCGGCGTCACCACCATCGATCACTACTTCGACACCCTCGGCGGCATCAACCGTGCGGTGAACTCGGCCGCCGGCCAGAGCGTGCCCGTGTATATCGGCGACCAGACCCGGGGCGAGGGTACCGTGCGCACGCTATCCGAGCAGGTGGCGCTGGAGACCCGCACCCGCATGCTCAACCCGAAGTGGTACGAGGGCATGCTGAAGCACGGCTACGAGGGCGTGCGCCAGATCGAGTCCCATATCACGAACACCATGGGCTGGTCGGCCACGACCGGTCAGGTGGCGCCCTGGGTGTATCGGCAGCTGACGCAGACCTTCGTCCTGGACGAGGAGATGCGCCAGCGGCTGGCCGACCTGAACCCGACGGCCTCCGCGCGGGTGGCGAGCCGCCTGCTGGAGGCCCACGAACGACGATACTGGACGCCCGACGAGAGCATGCTCGAAGCATTGCAGCGGGCGGGCGATGAACTGGAAGACCGGCTGGAAGGCGTGGTCGAGGGGGTAGCAGTAGCATGAATGTAACGAGCGTTCCGATGTCCGAGATCGGCAAACGGAGCCGTGGCCTGGACGGCGAGGGCAGCGTGCAGGTGCACATGGAGCCCGAGAAGATCGGCCGGGCGAAGGTGTTCGCCGTCTACGGCAAGGGAGGTATCGGCAAGAGCACCACCTCGTCGAATCTCTCCGTGGCGTTCTCGAAGCTCGGCAAGCGGGTGCTGCAGATCGGCTGCGACCCGAAGCACGACTCCACCTTCACACTCACGAAGCGGCTGGTGCCGACGGTCATCGACGTGCTCGAGTCCGTGGACTTCCACCCGGAGGAACTCAGGCCCGAGGACTTCGTGTACGAAGGCTACAACGGCGTCATGTGCGTCGAGGCCGGCGGTCCGCCGGCGGGTACCGGCTGCGGCGGCTACGTCGTCGGACAGACGGTGAAGCTGCTGAAGCAGAATCACCTGCTGGACGACACCGACGTGGTCATCTTCGACGTGCTCGGCGACGTGGTCTGCGGGGGCTTCGCGGCGCCCCTGCAGCACGCCGACCGCGCCCTGATCGTCACCGCCAACGACTTCGATTCCATTTTCGCCATGAACCGGATCGTCGCGGCCATCCAGGCGAAGGCAAAGAACTACAACGTGCGCCTCGGCGGCGTGGTCGCGAACCGCAGTGCCGGCACCGACGAGATCGATCGCTTCAACGCCGCCATCGGCCTGGATCGGGTGGCGCACTTCCCGGACCTGGACGTCATCCGGCGCAGCCGGCTGAAGAAGTCCACGCTGTTCGAGATGGAGGACGCCGAAGGCCTGGAAGCGGTGCGCCAGGAGTACCTCCGCCTGGCCCAGGCGCTGTGGGACGGCACCGACCCCATGGACGCCGCGCCGATGAAGGACCGGGACATCTTCGATTTTCTGGGATTCGACTGATGACGACCATGACCTACCAGGAACGCCGCGGCGAGCTGGAAACCTATTTCGACCGGACGGCGGTCGACGCCTGGCGGAGGCTCACCTCCGACGAGGCGGTGGGACGCATACGCGCCACGGTGCGTGCCGGCCGCGACCGCATGCGTGAGCGGCTGCTGTCCTGGCTGCCGGGGAACCTGGAGGGCCGCACGGTCCTCGATGCGGGCTGCGGCACCGGCGCGCTGGCGGTCGAGGCCGCCCGCCGCGGCGCCTGCGTCACCGCCGTCGACCTGTCGCCGACGCTGATCGAACTGGCCCGGGATCGTCTGCCGTCCGAGCTCGGCGCGGGTCGCATCGACTTCCGCGTGGGCGACATGTTCGACGAGAGCCTGGGCAGCTTCGACCATGTCGTGGCCATGGACTCGCTGATCCACTACGACGCGTCGGACATCGTCCGCGTGCTGAGCGGCTTCGGCCGGCTGGCCGGCACATCTGTCCTGTTCACGTTCGCGCCGCGCACGCCCGCGCTGGCGCTGATGCATGCCGCCGGCCGCCTGATCCCGAACCGCCATCACCGTGCGCCCGCCATCGTGCCGGTGGCCCGGGATGCGCTGCACCGGCGCATCGGGGAAGCCCCCGCCCTGGAGGCCTGGCGGACGGGCCGCGACGCACGCATCGCCAGCGGTTTCTATACCTCCCACGCCCAGGAGCTGATCCGCGCATGAGATCCCTGAACGGCAGGCTGGCGAAGAGCTGGCGGGGCGTGAGTCCCGCGCTGCTGCCCTTCGCCGATGCGGCCTCGGCCGAGCTGCCGCTCGGACGTCTGCTGCGCCTGTCGCTGTTCCAGGTCTCCGTCGGCATGGCCATGGTGTTGATCGCCGGCACCCTGAACCGGGTGATGATCGTCGAGCTGGGCGTGGCCGCCTCGCTGGTGGCCGCCATGGTCGCCCTGCCGATCGTGTTCGCGCCGTTCCGGGCACTGGTGGGCTTCCGTTCGGATACGCACCGCTCGGTGCTGGGCTGGCGCCGCGTACCCTACATCTGGTTCGGCACCCTGTTGCAGTTCGGCGGCCTGGCCATCATGCCGTTCGCCCTGATCCTGTTGTCCGGCGACTCGAATGGTCCGGCCTGGATCGGCCATGCCAGTGCCGCGCTCGCGTTCCTGCTGGTCGGCGCGGGGCTGCATACCACCCAGACCGCCGGTCTCGCGCTGGCCACCGACCTCGCGCCGGAGGAGTCGCGCCCGCGGGTGGTCGCATTGCTCTACGTCATGCTGCTGGTGGGCATGGTGGCGAGCGCGCTCGTGTTCGGCGCGCTGCTGCGCGACTTCACTCAGGTCCGTCTCATCCAGGTGATCCAGGGTGCGGCGCTCGCGACCTTCGTGCTGAACATGCTGGCGTTGTGGAAGCAGGAGGCGATGCGGCCGGAGAAGACCGACCGCAGCCTGCCGCGGCCGTCGTTCGCCGCCGCCTGGCGCGCCTTCGCCGAGGCGCCCGGCGCCCGCCGCTTTCTGGTGGCCGTGGGTCTGGGGACCGCGGCCTTCAGCATGCAGGACATCCTGCTCGAGCCCTACGGCGGCCACATCCTCGGACTGAGCGTCGGTGCCACCACCGCGCTGACCGCGCTGCTGGCCGGCGGCACACTGGTCGGCTTCGCGTTGGCTGCGCGGCATCTCGCCCGCGGCGGCGATGCCTTCCGCCTGGCCGGCGTCGGCGCGTTGGTCGGCCTGTTCGCCTTCCCGGCCGTGATCTTCGCGGCGCCGCTCGCCTCGGCCAACCTGTTTCGGGCAGGCACCGTGCTGATCGGATTCGGCGCCGGGCTTTTCTCCGTGGGCACCCTCACCGCGGCCATGGCGATGAACCGGGGGCGCTACACGGGACTCGCCCTCGGCGCATGGGGTGCAGTGCAGGCCAGTGCGGCCGGCATCGCCATCGCCGCCGGCGGCGCCATCCGCGACCTGGTGTCGGGGCTGGCGAGCGCCGGTGTTTTCGGGCCGGCCATGAACGACGCCTCGGCCGGCTACAGCTTCGTCTACCACCTGGAAATACTGTTGTTATTTGCGACGTTGATCGCGATAGGACCGCTCGTGCGTCATGCGCCTGCGAGCCCCGAGCGGTCGCCATCGAGGTTCGGCCTGGCGGAATTCCCCGGCTGAGCGGTTTGCCTCAAGGAGATTGACTATGGAAACCGGCGCTATTACTGGCTACATCGACGTAGCACAACTCGTTCTCTACGCCTTCTGGATATTCTTCGCCGGTCTGATTATCTATCTGCGCCGGGAAGACAAACGGGAAGGCTATCCGCTGGAGTCGGAACGCTCCGGCAGCGTCACCGTGCAGGGCTTCCCGGCGGTACCGTCGCCGAAGACCTTCCTGCTGCGCGACGGCAGCACGGTGCAATCGCCGCGCCGGGAGCCGCCGGAGACGGATATCAGGGCGAAGCCCGCCGCGCCGTTCCCCGGTGCGCCGCTGATTCCGGAAGGCGACGGCGTCGGCGCCGGCGTGGGTCCGGGTGCCTTCGCCAACCGTGCCGACGAGCCCGATCAGACCTACGACGGGCGTGCCCGCATCGTGCCGATGCGCAGCGTGAGCGAAGCCGAGGTCGACCGTCGTGACGCGGATCCCCGCGGCATGGACCTGGTGGGCACCGACGGCGAAGTGGCCGGCACCATCAAGGACCTGTGGCTCGACCTGTCCGAGCCGCACGTGCGCTACCTCGAGGCCGAAGTGGGCGGTGCGACGGGCCCGCGGCGCATCCTCGTGCCGATCTACTTCGCGAAGATCGACGGCGGCCGCGGCCAGGTGAAGGTCGAAGCGCTCAAAGGCCATCAGCTCGCCCACGTGCCCGGCACGGCCAATCCCGACCTCGTCACGCTGCTCGAGGAAGACCGCATCATGGGCTACTTCGGCAGCGGCACGCTGTACGCCGACGCGATGCGTCAGGAGCCGCTGATATGAGTCATCACGACCACGCCCCCGAGTACATGCCCGGGATCCCGGAGCCCCTGCCCGAGGGCGAGCGACTGCTCTGGCAGGGCTCGCCCCGCTGGCAGAACCTCGCGATCAGCGCGCTGCACGTGCGCAAGCTGGTCTTCTACTTCGTGCTGCTGGCCGCCTGGCGCATCGGCACCGACCTGGCCGGCGGCCACGGTGCGGGCGCCGCGCTGACCGGGGCAGCGGGCCTGGCCGTGCCCGCCGGTCTCGCGGTCGGCGTGCTGCTGCTGATCGCCTGGCAGATGGGCCGCACGACCATCTACACCGTGACCACCGAACGGGTGATGCTTCGTTTCGGCATCGCGCTGCCGATGACGGCCAACATCCCGTACTCGCTGGTGCAGTCGGCGGCGGTGAAGGTCGAATCGGACGGTTCCGGCGACATACCGGTGAACGTGAAGCCCGGCAACGGCGTCTCGTGGCTGATCTTCTGGCCGCACGTGCGGCCCTGGAGCTTCGGCAATGCCCAACCCATGCTGCGCGGCATCCCGGAGGCAGAGCGAGTGGCGGGACTGCTGGCCGATGCCCTGGTCCAATATTCGGGCCAGACCTCGGGCCAGACCTCGGGCCGGACCACGGTTCAGGCGCCGGCGCGCGCCGGCGAGCGCTCGGCCGACGAGGCAACGGCCGGCTCGCTCGCCGCCGCGGCGCGCTGAGGTGGCTCCCGTGGGCGACGCACACGGCGACCGCATCCCCCGGCCGGCCATCTTCGGCGCGCTGGCGCTCGTCGTGGTCACCATACTCGCGGCCGCCGGGGCGCGGCTGACGGGCATGGGTACGGTGGAGGTGCCTCCCTCGGCCGCAGTCGATAGCCGCGAACTGGCGTTCGAGGACGCCGCGGACGGCTCGGTGGTCGTGCGGAATTCGACGGCGGGCGAGGTGCTCTACGTCGTCGAGCCGGGCACCAACGGGTTCCTGCGCGGCGTGCTGCGCGGGCTGGCCCGTGACCGCAAGCTCCGCGGCATCGGGCCGGAACCGGCCTTCGTGCTCACCCGCTGGGCTGACGGCCGGCTCACGCTGGAGGACCCGCAGACCGAGCGCCGGCTCTATCTGGGACCCTTCGGCAGCGACAACGTGAAGATATTCGTCACCCTGTTGCAGACCGGCGCGGAAGAGACCGCGAAGACGGCCGCCAACGGCGCGGCCACGCAACGATAAAGAGGAGAGAAGGATGGAAGCGACGATGGATGCGGGCCGGGACCGGCCCGGGGTCAACGAATCCACCACGGCGGCGACGACGGAGACGCTGCTGACGCCGCGCTTCTACACCACCGACTTCGAGGCGATGGACCGGCTGGACGTCGGCCCGGTGCGCGAGGAGTGGGAAGCGATGATGGACGAGTTCCGCAACGACTCCAATCGCAACCACTTCGTGCGGCCGCCGGAGTTCGAGGACGAGATTCGCGAGCTGCCGGAGGCTCTGCGCAAGGAGTTCATCGACTTCATGGTCAGCTCCGTCACCTCGGAGTTCTCCGGCTGCGTGCTGTACGCCGACATCAAGCGGGCGGTGGACAACCCGGACGTCAAGGAGCTGATGGGTTTCATGGCGCGGGACGAGTCCCGCCACGCGGGCTTCATCAACCGCTCCCTGAAGGACTTCGGCGTGGCGGTGGATCTCGGCTTCCTGCGGCGGGCGAAGAAGTACACCTTCTTCAAGCCGAAATACATCTTCTATGCCACTTACCTCTCCGAGAAGATCGGCTACGCGCGCTACATCACGATCTACCGGTACTTCGAGAAGCATCCCGAGCGCCGCTTCCATCCCATATTCCGCTGGTTCGAGCAGTGGTGTAACGACGAGTACCGCCACGGCGAGGCCTTCGCGCTGATCATGCGCGCCAACCCGCATCTTCTGCGCGGTGCGAACAAGCTGTGGATCCGGTTCTTCCTGCTGGCGGTGTACGCCACGATGTACGTGCGCGACCACACCCGCCCCGAGATGTACGACGCGATGCAGATGGACCCGACGGACTACGACTACCGGGTGTTCGAGATCACCAACGCGATCACGAAGCAGGTCTTCCCGCTGCAGCTCGACATCGACGATCCCCGCTTCCGCCGCGGGCTCGAGCGGCTGCGCCGCATCTCCGAGTCGGCAGCAGCGGCGAAAGAGCGCGGCGGACTCGTCAGTCTGGCGAAGCGAGGCGCGCTCGCGGCGGCCGGCTTCGCCGTGTTCGCCCGACTGTATACTCTGCCGGCGAAACGCAACGAGCTCCCCGCGACGGTGCGCATGGCGCCGGTCTGGTAACAGAGTGAACTGGTAAAGGAGAGCCGCGTGCCCGAATATGTCCTGCCGGTACTCTATGCCCTGTTCCTGTGGTGGTTCAGCACCGGCGTGGTCTTCTATCTGGACGGGCTGCCGAAGCGCACTTTCCCCTGGAGCATGGCCGGCGCTACGGCCGTGCTGATGGCCGCGCTGGCCGGTCTCGCCGCCGCGGCCGACGACACCACCGTCGGCGGCGCCTACCTCTCGTTCAGCTGCGGGCTGCTGGCCTGGGTCTGGGTGGAGGCGAGCTATTACCTCGGTTATCTGACCGGGCCCCGCCGGCACCGCTGCGAAGAGGGCTGCTCGGGCTGGCGGCATTTCGGACACGCACTGCAGACCAGCTATTATCACGAGGCCGCCATCGTGGCCGTGGCGCTCGTGATGGTGTTCGTGACAGCGGGCGAGCCGAACCGGCTCGGTCTCTGGACCTTCGTCGTGCTGCTCGCCATGCACGAGAGCGCCCGGCTGAACGTGTTCCTGGGGGTGCGCAATCTCAACGAGGAGCTGCTGCCAGACCACCTCGACTATCTCGCCAGTTTCCTCCGGCGGCGCTCGATGAATCTGCTGTTCCCGTTCTCGGTCACCGTCGCGACGCTGGTGACGGCGTGGATGATCGGGGCGGCGGCGACGGCGGCGGCGCCCCACGATGCCGTGGCCTGGACGTTCCTGTCCGCACTGATGGCGGTGGCGGTGCTGGAGCACTGGTTCCTGGTATTGCCCCTGGACGTATCGGCGCTGTGGCGCTGGAGTCTCGGCTCCCGCGGTGCGGCGACACCCGAGCCGGAGGGGCGCGCCGACGACGGCCCCGCGTCGGTCTTCGCCGGCCGCTACTGAAACCCGCGACCGGAGTCCCTGAGATGGCCGCACCCTTTCCGTTTTCCGCGATCGTCGGTCAGGACGAGATGAAGCTCGCCCTGATTATCGCCGCCGTCGATCCGGGCATCGGCGGCGTGCTGGTGTTCGGCGACCGGGGCACGGGCAAATCCACGACCGTGCGTGCGCTGGCCGCGCTGCTGCCGAAGATGCGGGCGGTGACGGGCTGCCGCTACGGCTGCGACCCCGATGCAGTGGACGACCTGTGCGACGAGTGCCGCGAGCGCAGTCGGCACGGCGAACTGAAGAGCCGCACGCTGCCGGTACCGGTGGTGGACCTGCCGCTCGGCGCCACCGAGGATCGGGTGGTGGGCGCGCTGGACCTGGAGCTGGCACTGACCCAGGGCGAGAAAGCCTTCGAGCCCGGCCTGTTGGCCCGTGCGCATCGCGGCTTCCTGTACATCGACGAGGTGAACCTGCTGGAGGACCACCTGGTGGACCTGCTGCTGGACGTGGCCGCCTCCGGCGAAAACGTGGTGGAGCGCGAGGGGCTCAGCGTGCGCCATCCGGCGCGCTTCGTGCTGATCGGCAGCGGCAACCCGGAGGAGGGCGAGCTCCGGCCCCAGCTGCTGGACCGCTTCGGGTTGTCGGTGGAGGTGCGCACGCCGGAAGAACTGGCCACCCGCATCGAGGTGGTCCGGCGCCGCGACGAATACGAACGCGGTCCCGCCGCGTTCGTCGAGAAGTGGAAACGACGCGACGGCCGCCTGCGGACGAAGATCCGCAAGGCACGGGAGCACATCGACGGCGTCGCGGTCTCCGACGCCATGCTGGAGCAGGCTGCCCGGCTCTGCATCGCTCTCGGCACCGACGGACTGCGCGGCGAGCTGACGCTTGTGCGGGCGGCCCGGGCCCTGGCGGCACTGGAAGGTGCCGGCGAGGTGACGGAGAAACAGCTCCGCGAGGTGGCGGGCCCGGCGCTCCGTCACCGGCTGCGGCGCAATCCCCTCGACGACTCAGGCTCCGGCGTGCGCGTGGAGCGGGCGCTGGAAGAGGTGTTGGGGCCGTGAGCACCGCCTGGTCCGACGCGCTGCGGGCCGCGTGTCTGTTCGCCATGGACCCGGCGGGTTTCGGCGGCGTGAATCTCAGGGCCCACGCGGGCCCCGTCAGGGACGAGTGGCTCCGGGTATTGAAGGGGCTTTTGCCGGAGGGGAAACCGTTACGCCGGATACCGGTGCATGTCACCGGGGCGCGCCTGCTGGGCGGCCTCGACCTCGCCGCGACGCTGGGTCAGGGACGGCCGGTGGCGGAGACGGGGCTCCTGGCCGAAGCCGACGGCGGCGTGCTGCTGCTGACCTCCGCGGAACGGGCGGAACGAGCCAGCGTCGCCCACATCACGGCGGCGCTCGACACCGGCCGGGTCCTCCTGGAGCGCGACGGCATCGCGGCCAGACAGACCGCCCGCGTCGGCATCGTGGCGCTGGACGAGGGGCTGGACGAGGACGAGCAGCCGGCCGCCGCCCTGCGCGACCGCCTGGCGTTCCACCTCGACCTCACCGCTATCGGCTATCGGGAGACCCGCGAGGTGCCCGCCGGATGCAAGCCCGGCCGGGTCGATGCCGCCCGCCGTGCGCTGCCCGGCGTCGCGGCCGATGAGCGCTACGCCGAGGCGTTGTGCGGTGCGGCGCTCGCCCTCGGCGTGGATTCGCTGCGCGCCTCCCTGCTGGCGCTGCGGGCAGCCCGTGGGCTGGCCGCGCTGGCCGGCCGTGAGGCGGTGACGGACGAGGACGCCGCCGGCGCCGCGCGCCTCGTACTGGCATCCCGGGCCACTCGTCTGCCGCAGAGCGAGACCGACGAAGAGGAATGGCCCGACGAGCGGCCCGAGGACCGGGAGCCCGATACGCCGCCGCAAGAACGACAGGAGGAGGGCATCCCCGACGGCCCGCTGCCGGATCAGGTGCTGGAGGCGGCCCGGGCCGCGCTGCCGGCGGCATTGCTGGATGCGCTGCTGGCGGCCGGCGGGGCGCTGCGCTCCGGCACTGCCGGCAAGGCCGGTGCCGTGCAGACCTCGCGGCTGCGCGGCCGGCCGACCGGCGCGCGAGCCGGCGAGCTTCGGGACGGCGCGCGCCTGAACGTTATCGAGACCCTGCGCGCCGCCGCGCCCTGGCAGCCGCTGCGCCGCGAGGAGAAGGCCCGCGGCAGCGGAGCCGCGCATCGCGACGCGCGGGTGGAGGTGCGCAAGAGCGACTTCCGCATCACCCGCTTCCGTCAGCGCACCGAGACCACCAGCATCTTCGTGGTGGACGCTTCCGGGTCGGCCGCCATGCACCGGCTGGCGGAGGCGAAAGGGGCCGTCGAACTCCTGCTGGCCGACTGCTACGTGCGCCGGGACCGCGTGGCGCTGATCGCGTTCCGCGGGCCGGGGGCCGAGCTGCTGCTGCCGCCCACGCGCTCGCTGGTGCGGGCGAAGCGCGGCCTGGCGCAACTGCCCGGTGGCGGCGGCACGCCGCTGGCGGCCGCCATCGATTCCTCGCTGACCATCGCGGATGCGGCACGGCGCCGCGGGGAGACGCCGCTGGTCGTATTCCTGACCGACGGTCGCGCCAACGTGGGACGCGACGGCATCGGCGGTCGTACCCGCGCGCGCGAGGATGCCCTGCAGGCGGCCCGGTCGCTGCGCGTCGCGGGCTTCTCGACCCTGGTTATCGACACCTCGCCGCGGGCGCGGCCCGACGCGAGGGAACTCGCCGAGGCCATGGCCGCCCGCTATCTGCCGCTGCCTCAGGCGGACGCGGCAACGCTGTCCCGTGCCGTGCGGCAGGAAGGCGAACTGGCGGCGGGAGCAAGCCATGCGGCGGCCTGACGGCGGCGCAGCGGTTAGCAGTCGGGGCCTGGCTCTGGCCGGGCGAGACGATGATAAGGCTCGCACTGGCGAGACGCTGCAATGGGATATCGACGGGCGCGACTGGCCGAACCGGCAGACGAGCCGTTTCGCGGAGGCAGGCGGGATCCGCTGGCACTTCCAGCGGGCCGGCGACGGCCCGGTCGCGCTGCTGCTGCACGGCACCGGGGCATCCGCGCATTCCTGGCGGGATCTGCTGCCGGAGCTCGCGCGTGAGTTCACGGTGGTGGCGCCGGATCTGCCCGGTCACGGTTTCACCACGGCGGCCGCCGACGATGGTTATTCGCTGCCGGGCATGGCCGGCGCGGTCGCGTCGCTGCTGGCGTCGCTCGACGTATCGCCCCGGCTGGTGGCGGGCCATTCGGCCGGGGCGGCCATCTCGCTGCGCATGGTGCTGGACGGCCGCATCCAACCGGACGCCGTCGTGAGCATCAACGGCGCGCTGCTGCCATTCCGTGGGCTGCCCGGTCAGCTGTTCTCGCCGGCGGCGCGGCTGCTCGCCCGCCTGGCTTTCGTGCCGCGGCTGGTCGCCCGGCGGGCGGCCGACCCGGCCGCGGTCACGCGTCTGCTGCGGGACACCGGCTCCCGGGTGGATGACGAGGGCGTGGCGCTGTATCGCCGGCTCATTAGCAGTCCGGCACACGTGGCGGCAACCATCGCCATGATGTCCCGCTGGGACCTGGCGCCGATGATCCGGGAATATCCGGAACTGGCGGTGCCGCTGCTGCTGGTCGTCGGCGAGCAGGACGGCACGGTCGCGCCGCACGAGGCCGAACGGGTCGCGCGGCTGGTGCCGGGCGCGCGAGTGGAGCGGCTGGCCGGGCTGGGGCACCTGGCTCACGAAGAGGAGCCGGAGAGGGTGGCGGAACTGATCATCGGTTTCGCCCGCAGCGTTGAGGCGGGGGGCGCCGGACGATGACGAATCTGGAAATTGGGACACGAGGCGGGCTTCGATTCAGGGACGCGTCGCCGCCGTCGCGGACCGACGGCGACCTGGCCGCTTGCCGGCAGCTGTTGCGCCACGGCTCGCGGACCTTCCACGCGGCCTCCTATCTGCTGCCGCGCCGTGTGCGCGATCCGGCGACGGCGCTCTACGCCTTCTGCCGGCTCGCCGACGATGCCGTCGACGAGACCGCGGGTCATGCCCGGGGCAACCGGGCCGTGCTGGCCGATCTCGACTGCCGGCTGCAGCGTGCCTATGCCGGCAATCCCCTGCCCATCGCGGCGGACCGTGCCTTCGCCCGTGTGGTGCGCGAGCACCGCATTCCGCTGGCCCTGCCTGCCGCCCTGCTGGACGGTTTCCGCTGGGACGCCGAGGGACGGCGCTACGAGACGCTGGAGGAGCTGCACGGCTACGCGGCGAGGGTGGCCGGCACGGTCGGCACCATGATGGCGATGCTGATGGGCGTACGCTGCCGGCAGCAACTGGCCCGGGCCTGCGACCTGGGCGTGGCCATGCAGCTGTCGAACATCGCCCGTGACGTGGGCGAGGATGCGCGGGCGGGACGACTGTATCTGCCGCTGTCCTGGCTGCGCGAGGCCGGTATCGCGCCGGACGACTGGCTGTCCCGCCCCATTCATTGCGGCGCCCTCGGCGGCGTGGTGGAGCGCCTGCTGCGCGAGGCCGACCTGCTCTACGACCGGGCGGAGGCCGGTATCTCACGGCTGCCCCGGACTTGCCGCCCCGGCATCCACACCGCCCGCTTCCTCTATGCCGGTATCGGCGACCAGGTGCGCCGGCGGCGTCTCGATTCCGTGAGTGGCCGCGCGGTGGTGCCTGCGAGCCGCAAGGCCCGTCTGCTGGCACGGGGGCTCGTCTCGACAGCGATGCCGCCCGTGGACAACGCCGCGCCGCCCCTGCCGGCCGCCGCCTTCCTGGTGGAAGCCGCCGCCGCCGCGCCGCCGGCGGCGGCGCCGGATCCGACTGGCCTCACCCGCTGGGCCTACTGGCTGCTGGACCTGTTCGCGCAACTCGAGCGAAGGGAGCGCGCCGGACCGGGCGATGCCGTGGCGGTCGCCGAGGAATAGAGCCCGACCCCCCACGTAGGAGGGCCTTCAGGCCCGATTCCCTTCTTTCTTGGCCGCCATGCGGGGGTATCCATCTTGCTCCCGACAAAAGGTCGCGGCGATGGATACCCCCGCATGACGGCCGCCTCGCAGTGGCGTGAAGGGGCTGCCAGTTAGCGGCCCTTGCTGATCGGTGCCAACGCCAAAAGAAAGCGGGATCGGGCCTGAAGGCCCTCCTACATGGTGTCAGCGGCGCGGTGCGCGGAACGGCAGCAGGCATTGCACCCAGGGCGAGGCGAATCGATCCAGCGACAGGCTCTCGTGGATGCCCGTCAGCGTCTCGCCGAACAGCTGTGCCTCGACGATCGAGCGGGCGTAAAAGGGCGTGTCTTCCAGCGTGCGCAGCACTCTCGCGCCGCCGGGTTCCTCGGCACGGGTGGTTCGCGCCACCCGCCAGCCGGTAGCGGGCAGGATTGCCGCGGGCGGCGCTTCGAAGTTGGTGGTGCCGCCGTCCGGGGCGAAGCGCAGCGCCAGCGAGTGTCGGCTGCCGTCCCGGCGTACGGCGTCGTAGAGCACTGCTGTATCCTGGCCGGCGTCCATGCGCGACCAGTTCCAGCCGACGAAGTCGCGCTCCAGGGCATCGTCGCCCCAGTTGCTGTCCAGGTAGCCGCTGCCGCTCCAGTGGGAGGCGGGCGAGGAGAGGTCGACCTCTACGCGGGCCCGGGGCGCCAGAGGCTGCCAGTGGTGGCGGCCCTCCGTGTCGAGGACGTAGGGGCCGGCGCCGGGAATCTCCGGGCGGACGCGTACGGTGCCGCGCAGGCGTGTGGGCACCGGCACGGTGACCTCGTCGATCTCGAACAGCAGGTCGTCGCCGTCACGCCGGACCCGGCTCGGGCCGATGCGGAACTCGTCGGCGCTGCGCTCGACCCGCGCGGTCCGCCGCTCCGTGAAGGCCCACCGTTTGGATCGGGGTCGGTACAGCACGGCATTCAGGGTGCAGTGACCCAGCGGGTCGGTGGGGGCGCGCCGGCGCGCCATCGCGTACCAGGGCGAGAAGACGCTGCCGACGAATGCGATCAGGGTCAGCGCGCTCCGGCCGTCGGCGCTCATCGCGTCCACATACCACCAGCGATAGCCGTCGGCGGGAACCGGCGCGTCGAAAGGCGGGAAGGGCGTGGACAACCGATTGACTCCGTCTGTGGGTGTGTCTATTCTAGCTGACACTTGTGTTGACAAGCGAACGTGACACTCCAACATGACACCCGGGAGGCGGGCATGGAACGCATATCGCGGATCGAGGCGGCGCTGACTGCAGCGCTGGAGCAGGGGAGCGCGCAGCCGAAGTGCCCGCCAAAGCTCGCCGAGGCGATGCATTATGCCGTCTTCCCCGGCGGCGCGCGGGTGCGCCCGAGGCTGTGTCTGGCGGTCGCCGAGGCCTGCGGCAGCGAGGCGAGCCGTTCGGCGGTCGCGGCCGCGGCCGCGCTGGAGTTGCTGCACTGTGCCTCCCTGGTGCACGACGATATGCCCTGCTTCGACGACGCGGCGCTCCGGCGGGGCAGGCCGTCACTGCACCGTGCGATGGGAGAGCCGCTGGCGCTGCTCACGGGCGACGCATTGATCGTACTCGCCTTCGAGGTCATCGCGGACGGTGCCGCCGGCGCGGGCCGCAGCCTCGCGCCGCTGCTCCTCACGGTCAGCCGTGCGGTCGGCGGGCCCGCCGGCCTCGTGGCCGGCCAGGCCTGGGAGTGCGAGCCGCGGGTGGTGCTGGCCGACTACCACCGGGCGAAGACGGCGGCCCTGTTCGTCGCCGCCACCGAAGCGGGCGCTATCGCCTCGGCCGCGGACCCCGCGGACTGGCGTGCGCTGGGCGAGCGCCTGGGCGAGGCCTACCAGGTTGCCGACGACCTCCGGGACGCCGCGGGCGATTGCGAGGAAATCGGCAAGCCCGTCGGTCGCGATGCCGCGCTGGGCCGTCCGAGCGCGGCCGCGGAGTTCGGCATCGCGCGGGCCCTCGGCCGGATGGAGGAACTGGTGGACGCCGCCATCGCGGCCATACCCGACTGCCCCGGGGCGGAGAGCCTGCAGGACCTGATCCACAACGAGTCCCGCCGCCTGGTGCCGAAAGACCTCGCGCGCCTGGTGGCGTGACGCCGTGGCCCGGCAGCCTGTGCCGGCTCTGAGGGACAGGCTGGCGGGGTGGCGGGACGCGCTGCTCGCGAATCCCCGGTTCCAGCGCTGGGCCGCGGCTTTCCCGCTGACCCGTCCCATCGCCCGCCGCCGCGCGCGGGAGCTGTTCGACCTCTGCGCGGGCTTCGTCTATTCCCAGGTGCTGCTCGCCTGCGTCGAACTCGACCTGTTCGAGCGACTGGCGGAGGGGCCCCGCGACGGCGCCGCGCTGGCGCGGGACTGCGACCTGCCGGAGAGCGCTGCGACGCGCCTGTTCGGCGCGGCGGTATCGCTGCGGCTGCTGAGCCGGCGCCCGGACGGACGCTATGCCCTGGGCCCGCTGGGCGCGGCGCTGCGGGGCAACCCCGGCGTCGCCGCCATGGTCCGCCATCATCGTCTGCTCTATGCGGACCTGGCCGAGCCGCTGGCATTGCTGCGCGGCGAGCGGGCCGATACCGCGCTGGGCGACTACTGGTCCTATGCCACCGCGGCCGAGCCGGCCGGTGCCGCTGCGGAGCGTGTTGCCGACTACTCGGAACTCATGTCGGTCTCCCAGCCCTTCGTCGCCGCCGAGGTGCTCGCGGCGGTTTCGCTGAAGCGCTGCCGCCGCCTGCTGGACGTCGGCGGCGGCCAGGGCACCTTCCTCATCGCCGCCGGGCGGCGATGGCCCCACCTGCAGCTGGCCCTGTTCGATCTGCCGGCGGTCGCCGAGCGCGGGCGGCGGCGTCTCGAGGAGGCGGGTCTCGGCGCGCGTTCCACGGTGACGGGCGGCAGTTTCCTCACCGATGCCGTCCCCGGCGGGGCTGACGTCATCTCTCTCGTACGGGTCATCCATGACCACGACGATGCCGACGCCGCGCGGATCCTGGCCCGTGTGCGCGAAGCCCTCGAGCCGGGCGGGCGGCTCCTGCTGGCCGAACCGATGGCCGGCACCCGGGGTGCCGAACCGGTCGGCGACGCCTACTTCGGCCTCTATCTGTTCGCCATGCGCAGCGGCCGGCCGCGCACCGTCGAAGAGCTGCGCTCGCTCCTCGGTAACGCCGGATTTACCCGCATACGGGCGGTTCCCACGCGCGTGCCGCTGCTGACGCGGGTCATCGTAGCGGAGCGCACACGGACCTAGGCGAAACCCCTGAAAGCCGAAGCGTCAATACAACTTGACAACTCCGACAGTCAAGCTAGACTGACGCCTAAGACGTTAGAGGCTGTCCGTGTCGGACAGCCGGAGTGTGTGACTCAGTGACCATGGATGCCCTTGCCGTCGTGCTGGAGAAACCGGAGCAACTGGTGCTCAGCCGGCTGGACCTGACCTCGCCGGAAGCGGGCGACGTCGTGGTCGACATCCGCTGGAGCGGGATCAGCACGGGTACCGAGCGTCTGCTCTGGTCCGGCCGTATGCCCCCGTTTCCCGGCATGGGTTATCCGCTGGTCCCCGGTTACGAATCCGTAGGCGTGGTCCGCGAGGCCGGTCCCGCCTCCGGCCGCCGCCCCGGCGATTTCGTGTTCGTCCCGGGCGCTCGCTGTTTCGGCGAGGTACGCGGGCTGTTCGGGGGCGCCGCGTCCCGGGTGGTCGTGGCCGGCGAGCGCGTCATACCGGTGGACGAGGACCTGCAGGAAGACGCGGTGCTGCTGGCGCTGGCCGCCACGGCCTACCACGCCATGGCCATCTCCGTTGCCGGCGCCGACCCGCCCGCATCGATCCCCGAACTGATCATTGGCCACGGCGTGCTCGGGCGGTTGCTCGCGCGCCTGGCGGTGATGCTCGGCGATCGTCCCGTGACCGTGTGGGAGAAGAATCCGGCCCGGGTCGCCGGCGCACTCGGCTACCGGGTGCTCGACCCGGCCGAGGACGAGCGCCGCAACTATTCGGTCATCTGCGACGTGAGCGGCGATGCCTCGCTCCTCGACGAACTGATCCCCCGGCTGGCGCCCGGCGGCGAAATCGTGCTCGCCGGCTTCTATCACGAGCCGGTCTCGTTCTCGTTCCCGCCGGCCTTCATGCGCGAGGCCCGGCTGCGCATCGCCGCCGAATGGCGCCCCGACGACATGGTCGCCGTGCGCGATCTCGTCGCGAGCGGCGGGCTGTCACTGGCCGGCCTCATCACCCATCGACGTCCGGCCGGCGAGGCCGCCGATGCCTATCGCACGGCGTTCGGCGATCCCGCCTGCCTGAAGATGGTCCTGGACTGGAAAGACGCGACTGACAAGAACGCAAGTAGCGGGAGAGATTCATGAGCGACAAGCGAACCGAGGGCGGCGTGACCGTGCAGCTTCCCGACAGCATGCAGGCCAGGCTGCGGGCCGAGGCTTCCATAGAGCCCGATCCGGTGCCCACGGGCGAGCCGGCCAAAGAGACGCAGATCATCGCCATCTACGGCAAGGGCGGCATCGGCAAGAGCTTCACGCTCTCCAACCTGAGCTACATGATGGCCCAGCAGGGCAAGAAGGTGCTGCTGATCGGCTGCGATCCGAAGAGCGACACCACCTCGCTGCTGTTCGGCGGCAAGGCCTGCCCGACCATCATCGAGACGTCCTCGAAGAAGAAGCTCGCCGGCGAGGAAGTCGAGATCGGCGACGTCTGCTTCGTGCGCGACGGCGTCTTCGCCATGGAACTCGGCGGCCCCGAAGTGGGCCGCGGCTGCGGCGGACGCGGCATCATCCACGGTTTCGAGCTGATGGAGAAGCTCGGCTTTCACGACTGGGACTTCGATTACGTGCTGCTCGATTTCCTCGGCGACGTCGTCTGCGGCGGTTTCGGCCTGCCGATCGCCCGCGACATGTGCCAGAAGGTGATCGTGGTCGGCTCCAACGACCTGCAATCCCTCTACGTCGCCAACAACGTCTGCTCGGCGGTGGAGTACTTCCGCAAGCTGGGCGGCAACGTGGGCGTGGCCGGCATGGTCATCAACAAGGACGACGGAACCGGCGAAGCCAGTGCCTTCGCGGATGCCGTCGGCATACCCGTGCTGTCCGCCATCCCGGCGGACGAGGACATCCGGCGCAAGAGCGCCAACTACCAGATCGTCGGCATGCCCGGCGGGCAGTGGGGACCGCTGTTCGAGGAACTCGCCAGTAACGTGGCGGACGCGCCGCCGCAGCATCCCACGCCGCTGGAGCACGACGGCCTCCTCAATCTGTTCAAGTCAGAGGACGTCGGCCGGGGCATCCGGCTGCAGCCGGCCACCCAGGCGGACATGTGCGGCAAGAACCACGTCGAGAAACCTTCACTGGAGGTCGTCTACGAGCAGATCTGAGCCGGGGGCAGCAACGACAAGAATGACGGACAAGAGCGACAAGACGGACATCAACGTGGAGGCCACCCGCGGGGACGGCCATGGCTGCCACGCCGGCCGCGACAAGATGCGCGAGGCCGCCGCCGCGGCCGGTAACGGCGAGGCGCTGGAGCGCTACGCGGAGGACTATCCGCTGGGGCCCCACGATCAGCCCCAGAGCATGTGCCCCGCCTTCGGCTCGCTGCGCGTGGGCCTGCGCATGCGTCGCACGGCCACCATCCTCTCCGGCTCGGCCTGCTGCGTGTACGGACTGACTTTCACGTCTCATTTCTACGGCGCCCGCCGCACGGTCGGCTACGTGCCGTTCAACTCGGAGACCCTGGTCACCGGCAGGCTGTACGAGGACATCAAGGAAGCCGTGGAGAAGATGGCCGACCCGGAGCATTACGACGCCATCGTCATCACGAATCTCTGTGTGCCCACGGCCTCCGGCGTGCCGCTCAGGCTGCTGCCGAAGGAGATCAACGGCGTGCGCATCATCGGCATCGACGTGCCCGGCTTCGGCGTGCCCACCCATGCCGAGGCGAAAGACGTGCTGGCCGGGGCCATGCTTGCCTACGCCCGCACGGAAGCCGAGCACGGCCCGGTACAGGCGCCTCGTGAGGGTGTCGAGGAGCGGCCCACCGTCACACTAATCGGCGAGATGTTCCCGGCCGACCCGGTCGGCATCGGCATGATGCTCGAACCCATGGGGCTCGCCGCCGGCCCGGTCGTCCCCACCCGGGAGTGGCGCGAGCTGTACGCGGCGCTGGACTGTGCCGTGGCCGCCGCCACCCATCCGTTCTACACCGCCTGCTTCCGCGAGTTCGACGCCGCCGGGCGGCCGATCGTCGGCTCGGCGCCCGTCGGCCACGACGGCACCGCCGCGTGGCTGGAGGCGATCGGGGAGGCCTGCAACGTGCCCGCCGACCGCATCGCCGCGGCGAAGAACGCGGCGCTGCCGGCGATCCGTGGCGCACTCGCCGAGGCGCCGATCAACGGGCGTATCACGCTGTCCGGTTACGAAGGCTCCGAGTTACTGGTGGCACGGCTGCTGGTGGAGAGCGGTGCGGACGTCCGCTACGTGGGCAGCGCCTGTCCGCGCACCCGCTGGTCCGACCCCGACCGCGAATGGCTGGAGGCGAAGGGCGTGCAGGTGCAATTCCGGGCCTCGCTGGAGCAGGACCTGGCGGCCATGCGGGAGTTCGAGCCCGATCTCGCCATCGGCACCACGCCGGTGGTGCAGAAGGCCAAGGAACTGGCGATACCCGGCCTGTACTTCACGAACCTGATCTCGGCGCGGCCGCTGATGGGACCGGCCGGTGCCGGGTCGCTGGCGCAGGTCGTCAATGCGGCGTTGGCCAACAAGGACCGCTTCGACGAGATGCGGGCGTTCTTCGAAGGCGTCGGTTCCGGGGATACGGCGGGCGTCTGGGAGGACCGGCCGGCGGAGCGCCCCGAGTTCCGCGAGAACTACCGTCGCCAGCTCGAGAGGCTGGCGAAGAAGAAGGCGTCGGAGGCGATGGTCTGATGCTGGTTCTGGATATGGATCGGGCGGGCGGCTACTGGGGGTCGGTGTATGTCTTCACCGCCATCAAGGGCCTGCAGGTCATCATCGACGGGCCGGTGGGCTGCGAGAACCTGCCCGTGACCTCCGTGCTGCATTACACCGACGGACTGCCGCCCCACGAGCTGCCCGTCGTGGTGACCGGGCTCGGCGAGGACGAGCTCGGCCAGCACGGCACGGAAGAGGCCATGAAGCGGGCCCACGCCACGCTGGACCCGGATCTGCCGGCCGTAGTGGTGACCGGCTCCATCGCCGAGATGATCGGCGGCGGCGTGACGCCGGAAGGCACCAACATCAAGCGCTTCCTGCCGCGCACCATCGACGAGGACCAGTGGCAGAGCGCCAACCGGGCCATGCAGTGGCTGTGGACGGAGTACGGCACGAAACGCATCCGCAAACCGAAGAAGCGCAAGGACGGCGAGAAGCCGCTGGTCAACATCATCGGTCCGGCCTACGGTTACTTCAACACGGTCTCCGATCTCGCCGAGATCCGCAGGCTGGTCGAAGGCATCGGCGCCGAGATCAACATGGTGTTCCCGCTCGGCAGTCATCTCGCCGACGTGCAGAGGCTCTCGGATGCCGAGGTGAATGTCTGCATGTACCGGGAGTTCGGCCGGCTGCTGTGCGAGACGCTGGAGCGCCCCTACCTGCAGGCGCCGATCGGCGTGCATTCCACGACCAAGTTCCTGCGCAAGCTCGGTGAACTGCTGGATCTCGATCCGGAGCCGTTCATCGAGCGGGAGAAGCACACCACCATCAAGCCGGTGTGGGACCTGTGGCGCTCGGTCACCCAGGACTTCTTCGGCACGGCGAGCTTCGCCGTGGTGGCCAACGAGACCTACGAGCGCGGCCTGCGCAATTACCTGGAACACGAGCTCGGTCTGCCCTGCACGTTCTCGTTCGCACGCAGCGCGGGCAAGAAGCCCGACAACGAGGCCGTACGCGCGGCGGTGCGGGAGAAGACGCCCCTGATCCTGTTCGGCAGCTACAACGAGCGCATGTATCTGGCCGAGAACGGCTCACGCGCCATGTACATCCCGGCCTCGTTCCCGGGCACTGCGATCCGTCGGCACACGGGCACGCCGTTCATGGGCTATGCCGGTGCCACTTACGTCGTGCAGGAGGTGTGCAACGCGCTGTTCGACGCGCTGTTCCACATCCTGCCGCTGGCCACCGACATGGACCGCGTCGAGGCCACACCGACGCGGCTGCACCAGGAACTGCCCTGGGAGGATGCCGCCAAGGCTGATCTGGACCGGGTGGTGGAGGCGCTGCCGGTGCTGATCCGGATCTCCGCGGCGAAGCGCCTGCGCGACGCCGCCGAGCACCGGGCGCGCAGCCGGGGCGAGGAGCGGGTGACCGAAGAACACGTGGCCGACGCCCGGGCCGCGCTGAAAGAAGGACGGGCGGCGTGAACGGTCCGTTGCCGACAAGAGGAGAGAGAACTGATGGCTGAAATTCACAAGACCATGGCTGCAAGAGCGAGCCTGTCGGCCCGCGGCGCTAAGCAGTATCACCTGATATTCGCGGTGGGATTCACGATCTTCCTGATGATCGCGATAGCCGCGCGGGCAGGGCGACTGTTGCCGCGGCGCCGGCGCAACGTGCCCCCGGGCGCGCCGGCCGACATGTCGATATTCGAAGAGGCCCGGGCCATGGCGAACACCTACGTGCCGTTCGCCTTCATGGCCTGAGTCCGGAAGTTTCGTCCCTTGAGGGGACGGGAAGGGGTCGTGGTCCTGGTCACGGCCATCCCCGCCGCGCGGGATTTGCGCGGTAACCGGCCGCGAGGCCGATCTGGAGGTGAGATATATGTCTGAGTCTTTCACCGGGCTGACAGACGAACAAGCACAGGCTTTCCACAAGCTGTTCGTCGTTAGCTTCATCGTGTTCACGGCAATCGCCATCGTTGCGCACTTCCTCGTGTGGCAATGGCGGCCGTGGCTTCCGCCGGAAGGTGGCTATGCGTCCCTCATCGATGGTGCGCGGATGGCTGCTGAACCGCTCATCCAGTACCTGGCATAGGGAGGACAGAATATGTGGCGTTTATGGCAACTATTCGATCCGCGGAGGACGCTCATCGCGTTGTTCACGTTCCTTTTCGTGCTGGCCCTGTTGATCCATTTCATCCTGCTCAGCACGGATCGGTTCAACTGGATAGAGGGCCCGAGGGCTTCGGCCACGGACCTGCCGGCGGTCACCGCACCGCTGGATCAACCCGCAAGGGTCGCCAGACTGACGTAACCGCGTCGACCGTCGGAGGTGGTGGGCAGGCCGGGACCTGCCCGACCCTGCCCACCATCCTCCGCGGACTATGTGGTGCCGCGTGCGAGCGCGGCCCTGACGGAGAATAAAGCGATGGCGATGCTCAGCTTTGAAAGAAAATATCGCGTCCGCGGCGGTACGTTGATCGGTGGCGACCTGTTCGACTTCTGGGTCGGTCCCTTCTGGGTCGGCTTCTTCGGGGTCACCACCATCTTCTTCACCGTCCTCGGCACGCTCCTGATCATCTATGGCGCGGCGATAGGGCCGACCTGGAATATCTGGCAGATCAATATCGCACCGCCGGATCTGAGCTACGGTCTCGCCCTCGCACCGCTGAAGGAAGGGGGGCTCTGGCAGCTCATCACCTTCTGCGCGCTGGGCGCGTTCAGCTCCTGGGCGCTGCGCCAGGCGGAGATATCACGCAAGCTCGGCATGGGGTATCACGTCCCCATCGCCTTCAGCGTGGCCATCTTCGCGTACTTCACGCTCGTAGTGATCCGCCCGGTGCTGCTGGGTGCCTGGGGGCACGGCTTCCCCTACGGGATCCTCAGTCACCTCGACTGGGTGTCCAACGTCGGCTACCAGTACCTGCACTTCCACTACAACCCCGCGCACATGATCGCGGTGACCTTCTTCTTCACGACGACACTGGCACTGTCGCTGCACGGCGCGCTGATCCTGTCGGCGGCCAACCCGAAGAAGGGCCAGGTGGTGAAAGGCGGCGAACACGAGAACACCTACTTCCGTGACGCGATCGGCTATTCCATCGGCGCGCTCGGGATCCACCGCCTCGGCCTGTTCCTGGCCCTGTCGGCCGGATTCTGGAGCGCTGTCTGCATCGTGATCAGCGGCCCGTTCTGGACGCGCGGCTGGCCCGAGTGGTGGAACTGGTGGCTCGATCTGCCGATCTGGCGCTAGGAAAGGGGACAAGCAATGGCGCAATACCAGAACATATTTACCCAGGTGCAGGTGAACATGCCGCCCGAGTCCGGCGTGGCCCTGCCGCCCGGGAGCTGGCCGCGGCTCGGTTCACCGAGACTGCAGTACTGGTTCGGCAAGATCGGCGACGCCCAGGTGGGCCCGTTCTATCTGGGCTGGCTGGGACTGTCCTCGCTCATCTGCGGCTTCATAGCCATCGAGATCATCGGCCTGAACATGTGGGCCTCGGTGAACTGGGATCCGATCCAGTTCGTCCGGCAGCTGCCATGGCTCGCCCTCGAGCCGCCGTCGCCGGAGTACGGTCTCAGTCTGCCACCGCTCGCGGAAGGCGGCTGGTGGCTGCTGGCGGGTTTCTTCCTGACCGCATCCATCGGGCTGTGGTGGCTCAGGATGTACCGGCGCGCCCGCGCGCTCGGCATGGGTACCCATGTGGCATGGGCCTTCGCGGCCGCCATCTGGCTGTACCTGGTGCTCGGTTTCATCCGGCCGGTGCTGATGGGCAGCTGGGGTGAGGCGGTGCCGTTCGGCATCTTCCCTCATCTCGACTGGACCGCGGCCTTCTCGATCCGCTACGGCAACCTTTTCTACAACCCGTTCCACATGCTGTCCATCGCCTTCCTCTATGGGGCGACATTGCTCTTCGCGATGCACGGTGCGACGGTGCTGGCGACGGGACGCTACGGCGGCGATCGCGAGGTCGAGCAGATCGTGGACCGTGGCACCGCCTCGGAGCGCATGGGCCTGTTCTGGCGCTGGACCATGGGCTTCAATGCCAACATCGAGTCCATCCACCGCTGGGCGTGGTGGTTCGCGGTGCTGTGTCCGCTCACCGGCGGCATCGGCATCCTGCTGACCGGCACGGTGGTCGATAACTGGTACCTGTGGGGTGTCAAGCACGGCATCGCTCCGGCCTATCCGCTGGTCTTCCCCGAAGTACCGGCCGATCCGGGCATGCTGCCGGGAGGTCCGCAATGAGAAACTGGACAATGAAGCCCGCAGGGTTGCTGTTGACGGCCGCGCTGTTGCTTGCCACGGCGGGCTGCGAGTGGCCGCCCCAGGAGACCGAACAGGTCGGCTATCGCGGTACGGCCATGGAGCTCGTCAAGAGTCCCGAGAGCATCGCCGCGAACGCGGACCTGCATGCGGTGCCGGCACCCCAGCCGCCGACGAGCACCGACGGCCCGAAGGCGAGGGTTGTCTACCAGAACGTCCAGGTCCTCGGCGACCTGTCCGTGGGCGAGTTCACGCGCCTGATGCTGGCGATCACCGAATGGGTGGCGCCGGAGCAGGGCTGCAACTACTGTCACGTCGGCGAGAACTTCGCCGACGACTCGCTGTACACGAAGACCGTTTCGCGGCGGATGCTGCAGATGAACCTGGATATCAACGGCAACTGGCAGGATCACGTCAAGCAGACGGGTGTGACCTGCTACACCTGTCACCGCGGTCAGAACGTGCCAGGGGAGATCTGGTTCGACCAGCTGCCACGGGAGTCGGCTGCCGGCTTCACGGCCGACAACGGCACGCAGAACATCGGCGGGATGTCGGCGGTGGCCTATTCGTCGCTGCCCGGGGATCCGTTCGACCAGTTCCTCGACGACTATCGTCAGGTACGCGTGATTGCCGAGACCGCATTGCCGCAGAAGAACAACCGGGGTGCGAGCATCCAGGCCACGGAATACACCTACGGCCTGATGATGCACATGTCCACATCCCTCGGCGTGAACTGCACCTTCTGCCACAACTCCCGGGCCTTCGCCCAGTGGGATCAGAGCACGCCCCAGCGACTCACCTCCTGGCACGGTGTGAACCTGGTGCGGAATTTGAACGCCGAGTACATGGTGCCCCTGCAACCGGTCTACCCCGAGAATCGCCTCGGGCCGAAAGGCGATGCACCGAAGGCGAACTGCGCCACCTGCCATCGCGGCGTGAACAAGCCGCTGAACGGTCAGAGCATGTTGCCGGATTATCCCAACCTGGCCCCCTGAGGACCGGCGCGGGAGACAGGAATCGGCGAGCGGTCGGCCAGAAACCGCACCGATGGTAAAGCGCCGCCTCGTGCGGCGCTTTTCTTATGGCGCCGCCGTGCGCCGGCCTAGGCTTCTTTTTCGACTCGACGTCTTACCCGGCGGATGAGGAACCACACCAGTGCCGCCACCGGTATGACCGACAGCGCCGACAGCACCCGGCCGCTCGGGATCAGCCCCACCTGTTCCATCAGGCCGTAGGGCCGGTCCAGGAGGCCGACGGAATAATAGGTGATGGCGGCCACGGACAGCCCTTCCACGGTGGTCTGCAGCCGCAGCTGCATGCGGCTGCGTCGGTCCATGGACGAGAGCAGCGTCCGGTTCTGTTCCTGCAGGTGCAGGTTGACCCTCGCCTGCAGCAGCGAGGTGGCCGAGGAGAGACGGCCGGAGATCTGCTGGATCTCGGACTGGATGGCCGTGACCGTGCGCATGGCCGGGCCGAGCCGGCGGCCGAGGAACGTCGAGAGCATCGGCACCCGGCCGAACGGCTCCTCGTCGAGCGCCTCGAGCCGCTCGTTCACCAGCTGGTAATAGGCACGGGTCGCGCCGAAGCGGAAACTCGCGCGGGTCTGCAGCTCTTCGAGGCTGCCCGACAGTTCGGTGATGTCGATCAGGATCTCGCGCTCGGCCTCCATGGTATCCGCGTGGCGCAGCTGCTCCAGCAGCGCCGACAGGCCGGTGTTGATGCGGGCGAGCTCGGCGGTCATGCTGCGCGCCAGCGGGAAGCCCAGCAGGGCGAGGATGCGATAGGTCTCGAGTTCCACCAGCAGCTGCAGGAGCTGACCGGTCTGCGCCGGCCTGAGGTCGCCGACGAAGACAACATAGCGTGCGCTGTCGTCGCCGTGCAGCCGGAAACTGGTCCAGACCGTCGCGTGCCCGCCCATCACCCGGGCACCGGTCACCGTGTGGTTCTCCAGGTGCTCACGGACCTTGCTCGCGTCGATTTCGGTGTAGTCGTCCGGGATCAGTTTCACGCTGTTCTGAATCATGAGGCGGCCGGGCAGCTCGGCGAGCCACTGCTCCGGCACCACCCGCTTGCGCACGAGCATGCCGTCCGGGGATTCGCTCTGCCAGATGAACAGGTAGGAGCAGAATTCACGATGCCGCTCGAGCCGCACGTTGTACCCGTCGCCCTCGAGCAGCAGGGTGTTCGATCTGGTCGCATCGGCGGGCGGTGACTGGCCGATCAGGCCGTAGAAATGGCCGATGATGTCGTCCGCGTCGACGTCCGCCGTCATCGTGACCAGGTGCCGGACCGAGGTGGGCGGGGTGATCTTCGGGAACGGCCGCGCGTGGATCTCTTCGTACAGTCGCTGTGCCGTGGCATCCAGCTTCGCGGCAGATTGCTCTTCCATGCTCGACTCCCGGTGCCCTTGCTTCGTCGCGCCCGCCAGCATCCTAGCATCGCGCCGGGCGATGCGCCCGCCGGCCGCGTTAGAATGCGACATTACGACCCGATTACGGATTGCCCACGGAGCAGCCATGTTCGATACCGCCGAACTCGGCCAGAGCGTCGCCAAGGCCGAATTCAAGGAGCGCGAGAAAGCCCTGCGCGGCGAGCTGCTGGAGCTGCAGTACCGCACCCTCGAGCTGGCCCGTTTCCCGGTCATCGTCGATTTCGCCGGCGTCGACGGCGGGGGCAAGTCCACGACCGTGAATATCCTCAACAAGTGGATGGACCCCCGCTTCGTGCGCACGATCGGCTACCAGGATCCCACCGAAGAGGAGCGGGCCCGGCCCCGCTTCTGGCGCTACTGGCTGGACCTGCCGCCGAAGGGACGCACCGGCCTATTCCTGAGCGGGCGCTACTCCCGCCCGTTGCTGCAGCGGGTCTACGGCGAGCTCGACGAGAGCCGGTTCGACGACCGGCTGGGCGAGATCATCCGCTTCGAGAATGCGCTGGGCGACGACGGCGCGCTGATCCTGAAGTTCTGGATGCATCTCAGCCGCGACCGGCAGAAGGAGCGGCTGGAGGCTTTGTCGGCCGACCCGGCCCTTGCCTACAAGGTAGGCGAGCAGGACTGGCGCAACCATGAGAATTACGACACCTTCGTCGCCGCCGCGGAGAAGATCATCACGCGCACGAACCGGGCGCTGGCGCCCTGGTACATCGTGGAGGGTGCCGAGGAGAACTTCCGTCATCTGCGGGTCGGCGAGATCCTGGTCGCGGAACTGCGGCGCCACCTGGAGCAACACGAGCGTCAGGCCGCGAAGGAGGGCCGGTCCGAGCCTGCGCCCGTGCGGCGCGAGGACGGCGATGAAGACGCGGCACGCAGACTTACGGTCTTCGACCGGCTGGACCTCTCGCTGGCCCTGCCGCGCCGCGATTACAAGAAGCGGTTGAAGAAGAGCCGCGCCCGGCTCGGCGAACTGGCCCGGCAGGCCACGGCCGAGGGGCTGTCGACCGTGCTCGTGTTCGAGGGCCCCGATGCGGCGGGCAAGGGCGGCGCCATCCGCCGCACCGTCTGGGGCCTGGACGCGCGCACCTACCGGGTGCATCAGTTCGCCGCGCCCACCGAGGAAGAGCGCGCCCAGCATTATCTCTGGCGCTTCTGGCGGCGCCTGCCGAGGGCGGGGCACGTGGCCATCTTCGACCGCAGCTGGTACGGCCGCGTGCTGGTGGAGCGCACGGAGGGCTTCGCTAGCGAGGACGAATGGCGCCGTGCCTACAACGAGATCAACGATTTCGAGTGGCAGATCACGGATAGGGGCATGCTGCTGATGAAGTTCTGGCTGCACGTCGGCAAGGAAGAGCAGCTGATCCGCTTCCGCCAGCGTGCCGAGTCAGCCTACAAGCACTGGAAGCTGACCGACGAGGACTGGCGCAACCGGGAGCGCTGGGACGACTACGCCGTGGCCGCCCACGACATGATCCAGTACACGAGCACCCGTACGGCACCGTGGATCCTGGTGGAAGGCGATGACAAGCACTACGCGCGGCTGAAGGTGATCGACGCCATCGTCGAGCACCTGGAGCAGAAGCTGAATCAGGCCTAAGCGCCGGCGCCGCTCCGCCGGAGACTCAGGCCGGCGCCGCGCCGGCGTCGGTATAGAGGTGGCAGCGCACGTAATGGGGTTTCGCCGCGGTGCCCGCATTGACCTTCGGCGGCACTACCTCCCGGCACTGCGGCATCGCCTCCGGGCAGCGCGGATGGAACGGACAGCCCGACGGCGGGTGCATGGGCGAGGGCACGTCGCCGCCCAGGACGATGCGTTTCGACTTCCGCTTCACGTCCGGCACCGGTATGGCCGACATCAGCGCCCGGGTGTAGGGGTGTTTCGGATCCCTGTACAGGTCCTCGCTGGTGGCGAACTCCACCAGCGCGCCGAGGTACATGACGCCCACGTCGTCGCTGACGTGCTGGATGACGGCCAGGTCGTGGGAGATGAAAAGGAATGCCACGCCGTACTCGCGCTGCAGCCGGGCGATGACGTTCAGCACCTGGGACTGCACCGAGACGTCCAGCGCAGACACCGGCTCGTCGGCCACGATGAAACTCGGGTTCAGGGCCAGTGCCCGGGCGATGCCGATGCGCTGGCGCTGGCCGCCGGAGAACTCGTGCGGGTAGCGCGACAGCACCTGCTTCCTGAGGCCGACGATGTCCAGCAGTTCCTCCACGCGCCGGCGGCGCTCGGCGGGGGTGCCGATGCCGTGCACGTCCAGCGGTTCCTGGATCGTCTGGCCGATGAGGCGCCGGGGGCTGAGCGAGGCGTAGGGATCCTGGTAGATGATCTGCATCTCCCGGCGCTTGGCCTTCATGGCCTCGGCGGACAGCGCCAGGACGTCCTCGCCGTTCAGATGCACCGCGCCGCCGGTCGGCTCGGTCAGGCGCAGCACCGCGCGCCCCAGCGTCGACTTGCCGCAGCCGGATTCGCCGACCAGGCCCAGGGTGCGCTGGCGCTCCAGCTCGAAACTCACCCCGTCCACGGCGCGCACCCAGGCCCGCACACGCCGGAACATTCCGCCCCGCACGGGGAAGTGTTTCTTCAGATCGACGACTTTCAGCAGCGGGGTCGGCACGGTGCCTCCTCAGGCCAGCGGATGGAAGCAGGAGACCGCGGCGGGCGCGCCGGGGCCGCCGTCCAGGACGGGGCGCTCGCGGCGGCAGTCGTCGCGAACCCGCGGACAGCGGTCCGCGAAACGGCAGCCGGGAGGCAGGTGCATCAGGTCGGGCACCATGCCGGGTATCACCGGCAGCTCGGCGAGCTTCTCGGCCCGTAGCCGCGGGATGGAATCCAGCAGGCCTCGGGAATAGGGGTGCCGGGGCGTCTCGAACAGGCGGTCGATCTCGGCCCGCTCGATGACCTCGCCGCAGTACATGACCAGCGCCCGGTGGCAGGTCTCGGCCACCACGCCCAGGTCGTGGGTGATGAGCACCACCGCCATGTGGAATTCTTCCTGCAGCTTCACGATCTGCTCCAGCACCTGGGCCTGGGTCGTGACGTCCAGCGCGGTCGTGGGCTCGTCGGCGATCAGCACCTTCGGGTCGCAGGAGAGCGCCATGGCGATCATCACCCGCTGGCGCATGCCGCCGGACATCTCGTGCGGGTATTCGTCGATGCGTTTGTCCGGCACCGGGATGCCGACCCGCGCCAGCATCTCCACCGCCACGGCCCGGGCCTGCCGGCGAGTGTATTGCTTGTGCCGGCGCAGCACGTCGACCATCTGGCTGCCCACGGTCAGCACCGGATTCAGCGCCGTCATCGGCTCCTGGAAGATCATGGAGATCTCGTGGCCGCGCAGGTCGCGCAGCTCCTCCTCGGGCATCTTTACGAGGTCGCGCCCGCCGAGAATGATCTCGCCCGAGACGATGCGTCCGGGCGGCGAGGGGATGAGGCCCAGTATGGACAGCCCCGTCACCGTCTTGCCGCAGCCGGACTCGCCCACGATGCCCAGCGTCTCGTTGGGATACACGTCGAAGCTCACCCCGTCCACGGCGCGCACCGGTCCGTAGCGGGTGGTGAACTCCACCACCAGGTCGCGCACGCTCAGCACCGGCTCGCGGGCGCTCACGGCTGGGCCACCTTCTTCGGGTCCAGCGCGTCCTGCAGCGCGTCGGAGAACATGTTGAACGCCATTACCAGACCGAACAGGAACACCGAGGCCCAGACGAAGTTGTTGAAGTAGCCCGCCAGCACCTCCAGCGTGGATTCGGAGATCATCAGCCCCCAGCTCACGCCGTCCTGCACGCCGAGGCCCAGGAACGACAGGATTACCTCGGACTTGATCGCGGCCACGAACACGATGGTGGCCTGCACCAGCAGGATGTGGAACGTGTTCGGCACGATGTGGCGGAAGATGATGGTTGTCTGGGGCACGCCGATGGCGCGGGAGGCTTCCACGAACTCGAAGTTCCTGAGCTTGATCACCTCACCGCGCACCAGCCGGCCGGTGGTGGTCCAGAACACCGACACCATGGCCACGTGCATCGACCAGGCGTTGCCTTCCAGCGCGAAGGCCACGGCGGCGACGAACAGGTAGAAGGGGATGGAGTCCAGCACGCCCTTCATCCACAGGATGATCTCGTCGATCCACGTGCCGCTGAAGAAGCCGGCCAGGGCGCCGAACAAGGCGCCGATGATCGTGGACAGTACCGCCACGATCAGGCCGATCTCGAAGGCCGTCTTGGTGCTGTAGACCGCCCGCTGGAAGATGTCCTGGCCGATGATGTTGGTGCCGAACCAGTGCTCCGCGCTCATGGGCGCCCACTTGGGCCCTTCGACGTCGCTCCACTCCATGCCCCAGACGCCCAGCCACACGCCGAGAGCCATGACGAGATAGGCGAAGACGACGCCGAGTCCGACCATGCCCGCGCGGTCGCGGCGGAACTTGTAGACCGCCTTGCCCCAGATGGATTCGGCGCGGTCGGGTTCGGCCGACGGGTTGGGATCCACGCCGCCGCGCAGCTGGTCCGAGGTCTGCGGTATCGCACTCATTTCAGCGACACCCTGGGGTCCACGGCCCGGTACATGATGTCGGTGAGCAGCAGCGTGATCACGAAGAGCACGGCTGTGAGTCCGACCACCGCCTTCAGCACCGGCTGGTCGCCCGTCGTGATGGCGTCAAAGGTCACCTTGCCGACGCCCGGGATGCCGAAGTAGCTCTCGATCAGCAGGCTGCCGCTCACGATCACCAGCGGGATGGAAAACATGATGCGGGTGATGATCGGGATGGCCGAGTTCTTCAGGATGTGCTTGTACAGCAGCTTGCCCGGGGGGATGCCGAAGGCCCGTGCCGTGCGCACGTGATCCCGGGTCATCTCCTCCACCAGCACGGCCCGGTAGAAGCGGGTGTTGTAGCCCAGCGCCACGAACACCGTGGCCAGCGTCGGCACGGTCACGTACATCACGTAGTCGTGCAGCGAATGCACGTTCCAGCCGCGCACCGGGAACAGGTTCAGCCCGTAGCTCGAGGAGAGCAGCAGCTGGAAGCCGATGATCACGATGAGGAAGGACACGCTCATGCCCACCACCGAGAAACCCATGATGGCCTTGTCGATCCAGCCGCTGCGGTGATAGGCGGCGACGAGCGCCAGCAGGATGCCGAGCACGTTGCCGAGGATGAACCCGGGTGTGATCAGGGCCAGCGAGATGGGGATGCTGCGGCCGAGCATCTCGCTCACCGGTTCGCCGGTGGAGTCGGACAGCCCGAAGTCGAGCGTCACGAGTTCCTTCAGGTATTCGCCGTAGCGCACGAAGAACGGCCGGTCGTAACCGAGTTCCCTGCGGACTTCGGCTATCTGCTCCTCGGTGGGATTCTTGCCCAAGAGCTCGTAGGTCTGGTCGGGCCCGAAGTAGACCATCAGCAGGAAGCTCACGAAGGTAACGCCCAGTATCAGCGGGATGCCGCCGACGAGCTTGCGGACGGCGTACTGCAGGGTCTCCATACTCAGGTTTCCCCGGTGCCGTCGGCGATGTCCACGAAGCGCAGGAAAAAGCCGCCGACGATCTGGCGGTCCGGCATGGCGATCACGTCCTTGTGCCAGAGGTAGACCCGGGTGCGGGACAGGCCGGTGATGGCCACGCAGTCGTCGATGATCAGCTGGTTCATGCGGCGGTAGAGCTCGGTGCGCTCCGGGCTCGGCAGCATCACCGCCGACTGCTCGTACAGGCGGTCGTACTCTTGATTGCGCCAGTTCGCGTCGTTCGAGCCGGGCGAGCCGTTGGGGCCGTAGAACAGCTGCAGCGTGTTCTCGGCGTCCGGGTAGTCGAGGCCCCAGCCCTTGGCGACCAGGGGCAGACGGCTCTGGGAGACGTCCTTGATGAAATCCCCGAAGGTCGCGTACTGCTTCAGCACGATCTTCTCCCGGGGATAGCCGATCTTCTTCATGAAGCCGCGGAACTGCTCGTAGAACAGCCGCTGGCTGACGCCGGCCTGGGCGCCGTAGACCAGCTCCGGGAGGTTGTCCGCGTTCCAGCCGTGCTCGGCCAGCAGCCGGCGCGCTCCCTCGATATCCAGCGTGACGCTGTCCCGGGACAGGTCGGGATCGAACTCCGGTACCGCCGGGGTGATGACGCCGGGGAACACCTCGCCGAGACCGAAGTAGAAGCTCTCGTTACGCCGGTACCAGTCGAAGCCCTTGATCATGGCGCAGCGCAGGGCGTGATTGCGCCGCTCGCGCTCCGGGTCCTCGTTGTAGCCGATCTCCGGGAAATCCATGTTGAAGGTCATGAAGACGAAACCCGCCTCCACGCCATGGTGCATGTGGTAGCGCTCGGCGATCTCCGGCGCGGGCGTGATCGGGTCCTTCGAGGCCAGGATGCGATCGACCTGTTCGTTGGGCACCGTCAGGTACTGGATTTCGTTGCCTTTGGTAAAGGAATTCCAGCGCGCGGCGTTCTCCGTGATGAAGTCGATCTGCAGGCGGTCGACGAACGGCGGCGCGCGCCCCTCGATGGCCTCCACACCGGTGTAGGCCTGGGTGGCCGGGTCGTAGCCCTCGGCCGTGAGGTCCACCGGCTCCTGCCGGAAGTCCTCGTTGCGCTCGTAGACCACCCGGGAGGAGTCGTAGGAGATCACACGGAACGGCCCGGAGCCGACCGGATGGGAGCCGAACTCACGCCCGTACATCTCCACCGCCTCCCGCGGCACGACCGCGGCATAGCCCTGGGCGAGGGTGTAGACGAACTGTGGGTAGGGGTTGGTCAGGCGCACCTCGACGGTGTAGCGATCGACCGCGCGCAGACCCTCGACTTCGGCGTCGTAGTTCGAGCCGGCGTCCTTCCATTCGTCCAGCCCGACGATGCGCCCCTGCCACAGCCAGGCGCCGCGCGGCCGCTGCGAGGGATCGAAATGCCGCTTCAGGCTATAGACGAAGTCCTCGGCCGTGACCTCCCGGCCGATGCCGTCCTCGAAGGCGGGATCGTCGATGAAGTGCACGCCCTGCTTGATGCGGATGCGATAGACCAGGCCGTCGTCGGAGATCTCCGGCATCGCCGCCGCCAGGTTGGGGGTGACCTCGTAGGGCCGCGCCAGGTATTTGAACCGGTACAGGGTGTCGTAGGCGTTCAGGACGACCGTATTGGCGTAGATGTTGGAAGACTGGACGGGATCGATGGTGGAGGGAGCCCCGTCCAGGGCGTGGCGGTAGACCTTGACGCCCGCGGGAGCGGGGGGAGCCGCCGTATTGGTGGCATCGGCCGCGGCCTGCTCGGGCTCGCCGCAGCCGGACAGCACGAGCATGCCGGCGCAGGCCAGCACGATGGGGACGACACTCTGGATTATGATACGTCGCGGATGGGCCATGCCCCGTCTCCGCCCTTCAGGCACAAGCGGCGAAAACTACCACTTCCGGCCCCCGTGCAACAGGACCCGGCGTTCGTTTTTCCTTTCGCTCAGGGACAGCGCCGCCCGGGCTGCAGCTGCACCAGTTCCTCGACGAGGAGAGCATCGCCGTTATCCGTCCGTTCGAGCCGGCCGCGGACTCGCGCCAACGCGTCCTCGCCACGGGGTACCCGGCCGTACTGGTGCAGCAGGCGGCGGTAATCTCCCCGCGGGGCGATCGGCCAGGTGAGGCCGCTGCGGCATTCGCGGAAACGGCGCTCCCCTTCGGCGACCCGGTATTCGCCCTCCAGCACGATCGTATCGGTGAACGGCACCAGATCGCCGCTGCGCTCGAGGCGATGAGGCAGGTCGGAGGCCACCCGCATGGCCAGCAGGCCGGGTCCGCGGTGGTCGAACACGCGCTCGGGCCCGCCGCTTCGCAGCCGGAGCGCAGGCTCGTCCTCGTCCCACTCCCAGCGTCCGATGCCGTAGTAACGCTCGCCGCCGCCGTCGTCGGCCAGGTAGTGCTGGCGCAGGAAGAAGGCACCGTCCGGGCGCAGCCACAACGTGACCTCGATGCCCGGGCAGTCGGCGCAGGGGAAGGTGCCTTTCCATAATCCGGAGGAGGGAGCGGGGACCGGTAACCGACCACCTGTCCGGGCGCTGTCGTCGCCGTCGGTACAGCCACCGAGCAGCAAGAGGGGAGTCAGCAGCCAAATCCATGACCACAATGACTTTTTTCGCCCTGTCACGCCCATTGTGCTGTCCGTTCGGACAGTTTGTGCTTCGCGTCGTCAGACATAAATTGCGCAGCCAGTCAACCCTGTGGTTATACTGAGCCCAGATATACGAACGATAATAAGTCGCCCTTCCAGTAAGTCATCGTCCCCTAATAAGAACCTTTGGCTCAAGGGTTGGAGAATATGATGCGTAGTGCGTTGTCCCGCCGGCGTGCCCGGCCAGGTTTCCTGTGTCTGTCTGCTGTACTAGTCCTGTTCCTCGGCGTCAATGCACCGGCCCAGCAACAGCAGTTCGTCACGCCCGGGCCGAACGTCAACATCGTCGGCCCGACGCCGGATCCGGACTTCGACCGCATCCCGGACTGGCGTCTGAAGCAGCAGCACGAGCCGTCCTGCGTCGTCAGGCCGAATAACCCAGCCTACATACTCTGTGCCTTCAACGACATGCGCGCCTCGGACTGGCCCGCCATCCAGGGCGACGGCTGGATCGGCGTGGCCGAGAGCAACGACTTCGGCAAGACCTGGAAGAGCCGGCTCGCGCCGGGCTATGTCGGCCATCCCACGTCGTCCATCGGCCAGGGTTTCGCGGCGGATCCGGCACTGGTCGCCATCCCCGGCATGGGCACGCCGGGCATGTCGGTGTTGTCGTACATCGCGAGCTTCCGGGACAGCGACCAGGGCGTGCTCGCCCTGCAGCGTTTCGTCGACTTCAATCAGGAAGACGGCGATTTCAACAAGCCGGAGACGTTCGTCCGCGTCATCGATCTCGGTACCGAAGGCCGTTTCATTGACAAGGTGGCGTCACTCTATGCCGTCAAGGAGACCCAGTCTGGCGATACCGGGCAGTCGCAGCCCAGGATCACGCAGTCCATCGAGGTGGAAGGCGTCTCCGAGCCCATCGAGGTGACCACGCCCGACGGCGTCATCGTCGTCGCTTACTCCGTGTTCACGGGTTCCGGTAACTCGGTGAAGCTCTACGCCATCGTCTGCGAGGACAACGGCGCGACCTGTGCCAACCCGAAGAAGGTGTCCGAGGAACTGAATGTCGTCACCGGCGTCTCCCTCGCGTATCTGCCCGGAAAGGGCATCTCGCTCACCTATCGACGCAGCCGCGACTCCAATGAGACCGACGCGATCGTGCATGCTTTCTCGTCCAATCTCGGCAAGTCCTGGGCGAAGACGGAGACCACCTTCCCGATCTGCCCGTTCGACCAGCAGGCGAGCGGCGCCACGTTCCGCAATTTCACGTTCCCGTGGATGGCCGACGACGGCGAGCGGGTCTGGGTGTTCTCCGCGGACCGCGTCGTCTACGACGAGCACGAGCAGAGATGGCGCAGCACCGCGGCTGTGGGCGGCTGCGAGCAACTCGCCAATGCACCGCCGGGCACGTATCCCGGTATCCCGCGCATCGTCGGCATGTCCTCGACGGACGGCAAGAACTGGTACGGCAGCGCCGATCACCCGGATGAGCCGTTCATCCTGGATCTCAATCTCGGCAGCAACGGCAGTGGCATAGCCCGTGCCACCGGGCCGGTGGCCATCGGTCCGGTCGGCGAGAGCCCGGTCGGCTATCAGGTGCTGCCGTTCGCCCATGGCACAAAGGGCCGGGTGGATGTGGCCTGGTGGGATACGCGTCGTGAGGAGGACTCCCGGGTGCGCCCTGCCGATGAGATTCCGCTGATCTACGACTACAACGTCCCCGGGGCGCGCATATTCCGCTCCGCCGACGTCTACATGACGCGCATCGAGGGATGCTCGGCGACCACGGGCCAGGGTGCCTGCACGCCGAGGCAGCCGATCGACGACGGCCTGCTCTCGCCGGTGCGGGTCTCCAATTACGACACTATCGTGCTGCCCGACGGGACCGTGCAGGAGGCGCAGACGAATCGCCTGAACCTGCGCACCCACGCCAGCGGCACGCTGGCCTACAACGGCGACTACGGCTCCATCGCGACGCCGCTGTTGCGCAAGACGCCAAGCGGACGCTGGATTCAGAACAGTCTCCCGGAGCAGCCGGACGAGAGCGGCAGCTTCATAGCGAAGGAGAACATCTTCGTCGCCTGGGGCGAGAACCGGGACATCCGCATCGGTGATCCGTTCGCCACGCAGCTCCTGTTCGCGCCGGTCCAGGGCACCGAGGCGCCGGGTCTGCAGGCACCGGGTCTGCAGGCACCGGGCTTCCAGGCGCCCGGTTTCCAGGCCGCGAATGACGAAGAAAGCGCGGAGGCGACGCTGGCCGGACAGGCCAGGCAGACGCCGGAGCTCGAGGCCGTGACCGAGCCCGACGACGACCCGACCCAGCCGGACGACTCACCGAGTTTCTGCAGTTCCGTGAATTTCAGCCTCAGCCGAAGCCGGGACACGAACGTCTACAGCTCGCTGGTGGAAGACGTGCCGACGCTGGTCGCGCTGACCCAGAGCCGCCGCTTCAACACGGTGCAGCGCATGTTCCCGCTGGTGATCAGCAACCCCGGGACCCAGCCGGCGTCCTACTGCCTGAAGATCATGAACCAGCCGGCAGACTATCAGTGCACGTCGCCGGCCAGCTGCAGCCCCGCGCGCGCCTCGTTCGATCCGCTGCCGGCGTTCAACTACTTCGACGACATCCTCCTTCGGGAGGCGCCCCGGCGCACGCTGCTGGAAGTGCCCGTGGCAGCGCAGGCCTCGGCGGCGCGCTCGGCATTCGTCACCAGCAGCGACGCGAGCACCGTCATCCGGGTGAATGCCTACGAAGGTTCCTGCCCGACCGAGGACAACCCCGCTTTCGGCAATCTCGTCAGCACCGTGGAACTGAGTGACGGCAAGCTGTTCGATCCGGTGTTCTGCGAGGGCAAGACAGATCCGTCCTCGCCGGACTACGACCCGGCCTGCGACTCGGTGGAGAATGCCGAGGCGCACAATATCAGCCTCGCCTCGCCGGGCCTCCAGGCGCCGATTTTGCAGGCGCCGGGACTGCAGGCGCCGGGTCTGCAGGCGCCAGGCTTCCAGGCACCGGGTTATCAGGCGCCGGGATTGCAGGCGCCCGGTTTTCAGGCGCCGGGACTCCAGGCGCCCGGCTACCAGGCCGGATCGCTGACCAGTCCCGGTCTGCAGGCGCCCGGCTTCCAGGCGCCGAGCCTGCAGGCGGCCGCGGAGGGTGACATCGTCTATCAGGACGTGGTGTACGTCGTGACGGCCGACGGTAATGTGACGTCGACCTACTCCGGTGATATCGCACTCTTCGGCCTGGATCCGGACAGCCACCAGGTACAGCTGATCGCCTGGTCGCCGAATATCCAGAATACGACCGGGCTGACCGCTGCGGACGGGCAGTGCGTGCTGGCACCGACTTCCGACAACGAGATACTGGCGACGGCCGACCTGGTCGCCCCGGGCCTCCAGGCGCCGGGTCTGCAGGCGGGTAGCCTCGGCGACGTCGCGCTGCCGACGGCCTTCACGCCCGAGAACCAGACTCCGTACGACGGCGCCCTGTCTTTCGCGGCGCAGCCCGGCGAGCAGGTCGTCATCACCGCCCGCATCTGGGCAACCGGTCCTTCCAGGAACGAGCTGCAGCGTCTCGACGCCTGTTACCAGGCGGCGGAGAACAACGAGCCTGCACCGGCCGGGTGTTCGCCCCAGGACGGGAAGGGCGTCGCCGCCAAGATCGCATTCGGCGCCGCGGCCCACGGTTGCAGCACGGTGGACGTGGATACCGGGCAGCCCGGCGACCCCGATTTCAGCGAGCAGGTCGACTGCATCGACACCGGTTTCGAGAAGATCGCCCCGCCGGATCTGATACCGCCGGAGTTCTTCCCGGCCGACGGCGGCACGGTGACCTACGAGGCGACGTCGCCCGCAGGCGCGCCCGTGCCGACGCCCGGCACGTTGCCGGATGCCATCTCGGTCAGCGATCCGAACCTCGACCCGGCCAGCGTCGGCTGCACGTCCGGGACGCTCACCATCCAGGACGGCACCACTCTCTTCCCGTTCGGCGATACCGCCGTCACCTGTACGGCCAGCGACACGGAAGGCAACATCGCCACAGCCGGCATCACCGTCTCGGTCGACGATTTCACGGATCCGGTGACGAGCGTCACGGGTATCTTCACCGGCATCGAAGCGACGGGTCCCGATGGCGCCACGGTGAGCTTCACCGTCTCCGCCACCGACAATACGGCCACGCAGACGAGCTGTTCGGCAACCGGTGCCACGATCGTCGAGGATGCGGTCACTCCGGGTCTGTTCACCGGCACCTTCGACGTGGGTACGACGGGCGTGTCGTGCACGACGACGGACCAGGGCGGCAACAGCGTCATCGACGCCTTCGACGTCTCGGTGGTCGACACGACGCCGCCGGTGGTTACGGTCTCGACGACCCCGGTCGACACCTCCGCCGTCGAGGCGACCGGCTCCTCCGGCGCATCGGTCTCCTTCACCGTCAGCGCGGTCGATCTCTACGATCCGTCGCCCGGCAGCGTCTGTACGCTGGATGCCGACGGTTCGGCGATCACGTCGCCTGCCACTTTTGCGGTGGGGACGACATCGGTGACCTGCACCGCCACGGACTCTTCCGGCAACGCGGCCAGCGCCCCGTTCTCGGTGACGGTCGTGGATACGACGGCGCCGAGCATCACGGTGCCCGGCGATATCACCGGCGTGGAAGCCACCGGACCGGACGGCGCGATCGTCGATTTCGACGACACGACGACCTACGACGTGACGGCCACCGATACGGTCGACAGCGACGTCGAGATCGTCTGCACGCCGGCCTCCGGCAGCACGTTCCCGCTGGGCACGACGAGCGTCGAATGCACCGCGACCGACGACGGTGGCAACACCGCGACGGACAGCTTCGATATCGGCGTCCGGGATACGACGGCGCCCGACTTCGATCCGCCGCTGACGGACGTTACCGCGACCGCGAGCGGGCTCGCCGGAGCGCAGGTGACATTCACTGCCACTGCGACCGATCTGGTGGACACGGCGGTGGACGTGAGCTGCACCATCCCGGATGGAAGCGGCGGCACGAGGACCGTGGTATCCGGAGATACTCTCCCTCTCGGCTCCACCACGGTCACCTGCGCGGCGACGGACAACGGCGAACTGGGCGACAACCAGCCGCCGCTGAACACCACCACGCAGACGTTCGACGTGGAGGTGGCACTCGGTTTCACGGGCGTCACCACGAACCAGAACCCGAACAATCTGAAGACCGGATCGTCGATCCCGCTGGTCTGGGCCTGGCTGGACGGCAACGGCACATCGGTGAGCGTGGGTAACACCAACCAAAAGCTGGAGGTGTACAGCCTGTCCTGCGCCGATCAGCCGGGGGAACTGGTCTTCGATGAGGACCCGGGTTCGAGCGGTTTCTCGCAGCAGGGCGATGGGACCTACAAGTTCAACTTCCTGGCGAAGTCCGAGCAGAACGGTGAGGACCTGCCCGCGGCGCGGGGCGGCTCGCCCTACTGCGCGATCGTCACTCTCACCATCGACGGGACCGAGATCCAGTCGCAGGTCGGCGATCTGAAGCTGAAGCCGTAACGGCACTCCTGGCAGGGAGTCCCGGCGCTTGCCGAGGCTCCGGGTTCAAGGCAACCGCTGGCGGGCGTCCTCGACGAGGCGCCCGCCGCTCTCCCAGCGCGAGAGGAACGCGCGGTAGTTCTCGTGGGCGGCGGCCTTGATGTCCAGCGCCTCCTGGGCGCGGCCCTGCCAGTAAGGCATCGTCGCCATGTAGCGATAAGTCGGTATGTCGTCGAGGAAGACCGCGGAGGCTTCGCCGCGGCGCTGGTCGGCGACGGTGAACTCGTCCAGCGCCTCCGCGTAGTATTCGCCGGCCAGGTAGGTCTGGCCGAGTTCGAAGTGGATGAGCCAGAGATCGGCGAGATCGATGGCCTCGCGCATGTCGTCGACGGCGGCCACGTAGTCCCCGTCCTCGCGGGCGATCATCCCTCTCAGCATCAGGCCGTAGGCCCGGCTCTGGGGCTGTAGCTGGCCCGCCAGGTCGTCCGCGATCTCGCCCGCCTTCTCCAGGCGCCCGGTCATCACGTAGATGATGCCGGCGGGCACGCGCTCGGCGAGGCCGGAGGCCAGCGCGAGGCCTTCCTCCACTGCGGCGACGGCCTCGTCGTATCGACCCTCTGCCAGCCAGGCGTGCGCGAGAGCGAGGTATTTCCTGGCCGCCGCGCGCGTGTTCCCGTTGGAGATATCCGTCTGGATGGCCTCCGTGAGGATCTGGCGGGCGGCGTCGAAGCGGCCGGTGAAGATGTCGATATCCGCCAGTCCCAGCTTCGCCAGGGACGGGCCGTGCTCGCTCTTCGAGGCTTCCGCCATCTTGCGGTAGGCCTCCCGCGCCACCTCCGGCTCGCCCTGGGCGAGGGCGCCGATGGCCATCGGCAGGTAGGCGGAGCCGTAGTCCGGGTTCCGTTCCAGGACCTTCTGCGCTTCGGTCCTGGCTTTCTCGAATTCGCCCGAGTACATGGCGTAGAGCGCGTAGTTGGTACGATAGAGTTCGCTGGCCGGGTAGATCTCGAGGATGTGGCTGCCCTGTTCCGCCGCCTTGTCGAACTCCAGCCCGAGGAAGTAGGACACCGCCAGGTTGTTGTGGCCGGCCGCGTCGGCAGGATACTTCTCCACCAGGCGCTCGAAGCTCTCGATGGCCTTGTCGATGTTGCCGGTGACCACCGAATAATAGAGGCCCTGCGTTCGCAGCCGCTCGCGCTCGGTCATCGTGTCCATCAGCGACAGGGCTTTCTTCCACAGTTCTTCCGCCTCTTCCTGCCGGCCCAGCTTGAAGGCGCTGAGGGCCCAGCCGGAGTAGGCGCGGCCGAAGCGCGGATCCATTTCGGTCGCTGCCTGGAACTTCGCGATGGCCCTGTCGTGTTCACCCTCGTAGGCGAAGTCGATGGCGGTCGTATACGCCTGTGCCGCCTCGATGGACGCCGCCGTGAATGTCTCGGCCGTGGCCTCCTCTCCGCTCTTGAGGGTGACGTCGCCCAGCGCCTCGCGGATGTCGCCGGACAGTTCGCCCACGGCGGCGAGCACGGCGTCTTTCGCCTTGGCCTCGTGGCTGCTCTCGGAGGCCACTTCGCCGGTCTGGGGATCGATGGCTTTCAGGCTCAGCTCGTAACCCGAGCCCGCCCGTGCGATGCGGCCGGCCAGCACCAGGTCGATGCCCTGGCGGACCGCGATCAGGCGTGCCACCTGGGCACTGATGCCTTTCGTATCCGGCGAGACCTGCCTGGCCACCTTCTCGGCGGCGTTGCGCAGGTACGCCGTGATATTCGGCGCCGACTCGATGCCGATGTTCAGGGCCTGCTCCAGCAGCCCGTCGAACAGGGGGTCGCCGGTGGCGTTCTCGAAGTCGGCTACCAGCACCGACGTCGGTTCCATCTCGACCGGCTCCACCGTCGTGGTGCGGGTGATATTAAGGTAGACGGAGAAGATCAGCGCCACCGAGAGGACGCCGATGGCGATGAAGTCGGCCTGGCGTCCGCCGACCAGTGGCTTGGTAGTGGCATCGACCTCCGACTCGCGTATGACGCCACGCTCGGTGATCTCGAACACCCAGGCCAGGACCAGGGCGACGGGGAAGCCGATGAAGGCGAGGATGACCAGCCAGCGCAGCGTCCAGTCGGGGGCGTCGAAAGTGGGCAGCAGCACGCTCGACGCTTCGATCAGAATCCACGCGACGCCGGCGTACAGGCCGGCAACGCGGAACACGTTCCGTCGGCGCAGTTCCTGTATTAAGTTGCTCATCGCTCCGCCCGCCGTGCCGCCCGAGGCGCAGGGAGTCTAGCATAGCGCTCTGAAGCCCGGTTTCGGCCGGCCGGGCTGCGGATCCTGGGCGCGACCCTGCGTTCCCGGTTATCCTAGCGCGCTTTGTGCCCGGGTCGCATCGTGGTCTGCCCCCCCGGCGTATTGCACCAAAACAGGGAAAGTCACGGCATGGTTGTTCGGCTACTTGCGGCGCGTCTCGTGTTCGGCCTGATCACCGCTCCTGTCTTGGCGGAGGAAGCCATCGACGAGATACAGGTGACGGCCACCCGGATACCGACGACGGTGACCGACGTGCCGACCGGCGTCACCCTTATACCGGCAGACGAGATCGCTGCCCAGACCCTGGTGACCGACGCGCTCGCCCAGACCACCGGGGTCTATCTGCAGCAGACCACGCCTGGCCAGGGCGTGGCGATCATTCGCGGCCTGAAGGGTTCCGAAGTGCTGCATCTGGTCGACGGCATGCGCCTCAACAACGCGATATTCCGTAACGCGCCCACGCAGTACCTGGCGCTGGTAGCCCCGTCCTGGGTAGAGCGCATCGAGGTCGTGCGGGGCTCCGAGGCGTCGCTCTACGGCAGCGATGCCATGGGCGGTGTCGTGCAGGTGCTGTCGCGTAAGCCGGTATTCGAGGGCAGCCAGTATCAGCGCCGCGGCCGCCTGGCGCTGGGTGCCGATACGGCGGAACGCGCCCGCTACATCGCGGCCGACATGGAAGCAGGCACCGAACGTCTGGGCGTACTGGCGAGCGTCGATTACCGCGACATCGGCGATCGGCGCACCGGCGACGGGGAGAGGATCAGCCCGAGCGGCTTCGAATCGCAGGCGGCCCGGCTCGCCTTCGCCGGTCGGCCTTCGCCCGACGTGGGCTGGTTCGTCGACCTGCAGTACCTGCGCCAGCCGGAGACGCCGCGCGTGGACGAACTCGTGCCCGGCTTCGGGCAGACGGAGCCTTCCTCGGCCGAATTCTATTTCGAGCCCAACGAACGCCGCTTCGTGCACGTCCAGGGGGAGCGCCGCAACGGTCCGTTCGCGACGGACTGGACCCTGGACGTCGGCTGGCAGCGGGTGGTGGACGACCGCAGGAACCGGGAGGCCGGATCCGACGTGCGCCGCTTCGAGGACAACCGCAGCGACCTTGTCGGGGTTACCCTCAACGGCGCGCGCGAGGCGGGCGAGACCAGCTGGACGTACGGGGCCGAGTGGTACTACGACACGGTCGACAGCACGCGGGTGGCGCTGGATCTCGCTGGCGGCGAAACGGAGACGGTGGCTGCCCGCTTCCCCGACGGCTCGACGATGGAGCAGCGCGCGGCGTACGTCCATGCCCTGCGCGATATCGGCGAGCGGCATCGTATTTCCGCCGGCCTGCGCTTCAGCTCGGCCCGCATAGAACTGGCGGAGACTGCGACCTCGCCGGCGGCGACGCTGACGCCCGACGACATCAGCGGCGACATCGGCTGGGTCTATCGGCTGACGGATCGCTGGAATCTGGTGGCGAACGCGGGCCGGGGCTTCCGCGCGCCGAATATCTTCGACCTCGGCACGCTCGGGCCGCGCCCGGGTAATCGGTTCAACGTCGCGAATACCTCCCTCGGGCCGGAGCAGGTCTATCAGTACGACGCCGGCTTCAAGGGGGCCGGCGAAGGCTGGCAGTTCGAGTTCATGGTCTACCGGCTCGATTATCGGGACCGCATAACCTCCGTCCTGACCGGGGAGACCACGGCAGACGGGCGGGATATCGTCCAGAGCCGGAACCTCGCCGAGGCCGAGATCTGGGGAATCGAGTCCGGCCTGCGCTTCAGCTGGGGCCAACGGTGGGGGCTGGATGCCGTCGTGAACTACACCTATGGCGAGGAACGGGAGCCGGGCAGCGAGGCGGAGCCGGCGGACCGGATCCCGCCGCTGAACGGCCGGGTGGGGCTCAGCTACGAGCCGGACGATCGGCTGGCGCTGGAGTCTTACGTGGAGTTCGCTGCCGAACAGGACCGCCTCGCCTCCAGAGACATCCGCGACATTCGTATCGACCCGGAGGGCACGCCCGGCTGGGTCACGCTCAACTTCGATGCCACCTACCGTGCCGATGAGAACTGGCGGCTCCGGCTGGCCGCCGAGAACGTGTTCGACAAGGCCTACCGGACCCACGGTTCCGGCGTCGATGCGGCGGGCCGCAACCTGTCGCTGGACGTGTACTACGACTGGTAGCCGCTTACCTGCCCGCGGGCACCGCCCGGTAGAAGGGGAACAGCTGGTCGTCCTGGTCCTGCTCCTCGAAGCGAACGTCGTCCCGGTGAGTGAGCGCAGCCCGGGCGCGTTCGGTCAGCAGCGTCTCGCCGGCCCGGGCGATGTCTTCGCCCAGCTTCGAGGCCTTGTTCATCTCGTCGCCCTGGGCCAGGTTCGGGCCGATGGCGAAGACGGTGCCGAAGCCGATGCCTGCGCAGCAGCGGGTGGGGTGCCGGGAGGCCAGCGGCGAGGCGTTGAAGAGCTCGACGCGCCGATGTATCTCCAGGGCCGCGTCCAGGGCGGCGTCCGTCGACTCGAACAGCGCGACGATGTCGTCGGCGAAGCAGCGCACCAGCCCCGCGCCGTGTTCCTCCAGCACCGGCAGGCAGACCTTCTGGGCATCGAAGATGCGCAGAAGGCTCTCGAGCTCACCCTCGCGTATTGCGCTGGCCGTGAAGCCGGTCATATCCATGTTCAGTATGGCCCGCTCCCAGTGATATTTTTCGTCGAACTCCGCCGGGCTCATCTCGCCCCGCTGCAGGCGCAGGAAGTCCCGGTAGACCTCCTCGCTCCAGCCCTGGTACTCGGCGAGCCGGGCGGCGTCTTCCAGCAGGTCGTGGGGAAAACTCATGCAGTACCTCCGCGGGCAGGATGTTCCCGGTCGAGCCGGTGCAATGTTTCCAGGATCACGCCGAGGGACCCGGCCAGCGCGGAGAAGCGCTCCTCGTCCGTGGCGTCGAAAGCCCGGCCGTCGCGACGGTTCAACAACTGGGTGACGGCGAATACCTCGCCGTCGTGGTCGCGCAGCGGCACGCACAGGACGGCACGGGTGCGGAAGCCGGTGCGCCGGTCCACCTCCGGGTTGAAGCGTGCGTCGGCGTAGGCGTCGTCGATGCGGATGGTCTCGCCCGTGGCCGCCGCGGCGCCGGCGATGCCGGTGCCCGGCGGTATGCGGACTTCGCCCATCTCCGGCAGGTCCTGGGAGACGCGCACGACGAGTTCGCCGGTATCGCGGTCCACCAGCATGAGCGAGGCCCGTTCGGCATCCAGCAGCCGGGCCACCCGGGCGGTGAAGGCACGCAGCGCCCGCTCGAGCATGCTCTGGAAGGCGGCGTCGTTGGCCAGCCGGGTGGCCTGCAGGAAGTGCTGGGACTCCTGGGTGAGCTCCGCGAGCGAGGCGCGGAAGCGGGTCTCGTCCATCTCCTCCACCGCGCTCTCCAGCGGCTGTTTCTGCCGATTCTCCGCGAGCATCTGCATCATGTGCTCGGTGTTGGCGATCACCGCGTCCGTGAAGGTCTGCAGGCGACCGTCCTCCAGATGCATGATCCGGTCGGCTACGTCCAGGATGCGATTATCGTGGGTCACCATCAAGATGGTGGTGCCGTGCTCCTTCGCCAGGGTCTGCATGCGCTCGACCACTTCGCGGCCGGACTGCTTGTCCAGAGAGGCGGTGGGCTCGTCGGCCAGCAGCAGCCGCGGTTCCGCGCCGAGCGCCCGGGCGATGGCCACCCGCTGGCGCTGGCCGCCGGAGAGTTGCTCGGGCTTCTTGTCCCGGTGCTCGGCCATGCCGACGGACTCGAGCATCCCGGCGGCCCGGCGGCGCAGCGCGGCACCCCGCATCCGTCGCGCCATGCGCAGCCCCAGCTCGACGTTCTGCTGGGCCGTGAGTGCGCCGAGGAGGTTGTGTTGCTGGAAGATGAAGCCGATCTGCCGCCGCACGCCTTCCAGCCGGCGCGCCTTCGCGTCGCGGAGTTCCTCGCCGAGTACCCGCACGCTGCCGCTCTGCGCGGAACGCAGTGCTCCCACGATGGTGAGCAGGGTGGTCTTGCCGGAACCGGACGGGCCGGTGACGATGACGATCTCGCCGGCCGGTATCTCGGTGGTGATGCCGAACAGGATCTGTTTCCTGAGCGCACCCTTGCCGTAGCTGTGATCCAGTCCGGCCACCGTGATCGGCGCGTCCATCAGAACACCTCCGCCGGATCGAGCCGGCGTACCTTGCGCACCGCCAGCAGCGCGGAGATGGAACACATGGCCAGTGTCATCAGGAACACGTTCAGGGTGCGTTCCCAGGTGATGTAGATCGGCAGATTGGTGGCGCCGGCGGCAGTGCCGTAGAGCCAGTGGACGATGGCGAGTCCCGGCAGGAATCCGAGCACGGCCAGTATCACCGACTGCTGCAGCACGATGCCGGAGACGAAGCGGTTGGAGTAGCCGATCGCCCGCAGCGTCGCGTACTCGTTCAGGTGCTCGGAGACGTCGGCGAAGAGGATCTGGTATACGATGATGGCGCCCACGACGAAGCCCATGATGGCGCCGAAGGCGAATATGTAGCCGATCGGTGTGGCGGAGCCCCAGTAGGCGGTCTCCCTGTCGATGAAATCCTGCTTGGTCATGACCAGCACGTCCCCCGGCAGGTAGGCGCGCAGGCGGTCGCGTGCCGCGTCCGGGTCGGCGCCGTCGACCAGGCGGATCAGTCCGAGCTGGATGTCGTTCCTCGGCCGTTCCGGGAACAGGCGCAGCCAGTTGTCGTCGCTCATGATGATGGTGCCGTCGATGCCGAAACTGGTGCCCATCTCGAAGACGCCTGCGACGTCGACCCGGCGGTCGTTCACTTCCGTCGTGAGCATGCCCCGCTCGGCCAGCGCTGCGGCCACCGGGCCGAATTCAGGCCGCGCCAGCGCGTCGAAGATGACCGTATCCTGGCGGGACAGCAGGGGCAGGTTCTCGCTGAAGCCCGGCGTCCTGAGCACGTCTTTCTCCGGGTCGATGCCGACGGCATTGATACTGCGCCGGTCGGCACCCCACGGGCTCTTCCAGACCGCCGGGAAAATGTAGACCGGGGTGACGTCGGCCACGGCCTCCAGCGCCAGCGCCTGATAGAGGCGGCGGATCGAGAACGGCTGAGGGCGCACGATGAAGACGCTGTCCGGGCTGAACAGGGCCACGTCGTAGTCGAAGCGTTCCTGGAAGCGCACGGCGCTCTCGAACAACGCCGAGCGGAAGCCCAGCTGCATCATGATCAGCAGCACGGCGAAACTGATGCCGGCGACGGCCACCAGCAGCCGCACGGGGCGGTGGCGCAACTGTAGCCAGCCGATCGGTGCCCTGCTCATCCCTGCCGCCGCCCGTCAGGGCTGGAAGATCACTTCGACCTGGAGGTGGGTCAGGCCGGCAGCCGGAGCGGAGTCCTCCAGAGCCACCTCGACTTCGACGATGCGGGCATCCTTGCGGGCAGCCGGGTCCGTATGCGTTTCGTCCTGTTTCTGCACCTTGGGCCGGATACGTTCGATCCGGCCACTGAGCGGACGGGGCAGGGCGGCGCTGGTCACGGTGGCCTCCTGGCCGGGGCGCAGGCGTGCGACATCGGTCTCGTAGACCTCGGCGATGGCGTACATCCGGTCGACCTGGCCGAGCTCCAGGATGCCCTCCATGCCCACTACCATGCCGACCAGTTCACCCGGGCGCGCATTGATGGCGAGTACGCGGCCGTCCGTCGGCGCATGGATATGGGAGCGGCGCAGTTCGATGCGGTGACGTGCAAGCCGCGCCTCGGTCACGGCGACGGCCGATTCCGCTACCGTCGCATGGCTGCGGGCCGCGGTGCAGTCGGCGGAGTAGGCCTCGGCGTCGCCGCGGGCGCGGTCCGTCTCTTCCTCGGAGGCCAGGTTCTGGTCGCGCAGCCGGGTCAGACGCGCCGCTTCGCGCCCGGCGACGCCCGCGCGCACGCAGGTGGCATCGGCGACGCTGGCGGCGGCTTGCGCCTCCTGCCGCGCCAGCGCGAGTTCGGCTTCCGTCTGTGCGATCTCTGCCTCGTGCAGGGCGGCCGTATCGGATACCGCAAGCAACTGGCCCCGCTCGACGTCGTCGCCGACCTCGACCAGCAGCTCGGCGAGTATGGTGCCGGATATCGCTTCCGGCTCGGAGGGGGCGGACACCGTAATAATGCCGTGTTTCGGCTCCAGGCGGCCGAGCGCGGAGACCGCTGCCGGCGGAGCCGGTTCCGCCCGCGCCTCGTCATCCTCGATGGATGCCGCCGGCTCGACGCAACCGGCCAGCAGCATCACGATCGCCAGCGTACCGGCAAGCGCGGGCCGACGCGAACTCCGACGGGCTTCGAACATGCTGGACTCCCCCTCTTCCCGGCCGGCCCCTGGAGGAGGCCGGCGGGTTGTTGTTCTTGTATATGGGACGAATGCCCCCGGTTCGAAATATAGCACGGGCGCCGCTGGTGCATGCCGCCCGCCTCGCCGGGCGCTATACTGCCGGGCGGGGGACCGGCCGATCCGTTTTGCGGCCGTGTTTCATTACCGGGACATCATCCGGCACAGCATCCGGGAGAGCACATGTTCACCGCCGATCAACTCGTCGCGCACGCGGTCGGCGACTATCTCCTGCAGAGCGACTGGATGGTGCGGGAGAAGACCCGGCGGTCACTCGCGGCGCTGGTGCATTGCCTGTTCTACGTGCTGCCATTCCTGTTCATCACGCAGAATCCCTGGACGCTGGCGCTGATCGCGGGCAGCCACTTCGTGCTGGACCGCTGGCATGTGGCACGCTACGTCGCCTGGCTGAAGAACCGGCCCTGGCCCGGTGCCCGACCCTGGACGGAGTGCTCGCAGACCGGTTTCCCCCCGGATACGCCGCCCTGGATGGCCGGCTGGCTGTTGATCATCATCGACAATATCCTGCATGTCCTGATCAACGGTCTGGCCATCCATTACATCGGCTGAGGGGCTACCAGCCGCCGCCCCCGCCGCCGCCGCCTCCGCCGCCGGAGGAACCGCCGCCCCCGCTGCCCGACGAGGAACCCGGCGGCGTGGCCGCCGAGGCGATCGCCGAGTTCAGCGAACTGCCGACGGCCCGGCTCATCTTCACCGGGTTGCCGGCCTCCCAGCGCCCGGCATACCAGCCCGGGTGCCAGTCGCTGCCGGTCTCGTCGCGCAGCCGAGCGAAGACGTCGGCGAACTGCTCGGCCCAGGGCTGCTCCACCCCCAGTGCGAGCGCGAAGGGCAGGTAGGCTTCGAAGAGTTCCGGCGTTCGCTTGGGCGGATTCCTCAGATTCAGTTCGTCCTTCTCGGCCACTTCGAGGTACAGACGGAAGCCTTCCACCTTGTCGAGCAGTCTGCGACCGTGCGGCGTCGGTGCCTTCAGAAGCCAGGCGAACAGTGCGACGCCGGCGCCGCCGGCGGCCAGCGCGATGGCGCCGGCGAGCGTGAGGCGATCGGCGACCGCCGCGCCGATGCCCGCACCTGCCAGCAGCACGACCGCGGGCAACAGCAGCGCGCTGTTGCTGACGAAGTAGCGCTGGTAATAGTCCCGCTTCAACGCCTTTTCGTGGGCCTTCATGGCGCCGCCGACGATGCTGTGGTACGCGTTGTCCAGCGCCATGCGGTTGGCGCTGGCGAACAGATGTGACAGCACGGCGGATTCGCCCGGAGCCAGGGAGCCGTCGTCGGTCTTCGTCGTGCGGTCGAGTGCGTAGTCGCCGTCGTCTTCCTCGATGGTGACGAAGCCCTTCACTGCCAGGTTGAGTATGGCCGCGGTGAAGGTGCGTTTGTCGTAGCCCATCTCCGCCACGTACCGGAGTGAGGCCGGCGAGTAACCTTCCGGGGGCTCGTAGTGAGGGAAGATCACGCCGGGCTCCGGGTCGACGCCGGTGCGTCGCCAGGCGGTCAGCAGGTAGAACAGGGAGCCGGCGGCGCCCGCGAGGGCGATCAGCAGGCCCAGGTTCTGCGACAGCAGGAAGCGCAGGTCGTCCGCCGCCGTCGGTTCGGCCACGTGGCCTTTCGGCCAGGAGACGACGATGGTCAGCCCCTCGCCGGGACCGAGTTCGCGGGTGCTGCGGAAGACCGCGTTGCCGCGGAAATCCACGCTCGCCTCGTAGTCCTGTCCCGTCGCGCCGAAAGGCCCCGTATAGGCTTCCACCGCGATGTCGGCCGCATCGACGCTCTCCGGCAGGTGCACCGTGGCCGCCGCCTCTTCGATGGGGAAGGCCCACTGGTTGCCGGTGACGTTCCAGTACAGCTCGTCGTGGTCGTCGAAATAGCCGAGCACCCGGTCCACCGTGTAGGTGAGCTCGTAGACGTGCCGGCCGGGCGGCACGAACTCGTCCGCGGAGCCGACGTACAGGCGTATCCCGTTGCCGCGCCGCTCGGTGTGGTGCGGCTCGGCCGATCCGTTGCGCCGCACCGAGCGGAACTCCGGCACGATGCGGACCCGGTTGCCGGCAGCATCCACATAGTCGGTGGGCAGGTCCCGGTAGATGCCGCGCCGGATGCGGTCGCCCTCGGCGGTGACCTCGATGGTCTCGGTGACCGTGATCGGGCCGGCCGCCGGCACGTCGATCTCCGCGTGGTAGCGGTGGATGCGCTCGTCCGCGGCGGCAACCGTCGTCCCCAGCGCGACCATGGCGAGCGCCGCCAGTGCGGCTCTTCCCGCCAGGAGCATCAGTCGCCCAGCTTCACGGCCGGCGCGGCCCCGGTGCCGGCCTCCGCGTCGAAGTACTCGGCCTCGCGGAAGCCGAGGGAGCGGGCGACGATCAGATCCGGGAAAGACTGGATGCGCGTATTCAGGTCGCGCACGGCGCCGTTGTAATAACGGCGGGCGTACTGCAGCTTGTCCTCCGTGTCGACCAGCTGCTCCTGCAGGTCAAGGAAATTCCGGTTGGCCTTCAGGTCCGGGTAGCTCTCGGCCACGGCCAGCAGCCGGTCGATGCCGCGGGCGAGTTCGTCCTCGAGCCGGGCTTTCGCCGCAGGCCGGTCGGTCTCCTCGCTGCGGCGGCGCAGTTCCGTCACCGCCGTCATGGTGGCCCGCTCGTAGTCGGCGTAGGCGCGCACCGCCTCGACGAGCCGGGGAATGAGGTCGTGGCGGCGCTGCAGCTGCACGTCGATGTCGCTCCATCCCGCCCGGGTGCGGTTACGGTCGCGGACCAGGCGGTTGAAGATGAGGACTGCCCAGACGGCGAGGCCGAGCAGCACGAGGATGAGCAGCGGCTCCGCCACCAGCGTATCAGGTATCCGCGCGGCGGGCCGAGGCCAGCAGGTCGTGCAGGGCCGGGTTCTTCGTCTGCAGTTCGTCCGCGTCCAGGCCCAGCACCTCGTGGGGGAAGACCAGCCATTCGTCGGTCTCGTGGTTCCAGTAGTCGGGCGTCATGCTCGTGCGGTTGCGCGCGGGCTTGAACCAGGGGACCGCGATGCGCACGTCCCCGGGCATGTTGGCCCGGGTCTTGCGCTTCAGCTCCTCGATCACGGCGGCGATGCTCTTGCCGCTGTCGAACACGTCGTCGACGATCAGCAGCCGGTCGTCGTGGCAGATCTTGTCCACGATGTAATCGAGGCCGAGCACCTTGACCACGGCGTCCTGCTGGTCGATGCCGCGGTAGGAGGAAGTACGGATGGCGATGTGGTCGGAGTCCACGCCGAAGTAGTAGAGCAGTTCCTGCACCGCCATGCCGACGGGTGTGCCACCCCGCCAGATGGCCATGATCATGGTCGGCCGGAAGCCGCTCTCGAGAATCTTGGCTCCGAGCTGGAACGACTCTTCCAGCAGTCGCTGGGCCGAGATGTAGATTTTGTCCATCCTGTCCTTCGGGGCGTGCGGCCGGCGGCTCGATCTCTATAATGCGGAATCCGGACCACCGATGTTAACGTTTTTGCCCGGGGGCATCGACACGCCATGGAACGCCGCTTCATCGCCGCCAACGACCTGCTGCTGGATTCCTTCCGGCTCGCCGTCGATATCCACGACGCCGGATTCCGGCCCGATTTTCTGGTGGGCCTCTGGCGCGGCGGCACGGCCGTCGGCATCGCGGTGCAGGAGGGGCTGGAATATCTGGGTGTCGAGACGGACCACATCGCGGTGCGCACCTCCTACACCGGCCCGGAGTCCTATCACAAGCGCGATCATGCGGTGGCCGGCATACGGGTGCACGCCTTGCAGTATCTCGTCGACCGCCTCGAGGCGGAGCACCGCCTGCTGATCGTGGACGACGTCTACTCCACGGGCGCGAGCGTGCAGGCGGTCATCAACGAGCTGACGCGTAAGACACGCCGCAACCTGCCCCACGACATCCGCACGGCGACGGTCTGGTATCGGCCCACGGAGCGCACCGTCGCGCCGCCCGACTTCTTCATCCACGAGACCGCCGACTGGCTGGTGCTGCCTTACGAGCTGCAGGACCTCAGCCGCGACGAGATCCGCGCCAACAAGCCGGCGGCGGCCCGGCTGATCGAGGAACTGGCGGGCAAACTGGCGGAAAAGACAGGGCCGGCGTGAAGCCCGCGTGAATCTCGCGACAGGTGACTTCAGGCCGGCGAGACCGGCTCGCCGAGAATATGCGTCGCCCGCACGCAGCGTTCGTCGCCCAGCATCAGCAGGGCGAACAGGAGTTCGGCGATATCCTCCGCCGCGGCCGTCCGACGCCGCTGCAGGGTACCGGCGGCAGGGTCCAGCACCACGAAGTCCGCTTCCTTGCCGGTCTCGAAATTGCCGATGCGATCGTCCCAGGCGAGCGCGCGGGCCGCACCCAGGGTGGCGAGATACAGGGCCTGCCACGGCGACAGCATCTGGCCCCGGAGATGCAGCACCTTGTAGGCTTCCGCCGCCGTGCCGAGCAGGCTGAGCGTCGTGCCGGCCCCGATGTCGGTGCCGAGTCCCACCGGGATGCCGTGATCCCGCGCACGCGCCAGGTCGAACAGGCCGCTGCCCATGAAGGAGTTCGAGGTCGGGCAGAACGCGATCGCGCCGCCCGATTCCGCCATGAGGGGGTAGTCCTCGTCCTCCAGATGCAGGCAATGGGCGAAGACCGCGCGCTCGCGCAGGAGGCCGGCGGCGCGGTATACGTCCAGGTAGCTGCGCCGCTCCGGGAACAGCTCGGTCACCCAGGCCACCTCGTCCCGGTTCTCGGCGAGGTGGGTATGCACGAATACGTCCGGGAACTCTCCGGCCAGGCGGCCGGCCAGTGCCAGCTGCTCCGGGCTCGAGGTGGGGGCGAAGCGGGGCGTTATCGCGTATTCGAGCCGTTCTGTGCCGTGCCAGCGCTGCAGCAGTTCCCGGCTCCCGGCGTAGCCGCTCTCCGCCGTGTCCTGCAGATAATCCGGGCAGTTGCGGTCCATCAGTACCTTGCCGCAGGCCACCCGCAGCCGGCGCGCCAGCGCGGCCTCGAACAACGCGTCGACCGAGGCCGCATGGACCGTGGGGAAGATCAGTGCTGAGGTGGTGCCGTGGGCCAGCATCAGGTCCAGGAATTCGCCCGCGACGCGGTCCGCCAGCGAGCGGTCGGCGTAGCGGCGTTCCGTCGGGTAGGTATAGCGCTCGAGCCACTGCAGCAGCTGCTCGCCGTACGAGGCCACCATGTCGATCTGGGGATAATGCACGTGGCAGTCGATGAAGCCCGGCACGAGGAGGCAGCCGCTGTAGTCGGTGACGGATACCCGGTCGCCTCCCTGTTCGGCCAGCTCCGCCAGCAGGGGCTCGGCCGGGCCGACCCGAGCCACCTTCCCGTCCTCGGTGACGAGCAGGCCGTCTTCGAAAAACTCCAGCGCCGAGCCGGCATCCCCGTCGCCCGGAGCGGCGAGCAGGTGCAGGACGGAGGCCCGGAAGGCGCGGGCCGTCGCGCCGCTCACGGCGCCGCTCCGGCGTCGGGGGGCGGCGAGCCGGGGACGGCGGGCACGACGACAGGGCGGTCCAGCGTGTGGGTGTCGCAATTGTCCGTGCTGGCGACGTCGTCGATGATCAGGAACTCCTGACCTTCGGCCAGGCCGATAAGCGGCACGTGCCAGGTGCCGGCCCGGTAATTCACGCCCTGGCTGCCGTCGGTCAGGAAGGCGCGCAGGTCGTCGGCGAAGGGCGCCGCGCCGGCCGGCGCCACCACCACGACGAAGCGGAACCCGGCGAGCGGCACGAACGCCTGGCTGCCGCGGGGATGACGCTCGACCATCGGGCAGGTCACCGGCTGGCTCGCGGCGCGGCGGCAGCGGGCGATGCTCACGCCGACGCGCCCCTCGGCCGTGAGCCGGGCGAGGTCGTCGTAGCGCTCGAAGCGCGCATCGTTCATGGGGTCCGCATTCGCGATCCCCGCCCCGATCACCTCGCCGTAGGGTCGGAATGCCTCTGCGGACAGCGGCTCGAGGGTCAGCGTGCGCGGCGTATCACTCACCGGTGTCTCCGCTTGCCCGGCCCGTGCCAGGGCCTGTTGCATGACCCGTTGCATGGCTGCTTGCATGGCCCAGGAGGCGCAGTCGGCTCACGCCGCCGTCCGGGTAAATGGCGAGTCGCACGTGGGTCACGGCGCCGAGGTCGTTCAGTTCGTCGCGGAAATGGTGGCGGGTATCGGCGCCGAGCGGCACCGCGGGCAGCAGTTCCGGCCAGTCGGCCGATTGCTGCAGCAGGGAATCGAGGTCCGTGCCCTCGATGCGGGCGGCCTGCAGGGAGGCACGGGCGGGATAGTTGCCCTTGAAGTGCGCGGTGTCGATCTCGGCCTCCTCGATGCGCCCCAACCGGCCGAGAGCGAGTACCACCCAGTCGTGGCCGGGGCCGCGCCGGCGTCGGGTCTCCCAGCCGTCGCCCATGTTGATGCCGCGGCCGGGCACGTTGAGGTTGTGCATGCTGCCGAAGTGCTCGTCGCTGCAGGCCAGCGCCCGGCCGCCGTGCTCCAGCGCGAACAGGTCGATGGGTGCCGACGGTGCCGGGGCGCGCGGCGCGGGCCGCACCTCGCCGTAGATGCGCAGCCGTGCTACGCCGCCGTCGGGGTAGATGTTCAGGCGCAGGTGCGAAACCGGCTCCCGGTCGTCCACCGGCAGGTAGTGGTGAGAGTCGCCCGCCAGTTCGACCCGGGGCAGCAGCACCCGCCAGGCGGCATCCGCGCCCGGCACTTCGTCGTCGGTGAAGCATGCGTCGACGGAGGCCGCCTCCGGATAGTTGCCGGTGAAGTGGGAGGTGTCGATATCCAGGCCGTGCACGATGCCCGGCAGGCCGAGCCGGACGATGCACCAGTCGTGGCCGGGCTCCCGGCGCCGGCGAGTCTCCCAGCCGTCCATCCACTTGCCGTGTTCGTCGTACTCGTCCGGCAGGAATACCGGTGCCTCGGGTTTGATCAGCCGTTCCTTCGCGCCGAAGAACTCGTCATTGGCCTCCACCACGCGGGTGCCGAAGCGGGGCTGCTCCAGCGGCGTCCACTGGTGGAACGGGTGGCGACTACTCATCGGGGGTCTCTCTGACCCGGCTGTTCGCTCATCTGATCCAGTCTGAGCCGGGCGATGCGGTGGATCTCGTCGAGGGCGCGGCGGAATTCGGTCTCCGGCGGATTGCCCAGCCGCTCGCCGAAGGCCTCCAGGATGTCGCCGCGGCTGGCGCCGCGCACCGCCATCACGAACGGGAAGCCGAAGCACCGGTGATAGGCCTCGTTGAGACTCTGGAAGCGTTCGTATTCCTCCGGCGTGCACTGGTCGAGTCCGGCGCTCTGCTGCTCGGCGGTGGACTCTTCGGTGAGCGTGCCCGCCACGGAGGCCCTGCCGGCGAGGTCCGGATGGGCGCGGATGAGCGCGAGCTGGCGCTCCCGGCCGGCGTCCTCGACCACTGCGGCGAGCCGTCCCGCCAGGGCATCGATCGGGATATGGACGGGCGCACCGGGGGCCGCCGGCAGGTCGCCACGGGTCCAGGCCTCCTGCGCCACCCAGGGCGAGGACTCGTAGACGCCGCCATAGCGCGCGACGAAGGCGGCCTCGTCGCCCGGGATCGGCAACAGCGCATCGCGGGAGGAGTTCACGTCGCGGGCGCCTCGTGACGCTCGAGCCAGTGACGGGCGATGTCGATGCGCCGCGCCACCCACACCCGGTCGTGGCCGGCGACGTAGTCGAGGAAACGGGCCACGGCCTGCGCCCGGCCCGGGCGGCCGGCGAGCCGGCAGTGCAGGCCCACGGACATCATGCGCGGCCGGCGCTCGCCCTCCGCGTACAGGCAGTCGAAGGTGTCACGGAGATACTGGTAGAACTGGTCGCCGCTGTTGAATCCCTGCGCCGTGGCGAAGCGCATGTCGTTGGCATCCAGCGTGTAGGGCACCATCAGCTGGGGCCGGCCGCAGCTCGTGTCCCAGTAGGGCAGGTCGTCGGTGTAGCTGTCGGCGCTGTAGGTAAAGCCGCCGTGCTCGACGACCAGGCCGAGCGTGTGGGGGCTGCAGCGGCCGAGATACCAGCCTTCCGGCGGCGTCCCGGTGAGCGCCGTATGGATGCGCACCGCTTCCTGCAGGTGCGCGCGTTCGGTGCCGGGGTCGACGAACTGGTAGTCGATCCAGCGGTAGCCGTGGCTGGCCACCTCCCAGCCGGCCTCGAGCATCGCCTGCACTGCGGCCGGGTTGCGCTGCATGGCCATGGCGACGCCGAACACCGTCACGGGCAGGCTGCGCTCCGTGAACAGCCGGTGCAGCCGCCAGAAGCCGGCGCGGGCGCCGTACTCGTAAATCGACTCCATGTTCATGTGGCGCACGCCCTCATAGGGCTCGGCGCCGACGATCTCGGAGAGGAAGGCCTCCGAATGGGTGTCGCCGTGCAGCACGCAGCGCTCGCCCCCTTCCTCGTAATTGATGACGAACTGCACCGCGACGCGGGCGCGGCCCGGCCAGTCGGCCGCGGGCGGGCGGGGGCCGTAGCCGACGAGATCCCGGGGATAACCGGTCCCGCTCATGGCTGCCGCTCCGTCGCCAGCGAGCGGTACCAGCCGTCGATGACGGCACGCTCCTCCGCGGTCATGCGCGTGAGGTTGCCGATGGGCATGGCCTGGAGCACCACCGTCTGCTGGTGGATGCGGGAAGCGGCGGCCAACACCTGTTCCGGGGTTTCCAGCATGACGCCCGCCGGCGGTGCGGCGAAACCGGGATGGCTCGGCTCGGCGGCGTGGCAGGAGACGCAGCGGGTCTCCAGTACCGCCCGGGCCTGCTCCAGCGACACCGGGCCGCCGGCGCTGCCCCCGTCCGCCCGTGGCGCAATGGCGCCGGCCACGCCGGCCAGCAGCAGCGCCGCGGCCAGCGGCGGCAGCAGCGGATTGCGGCCGGAGTGCCGGGCTACGAAGTACACGCGGATCAGCGCACCGGCCAGCGAGATGGCGATCAGGATGAGCCAGTTGTATTCGTGGGCCCAGGTCATCGCGTAGTGGTTGCTGATCATCACGAACAGCACCGGCAGCGTGAAGTAGGTGTTGTGTACCGAACGCTGCTTGCCGCGCAGGCCGTCCGCCGGGTCCGGCGTCTCGCCCGCGGCGGCCGCCGCCACCATGCGTTTCTGGCCGGGGATGATCACGAAGAAGACGTTGGCCACCATGATGGTGCCGAGCACGGCGCCGAAGTGGATGTAGGCGCCCCGCCCGCTGAAGGTCTGGCACAGCCCCCATGCCGCCGCCGTCACCAGCACCAGTAGCACGGCGGCCAGGCCCTGCTCCGTGCGGCCGAGGGGCGAGCGGCACAGGGCGTCGTACACGAGCCAGCCGCCGGCCAGCCAGGCGACGGAGATCGCGACTGCCGTCGCCGGCGCGAGGTCGGCCACGGCGGGGTCGATGAGGTAAACCCCGGCGCCCAGCCAGTAGACGAGCCCCAGCAGGAACATGCCGGACAGCCAGGTGCTGTAGGCCTCCCACTTGAACCAGTGCAGCGTCTCCGGCAGGACCGGCGGCGATACGCGGTATTTCTGCGCATGGTAGAAGCCGCCGCCGTGCACCGACCAGATCTCCCCGCCCACGCCGCGTTCTTCATCTTTGCGCGAGGCCGGTGGCAGCAGGTGGTTGTCCAGCCACACGAAATAGAACGACGAGCCGATCCAGGCGATGCCGACGATGAAATGCAGCCAGCGGCCGAGCAGATTAAGCCACTCGATCGCGTACGCCGTCATGCGCTCGTCCCGCTTTCCGCCGGCCGTGCCGGCGTAAGATCCGCCTCCGCCGTCATGCGCTCGCGTTCCCGCAGCAACTGGGCGGCGACGGCCACCGCGATCTCCGCGGGCCGCTTGCCGCCGATGCCCTCGATGCCGATGGGGCAGACCATCCGGGCGATCGCCGCCTCCTTCAGGCCGAGCGCTCGGAGGCGCTTCTCGAAGCGCCGCTTCTTCGAGCGGGAGCCGATCAGGCCACAGAAGGGGATATCTTCGCGGGGCAGCAGTTTCGCGCAGATCTCGAGATCCAGCGGATGGCTGTGGGTCATCACCAGGCAGAACGTACCGGCGGGGAGATTGGCGGCCGCATCGGGCGGGTCTGCGGTGACCCGACCGTGGATGTTGTGCGGCAGCGATTCGTCGGCCAGCAGCGGCCGGCTGTCGATCCAGTCGACCCGGCAGGGCAGCGGTGCCAGCATGTGCACCAGCGCGCTGCCGACGTGGCCGGCGCCGAATACGGCGATGCGGAAGTCGGGTTCGCGCTCCGCCGTCAGCAGATAATCGCGCCCGCCGAAGGTGTACACCGCGGCGCCGGCACCGTCGGCGAGGAATGCATCGATGGCCGAGCGGACGTCGTCATCGCCGTCGGCTGCAGCTGCGTCGGCATTGCCTGCCGCATGCACCCGTGCGATACCGTCGGCGTCACCGTCGACGGGGGTGACGAGGACCGTGGTATCGCTCTCCGCCATTTCGTCTGCCATCCCGTCTGCCGTGCCGCCGGCCAGTTGTCCGAGCCAGTCGGCAGCGTCGGTCCGGACCGTCTCGAAATGGATGTCGACGATGCCGCCGCAGCACTGACCGAAACTCGGACCCAGCGGAAAGCACCGCAGCTCGAAACGCGGTTGCGGCGAGTCCGGCCGGAGGCGCTCCCAGGCGAGACGCGCACAGTGGTATTCGAGTTCGCCGCCGCCGATGGTGCCGAGGATCTCCTCGCGGGTGACGACCATGCGCGCGCCCGGCTCCCGCGGCGATGAGCCGCGCGCGCCCGCTACGGTGACCAGCACGAAGGGCTCGCCCCGCGCGCGAAGCTCGAGCGCATTCGCCACCCACTCGTTCACGGCGCCTCCCGGCTGCGCAGCTCGCCGACCGCCGCCAGCACCGCCTCCGGCGTGGCCGGCGCCGCGAGGCGCGGGCTGCCACGGTAATCGCCGGCGGCGGCGACCGCATCCCGGATGGCGTGGAAGACCGACAGCGCCAGCATGAGCGGCGGTTCGCCCACCGCCTTGGAGCGGTGGATGGTCTCTTCCCGGTTACCGACCGAGTCGAGCATGGTCACGCGGAAATCGACCGGCAGGTCCGAGCACACCGGTATCTTGTAGGTGGACGGTGCGTGGGTTCTGAGCGCGCCGGATTCGTCCCACCACAGCTCCTCGGTGGTGAGCCAGCCCATGCCCTGGATGAATCCGCCCTCGATCTGGCCGAGATCGATGGCCGGATTCAGCGAGCGGCCGCAGTCGTGCAGTATGTCCACCCGCAGCACCCGGGACTCGCCGGTGAGGATGTCAATCGCCACCTCGCTCACTGCCGCGCCGCAGGCGTAGTAGTAGAAGGGCCTCCCGCTCAGCGTCTTGCGGTCGTAATGGATCTTCGGCGTGCGGTAGTAGCCGGTGGCGGACAGCGGGATGCGGGCGTAGTAGGCCAGCTGCACGAGTTCCGTGAAGCCGGTCTCCTCCTCGCCGATGCGTACGCGCCCGTCGCGGAATTCGATGCGGTCGGGAGCCACGCCGTAGCGCTCCGCCGCGAAGGTCACCAGGCGCTCGCGGATGGCCCTGCAGGCATCGCGGGCCGCCATCCCGTTCAGATCCGAGCCGGCGGAGGCAGCCGTGGCCGAGGCGTTCGGTACCTTGCTCGTGTCGGCGGCGGTGATCTTGATGCGGTCCATGTCGATGCCGAATTCCTCGGCGACCACCTGTGCCACCTTGGTGTTCAGGCCCTGGCCCATCTCGGTGCCGCCGTGGTTCAGGTGCACGGTACCGTCGGTGTAGACGTGCACCAGCGCGCCGGCCTGATTCAGATGGGTGGCGGTGAAGGAGATGCCGAACTTCACCGGGGTGAGAGCGATGCCGCGCTTTATGACCGGCTCGTCCCGGTTGGCCGCAAGGATCTCCGCCCGGCGGGCGTCGTAATCGCTGTCCCGCCGGAGCCGGTCGATCAGTTCGGGCAGCACGTTGTCCTCGAACTTCTGGCCGTAATGGGTGACGTCGCGCTCGCCGATGCCATAGAGGTTGCGCAGCCGGATCTCCAGGGGGTCGCGGTCGAGGTGCCGGGCGATCTCGTCGATCACGTGCTCGATGCCGAACATACCCTGGGGTCCGCCGAAGCCCCGGAACGCGGTGTTGGAGACCGTGTGGGTCTTGCAGCGGTGCGAGACCACGCTGACGTCACTCAGGAAGTAGGCGTTGTCGCAGTGGAAGATGGTGCGGTCGTTCACCGCGCCGGAGAGGTCCGCCGACATGCCGCAGCGCGAGGCGAAGGTGAACTCGACGCCGCGGATCAGCCCGTCGTCGTCGAAACCCACGTCGTAGTCGATAACGTAGTCGTGGCGCTTGCCGGTCATGATCATGTCGACGTCCCGGTCCAGCCGCAGCTTCGCCGGGCGGCCCGTGCGCCGGGTCATGAGGGCGGCGATGCAGGCGATCAGCGCCGGCTGGCTCTCCTTGCCGCCGAAGCCGCCGCCCATGCGACGGCATTCCACCACCACGTCCTTCGCTTCCAGTCCGACTGCGTGCGCGACCGCATGTTGGATCTCGCCGGGATGCTGCGTGGAGCTGTAGACGTAGAGATCGCCGTCTTCGCGCGGCAGCGCCATGGCGATCTGGCCCTCCAGGTAGAAGTGGTCCTGGCCGCCGACCGCGGTGCGGCCGGACAGCCGGTGCGCGGAGCCCTCGATGGCCCGGCGGGCGTCGCCGCGCTCCAGACGCACGGAGGGCAGCACGAAGGACTCGCTCCGCACCGCGGTATCGGGGTCGTGGACCGGCTCCAGATCGCCGTACTCCACCCGCGCCAGGGCCACCGCCTTGCGCGCCTGGTCGACGGTGGCCGCGGCCACGGCGAACACGGGCTGGCCCACGTACTGCACCACGTTCTCGGCGAAGATGGGGTCATCCGCGACGACGGGGCCGTAATTGTTCTCGCCCGCGATGTCCGCCGCGGTGATGACCGCCTCCACGCCGGGTGCTGCGACGACCGCCGCCAGATCCAGGCGCTCGATCGTCGCGTGCGCGCGTGCGCTCATGCCCACGGCCACGTGCAGGAGGTCGCGGGGTTCCGGGATGTCGTCCGTATACAGCGCGCGGCCGCTGACGTGCAGGTGGCCGCTGTCGTGGGGTATCGCCCGGCCGACGGTGCGCAGGCTGCCGCTTGCGGTGCGCTTGTCACCGTCCATGGGTATCTCTTCCATGGGCATAAAGCCTCGTCGTGATACCGGCAGCGGTGCTCTCGATGTGGAAACGGCGCAGCAGGTTCTTCGCTACATCGCGCCGGTAGGCGTCCCCCGCGCGCATGTCGGTGATCGGCGCGAAGTCGGTGTCCATCGCCGCCATCGCGCGCTCGACTGCGGCCCCGTCCCAGGCCTCGCCCACGAGGGCCTGCTCGGCGGCGGCGGCCCGCTTCGGTATGGCCGCCATGCCGCCGCAGGCGATGCGGGCGCACGCCACGCGGCCGTCCTCGATGTCCAGCGCGAAGGCCGCACAGACGGCCGAGATGTCCTGGTCGAACCGTTTGGAAACCTTGTAGGCCGCCACCAGCCGGCCCGGGCGGCGGCGCGGGATGCGCACGGCCGCCACGAACTCGCCGGGCACCAGGTCGGTCTTGCGGTAGTCGTGGTAGAAGTCCTCGAGGGCGAGCTCGCGGCGGTCGTCGCGGCTCGCCAGCACCACCCGTGCGCCCAGCGCGATCAGCGCCGGCATCGAGTCGCCGATGGGCGAGCCGTTGGCGACGTTGCCCGCCAGCGTGCCGGTGTTGCGGATGGGCGGCGAGGCGAAGCGTAGGAACAGCTCTTCCAGCTCCGGATACTCGTCGACGAGGGGTGGCATGGCGTCGGTCAGGGTGACGGCCGCGCCGATGCTCAGCCACTCGCCATCCGCGGAGACTTCGGCGAGTTCCCGCACGCGGCCGACGTAGATCACCGTGTCCAGTTCCCGGTGCTGTTTGGTCACCCACAGGCCCACGTCCGTGCCGCCGGCGAGCAGGCAGGCGTCCGGGTACTCGGCCAGGAGAGCCGCGAGCCCGGAGGCCGTCGTCGGTGCGTAATAGCGGCGCCCGTCGTGCTCGAGCGCGAGCATACCGGCGCCGGCCGGGTCATCGGCCAGGGACCTCAGCCCGGCCCGCGTGTCACCGTCGGCGGGCAGGTCGGACTCGTAGTCGTACATGCGCCGCGCGGCCTCCACGATGGGACGGTAACCCGTGCACCGGCACAGGTTGCCGGCCAGCGCGTCGTCGATTTCGCGGCGGGAGGGATCCCGGCGGTTGCGGTACAGCGCGAACAGTGACATCACGAAACCCGGCGTGCAGAAGCCGCACTGGGAGCCGTGGCATTCGTACATGGCCTGCTGCACCGGGTGCAGCCCGGTCTGCGGACTGCCCAGGCTCTCCACGGTGATGAGTTCCTGCCCGTCCAGGGTCGGCAGGAACTGGATGCAGGCATTGACGGAGCGGTAGCGCAGACGCTCGCCGTTCCCGTCGAGGCCTGCCAGCACCACGGTGCAGGCGCCGCAATCGCCCTCGGCGCAGCCTTCCTTCGTGCCGGTGCGCCCGGCGTCCTCGCGCAACCATTGCAGCACCGTGCGGGTCGGGTCGACGTCGCGCAGCTCCACCGTCTCCCCGTCCAGGAGGAAGCGCACGGCATCACGAGTCGGCTCGGGCGCGGCCATCAGCTGCCCCGGTAGGTGGAGTAGCTCCAGGGGCTGGCCAGGAGGGGGACGTGATAGTGCTCGTCGGCGTCGATGCGGAATCGAACCGGCACCACGTCGAGGAAGCCCTCCTCCGGGAAGCAGTCGCGCACGTGGAAGAGGATCTCCCACTGGCCCGTGGCGAACGCCTCCTCGTCGAGCAGGGGATGGTCGGTGCGGCCGTCCCGGTTGGTCTCGGTGGCGAGTACGCGCTCGCGTCCGCCGTCGAGGCGGTACAGTTCCACGCGGACGCCGGCAGCCGGTCGGCCGCGGGCGGTATCCAGCACGTGGGTGGTCAATCGGCCCATGGTTTCTCTCCCTGGCGGACAGGATTCCCATATCCGTCCATGTCCGTCGGAAGGGCCATTATCCGGCCCGCGCGAGGGCCGTCGCAAGCGCGGCGCGCGCCCGCTCGCTTTATATGGCGACGCCGAGTGGCTACTATCGCTACCCGGGCTACCCCGGGCTACCCCGGGCTACCCCGGGCTACCTCGGGGCCGCCCCCGCCACGCCACGAGCGCGGCGATCCGCATATCCAGCAAGGAGACCAGATGAGTTCTGCCGTACAGTTGCTCGGCATCAGCAATGCCATCGTCGATATCCTGAGCCACGTCGACCACGGGTTCCTCGAGCGCCTGGACGCCGCGCCCGGCAGCATGACGCTGATTGACGAGAGCCGCGCCGACCAGGTGTACGGCATGATGGGGCCCGCCACGGAGAAGTCCGGCGGTTCCGTCGCCAACACCGTGGCCGTTTTCGCCGGGCTGGGGGGCAAGGCCGCCTACGTCGGTCGTGTGGCCGACGACCAGTTCGGCCGGGTGTTCCAGCACGACATGCACTCGCTCGGCATCGACATGCGGGTGCCGCCGTCGCCCGCGGAGAAATCCACGGCCCGCTGCTACGTGCTGATCACGCCGGACGGCCAGCGCACGATGCAGACCTATCTGGGCGCCTGCACCGAGCTCGGCCTGGGCGACGTGAACGAGGAGACCATCGGCGAGCCGGGCATCGTGCTGCTGGAAGGCTACATCTTCGATCTGCCCGAGGGGCCGGACGTGGCGCGGCTCGCCATCGAGACCGTGCGCCGGCGTGGCGGCAAGGTCGCGCTGTCGCTGTCCGACTCGCTCTGCGTGGAGCGTCACCGTGCGGTCTTCCGCGAACTCGTCGAGGAGCAGATCGATCTCGTTTTCGCCGACGAGGAGGAGATTTACCAGCTGTTCGCCACCGATTCGATCGAGGGCGTGATGTCGGAGGCGTCCATGCTCGCGGGGCTGTTCGTCGTCACCCGCTCGGAGCATGGTTCGGTGGTGATCAACGGCGACGAGTTCATTGAACAGGCCGCCTTCCCCGTGGACAAGGTGGTGGACACCACCGGCGCCGGCGACACCTATACCGCCGCGTTCCTCGCCGCGCTGGTCAAGGGCGAGCCGCTGGACCGCTGTGCCCGTATCGCCTCCTGGTGCGGCGCGCGGGTGATCCAGCAGGTGGGCGCCCGCTACCAGGGCGACATCCTGGAAGGCTATCCGGAGAGCTGAGCGGCAGCATGCGCCGAACCGGTACGAGCGGCGCGGCGGACGCGGCCGCGAGCGCGGCATTCCGGCCCTACGAACAGGGCTTCGCACGGAATCCCTACCCGGTCTACGCCCGCCTGCGCCGCGAGTCGCCCGTATTTCACTCCGCCGAGTTCGGCATGACCTTCTTCACGCGCTACGCCGACGTGGAGCGCCTGCTGCAGGAACCTCGGCTGGGCCGCACCATGCGCCACCGGATGTCGCCGGCCGAGCGGGCGGCGGACGACGAGCCCTGGCAGCACCTGCCCAACTACGCCCGCTACGTCCGGGTGAACGTGCTGGAGACGGAGGGCGAGGAGCACGCGCGTCTGCGCCGGGTGCTGATGCGGGTGATGAACCCGAACCGGATCCGGCGTCTGAAAGCACGCATCGAGAACCTGGCCCGGGAGCGGGTGGCCGCGCTGGCACCGCGCGGCCGCATGGAGTTCGTCTCCGAGCTCGCCACGCCGCTGCCGGTCCATCTCATCGCCGAGCTGCTGGGCTGGCCCGCGGAGGAGCGGGAGCGTCTGCGGCCCTGGTCCGCGGCGATCGTGCGGCTGTACGAGAAGGATGCCACCGCGGCGGACGAGCGGGCGGCGGAGACCGCCGCGGCGGAGTTCGCCGCGCGCATCGGCGAACTGGTGGAGGAGCGGCTGGCGCGTCCTGACGACGGCGTCATCGGCGAACTTGCCACGATGTCCCGCGATGAGGGCCTGCTGGACCGGGAAGAACTCGTGGCCAGCTGCATGCTGCTGCTGAACGCCGGTCACGAAGCCACCGTGAACGCGGCGGGCAACGGCCTGCTGGCGCTGCTGCGCCACCCGGAGGCGTACGCGAGACTGCGTGCCGACCCGGCGCTGGTGGATACGGCCGTGGAGGAGATGCTGCGCTACGACGCGCCGCTGCATCTGTTCCACCGCTACGTGCTGGAGGACATGGAATATGCGGGACGGCGCTTCCGGCCCGGGGATACCCTGGGCCTGCTGTACGGCTCCGCGAACCGGGACCCGGAGGCGTTCGTCGAGCCGGAGCGCTTCGACATCGGCCGCAGTCCGAACCGCCACTTCGCCTTCGGCGCCGGCGCCCATTTCTGCGTGGGCGCGCCGCTGGCCCGGCTGGAACTCCGCGCGCTGTTCAGCGCGCTGCTGGAAGGGCTGCCCGAGCTGAGCCTGACCGACGAGGAACCGGAATACCACACCGGCCTCGTCTTCCGCGGCCTGAAAGCACTGCACGTCCGCTGGCCGTAAAACGCATGTAGGAGGGCCTTCAGGCCCGATTTTTCAAAAGGATCGGGCCTGAAGGCCCTCCTACCGTTCTATTGGGGCAGCGCGTCCAGCATCTGCTGCGCCGACTCCCTGATGCTCATGTTGCCGCCCGTCTCGGTCGCCTTCGTCAGCGCGGCGCGCGCCTCCTCCACATTGCCGAGCTGGCTCGAGACGAAGCCCAGCGTGAGCCAGATGCGCTGGTGCTCGGGATTCGCCTCGGCGCCCTCGCGCAGGTGCCGGAGGGATTCCTCGTGGCGGCCGAGGTAGTGCAGGGTGAGGCCCAGGTTGTTGCGGGCTTCCGCATTGTCCGGCTCCAGCTCCGTCAGGCGCGCGTACAGTTCCGCCGCGCGTCCGTATTGCTGCTCCCGGAAGAGCATGTCGGCCTGTCGTCCCATCTCGGCGGGGTTGTCCGTCGGCATCGTCATCGCCGAGCTCAGGGCTATGTCGTTCGCGGAGATGCCGCCCGGCTGCGGTGCGGGGCGCTGACGAACGGTGGCCGTGTTCGTCGCGGGGCCCGCGGCGGCCGCTGCCTTCGCATCATCCGCATAGTACGCGCGCGTCGCGCCGAATACGGCCAGGCCGAAAGCGATCTGGAAGACCGCCATGCCCGCCCAGAATTTGCCGTTCGTTTCCATGTGCATTCCCGTCGATCGAGCCAGCGGCGAGGATATCCGGACGGCGGCGGCAGGCAAAGCCCCGGAAAACCACACCGGCCGTGGTAGGGTTGGGTCGGTGTCAGTCAAGGAGAGATCGATGAGGATACCGACCCTGTTGCTGGCGATGCTGCTTCCCGTCGCCGTGGTGGCGCAGCCGGAACCCTGGATGCGCAGCGAGACTCCCGGTGAGTTGTCCATCGCGGCTGGCGCAGAGTCCGACTGCCCGGTGACCCCCGAAGACGTGAAGATCCACCTGGAGAGCGTGCTGGAGCAGGCGGGCATCGAAGCGGTGCCCTTCAGCGGCAAGCCGTCGGCGCTGTTCCTGGCGGGAACCGTCGAATGCGAGAAGCATGGCGACGGGGTGTGGGTATTCCGGGCGGCGGTCGAGTTCGATTCGCCGGATCGGGAACTCAGCGACTGGATCGGCGGCAAGGCCTATGTCCAGCTCGGCATCGGCGGGCGCCGCGCCATCATCAAGGCGCTGATGGCGGATATGGAAGAAGCCATCGGGGACTACAAGGCCAGTAACCGGGATTACGATTTCTGAGCCGGCCGGAGAGACAAAGATGAACATCGGACGCCGCCGGTTACTGAAACTCCTCGCCGCGCTCGGCGTCTCCACGACGATGACGGCCGGGAGGTCGGCCGCGGCCGCAGGCGAGCGGGCGAAGTTCGATGTCGTGGTGGTCGGCGCCGGCGTGTTCGGCATCTGGAGCGCCTGGCGATTGCACCGGGCCGGCCGGCGCGTCGCCGTCATCGATGCCGTCGCACCGGCTCATACCCGGGCATCCTCGGGCGGCGAGAGCCGGGTCATACGGGCCGGCTATGGAGACCAGGAGATCTACTCGGAATGGGCCTGGCGCTCGCTCGCCGACTGGCAGGCGCTGTCGGCGCGTAGCGGGCTGCCCGTCTTCCATCCCATGGGCGTGCTGTGGCTGCACGAGGAGCGCGACGCGCTGGTGCGTGCGAGCGCCGACGTCCTGTCGCGCCTCGGCATCCCCCACGAATTCATCTCGGCCGGAGATCTTCGCAGCCGCTATCCGGTGCTCAGGGCGGACGACGGCGAAGCCGGTTTCCTCGAACCCCGGGCCGGCGCGCTGATGGCCCGGCGGGCCGTGCAATTCATGGCCGCGGAGCTCAAAGCCGATGGAGTACCGTTCTTCGGCGCCCGTGTGAACCCGGTACGCGCGGATCAGGCGATCGGCGGCTCACTGCCCGCCGTGACGACCCGAGCCGGCGAGACCATTGCCGCGGAACAGTTCGTCTTCGCGTGCGGACCGTGGCTCGACCAGGCGTGCCCGGAGGCGATGGCCGGGCGGCTGTTCGTCACCCGGCAGGAGGTGTTCTATTTCGGCGTCGTGGCCGGCGCTACCGGGGCACTGCCCGTGTGGGCGGACCTGCCGTTCTATGGCTTTCCCGACCTCGAGGGCCGCGGCTTCAAGGTGGCCGACGACACGCACGGGGCGCCCATGGATCCCGATAGCGGCGACCGGCGTGCCAGCGAGGAGGGCGAGCGCAGGGCGCGGGCATTTCTGGCCCGGCGCTTCCCGGCCCTCGCAGACGCCCCGCTCACGGAGAGCCGGGTATGCCAGTACGAGAACAGCTCCGACGGCCACCTGGTGATCGACCGGCACCCGGGTCTCGATAACGTCTGGTTAGTCGGCGGCGGCTCCGGTCACGGTTTCAAGCACGGCCCCGCGGTGGGTGCGCACGTGGCGGCGCTGGTGGGGGGCAAGGCGAGTCCGCGCGCGCCGTTTCTGCTGGGCGCGAAGGGCAGTCGCCAGCAGCGCGCGGTGCAGTGAGTACACTTTTCCGGTGTCTCCGACGCGGCGGGAACCGGCAGGCAGGACGCCTAGGACGAGGCTTACGGCGTCGCCGGGAACGGCGGTTCTGCATCCCAGGGATGACCGACGTGGAGGCATTCCTCCACCAGCCAGCGGAATTCGCGGAAGCTGTCCACGATCGCGTCGGGCTGATGGGGGTGTGCCTCGGTACCCGGGAAAATCTTGTTGATCCACTCGTGCTCCCAGCCCGTGCCGTTGAAGAACACCGACGTGATGCCCGCGCGCTTGGCGGCGACGACGTCGGTGGTGCTGTCGCCCAGGTACCAGCAGTGCGGGCCGGGCACCGCGTCCAGTTCGTCCAGCGCCTTCAGCACGGGCTCCGGGTTCGGCTTGCGCCGGTAGGTGTCGCCGCCGCAGATGGTGACGTCGAACAGCTCAAGCCAGGCGCCGCCGTCCACCAGTGCGAACTCGTGTTCGAAGAACTCCCGGTCCCGATTGGTGAGGATGCCGAGGTGCACGTCCAGTTCGTACATCTCTGTGAGTAGCTCGAGTTCGCCGCCCTCGAAAGGATGCACCTCGCCGTAGTGGTGGCGGTAGGCCTCGTTGAAGGCTTCATGGGCCGTGTGCTTCGCGTCCTCGTCGGCGCCGAACAGCACCTCGAAGATGTCCGTGCGCGAAATCCGCCGCTCCGCCTTGATCTTCGGATGCAGCCGGCGGTGTTCCCGCACGTAATCGACCAGGCGTGCGTCCTCCGGCGTCTTGCAGAGATCGGGTGGGATCAGGTTCTCCATGAGGCCCAGCTCGGGCAGTCGGGGCAGCACGTCGTCCACGGCGTGGTACATCGCGTCCAGTGTGTCGACCAGCGTGGCGTGCCAGTCGAACAGAACCACGCGGGGCGCGGGCAGGGCGCGGGCCGCTTCGTCGAGTTCGCGCAACATGGGGACCGTCTCCGCTTGCCGTCAGTCGAGGGTCGCGATGTAAGCGACGACGTCACGGACGGTCCGCTCGTCGCCCAGATCGCCGACGCGGTCCGCCATCTGACGGCCCAGGGCATCGTCCGGATGATAGCCGCGGCGGCCGGCGCGGAAGTTCTCGAGCTGGCGGACGAGATACCAGTCGCTCTGCCCAGCCAGGGCGGGGGCGCCGAGTTCCTCGTCGCCGCGGGCTCCCGGGCCGTGGCAGGCAGCACAGGGGGCGTAAAGCGAGCGGCCGCGGACGGGATCGCCCCGCACCCTGGGCTCCGGCCGAGGCGCATCGAGCCCGGCGAACCAGGCGGCCGCCGCCGCGACGTCCGCCGGGGTCAGAGACCGAACCATGGCGTGCATCTCCCAGCCGACGGGATCGTCGTCGTGGGTGCCGCGCCAGCCGTCGCGGAAGGCGTGCAGCTGCCTGCTGACGTACCAGGCTTCCATACCGGCGATGCGCGGCGCGCTGACCCGGGGGTTGCCGCGGCCTTCGACGCCGTGACAGGTGATGCAGAAGGCGAGACGCGCCGGCGGCGTCTGCGGAGCTGTCGGCTCCTGCGCACGGGACACCGGCACCAGGCAGGCGGCGAGCAGCAGCAGCGCGAGTCGGCTCAACGGGGCACTCTCGCTAAGGCCGCACGAAGACGGCTTCCACCTCGACGAGCATGCCCGGGGCCACGAGCCCGGCCACCTCGACGGCGGATCGGGCAGGCAGGTTCATCTGCTCCGCCTCGGCGCCGAAGTAGCGGGTGTAGGCGCGCATGAAGCCCTGGAAGTCCATGCCGTCCTGTCCCGGCGGTGCGACCAGGAAGACTGTCATTTTAACGATGTCGCCGAAGCCGAGGCCGAGATCGTCGAGGGACTCCTCCATGCGGGTGAACACGCTCAGCGCCTGGGCTTCGGTGTCGCCCCAGTACTCCGGACTGTTCCGTTCGGCGTCCGGATTGGCGGGCCGCGGCACCATGCCGCTGTGCCAGACCAGCGTGGCGTCCGCGGATACTTCCACGGCGCGGGCGATGGGGAAGGTGGAGTCGTTCGGCAGCGGGTGCTGGGTGCGATCGCCGGCCTGAGCCAGGCCCGTGGCCAGCAGCATGACGGTGGCGACGACCGCAGTTGTGACGATTCTCGTGACTGGTCTCATGGGGGAATCTCCTGTGAAGAAGCGGCCGGCCGTCACGCCGGTGCCGCGGTCTGCAATTCTGCCTGAACCCGCGCATCGATATCGGCGATCGCGAAATGCGCGGAGCGGATGGCGCCCTCCTGCCATCCCGGGTGGTAGCTGATCTGGTCGCCGATCATGTAGTGGCGCTCCACCGGCGACTGCAGGCGGCGGAAGTGACGGCCGTCGTCGTCGTCCTCGAAGACGCCGGCGCAGCCCATCATGTGATTCATCCGGTTCCAGGGCACGCTGACGCCGTTCTCGATGTAGCGGGCATAGTCCGGGTGGATCTTCGAGCCTTGGCGGACGGCCTCGGCGATCCGCTCCTCGCTGGTCAGGCGGGCCAGACGCTCCGCCGCGCCGGGCATGAAGGTGTAGGCACCCAGCAATATGCCTTTGCGGCCGTGAATGCCGTGGGGCGGATACCAGATCTGGGTGATGTCCTGGTGGGTCCAGGAGATACCGCCGTAGATGCGGTCGCGCTCCCAGAACCGCTCGCTCGCCTGCAGACCGATCTTCATCAGCTCGCCACGGTTGATGTGCGAGAGCGAATCCACGTACTCGCGCGGGAAGTTGTGCCTGAGACCGGTCAGGAGATGGGCCGGGATGCTGTTCAGGCAGTAATCGGCCTGCAGCGTCAGCGGCTCGCCCTTCCTGGTATAGCCGATGTCGACGCCGTCGTGGCGCAGCCCGACAGTGTGGACGACGGAGTCGAGCTGCACGAGGTGGCCCACCTCGCCGAGGAACGCCTTGACGACGTGGTCCATGCCGCCGGTGGCGGTGAGCATGGTGGAGGCCTGGTCGCCCTGCTCGGGGAAGTGCATGAAGTCCTCCCAGAAGCGTCCGTTCAGTATCTCGGAGAGGTCGAACGGCTCGTTCAGTTCGGTCTCCGCGATCCAGCCGCCGCTGCGGCGGCCCGCCCGCTCCGAGCCGACGTAGAGATGGCTCTCGTCGAGGTCGCCGTACATCCTGGCGAAGGCGAGCAGGCGCTCCGTGTCGTGCGCGTCGAACGGCTGCTCGAGTGTATCCGCCGAGAGCGACTTGGCCAGCAGTTCGGACATGAAGCCGCGCGCGTCGGCAACGTACTGGCGCTGGCGCACGGGCCGGCCGCCGAACATGTTGTCGTCCTGGAAGTAGGCGTTGCGGTTGTCGTTGATCCAGACTTCGAGCTGGACGCCCAGTTCGCGGCAGTAGCCCATCAGCGCGGTGTGATCCGGCGGGATGCGTGCGGGACCGGCATTTAGATAGAGCCCGGGCTCGTCGTCGAATTCGCACACCTGGCGGTTGCCGAGTTCGTCGATTATGTCACCGGAACGGAGCGTGAGATTTCGCCCGCCGGGGCGGAAGGAGGCTTCGAGTACGGTCACGTCGTAACCGGCACGGTCCAGTTCCAGTGCCGCGGTGAGACCGCCGATGCCGGCGCCGAGGATGACGACGCGCCGGCGTGCGCCGCCGAGCGGCCTCAGCCTCGCGAGTGGCGTCTGCGCGGGGGCAGCCATGAGCTCCATCGCCGAGGCAACGCGATACATCGCCGCGGAGCCGCCGGCCGCACCGACCATCTCCAGGAATCTGCGGCGTGTGAACTGGGCCATCAGGGGGTTTCTGTCTCAGCCCCCGATCGGGTGCCAGGTGGTCTTCACTTCCTGGGTGTCGCGGATGTGATAGGGGCTCTGCGCCGCCGGGCGGCGCCAGTCGGTGCCCGTGCGGTCGATCACGCGCTTGAGATTGTCCGCTGCGGCAACCTGGATGTCCTTCGCCGCCTCGCCATCGGCCTCGCAGAAGACCACGGCGTTCACGTCCATGTGGGAGGCGAACTGGCCGGTGAGTTCGCCGCGGAAGCCGGTCAGCAGGTTTACCACCCCGCCGGGAACGTCGGAGGAATGCAGCACCTCGGCGAAGCTGACGGCGGTCAGTGGGAGGCCGGCGGAGGCCAGCACCACGCAGGTGTTGCCGCCCACGATGGCCGGCGCCACGTTCGATATCAGCCCGAGCAGACCGCTCTCTTCCGGCGCGATGATCGCGACCACGCCGGTGGGCTCCAGGGCCGAGAAGTTGAAGTGGGATGACGCCACCGGGTTCACCGCGCTGAAGATCTGCTGATATTTGTCGGACCAGCCGGCGTAATAGATCAGCCGGTCGACCGCTGCGTCCACCTCGCTCTCCGCCCGACGTCGGTTCACGCCCTGCAGTGCCAGCTCGGCGACGAACTGTTCCCGGCGGCCCTCCAGCATCTCGCCGATGCGATAAAGCACCTGCCCGCGGTTGTAGGCGCTCGCGCCGGACCAGCCGGCGACGGCGCCGCGGGCGGCCACCACGGCCTCGCGGAAGTCCTTGCGGCTCGAGCGGCAGACGTTGGCGATCACCGTGTCGCCGTCGGGCTGCAGCGGGTAGTAGCGTCCGGATTCGGTGCGCGGGAACTTGCCGCCGACGTAGATCTTGTAGGTCTTGGCGACCGGCAGCCAGCCGCCGCCCTGCTTGCCCGTGGCTCTGGCCCTGCGCTGGCGCTTCGTGGTGTCGTTCATGGTTCAGTCCAGTGCCAGGTAGGCGTCCAGCCCGTGCAGCCCGCCCTCGCGGCCGACGCCGCTCTCCTTGTAGCCGCCGAAGGGCGAGGTGGGATCGAACTTGTTGAAGGTGTTGGCCCAGATGACGCCGGCGCGCACGCCGCCGGTCATGCGGAATATCTTGGCGCCCTTGTCAGTCCAGACGCCGCCGGACAGCCCGTAGGGCGTATTGTTGGCCTTCTCCAGGCCTTCCTGCATGCGCCGGAAGGTCTGCACGGCGAGCACGGGGCCGAATATCTCCTCCTGCACCACCCGGTTCGACTGGGACACGCCGGTGAGCAGCGTCGGCCGACACCAGTAGCCCTTGCGGGGCAGGCTGCAGGATGACTGATGGATCTCGGCGCCCTCCGCCTTGCCCACCTTCAGGTAGTTCCGGATGGTCTCGAGCTGCGCCGCGGAGTTGATGGCGCCCACGTCGGTATTCTTGTCCAGCGGATCGCCGACGATCAGCGTCTCCATGCGCTCCTTCAGCTTGTCGATCACCTCGTCGGCGACGGACTCCTGCACCAGCAGGCGGGAGCCCGCGCAGCAGACGTGGCCCTGGTTGAAGAAGATGCCATTGACGATGCCTTCCACTGCCTGGTCGATGGCCGCGTCCTCGAAGATGACGTTGGCCGCCTTGCCGCCGAGCTCCAGCGTGTACTTCTTCTTCGTGCCCGCCAGCGAGCGCATGATGGTGCGGCCCACTTCGGTGGAGCCCGTGAAGGCGATCTTGTCGACGTCCGGGTGTTCGACGATGGCGGCACCCGTCTTACCCGCGCCGGTGACGATGTTCACGACGCCGGGCGGCAGGCCCGCGTCGCGCACCACCTCGGCGAACTTCAGGGCCGTGAGCGGCGTGGTCTCGGCCGGCTTCAGCACGACCGTGTTGCCGCAGGCGAGCGCCGGGGCGATCTTCCAGGCCAGCATCAGCAGCGGGAAATTCCACGGGATGATCTGGCCGGCCACGCCGAGCGGGCGCGCCTTGCGGCCGGGGAAGGCGTACTCCAGCTTGTCCGCCCAGCCGGCGTAGTAGAAGAAATGGGCGGCGGCCAGCGGGATGTCGATGTCCCGGGACTCGCGGATGGGCTTGCCGCCGTCCAGCGACTCGATTACCGCGAACTCGCGGGCCCGCTCCTGCAGGATGCGGGCGATGCGGTAGATGTATTTGCCGCGCTCGGCCGGGGCGAGCTTCGACCATGGGCCCTCGTAAGCGCGGCGGGCGGCGGCCACCGCCCGGTCCACGTCGGCCTCGCCCGCGTCCGCCACGCGGGACAGCACTTGCTCGCTGGCCGGGTTGATCGAGTCGAAGTAACGCCGCTTTGCCGGCGAGACGAATTCGCCGTCGATGAACAGGCCGTAGCGCTCGTCGATGGTGACGTGGTCCGTGCTCTCCGGGGCCGGGTCGTACTGCCAGCCGGTGTCGAAGGCGAGGGGGCTCGTTTCTCTGTTCACGGTCAGTCCTTCGAGAAGTAGTCGGCGGATTGATAGACGCCGGTCCGTTGCTTGACGAGCTGCATCAGCACGTCGTTCGCGAGGCTGCTCGCACCGAAGCGGAACCACTCCTTCGTGAGCCACGCCTCGCCGAGGGTCTCGCGCAGCATCACCAGGTAGTGCACCGCCAGCTTGGCCTTCGAGATGCCGCCGGCGGGCTTCATGCCGACCATGCGGCCGGTCTCGCGGTGGTAGTCACGGATCGCCTGCAGCATGGTGAGGGTGACCTCCATGGTGGCGGCCGGCTGGATCTTGCCGGTGGAGGTCTTGATGAAGTCGGCGCCCGCATGCATGGCCAGCACGCTCGCCTGACGCACCCGGTCGAGGGTGCCCAGCTCGCCGGTCTCGAGGATCACCTTCAGGTGCGCCGGGCCGCAGGCCTCCTTCACCGCGGCGATCTCGTCGAACACCCGCCGGTAATCGCCGGCCAGGAAGGCGCCGCGGGAGATCACCATGTCGATCTCGTCGGCACCTTCCTCCACGGCCATGCGGGTCTCGGCGAGACGGATATCCATGAACGACATGCCGCTGGGGAATGCGGTGGCCACGGCGGCGACGGCGATGTCCGTGCCGGTGAGCGCCCGTTTCGCCACGCCGATCATCGTCGGGTAGACGCAGACGGCGGCGACGTGGGGCAGGTCGGGCAGGGTGTCGTGCAGGTGGATCGCCTTCTGGCACAGCTGGCGCACCTTGCCGGGCGTGTCCTGGCCCTCGAGCGTGGTCAGGTCGATCATCGAAAGCACGAGTTTCAGGGCCTCCACCTTGGAGGCCGTCTTGATGCTGCGGGTGCGGAAGCGGGCCGCCCGCTCGGCCACGCCGACCTCGTCCACGCGGGGTACCCGTGAGAGGTCGGGCAGTGCCGGTCCGGTCGCTTTTGCTGCGCGCCGGCTCATTGGGCCTGGACCGAGACGGCGGTATCCAGCGCGATACGTATCATCTCGTCGAAGGTGGTCTGGCGCTCGTCGGCGGTGAGGGCGTCGCCGGAGCGGATGTCGTCGCTGACGGTACAGATGGCCAGCGCCTCCACGTCGTGCTCGGCGGCCAGCGCATACATGCCGGCGGCCTCCATCTCCACGCCGTAGACGTTGTAGCGCTCCATCACATCGAACATCTCCGGCTCGGGCGTGTAGAAGAGGTCGGCCGAGAACAGATTGCCCACGTGATGCCGGACGCCGTGCTCGCGGGCGGTCGCCACCGCGCGTTGCAGCAGCGCGTAGCTCGCGATCGGGGCATAGTCGTGGCCGCCGAAACGCATCCGGTTCACGCTGGAGTCCGTGCAGGCGCCCATGCCGATCACCACGTCCCGCAGCCGGACGTCGGGATGGACCGAACCGCAGCTGCCTACCCGGATCAGCCGCTTCGCACCGTACTCGGTGATGAGCTCGCTCGCATAAATGGATGCGGACGGGATGCCCATGCCGTGCGCCATGACGGAAACGGGCCGTCCCTCGTAGCTGCCCGTGTAGCCCCACATGTTGCGCACGTCGGTGACGCGGTCGGCACCGTCCAGGTAGGTCTCCGCGATGTACTGCGCCCGCAGCGGATCGCCTGGCATGAGGATGGTCTCGGCGAAATCGCCCGGCCGGGCGTTGATGTGCTTGGCTGCCATGGCTTCCTGAGCGGCGTGGGGATGCTCGTGGGTGATCGTTGCTGATCGTTTATGGGACGAGCGGGTATTCTAGCGCAGGCGGTCGGCCCTTGTTGATGGCGTGCCCGCCGCCTCAGGAGATTATCGCCATGCCCGAAGAAGTCTGGACCGAAGAACGCTGCTTCATCACCGAACTCCTGAATGACGCAAGCGTGCCGGACGTCTCGCTGGCGCGATGCCGCGTCGAGCCGGGCGTCACCACTCAGCGGCATCGTCTCTCGGTGCGGGAATGGTACGTGGTGGAGCAGGGCCGCGGCCTGATGGAAGTGGGCGATCGTGAGCCCCGTCCCATCGGGCCCGGCGACGTGGTGGAGATCCCGGCCGACTGCGCGCAGCGGGTGACCAATACGGGCGCCGGGCATCTCGTGTTCCAGTGCGTCTGCCTGCCCCGGTTCACGCCCGGCTGCTACCAGTCGCTGGAGTGATTGCCGCGAGGCGCGGGAATCTGTCGGATTTCTGCAACAAATCGGAAACGACGGCACAGAAAGCCTACCGTTCCGCGTCACAACTACGTAAGATTCGCCCTACCTATCCCCGCCCCTCCAAGGAGAACAAGATGCGTGGCAGAAAACCGACATTCCTCGATGGCGCACTGCCGGCCCGCCGGCTCTGCGTGCTGGCGCTCGCGAGCCTGATAGCGCTGCCCGCGCTGCCGGCTACGGCGCTGGCCCAGGACGACAGCGTCCTCGAGGAGATCGTGGTCACGGCGCAGCGACGTGAAGAAAATCTGCAGGAGGTGCCGATCTCGGTTTCCACCCTGTCCGGCGCGCGCTTCGAGAACCTGTTCGACGCCGGCGAGGACATCCGCGCCCTCGCGACGCGGGTGCCCAGCCTTTACGCCGAGTCGTCCAACGGCCGACTGGCGCCGCGGTTCTACCTGCGCGGCCTCGGCAATACCGACTTCGACCTGGCGGCCTCCCAGTCCGTGTCCATCATCATGGACGAGGTGGTGCAGGAGAACGTCATCCTGAAGAGCTTCCCGCTGTTCGACGTCGAGCGCGTGGAAGTCCTGCGCGGGCCGCAGGGCACGCTGTTCGGCCGCAACACGCCGGCCGGCATCATCAAGTTCGATACCCGCAAGCCCACCGACGAGACCGAGGGCCGGGTCGACCTGTCCTACGGCCGCTACGGTTCTACCGTGGTCGACGCCGCCGTCGGCGGTCCGCTGGCGGACAATCTCTCGGTCCGCGCGTCCATGCTGTACATGAACCGGGACGACTGGATCTCGAACGCCTTCACCGAGGAAGACGACGTCATGGGCGGCTTCGAGGACCTCGCCTACCGGCTGCAGGCCCTGTGGCAGATCACGGACAACCTGAGCGCGCTCGCCAATGTGCATGGCCGCACGATGAATGGCACGGCTTCGGTGTTCCGCGCCAATATCCTCGGCCCGGGCAGCAACGACCTGAACGTCAATTTCGACCGCGATACCGTGTTCTTCGACGAGGGTAACAACAACCCGCAGGAAGCCGAGGCGCTGGGCGGCTCGCTGAAGCTCGAATGGGACGTGAGCGACACGATGACGGTGACCTCCATCACCGCGCATGAGACGGTGGAGAACCGCAGCCTGGGTGACATCGACGGCGGTTTCGGTGCCGTCTTCCTGCCGTTCCAGGGCCCCTGTCCTCCGGGCAGCGATCCCGCCACGGACGTGTGTATCCCGTTCCCGTCCCAGACTCAGGACGGCATCGATAACCTGGATCAGTTCACCCAGGAGATCCGGGTGGCCGCGGACGCGAGCGATCGCCTGTTCTGGCAGGCCGGCTTCTTCTACTTCGATTCGGAATTCGCCGTCACGACCTTCCCGTTCTTCGTGCCGCCGACCACGGTCGCCCACGAGAACACCTCCTGGGCCGTGTTCGGTCACGTGAGCTACGACATCAGCGACGTCTGGAACATCACCGGCGGCGTGCGTTACACCGACGACGAGAAGGACCTGTTCTCCGCCGGCGTCACACCGGTGAATGTCTCCGACGAGCAGGTGAGCTGGGACGTGAGTCTGAGCTACGCGCTGAGCGACGACGTGAACCTGTACGGCCGCCTGGCGAATGGCTTCCGGGCGCCCACCATCCAGGGCCGCGACATCGCCTTCGGCGCGCCGCCGTCTTCTGCCGACTCCGAGACGATCACCTCCATCGAGGGTGGCTTCAAGTCCACGCTGCTGGGTGACCGCCTGCGCCTGAATGCCGCGATCTACTATTACGAGATCGAAGACCAGCAGTTCTCGGCCATCGGCGGCGCCGGCAACCTGATCCAGCTGGTGAACGCCGACACCGGCACCGGCACCGGCATCGACGTGGATGCGGAGTGGCTGGCGACGGACAACCTGAGCTTCACCGCCGGCTTCAGCTGGAACGATACCGAGATCGAGGACTCCGAGCTGCGGGTCGCGCCCTGCGGCTCCGGTCTGTGCACCGTGCTCGATCCGCTGGACGGCAACGGCAACGCCATCGTCGACGGCAACCCGTTCCCGCAGGCGCCGGAGACCATGCTGAACTTCACGGCCCGCTACACGGTGCCGGTGGGGGACGATGCCGAGTTCTTCGCCTACACCGACTGGGCCTACCAGGGTGACACGAACTTCTTCCTGTACGAGTCCGCCGAGTTCTCCTCCGAGGACACCTTCGAGGGCGGCGTGAAGTTCGGTTACGGCAAGATCGACGGTTCCTGGGAAGTGGCGATCTTCGGCCGCAACATCACGGACGAGGAGAACGTGAAGGGCGGCATCGATTTCAACAACCTGACCGGCTTCGTCAACGAGCCGAGGATCTGGGGCGTGTCGTTCAGCGCCAACTTCTAGCGCCGACACCGTGCCGCCGCTCCGGCGGCGGCCGTCCCGAACTGCGAAGCCCGGCGCGAGCGCCGGGCTTCTTCTTTTCCGGCGGCCGGATTCCTGCGACTATGCCGCGCATGCTGCCTGCCGCCCGCCTCGCCATATCCGTTCTCGTGCCCGCCGTGCTCGTCGCGGCCTGTTCGCGCGAGACGCCACCCGCCGCACCGTCCGGCGCAGGCTACGTGCGGGCGGCGGTGGCGGGCACCCTGCGGTCGCCGGCCATCGTGGAGGCCAGCGGCCTCGCCCATTCCCGCCGTCGGCCGGACCTGCTGTGGGTCATCAACGACGGCGGGGAAGAGCCCGTGCTGCACGCGGTGACGCCGGACGGAGAGGCGCTGGGGGCCGTCCGCGTCGCCGGCGCCGAGAACCGGGATTGGGAAGACCTGGCGGCCTTCAGCTATGAGGGCTCGACCTGGCTGCTCGTCGCAGACATCGGTGACAACGGCGGCATTCGCGATCACCTGACCCTGTACGTCGTGCCGGAGCCGGATCCGGCCGACGGCGAGGTCGCGCCCGCCTGGACCGTCCGCTACACCTATCCGGACGGTCCCCACGACACCGAGGCGGTGGCCGTGGACGGCGACGCCGGACGCATCTACGTGCTGACGAAGCGTACCGAGCCGGCGGAACTGCACGCGCTGCCGCTGCGCCCGGCGGCATCCGCCGCGGTGCTCACCTCCACGCTCGTGGCGGGCGTCGACACGCTGCCCGGCCGGGAGGAGGCGGTGGGCCTGCTGGCTGCGGCGGTGCCCTACCACTGGCAGCCCACGGGTATGGATATCGCCGCCGACGGCAGCGCCGTCGTCATACTGACGTACGCCGACGTCTATTATTATCCGCGGCGGCCGGACGAGACGTGGGTCGATGCGCTGGCGCGCGAGCCGCTACCGCTGGGCATGCCGCTGGTCCCGATCGCCGAGGCCGTCGCCTTCGACGGACGCGGCCGCTCCCTGTTCATCACCGCGGAAGGAAGACATGCACCGCTGCTCAGATTCGACCCCGAACCGCACGCCGACTGATTTCGGCATCCTGGCCCTCGCGGGCCTCGTGCTGCTGCTGTTGCAGGCCTGCGCCCGGCCCGCCGGCGAGGCGGACGCACCGTCCTCGGCGCCCGACTCCGCGCCGCCGGCGGAGACCGTGACGCTGATGACTTTCAACGTCGAGAATCTGTTCGATACCGAGGACGATCCGGGCAAGAACGACCGCACCTATCTGCCCATCGAGGCGAAGCGCAATCAGGGACATCGCGCGGCCTGCGCGAAGATCGATAATCCCTACTGGCGCGACCAGTGCCTGAACTGGGACTGGGACGAGAAGGTGCTGGAGCGCAAGCTCGCAGCGGTGGCCGCGGCGATCCTGCAGGTAGACAACGGCAGGGGCCCGGATATCGTCGCGCTGCAGGAGGTGGAGAACATCCGCATCCTCGAACGGCTGCGCACCGGGTACCTGCAGGACGCCGGTTATCGGGCCGGCATCCTGGTCGAGGGCGCGGACGACCGCGGCATCGACGTGGCCTTCCTGAGCCGGCTGGAGGCGGTCGGCGAGCCCGAGCTGCACGCCATCCCGTTCCGCGGCTTCCCGGCGGAGCGCATCGCCGATACCCGGGGCATCCTCGAGGCCACCTTCCGCCTGCCGGACGGCACGCTGCTGACCGGCTACTCGGTTCATTTTCCGGCGCCCTATCACCCCCACGAGATGCGCATCCAGGCCTACCGCTTCCTGACGGAACTGCGCCAGTCCCTGCCAGCCGGCCGACCCGCATTTGCCGCGGGGGACTTCAACACGCCCGGCGACGAGGACCGGGAGGAGGGGATGCTGGAGCGTTTCGTGAGACCCGCCTGGAAGGTGGCCCACGAGGCTGGCTGCCCCGGCTTCTGCCCGGGCACCCATTACTACTCGCGCGGGGAGAGCTGGTCCTTCCTCGACATGATCCTTTGGTCCGGCGGCGACGCCGGCTGGCAGCTGGTACCCGACTCCGCGCGGCTGGCGAACCGCACCCCGGCGCAGATGACGCGGGAAGGCCATCCGCGCCGATTCCGCATGCCGGAAGCGGAGGGAGTGAGCGACCACCTGCCGCTGGTGGTCGACATCGCGAAGCGCTGACGCCGTGTAGGAGGGCCTTCAGGCCCGATGTCGTTCTATCTGCGTTGGCCCATCATCGGGTGGGTAAGGGTCGCGGGGACGCTCAGTCGGACGTCCTGTCCTCCTTCGCTCCGGCCAGGCCTCCTTCCCGCCGTCCTGGCTCCAGTCGGCCCGGACGACCCCGCAACCCTTGCCCACCCGCTGACGGACCCGTAGCCGATAGGCTCGGCACCAGTCAGCAGGCGCCACTGATCGGCAGATCCTCCCGGCCACCGCGAGCACGGCCGTCATGCGGGGGTATCCATCGCCGCGACCTTTTGTCGGGAGCAAGATGGATGCCCTCGCAGGGCGGCCGGAGAAGAAGGGTCCGGGTGAGAAGAGATCGGGCCTGAAGGCCCTCCTACGTGGTTGGGGGGGCGGGTTTCTTGGCGGCCTCTATGGCTTCCATGACCGTGCGGCGCGCGGCCTCGGCGTTCTCCCAGCCGACGACCCTCACCCATTTGTCTTTCTCCAGCGCCTTGTACTCCTCGAAGAAGTGGCTGATGCGCTCCACCAGGATGCTCGGCAGGTCGGTGTATTCGTCCACCTCGTCGTAGAAGCGGGTCAGCCGCCGAGAGGGTACGGCGAGGATCTTCTCGTCCATGCCGGATTCGTCCTCCATCATCAGCACGCCTACCGGGCGCGCGCCGAGGACGCAGCCGGGGATGAGCGGCCGGTTGCCCACGCACATGACGTCCACCGGGTCGCCGTCGTCGGACAGGGTGTGCGGGATGAAACCGTAGTTGCACGGATAGTGCATGGCGGTATAGAGGAAGCGGTCGACGAACAGGGCGGAACTCGCCTTCTCCATCTCGTATTTGATGGGGTCGCTGCCCCGCGGGACCTCGATGATAACGTTCACTTCGTGCGGCGGATCGACGCCGATGGGGATGTTGTCGATGTTCATGGCGATCTGCCTCGCGAAGGTATATCGTGACCCGGGCACTCTAACGGACACGCCGCCCGCCGGGTAGCCATGCGTGTGTAATTTGCCGGACAGTTCGATTTGACGGACGATCGTGATGGAATCCGTGATGGAGACAGGACCGGGGACCGTAGCTCACCGACGCCCGCCGCGGATCGAAGTTCGCTGCTGAAGCTGTTCCTGCCCTCCGCCGGATCGATTCGACCGGCTCTCGCGAACCCCGGACAACTGCGCAACGACCTCTTCGGCGGTCTGACCGCCGCCGTCGTCGCGCTGCCGCTCGCTCTTGCCTTCGGTGTCGCGTCGGGCGCGGGGCCGATGGCCGGGCTGTACGGCGCGATCGCCACGGGGTTCTTCGCGGCCCTGTTCGGCGGCGTCGGCGCCCAGATTTCCGGCCCGACGGGGCCGATGACCGTGGTGATGGCGGCGGTCGTCGCCAGTCATTCCCAGAATCTCGCCGAAGCCTTCACGATCGTCATGCTGGGCGGGATCATCCAGATGCTGTTCGGCATGCTGCGTGTCGGGCGCTACGTCGAGCACACCCCTTACTCGGTTATCTCCGGATTCATGACCGGTATCGGCGTCATCATCCTGATCATTCAGATTCCGCCGTTTCTCGGCATGCCCGCGTCGACGGAAGGCGTTGCCGGAACGTTGCGATCGCTCGCGGCCACGGGTCTGTCGTCTGCCGACGCCGCGGCGCTGATCATCGCCGTGGCCTCGCTGTCGCTGCTCGTGCTCTGGCCGGCCCGCCTGGGCGCCCTCCTGCCGGCGCCTCTGGGGGTGCTGGTCCTCGGCACGCTGGCAGCCGTCACTTTCGCGTCCGGCATCCCGCGCATCGGTGAGATTCCGTCGGGCCTGCCGTCGCTCGTGGTGCCGACCGTGTCGGGCGAGGCGCTCCCCGAGGTCGTCCAGGCCGCCTTTGTCCTCGCGCTGCTCGGCTCCATCGATACGCTGCTCACCGCGCTGGTGGCCGATTCCATCGGCCGGACCCGGCACGACCCGGACAAGGAACTGGTCGGCCAGGGCATCGGTAACCTGGCCGCGGGGCTGATCGGCGGGCTCCCCGGTGCCGGTGCCACGATGCGCACCGTCGTCAATCTGCGCGCGGGCGGTCGCACGCCGATCTCCGGGATGCTGCACGGCGTGGTGCTATTGGCATTCGCGCTGGGGCTCGGACCCCTCGTCGCGAAAGTGCCGCACGCCGTGCTTGCCGCCATCCTGATGAAAGTGGGATGGGACATCATCGACTGGGGTTATCTGCGCCGGCTCCGCAGGGCGCCGCGCGACAAATTCCTGGTGATGCTGATCACCTTCATGCTGACGGTGTTCGTGGACCTGATCACGGCGGTCGCCGTCGGCATCATCATTGCGAGCTTCGTCACATCCAGGCGGCTGGCGGCGGAGCAGATCAAGGGCCTGAGGCGCTCGGCCGATGCGGACGAGCTGGACCATCTGAGCGATGCCGAGAGGAGCCTGCTGCGGGAGGCCGGCGGCGACGTTCTGGTGACGATCCTGACGGGCACGTTCTCCTACGCCTCCGCCCGCGAGCTGAGCCGCCGCGCGGGCCTGGTATCCGGTAACCCCCGGGTTGCCGTCTACGATTTCTCCCAGGCCGGCTATATCGATACCAGTGCCGCCCTGGCCATCGAGGAGATGATCGAGCTGTCCCGTTCCGGCGGCCAGACGGTGCTGGTGAGCGGTCTGACGGGAGAGGCGATGCGGACGCTGGACGGCCTGCGCGCGCTGGAACGGGTACCCGAGGCGCAGCGATTCGAGCATCGGCAGGATGCCATCGCCGCGGCGGTGTCACTCTGCCGGGGCTCCCGCTGAGCCGCCGCCGGCGCCGGTGTCGGTCCGCGAGCGACCGAGGCATAATCGTGCCTCACGCAATGCCGAGGATACTGCCGATATGATCCCCACGAGCCGCTCGTCACGCTTTTCCCTGCGTCGCCTGCACGCCGTACTCGTCGCCGTCACGTTCGGCGTCACGACCGGCTGCGTCTCCGTGGAAGTGGAGGAGAAGAGCGAGCCGGCCGCCGAGGTCGAGCGGCCCGAACTCGCGGTGCGCTGGGTGACCGAGAGCGCCGAGTACCACGCGCTGAGCCGCCAGGTGTACCGGACGGCGGGCGCCGCGCTCGACGCCGTGATCGCCGACGAGGACTGGTCGGCGCTGCCGTCGCATCCGGCGGATGCGTCCCTGCCGCCCGCCATCATTCTGGACGTGGACGAGACCGTGCTGGACAACTCCCCGTTCCAGATCCTGCTGGGCGACAAGCCTTTCAACCGGAAGGACTGGGACCAGTGGGTGGCGCGGGCGCAGGCGGACGCCGTGCCGGGCGTGGTCACGTTCCTCGAGCAGGCCCGGCAGGCCGGCGTGACGGTGTTCCTGGTCACCAACCGGGACTGCATGCGGCGGCCGGGCTCCGACGACCGTTGTCCGCAGGAGGACGATACGCTCGACAACCTGCGGCGGGTCGGTCTGCAGTTCGACGCGGAGCACCTGATGCTGAGCAACGAGCGGCCGGAATGGACCGACGAGAAGAAGGTGCGCCGGGAGTACGTGGCCCGGGATCACCGGGTCATCATGCTGTTCGGCGACGACCTCGGCGACTTCCTCGACTGTGTACGCTCGCGGGTGATCGCGCCCTGCGAACGCCCGGCCACGGCCGCCGAGCGCCTGCGCATGGTGCGCGAGCACGACGAGTACTGGGGCCGGGGCTGGTTCGTCCTGCCGAACCCCATGTACGGCTCGTGGGCCTCGGCGCGCTAGTCGGGCGCGCCAGGAGCGGACGCCTGCCGATGACGGAATGGTCCGAACTGATGGATGGCGCGCTGGCGGTTCGCGAGCACGCCCACGCGCCGTATTCCGGCTATCGTGTGGGCGCGGCCGTGATGGACGAGGCCGGCCGGGTGCATGCGGGCTGCAACGTCGAGAACGCGGCGTACCCGGAGGGCTTGTGCGCCGAGGCCGGTGCCATCGCCGCCATGGTCGCCGCGGGCGGGCGGCGCATCCGGGCCATTGCAGTGGCCGGCGGCCACGACACCCCCGGCGCCTGCACGCCCTGCGGCGGCTGCCGGCAGAAGATCCGCGAGTTTGCGGATGCCGACACCCGCATCGTGCTGCTGGACGGCGCCGGCGCCACGGTGAGCTACGGCATCGACGACCTGCTGCCCTATTCCTTCCTGCTACAGACCGATTAGCACGCTCGCGAGCGCCGCGCTCATCAGGTTCGACAGCGAACCCGCGGCCACGGCCCTGAGGCCGAAGCGGGCGATCAGGTCCCGCTTCTCCGGCACCAGGCTGCCGAGGCCGCCCAGCAGGATGGCGATGGACGAGAGGTTGGCGAAGCCGCACAGCGAGAAGGTGATCACGGCTTGGGCGCGCGGGCTGAGGCCTTCCACCAGCTCCCGGTAGTGCAGGAAGGCGACGAACTCGTTCAGGATCAGCTTCTCGCCGAACAGCGCGCCGGCCACCTGGGCCTCCTCCCAGGGCACGCTCAGCAGGAACATCAGCGGCCCGAAGACCCAGCCGAGCATGTCCTGCAGCGTCAGCGCCTCGACGCCGGCAAGGCCGCCGAGCCAGCCGACGAAGCCGTTGAACATGGCGATCAGGGCCACGAAGGCGAGCAGCATGGCGGCGATGTTCACCGCCAGTTTCAGGCCGTCCTGGGCGCCGACGGCGGCGGCCATGATCACGTTCTCGTAATGGCTGGTGCCGGCTTCCACCTTCGGCGTCTCGCCGGGCTCCTCACGCTCGCCGGGCTCGTCCGGGATGATGAGCTTCGCCATCAGCAGGCCGCCGGGTGCGGCCATGAAGCTGGCCGCGAGCAGGTATTCGAGCTTCGCCCCCATGGATGCGTAGGCGAACAGCACGGTACCGGCGACGGAGGCCAGCCCCGAGACCATGATGGCGAAGAACTGGGGCTCGGTCAGGCCGCGCAGATACGGCCGCACCACCAGCGGCGCCTCGGTCTGGCCGACGAAGATGTTGGCCGCGGCGTTTAGCGACTCCACCGACTGGGTGCCGATGATGCGCCGGAGCGCGCCGCCAACCAGCCGCACGACCCACTGCATGACGCCGACGTGATAGAGCACGGCCATCAGCGAGGCGAAGAAGATGATGATGGGCAGCACGTTGATGGCGAACGAGAGGTTCTCGTAGTCGGTGGCGAGCTTGCCGAAGACCATATCGATGCCGGCGCCGGAATAGCCGATGACGGTCCACACCCCGTTCGAAAGCGACTGGATCAGCTGTTTGCCGAATGGCAGGTACAGCACGAAGGCGGCGACGCCCGCCTGCAGCGCGAAGGCGGCGCCGACCACGCGCAGGTTGATCGCCCGCCGGTTGGTCGATAGCAGCACGGCGATGCCGAGGATAACGGCCATGCCGACGAAGCTGATCCAGATGCCCATCCGGTTCTCCTGTGTGTCGCCCGGGGATTCAGCCGGCGGGCAGCCGGCCGCGGATCACCGGCTGCGGCGCCGGAGCTGTGTCTTCTACGGTGCACGCGGCGCGCAGGTTGGCAACCGCGCGGTCGGCGTCTTCCTCGCTGGCGGCGTGGACTAATGCCAGCGGCGTCTCGTCCGGTCCCACCCGTGTGCCCGTCGGCGCCACCGCCGCGAAGCCCACGGACAGATCCAGGGTGTCTTCCACCCGCCGGCGTCCGCCGCCCAGTTCGATGATGGCGTTGCCCACGGCCCGTGCGTCGACGGCGGCCAGATAGCCGTCCTGCCCGGCGCGGATCTCGCGCACGACCGGTGCCGCGGGCAGATAGTGGTCGCTGCGTTCGAGGAAGTCGGACGGACCGCCGAGGGCGGAGACCATGCCGGCGAACTTCTCGGCGGCGCGGCCCGAGGCGACCGCCTCGTCGGCCATGGCGAGCGCCGCGTCCCGGTCGCCCGCGAGGCCGGTCAGGTGCAGCATCTCGGCGGACAGCGCCAGCACGACCTCGTCCAGGCGCGCCTCGCGCTCGCCGCCCGTGAGATAGGCCACGGACTCGGCCATCTCCAGGGCGTTGCCGGCCGTGAGGCCCAGGGTCTCGTTCATGTCCGTGATGAGCGCCCGGGTGGGCAGCCCGGCGCGCTCCGCCGTCGCGATGATGCTCTCCGCGAGCGCGTGTGCATCGTCCAGCTCGGCCATGAAGGCGCCGGTGCCCCATTTCACGTCCATCATCAGGCCCTGGTTCCCGGCCGCGATCTTCTTCGACAGGATCGAGGCGGTGATCAGCGGTATGGATTCCACCGTCGCGGTGATGTCGCGGATGGCGTAGAAGCGCCGGTCAGCCGGCGCCAGGTCCGCCGTCTGGCCGATGATGGCGCAGCCGACCTCTGCCACGACCTTTCTGAAGCGATCGAGGTCCGGCGTCGATTCGTAGCCCGGGATGCTGTCGATCTTGTCCAGCGTACCGCCGCTGTGGCCGAGGCCGCGGCCGGAGATCATCGGTACGTAACCGCCGCAGGCGGCGACGATGGGCGCCAGCAGGAAGCTCACCTTGTCGCCGACACCGCCGGTGGAGTGCTTGTCCGCCACCGGGCCGCCGAGGGCGTCCGCATCCCATTCCAGCATGGTGCCGGAGGCCGCCATGCGGCTGGTCAGCTCCGCCGCCTCGTCGAACTCCATGCCGCGCAGGAAGACGGCCATGGCCAGCGCGGAGACCTGCTCGGCGGGGATGCTGCCGTCGGCGAGGCCGGCGACGAAGAACGCGATCTGTTCCGCGGAGAGGCTGCCGCCGTCGCGTTTCCTGCGGATGACGTTGGTCATTAACATGACGATGGCACCGTATGTAGGAGGGCCTTCAGGCCCGATTCCCCTCGCGGTCGGGCCTCGAGGAATCGGGGGTGGAGGAATCGGGCCTGAAGGCCCTCCTACCCTGGTTTATCGGGCGGGGCCAGACGCGGGCCTTTTCCGCTTCCGGGATGAAGCTCTTCGCCGCGGCCAGGTCGTTCAGGCGCTCGAACTCCGCGCGGGTGTAGTCCTGCTCTTCTGCCAGGATGCGGTATTCGTGGCAGAGGTCGATGCCGAAGAGTCCCGGGTCGTCGGAGTTGATGGACACCGGCACGCCGGCCTCCATCAGCCGGCGGATCGGATGTTCGGCGGTGGAGGGCACGGCGCTGGTCAGCCAGTTGCTGGTGGGGCAGACCTCCAGCAGCACGTCGCGTTCGATGACGAACTCCATCACCGCCGGGTCGCGGACGATGTGGATGCCGTGGCCGATGCGCTCGGCGCCGAGCACCTCGATGGCGTCGCGGACCTGCTGCGCGGCGTCCGGCGTGGGCTCCTCGCCCGCATGGGTGGTGAAGTGCAGACCGGCGACGCGGGCCTTCTCCACCAGCGGCAGGAAACGCGCCTGGTTGCCGTCGTCGTGATCGGCCATGTCCAGTCCCACGAAGGTGTCGCTGCACTCGACGATGAAGTCCGCCGTGTAGGCGGCCCGAACATCGCTCAGGGTCTTCTGGATGATGCCGATGAGCCCGGTGGCAACGGGCAGGTTACGGGCGCGCTCGAGCCCGGCGACAATCGCCCGGTGGATGCGCTCGAAATCGAGATGCGGATGGGCGGCGGCGATGAAGTCGGGCGAGTAGCGGAGTTCGAAGATGCGGATGCCCTGGTCGGCCGCGTATTCCACGGCCTCGTAGGCGAGCCGCTCGATGATCTCCTCGTTCGCCCACACCGACTGGATGTTGGCGAACGCGCGCAGCGCGGTCTCGAGGTCCTGCAGCGGTTCAGTGAGCAGCCATTCCCGGCGGAATGCCGCCTCGTCGGCGGGCACCTCGCGGCCGAGTGCCGTGGCCACCTCGCGCAGGGTGCCGGGACGCACGCAGGCCTCCAGGTGGCAGTGCAGTTCCGCCTTCGGCAGGGCGGCGATCTCTTCCGGACTCATCCCGGCGGCCGCCTGTTATCATTCCGCGCACGCCATGCGGCACCCCTGCACGCACAGTCCATGCACGACCCGGTAGAAACCATGACGAAACCCGATCGATACCCCGACATCCGACGCTCCCTCGCATTGTTGTTGCTGGCGGCGCTGGCCGCCGCCGGTTGCAGCCCGGAAGCGCCGGCAGAGCGTAGCACATCGGTCGGCGAGGATCGGGCCCCGGTGGACCTGATCGTGGCCGGCGACTACGTCGTGGCCATGGACGACGACTGGACGCTCATCGAGGACGGCGCCGTCGCCGTCGCCGACGGGCGCATCGTCGCGGTGGACACCGCGGAGGCGGTGGACGCGGCCTACGCGGCCGCCGAGCGCATCGCCGGCGACAATCGGGTGGTGATGCCCGGGCTCATCAACGGCCACACCCACGCGGCCATGAGCCTGCTGCGGGGCATCGCCGACGACTACGCCCTGATGGACTGGCTGAACAATTACATCTTCCCCGCCGAGGTCGCCTTCGTCGATGCCGAGTTCGTGCGCATCGGCACCGAGCTCGCCTGCTGGGAGATGATCCGCGGCGGCACCACCATGTTTGTGGACATGTACTACTACCCGGACACCATCGCGGCGGTGGTCGAGTCCTGCGGGCTGCGGGCCATGGTCACGACCGCCGTGCTCGACCAGAGGACGCCGGACGCCGAGGGCGCGGGCGACGCGCTGGCGAAAGGCATCGAATACATCAAGCGCTGGCAGGGACGCTCCGAGCGTATCACTCCCGCGTTCGGTCCCCACTCGAACTACACCCTGAAGCCCGAGCATCTCGCGGCGGTCCGCGACGCGGCCCAGCAACTCGGCGTGCCGATGAGCATCCACCTGTCCGAGTCGCCGTTCGAGGTGGAGATGACCCGCGAAAACTACGGCACCACCACCATCAGCATGCTGGAAGAGATGGACTTCTTTGCCGTGAAGACCATCGGCGCCCACGTCGTGTGGCCGCAGCCGGAGGAGATCCCGGTGCTGGTGGAGCGGAGAGTCGGCGCCATCCACAACCCGACCTCCAACATGAAGACCGCCGCCGGCGTGTCTCCGGTGACGGAGATGCTCGCCGCCGGAGTGCTGATGGGCCTCGGCACCGACGGCGCCGCCAGCAACAACGACCTGGACATGTGGGAGGAGATGCGTCTCGCGGCCTTCCTGCAGAAGGTGGAGGAGATGGACCCCCAGGCGCTGCCTGCCGAAGCGGTGCTGCGCATGGCGACCTCCGGCGGCGCGGAGGCCATCGGCATGGGCGAGGAGATCGGCAGCCTGGAGCCGGGCAAGCGCGCCGACATCATCCAGGTCTCCTTCGACGACGTGCACTTCGTGCCCACCTACGACGTCACCTCCCACCTGGTGTATGTGGCCGACGAGCAGGACGTGGTCACCACCATCGTCGAGGGCAAGGTGCTGATGCGCGACCGTGAGATCCTGACCATCGACACGGAACGTGTGACCAGGGAAGCCGACGCGCTGGCTGCGAAGATCACCGCCGGCCTGGTCGAACGCCAGCAGAACCGGTAGGAGGGCCTGCAGGCCCGATCAATCGCGGCTGAAGCCGCTCCTAACTGGCAGCGCCTGCACGCCACCGCGAGCACGGCCGCCATGCGGGGGTATCCATCGCCGCGACCTTTTGTCGGGAGCAAGATGAATACCCCCGCAGGGCGGCCAGGAAAGAAAGGGACTCAGGGCAGGAAGCTCTCGCCGTAGTCCATCGGTTCCAGCCCGAAGTAGCCGGCCAGCGTCTGCCCGATGTCGGCGAAGGTCGCGCGCTCGCCGAGCGGGCCGGCGGCGAGGCCGGCGCCGGTCGCCAGTACCGGGATGTGCTCGCGCGTGTGGTCCGAGCCCTGCCAGGTGGGGTCGCAGCCGTGATCGGCGCAGAGGACGACCAGGTCGTCGTCATTCAGGCCTTTATTGTCCAGGGCCTCCAGCAGCTCCGGCAACCGGGCATCGAAGGCCTCCAGCGCGGTGGCGTAGCCGAGCGCGTTGCGGCGGTGGCCGTACACCATGTCGAAATCCACGAAGTTGGTGAAGACGATGCTGCGCTCCGGCGCCGCCGCCACCGCCTCCAGCGTGGCGTCGAACAGCGCGTCGTTGCCGTTGGCCTTCACTTTCCGGGTGATGCCCTGGTGAGCGAAGATGTCCGCGATCTTGCCCACGCTCACCACCTCGCCGCCGGCGTCCACGAGCTTGTCGAGCACCGTGGGCGCGTGGGGTGGCGTCGTGTAGTCGCGCCGGTTGCCGGTGCGCTGAAAGGTGTCTGCGCTGTCGCCGACGAAGGGCCGGGCGATGACCCGGCCGATGCGGTACTCGTCCACCAGTTCCCGTGCGATCTCCGAGAGTGCCAGCAGACGCTCCAGCCCGAAGGACTCCTCGTGGGCTGCGATCTGGAACACGCTGTCGGCCGAGGTATAGACGATGGGCTTGCCGGTGGCCATGTGCTCCTCGCCGAGCCGGGCGATGATCTCCGTGCCGGAGGCGTGGCAGTTGCCCAGCATGCCGGGCAGGTCGCCGCGCCGGATCAGGGCGTCCAGCAGCTCCGGCGGGAAGGTGTTCTCCCGCGCGGTGAAATAGCCCCAGTCGAACAGCACGGGGACGCCGGTGATCTCCCAGTGGCCGCTGGGCGTGTCCTTGCCGCTGGACAGTTCCTTCGCGTAACCCCAGGCGCCCCCCACCGAGTCCGGCAGCTCGCAGCCGGCCGGTACGGCGCCGGTGCTCGCCTTGGCCGCATGCATGAGGCCCAGACGGGCGAGGTTAGGCAGGGCCAGCGGCCCGCTGCGCTCGCCGGCTTCGGCCGCCGCCACGCAGGCGCGGGCGATGCTGCCCAGCGTGTCCGCGCCGGTGTCGCCGTAGCGCTCCGCGTCGTCGGTGGCGCCGATGCCGAAGGAGTCCAGTACCAGGATGATTGCGCGTCTCATGATTCTTCCGTGCCGATGCGTCGATGCCCCGGTGCCCCGATGGCCTTCAGGCACCCAGTGAGTAGAACAGCCCGGCCAGCACCGCGCTCATCATGTTGGCCAGCGTCGCGGTCAGCACGGCCTTCAGCCCGAAGCGCGCAATGTCGTGCCGGCGGGCCGGGACAATACTGCCGAGCCCTCCGAGCAGGATAGCGATGGAGGTCAGATTCGCAAAGCCGCACAGCGCGAAGGTGACCACCGTCTGGGCGTGGGTGGACAGCTCGTCCTTGATCTGCACGAAGTTCGCGTAGGCATAGAATTCGTTGATGACGAGCTTCTGGCCGATCAGGCTGCCCGCCGCCGGGGCCTCGGCCCAGGGGATGCCGAGCAGGAACGCGAGCGGGGCGAACAGCCAGCCGAGGATCTGCTGCAGGGTCAGGCCCTCGTAGCCGGCCAGCCCCGCGACGCCCCCGATCAGCCCGTTCAGCAGCGCGATCATCGCCACGAAGGCGAGCAGCATGGCGCCGACATTCAGCGCCAGCTTCAGGCCGAGCAACGCGCCGTTGCCGATGGCTTCGAAGACGTTGACCGGCTTCTCGTCCTCCTCCACCGGGCCCACCGCGATCTCCGCCTCCCGCGCGTGGGCCTCGGGCATGACGATCTTGGCCATGGCGAGGCCGCCCGGCGCCGCCATGAAGCTCGCCGTGATCAGGTAGTTCAGATCCACCCCCATGGAGGCATAGGCGGCCATCACGGCGCCGGCGATGGTGGCGCAGCCGCCGGTCATCACGGCGAACAGCTCCGAGCGGGTCATGCCGGCGAGATAGGGTTTCACGACCAGCGGCGCCTCGGTGTGGCCCACGAAGATGTTGGAGACCGCCGACATGGACTCCGTGCGCGTGGTGCCGAGCAGGCGCTGCAACCAGCCGCCCAGCAGTGAGACGACCCGCTGCATGATGCCGAGGTAGTAGAGCAGCGACATCAGCGCCGAGAAGAAGACGATCACCGGCAGCACGTTCACGGCGATGGTGAAGCCGAGGCTCTCGGTGGTGCGGGCGCCGAACACGAACTCGATGCCCTCGTTGCCGTAGTCGATCACGTTCTGCACGCCCCGGACCAGGCCGGCCAGGGCGCCGCGCCCGGGCGGGAAGTAGATGACGAGGGCCGCGATGGCCACCTGCAGGCCCAGCGCGATGCCGACGGTACGCAGCCTGATGCGCCGCCGGTCCTCCGACATCAGGACGGCGAGCACGAGCAGGGTGGCGATGCCGGTTAGGGCGGTGAGGAACTGCATGGCGGGAGCGGCGGCGGGTCAGTCGCCGCCGGCGTAGAAGCGTTCCTTGAAGTGCCGGCGGCACATCGAGACGTAGCGGTCGTTGCCGCCGATCTCCACCTGGGAGCCCTCGGTGACCGCGCGGCCCTCGCCGTCGAGGCGGATGACCATCGTGGCCTTGCTGCCGCAATGGCAGATGGCCTTTATCTCCTTCAGATTATCGGCCCAGGCCAGCAGATACTTGCTGCCCTCGAACGGCTCGCCCTGGAAGTCCGTCCTGAGCCCGTAGGCGAGCACGGGGATGCCCAGCCGGTCCGTGACCTCGCTCAGTTCGAAGACCTGCTGCCGGGTGAGAAACTGGGCCTCGTCGATCAGCACGCAATGCAGGGGCCGCTCGCGGTGTTCGCGCTCGACGGTGGCGAACAGGTCGTCGTCCGTGCGGAAGGTGAGGGCGTCGGTCTCCAGGCCGATGCGAGAGGTGACGCGGCCCACCCCGTAGCGGTCGTCGAGTTCCGGCGCCAGCACGAGCGTGTGCATGCCCCGCTCCCGATAGTTGTAGCTGGACTGCAGCAGCGAGGTCGATTTGCCGGCGTTCATCGACGAATAATAGAAATAAAGCTTGGCCATGGCTGCGGGGCTCGCGGTGAGACGCCGCTAGTTTACCGGCATCCCCAGCCAGTCAGAAATCGCCGGCCCGAAATCGCCGCCTGCCGCTGCCGGGTGGGGACGGGCGGAGGCGGTATAATCCCCGCCGACCCCGAATTATCATTCCGAGCGGCCATTCCGAGCGGCCATTCCGCGCAACCAACGACGAGGCCTGCCCATGTACGTCGAAGTGGATCACCCCTGCATCCAGCACAAGCTCGCCCTGATCCGGAACAAGGACACCGGGCACAAGAAATTCCGCGAACTCACCAACGAGATCACGATGTTCCTCTGCTACGAGGCACTGAAGCAGGTACAGGTCGAGGAGGTGGACGTGGAGACGCCGGTGGCATCGGCTACCTGCAAGCGCATCGCCAACGACATCGTGGTGGTGCCGGTGCTGCGGGCGGGCGTCGGCATGCTGGAGGGGATCCTGGACCTGGTGCCCATCGCCAAGGTCGGCTTCGTGGGCATGCAGCGTGACGAGGAGACGGCGACGCCGGTGGAGTACTACCAGAAGCTGCCCACGTTCCACAAAGACGCGCTGTACATCGTCGTGGACCCCATGCTGGCCACCGGTGGTTCCACCATCGCCACACTGGATCTGCTGAAGGCGGGCGGCGTGGAGAAGATCATCGTGATCTGCATGGTGACCTGTCCGGAGGGTATCGCCGCGGTCGAGAAGACCCATCCGGACGTACAGATCTACACGGCCGCGGTCGACGATCATCTGAACGAGAAGAAATACATCGTCCCCGGTCTGGGGGATGCGGGCGACCGCCTGTACGGCACGATCTGATACCTGTAACCACCCTGCTACAAAGAGCCAACACACCGTAAGCGTACGGACATCGGTCCGATACGACCCTCCCCTATTGTCTCCCTTCACGAGGACCGGCCGCAGTGGCCGGTCGGGACGACTCTCTGGCGCAGGCCGCGGAGATCCTCCGGGCGCTCTTCTGATGAGGGGCGGGAAGATACAAACGGACAACAATTGCCATGCACGGCGACACCGTCCGGATACCTTCCCGCCCTAATCTGGCTCCCATGGACGGGCACACCGCATCGTCCGAGAGAGTGACGACAACCATCGTGAGAGGGAGACGGGAAATGCAGATCGCAGAACAGAATTACGTGACCGATACAGGCCGCTACGCGCGGTGCGTGGATATCTCCAGGCGGGTGCGCTGGGACATCGACGACGACGTCATCCGCGGACGGAGCTTCGATTTCTCGCAGAAGTTCCTGCCGGACGGCCTGTCGCTGGTGGACCGTATGGAGAGTCTGAGCGGCGACGAGAAACGGCTGATCAGCCAGATCCAGGGCCGTTCCTACGCCAATATCTTCGGCCTGGTGGAGCGGTTCATCAACGCCAAGATCCTGGAGGTGAGCCGCGACCACTGGCTGGGCGACCAGACCGCGCTCGAGGCACTGATCCGCTTCAGCGACGAGGAACTGAAGCACCAGGAGCTGTTCCGCCGTATCGAGGGCATGGTGGCCGACGGCATGCCCGAGGGTTACCGCTTCCTGCCGGACCCGAACGACGTGGCGGCCGCCGTGCTCTCCAAGTGCACCTGGGCGGTGCTCGGGCTCACCTGCCACATCGAGCTCTTCACGCAGGCCCACTACCGGCAGAGCATCCGGCCGGATGCAGAGCTCTCCGAGCTGTACAAGGACGTCTTCCTGTACCACTGGAAGGAAGAGTCCCAGCACGCCGTGCTGGACGAGCTGGAGTGGGCCCGCGAGGACGCGAAGCTCTCCGACGCCGAGCGCGACCGGGCAGTGGACGACCTGATCGAACTGGTGGGCGCCGTGGACGGCATCCTGCAGCTCCAGTCCGCGGCGGACACGGCCTATTTCGTGTCGATCTGCGGGCGGGAGGTCGGCGAGACGGAGTACGGGGACCTCGAAGAGGCGATGCTCGCGGCCTATCGCTGGCAGTACATCGTCTCCGGCGTGCAGGAGCCCCGTTTCCAGACGGTGCTGGGCAACCTGGTCAGCGCCGGGCAGATGGCGCGGATCACGGAGGCGCTGGCTCCGCTCATGTAAGCGGCGGCGCCGGCTAACCGGCCAACACGGGCGATGCTATCATCGCCCGTGTTGGCTGTTTGTCTTGCCGGGGGGGCGGGCATGGAACGGTCGCATCGCATAATGGTTGTCGACGACGATCCCGACGTGCGCGGGATGCTGCAGGACTTCCTGGACCTGCATCATTTCGAGGTCGGGATGGCCAGGTCTGCGGACGAGGCCCGGGAGCTGCTCGCGGGCTTCGCGCCGGATCTCATCCTGCTGGACATCGGGCTGCCCGGCGAAGACGGCCTCAGCCTGGCTCGCTACGTCCGCGAGCATCACGACGTGGCGATCATCATCGTCTCCGGGGCCGGCGATACCCTGGACCGGATCATCGGACTCGAGGTGGGCGCCGACGACTACCTCACCAAACCCTTCGATACGCGCGAGCTCCTGGCCCGAGTGAAGAGCGTGCTGCGCCGCTACCGGCGTAATGCCGACACGGCCGACACGGTCGGTGAGTCCGCCGGGCGGGGCGCAGCCGCGGGAGAACTCATACCGGTCGGCCGCTACCGGCTCGATTGCACGGCGGAAGTGCTGTTGGACGAGAGCGGCGAGGAAGTGCCGCTGACGCGCATGGAGTACGAACTCCTGCACGTGCTCGCGGAACGCCCGAATCGCCCGCTGTCCCGTGACCGGATACTGAATCTGACCCAGAACCGGGACTGGGACCCCTACGACCGCAGCGTCGACATCCGCGTGGCGCGCCTGCGCCAGAAGGTCGAGGAAGACCCGGCCAATCCGCGCCTGATCCGTACGGTGCGAGGCGTGGGCTACAAGTTCGTGCCGGCGCCCTGAGAGGGGTCCAGGGCGGACGAGTGCCGCGATTGTTTCAGTTTCGTATCAATTGTTCGCGCTTTGTAGGCGCGGACTCCCGGGGCCGCCGGCACCGCTAGACTCGGAGGCTCCATTCCGCGCCGGACAGATCGACCAGAGATCGACCATGGAAATCGACCGCCATACCGCCAACCGTCCTGCGGCCTTCGCCGAGGAGGTGGCCGTGCTGTGGCTGGAAGACGGGCGCATCGTCTCGGCGAGCGGGCCCGCGGCGGCCTTCCTCGGCCGGCAGGAGTCTCTGGAAGGCCGGACCCTCACCGCCGTCATGGCGACGGGGGTAGTGCCGGCAGCGGCGATCGAGGCCGCCATGGCCGAGGCCGCCGGCAGCGGCTCCCACAGCCTGATCTGGCGGCGGCTGGACGTGCCGAGGCCCTGGCTCGTCGTCCTCGAGAGGGAGGGGCGGCGTCTGCGCGTGTCCTTCCGGCCCTTCCGTCTCAGCCAGATATTGGACAACACGACCACGCTCGTGTTCGTCAAAGACCCCGAAGGACGCTACGTCCTCGTCAACCGGGAGTTCCTCCAGCGCATCGGCCGCGCGGAGCACGAGGTGATCGGCTGCACGGACTTCGAGCTGATCGACCCGCAGATGGCGGCGGGCTACCGGCGGGTGGACCGGGAGGTGCTGAAGACCTGCCGGGAGATGGAGACCGAGGAGCATGCACGGTCCGGCGAGCGGCGCACGACCTACCTCGTGCGCAAGTTCGCGCTCTGCGACGAGAGCGGTCGGGCCTATGCGTTGTGCGGCATGGCCACCGACATCTCGCGCCGCAAGCTCACGGAGAATGCCCTGAAGAATGTGGCGCTGGGTGTCTCCGGTGCGGTCGGCAGCGACGTGTTCCGCGCCATCGTCGAGAAGCTGGGCGAGACCCTGTCCGTGGACTTCGCCTTCATCGCGCAGCTCGGCGAGGACGGCCGCCGGCTCGAGGTGCTGGCCGCCTGGAACCGGGGCGAGCTGACGGCGCCGATGAGTTACGACGTGGCCGGCACGCCCTGCCGATTCGTGCTGGGCGAGGGCTTCCAGTACTACTCCGGCGACGCGCAGCAGTGTTTCCCGGCGGACGGCATGTTCCGAACGTTCGGCTTCCACAGTTACACCGGCGTGCCGCTGAGGGATTCGGCCGGAGAGTCGCTCGGGGTGCTGTCCGTGGCCCACAGCCAGCGGCTGCCGGAACCGGAGTTTCTGGAGTCCATACTGCAGATCTTCGCCGTGCGGGCCGCCGCGGAACTCGAGCACCAGCGCGCTCTCGACCGCCAGCAGCAGATGGAGGAGAGCTACCGGACGATGTTCGAGACCGCCGAGGACGGCATCTATATCCACGACCTCGATACGGGTTACGTCGTCGACGTGAACCCGACCGTCTACAGCAGCTACGGCTACAGCCGCGAGGAATTGCTCTCCAAGCGCTTCAGCGACCTCGGCTCCGGCGAATACCCGCACAACTTCGCCGGCGTCTCGAAGCACATCGAGCGGGCCAGGAAGGGCGAGGTGCAGCGCTACGAATGGCACCGGCGCAATCGCGACGGCAGCCTGCACTGGGACCAGATCGTCATGAAGCGGGTGCGCCTCGGCGGCGTCGACCGGCTGATCTCCTACTCCCGGGACATCACTGACCTGAAGCACCGCGAGGAGGCGCTGAGCCAGAGCGAGGACCGGCTGCGCGCCACCGTCGAGGCGGCACTGGACTGCATCGTCACCATGGACGCGGACGGTCGCATCCTCGGTTTCAACCCGGCCGCCGAGGAATGCTTCGGCATCCACGAGGAGGAGGCGGTCGGCCGCAGGCTGTCCGAGCTGATCATCCCGGAGCGCTATCGGCGTGCCCACGAGCGGGGCATGGCCCGCTATCTGCGCGAAGGCAGCGGACCGTACCTGGGAAGGCGCATCGAGACCTGGGCCCTGCGTTCCGACGGCAGCGAGTTCCCGATCGAGCTCGCCATCGGCGTGGCCCAGGGCGCCGGCGGCGAGATATTCATCGGCTATCTCCGCGACATCACCCAGCGCCACGAGGCGGAGACACAGCGCAAGCGCCTGGAGGAACAGCTCCGCCAGGCGCAGAAGATGGAGGCCCTGGGCCACCTGACCGGCGGCGTGGCCCACGATTTCAACAACATCCTGACCGGTATCATGGGTTATCTGTCCATGGGCGTCGATCGCGCGGCGGAGCTGGGCGACGACACCATGGTCCGGTACCTCGAGCGCGCAAACCGTTCCGCGGAGAAGGCGCGGGTGCTGATCCAGCAAATGCTGACGTTCAGCCGCGGACAGAAGAGCCGGCCGCGCGCGCTCGCGCTGGAACCGGTAGTCACGGAGGCGCTCGATCTGATGCGCTCCACGATCCCGAGCACCGTGCATTTCAGGCCGCTGCTGCAGGGCGGGACGGCGCTGGTGCGTATGGACCCGGTCCAGATCGAACAGATCATCATGAATCTCTGCATCAACGCGCGGGACGCCATGGACGGCGCCGGCGAGATCACGGTGGCCGTGGCGGACGCGGGACTGCGGGACGAGATCTGCTCGTCGTGCCGTCATCCTGTCACCGGCGATTACGTCGAGCTGTCGGTGGCGGACGAGGGGCCGGGCATCGGCGATCATCTGCTCGACCGGCTGTTCGAGCCCTTCTTCTCCACCAAGGAGACCGGCCGCGGCACCGGCATGGGTCTCGCGATGGTGCACGGCATCGTCCACGAGCACGGCGGCCACATCCTCGTGGACAGGGCGCCGGGAGGCGGTGCCTGCCTGCGTATCCTGCTGCCGGCTCTGCACGGCATGGTGCTGGACGAGAACGCGCCCGAGCAGGACATCGGGCGGGCTACGCTCGGGCTCGGCGGCCACGTGCTGCTGGTGGAGGATCAGGACAGCGTGCGCGAGTTCATGATCGACCGGCTCGAGAGCTGGGGGCTGGAGGTCACCGCCTATCGGGATCCGCTGGCCGCGCTGCGCGCCATCGAGGACGGCTGCGGGGCGCATTTCGGGCTGTTCGACCAGTCGATGGCGTCGATGACCGGCCTCGACCTGGCCGAGCGGGTGCGGCTCTCCGATCACCCCTTCCCGGTGGCGATCTATACCGGCTACGCCGAAGACCTGCATGAAGCCCGGCTGCGCGCGGCCGGCGTGATCGAGGTGCTGCGCAAACCCATCGACCAGCAGCGTGTCTTCGAGCTGCTGCGCGATTACATCGCCGCGGACTGATACGAAGCGGCAACAAAACGCCATCGTCCCGAAATCCTGCCGATACGTCGGGCGCCTAGTCTGGCCCCATGGTTCACCACGACGGAGGACGAGACCATGGACGACAAGACACGCAGACGCGACGAACTGGATACGCCGACCACCATCCTGGGGCTGATCCTGGGCTGCGGCATCCTGGCCATGAACATCTGGGCGTTCATGCAGGTTTACTGAAGAACCGGGAGGCGGCGACCATGAAGAAGCGTTACGAGAACATCCTCGGCACCATCGGCGACACTCCGGTCGTGAAACTCGGCCGGATGTCGCCCCCGGGCGTCGAGATCTGGGTCAAGCTGGAGGCCTTCAATCCGCTGGGTTCGGTGAAGGACCGCATGGCGCTCGCCGTCATCGAGGACGCCGAGCGCCGCGGCCTGTTGCGGCCCGGCCAGACCGTCGTGGAGGCCACCAGCGGCAACACCGGCATCGGGCTCGCCATGGTGTGTGCCCGCAAGGGTTATCCGCTGGTGGTCGTCATGGCGGAGAACTTCAGCGTGGAGCGGCGCCGCCTGATGCGCTTCCTGGGAGCGCGCGTGGTGCTGACGCCGGCGTCGGGGAAAGGCTCCGGCATGCTGGCGAAGGCCGAGGAGCTCGCCGACGCCCACGGCTGGTTCCTGTGCCGGCAGTTCGAGAACGAGGCGAATGCGGCCGCCCACAGCGAGACCACCGCCCGGGAGATCCTCAGGGATTTCGCCGGTGAGCGGCTCGACTACTGGGTCACGGGCTGCGGCACCGGCGGCACCCTGGCGGGCGTCTCGCGGGTGCTGGCCGCGGAGCGGCCCGAGACGCGCGTCGTCGTCTGCGAGCCCGACAATGCCCCGGTGCTCGGCAGCGGCCTCAGGCAGAGCCGGAACGACGACGGCTCGCCCGCAGAGAGCCATCCCCGGTTCCGGCCCCACCTGGTACAGGGCTGGTCGCCGGACTTCATCCCGCGGCTGACCGAGACGGCGATGGACGCGGGCCTGGTCGAGCGCGTCGTGCCCGTGGCCGGCGACGACGCGCTGCGCTGCGCCCGGGATCTCGCGCGCCTCGAAGGCATCCTGGCGGGCACCTCCGGCGGAGCCACCCTGGCGGGCGCATTGACCGTCGCGGAGACCGCGCCCGCGGGGAGCGTGATCCTCTGCATGCTGCCGGACACAGGCGAGCGTTACATGTCCACGCCGCTGTTCGACGAGGTCGCGGTCGAGATGGACGAGGAGGAGCAGGCGATCTCGCGCTCGACACCGTCCTTCCGGTTCGACCGGCCCGCGGCGGCGGCGCCGCCGCCGGCGGAGGAACCGCAGGTCGACGACGAGGCGGCGGCCTTCGTGGAGCGCGTCATCGCGGACGAGCCCGTGGTGATGTTCGCGCTGGAGTGGTGCGAGTTCTGCTGGTCGGTGCGCAAGTTCTTCGAACACTGCGGGATCCCCTATCGCAGCATCGATCTGGATGCGGTTGAATGGCAGGAGGACGATCGCGGCGGCCGGATCCGGGCCGCGCTGAACGCGCGGACCGGCATGCAGACCATCCCACAGGTGTTCGTCGGCGGCGAGCTCGTCGGCGGTTGCAGCGAGACCTTCGATGCGTTCGTCAGCGGCGAACTGCAGGCCGCGCTGAAGGACGCCGGAGTGGACTGGAACGCCGACAAAGAGACGGATCCGCACGGCTTCCTGCCGCGCTGGCTGCACTCGCGCGCCTCCTGACCGGCCCGTCACAGGAAGGGACATCCATGCCATACTGAGTGGCGGGCATCGCGGCGGCAAGCCGGTTACGATCTGATGCCCACGGCGATGCGCGGGGGGCGATCAGGCGTGAACAGGCAGTCACTGCAGGAAACGGCACTGGAGTCGGGAGCGGCGGATTCACCCTGGCCCGACGAGGGGCACGGCAGTGTCGTTTTCCTGCTCGACGCCCCCGACCGGTTCGAACACAAGCTGCTCAGGGACTGGATCGAGTCCACCCGCCCGGCGGCCGAGAAGACTGACTATCGCCTGTTCGACCTGCCCCAGGATGGCGAGGGCCTCGCCGGCCTGGATGACATGGAACCGGATACGTGGCTGCAGCCCGTGCGCATCGTCTGGCTGCCCGCGGAGCGGGACGAAGGAGGGAGCCTGCTGCGGGATTTCTTTTTCGCGTGGACCGAGCGGCCGACCCTGTTCAGCCGCCGCAGGATCGCCCGCGGCCAGCCGGACCGCATGCGCTTCATCGCCGGTCAGGGGGCGCCGCTGGAGGACCTGAGGCAGCGCTATCGGGACCAGCACGGCAGCGACGCGCCGACGGTGGGACTGTCGGATTTCGTCCGCCGCCAAGCACTCATAACGCTGGAGCGGGCGGAGCGCGTCGCCCGCGGTACGCGCTACAAGGTGGCCAGGCTGCTGCCGAAGGACGTATTCGCCAACCGGGAATTCCGCGAACAGCTGGCCAACCTGGCGCAGCAGCGCGACGAGAGCGTGCAGAAGGTGACCGACAAGGCGGGCGACTACCTGGAGGAGATGGCCGCCCGGCAGACGCCGTTCTCTCTGGACCTCGCCATGGCCATCTACCGGGCGGCCGCGCGCAGCAATCACGACCCGGAGATCGACGTGGACGAGGAGCAGCTGCGCCATGTCGCAGAGCTGCTCGGCAGCCGGCCGGTCGCCTTTCTGATCAGCCACAAGTCCATGCTGGACACGATCGCGCTGTCGATCGTGCTGTTCGACGCCAACCTGCCGCTGCCGCTGACCTTCGGCGGCATCAATCTGAACACGCCGGGGCTGGGGGCGCTCGGCCGGCGCGCCGGCATCATCTTCCTGCGCCGCTCGTTCCAGGACAACGAGATCTACAAGGCGACCTTCCGCCGTTACATCGACTATCTGATCGACAAGCGCTTCTCGCTCCTGTGGGCGCTGGAGGGCACGCGCTCGCGCACGGGCAAGCTGCTGCCGCCGCGCTACGGCCTGTTCAACTACGTGGTCGAGTCCATCCTGCGCACCCAGCTGCTCGACGTGGCGTTCGTGCCGGTGTCGGTGACCTACGACCAGATCACGGAAGTGGAGGACTACGCCACCGAGCAGCGCGGCCACGCCAAGAAGCCCGAGGGGGCGACCTGGATCGTGCGCTTCCTGCGCTCCTCGGCGCCGCACGGCCGCATCTTCCTGCGCTTCGGCGAGGAGCTGGCGCTGACCGACCTGGCGCCCCGGGACAGCCTCGAGGCGGGGCCGGACGAGTCGGAAAAGCAGTTGCTGGTGCAGAATCTCGCGCTGCAGGTCGCCTTCCGCATGAATGCGGCCACGCCGATTACCGCCACCGCCATCGTCACGCTGATCCTGCTCGCCGCCGGCAACCGGGCGCTGAGCCTGAAGGAGATCGGCTTCCTCACCCGGGTCGGCATGAGCCTCGTGCGGCGTCGCCATCTCGAGATTGCGGGCGACCCGGACTTCCGCCAGCCGGAGACGCTGCCGGCTACGCTGGAGCAGCTGCGCTCCACCGGCATCGTGACCTTCTTCGACGAGGGCACGGAGCGGCTCTACGCCATCACGCCCGACCAGCACCTGAAGGCCGCCTATTACCGCAACACGGCCATCCATCATTTCGTGCTGGACGCGCTGGTGGAGGTGGCCCTGTACCGTGCCGCCGGCGCCCCGGAGAGCGAGCGCGAGGCGGCGCTGTTCGCGCTACTGGAAGAGCTGCGGGAGTTGTTCCTGTTCGACTTCTACTTCCCGCGCCGCCAGGACTATCCGGCGGCGGTGCAGGCGGTACTGGAGGAGCGTTTCCCGAGCTGGCGCGAGGCGCTCGCGGGCGGGGAGGAAGGCGTCGTGCGGGTGCTGCGCCAGAGCCGGCTGCTGCTGGCCCACGCCGTGCTGAGGTCCTTCGCCGATGCCTACCGGGTGGTGGCCCGGGCGCTGGCCGAGGCCGGCACCGAGGCCGTCGATGACCGGCCCGCCTTCGTGTCCGGCTGCCTGAAACTCGGTCGGCAGATGCGTCTGCAGGGTCGGCTCTTTTCCGAGGAGTCCGTGTCGAAATCGCTGTACGAGACGGCGCTGAAGCTGGCGGCGCATCGCGACCTGCTGCAGGGCGGCGGCGCCGCCGCCGAAGGCCGGCAGGCCCTGCTGACCGAGTTGCGCGAGGTGCGGCGCGCGCTGGACGGGATCCTGGCGATTACGCTGAACGGGTCGGGGGAGAATTGAGGCGAGATTCGGGTTGGGAAATGGGGCAAGGAATCGGGCCTGAAGGCCCTCCTACAGCGATGGCTTGCACAACAAGACCGTGCGTACCTAGAATCGTGGATCACCCCTGTTTGAGAGGAGTCGGGTCTGGCGAGCCATGAATAGTCTGTTCGAGAAACATCGCGGGACGCTCGAGAAGGCAGTGGATGCCTGCGAGAAGCGTTATGCCTGGACGGCGTACCCGGAATCGCCCAGTAGCAAGATTCACGGCAGGGAGATTCCCGCTGCCGGGCTCGCGGCCTACGAGTCGATGCTGGGCCGGCCGTTCGAGATCGAGCTGCCCGGCACCGTCGGCGAGGTGGGCGAGGAGGTCTCGCCGCTCACCGGCGAGGCGCTCGGCATCACCTACCCGAAGCTCGACCCTGACCGGGCATTCGCTTCGGTCAAGGAGGCCCAGCGCGCGTGGCGCCGGCTGCCCACCGAGGAGCGCGTCGGCGTCTGTCTGGAGATGCTGGACCGGCTGGGCAGCGCCGAGTCGCTGTTCGTCAATGCCCACGCCACCGTCCACACGGCCGGCCAGAGCTTCATCATGGCCTTCGCCGGCTGCGGCGCCAATGCGCTGGACCGGGGCCTGGAGGCGCTGGCCTACGCCTGGAAGGCCATGGACGACGTGCCGCGCGAGGCGACCTGGCAGCGCCGGTTCGGCGCCGGGCCGGAGACCGAGCTCGAGAAGCGCTACCGCATCATGCCCCGCGGCATCGGCGTGGTGATCACCTGTGCCACGTTCCCGCAGTGGAACGGCTATCCGGCCATCATGGCGGATCTCGCCACGGGCAACGGCGTCATCGTCAAGCCGCATCCGAAGACCACGCTGCCGGTGGCGATCTTCGTGCGCACCATGCGCGAGGTGCTCGCCGAGGCAGGCCACGACCCGGACCTGGTCCTGATGGCGGCGGACACGGAGGCGGAGCCGAACACGCTGGAGCTGATCCGCCATCCGGACTGCGCCATCATCGATTTCACCGGCGGCCCCCGCTTCGGCGGCTGGATCGAGCAGCACTGCGCCGACAAGCTCGTCTTCACGGAGACCGCCGGCTGCAATTCGGTGGTGGTGGAATCCACCGACGACTTCGACGGCATGCGCCGCGCCATCGCCCATTCGCTGTGCCAGGCGTCAGCCCAGATGTGCACGAGCGTGCAGAACATCTTCGTGCCCCGCGGCGGCATCGAGGCCGGCGGGCGGCATCTCTCCTTCGATGAGGTGGCCGCCGGTATCGTGGATGCCGTGGAGGAGTTCCTCGCCAACCCGAAGCAGGCGGGCAACCTGTGCGGTGCGCTGGTGGACCCCCGCATCCTTGAGAGCATCGACCGCATCCGCGACGGCGTGCGTGACCGCGGGCGTATCCTGCGCGACTCCGGGCCCTACGAACATCCCGACTACCCGGATGCGCGTACGGCCACGCCGTTGATCGTGCAGGTGGACACCGACGCCGGCGACCTGTTCGGCGAGGAGCACTTCGGGCCGATCTCCTTCGTCATCGCCGCCGACGATGCCGACGCCGGGCTGGCCCGGGCGACCGACGACGTGCGCGCCCACGGCGCGATCACATCCCACGTCTATTCCACGAACGATGCCTTCCTGGCCCGCGCGGAGGATGCCTACCATGACGCCGGCGCCTCGCTGTCGTGCAACCTCATCGGCATGCCCATCAATTTCGCCGCCGCGTACAGCGACTTCCACGTCACCGGTCTGAACCCGGCGGGCAACGCCTGTCTCGCCGACCTCGATTTCGTGACCCGGCGCTTCCGCTGGGTGCAGACCCGCTGGCCACGCACCTCCGATGCCGCCTGAGGCCGCGTCGTTCGAGGGCCGGGTGGTCGTCATCACCGGCGCCGGCAAGGGACTCGGCCGCGCCTATGCCCGCTACCTGGCGGCGCAGGGCGCGCGGGTGGTGGTGAACAACCGCAGCCACGCGGGTGAGGAGCAGGCCTCGGCGGACCGGGTCGTGGACGAGATCCGTGCCGCCGGCGGCGAGGCCGTGGCGGACTACTCCGAGATCACCGAGGCCTGCGCCGGCGAGCGGCTGCTGGAACTGGCGCTCGACACCTGGGGCAGACTCGACGCCCACATCGCCAACGCGGGTGTCTCCGAGGGCCGGAGCTTCCACAAACAGAGCATCGAGGAGTTCCGGCGCAACTTCGAGGTGAACCTCTTCGGCACGGTGAACGTGCTGCACCCGTTGTTCCGGCATCTCTACGATCAGCGCGGCGGTGCCGTGCTGCTCAGCACCTCGGTGGCCGGACTCTACGGCGAGCACGGGCTGCCGGCGTATTCATCGTCGAAGGCGGCGCTGCTCGGCCTCACCTACGCGCTGGCCCACGAGGGCGCCGGGCGGGACGTGCGGGTGAACGCCATCGCGCCCTACGCGGCGACGCAGATGACCGAGGCCCACCTGCCCGAGACGCTGCGCGAGCGCATGGCGCCGGACTACGTGGCGCCGGTGGCTGCCTGGCTGGTCAGCGAACGCTGCGCCCTGAACGGCGAGATCGTGATTTCCGGAGCCGGCAAGATCGCCCGCGCCCGCATGCAGGAGACCGACGGGCGTTGGATGCAGAGCGCGGATGGGGCCGCGGCCGGCGCCGTGCTGGAGGAACTGGCCGCGCTGCCCTTCGATGCCCACGCGCCGGCGGCGGTGGAGCATTTCCGCCGCTTCGTCGCCGGCGCGCCCGCGACGGGCTGATCGGGCGGGCTGCCGTCCGGACCGGCCGACCGGGCTCAGGGCACCCGCTTCGCGGCCTCGTATTCCTCGGCGATGGCGTCGACGATGTCGGCGAGCGGCTCCACCTTGTGGATGGTGCCCACGCCCTGGCCGGCCGACCAGACGTCCTTCCAGGCCTTCTTCTCGGACAGGTTCATGCCTGTGCCGGCCTCCAGGCTGTCCGGATCCAGGCCGGCAGCCTCGATGCTCTGGCGCATGTAATAGGCGTGGGCGCCGGTGAAGAAGTCGGTGAGCACCAGGTCCGGGAACACCGAGTCGACGACCATCTGCTTGTATTCCTCGGAGGCGATGCTCTCCTCGGCGGCGATGAAGCGGGTGCCCATGTAGCCGAGATCCGCGCCGAGCACCTCCGCCGCGCGCACGGCCCGCCCGTCGCCGATGGCGCCGGCCAGTATCAGGATGCCGTCGAAGAATTCCCGCACGGCCGGGACGAAGGCGAAGCCCGCCATGTGTCCGGTGTGGCCGCCGGCGCCGGCGGAGACCAGGGCCAGGCCGTCGACGCCCACTGCGGCCGCCTTGCGCGCGTACTCGACGCTGTTCACGTCGGCGATCACCAGGCCGCCCCAGCCGTGCACCGCGTCCACCACGTCCTTCGGGCTACCGAGCGCCGTGATGACGATGGGCGGGCGGTATTTCTCGAGGATGGCCAGTTCCTGGTCCAGCCGGTCGTAGGTGCGATGCACGACCAGGTTCATGGCCCAGGCATCGGTGGCGCCGGCAATCTGGTCGCGGCGGAAGCCGGCCAGCCGCTCGCTGATGGTCGAGACCCACTCCTCGAACACGTCGATGGTGCGGGCATTCGGCGCCGGGAACGAGCCAAGCACCCCCGAGCGGGCGGCGGCCACCACCATGTCCGGGCCGGAAACGAGGAACATGGGCGCTACGACGACCGGCAGGCGCAGGCCCGCACGGATCTCGTCGAAGCGCTGTCGTGCGCTGGCGTGTGTCATCCCCCCACCCCGAGGTTGTTTTCCGTATTTCTGAGGTTGGCCGTCACCTGGCCGTCACGGATTGGCAATCAGTGACTTTCACGAATAGACTAACACAGGTTTTTCCAAATGGCGCAACCCTGCGGGCGCCGGGGGAGGGATTATGGAGCCGCTCTGGCAGGATACGGGCCTGGTCTTGCTGGTCAACCTGGGTGTCACCATGGGGGCCGTGATCGCGCTCTGGCTGATCAGCATCCCGCTGCGCGACGTCAGCATCATCGACATGGCTTTCGCGATGATCCTGCTGAGCGTGGCGGGGGTCACCTACGCGATGACGGACGGCGCCGAGCCGCGCAAGAATCTGATCCTGGTGCTGGTGGCGTTGTGGGCCGTGCGCATCACCGTCCATCTGGTGCGGCGCAACTGGGGCCACGGCGAGGACCCGCGCTACACCAAGCTGCGCAGCTGGGTGAACGACGACCGCGCCTTCATCTGGCTGAGCCTCCGACAGGTGTTCCTGCTGCAGGGCATCGTGCTCTGGCTGGTCTCGCTGCCGATCCAGGTGGGGCAGATCTACGCCCAACCGGCGAGCCTCGGCATCGCGGCTTTCGCCGGCGCCGCCCTTTGGCTGGTGGGCTTCGTGTTCGAGACGGTGGCCGATCATCAATTGGCCCGCTTCCGGGCCGATCCGGCGAACAAGGGCAGGGTGCTCGACACCGGGCTGTGGCGCTACTCCCGGCACCCGAATTACTTCGGCGAACTCTGCGTCTGGTGGGGGCTGTTCCTGATCGCCTGCGACAATCCGTGGGGTTTGCTGACCATAATCGGCCCGATCGGCTACACTTACCTCATCGTGAACGTCACCGGACAGCGTACGCTGGACAAGAAGATGGCGCGGGAGAAACCGGGGTACAGGGACTACATGGAGAAGACCAGCGGGATGATCCCCCTGCCGCCGCGACGCTCGACGAACGGCGGGGGCGATGACAGCCAGTAGCCGGGGCGGTAAAGCCGAGCAGGACCTGATCCTCAGCAGCCAGGTGGCCCAGGCCCTGGCGGTGATCGGTGACCGCTGGGCGATGCTGGTGATCCGGGACGTGTTCCTGGGCTTCCGCCGTTTCGAGGACCTGCGACACCGCAGCGGTGCCGCGCGCGGCACGCTGGCGTCCCGACTGAAGCGACTGGTGGAGAACGGGATCCTGTATCGGAACCCGTACCAGATGTCCCCGCCACGCTACGAGTACCGGCTGACCGACAAGGGCCTCGATCTCTACCCAGTCATCCTGTCGATCTGGAACTGGGACAATCGCTGGGGCAGCGGCGACGAGTCGCATCCCGCACTCGTCCACAAGCGCTGCGGACACGCCATGCATGCCGAGTTCCGCTGCAGCGCGTGCGCCGAGCCCATCACCATGTACAGCGTCCGTTTCGTGCCCGGCGCGCCCGACAGCAAGGGCGCCGCCGTGCCGGCGCGGTTCCAGCGCCGCTCCAAGAAAGACAGCAAGTCCAGCCAGGCCGCCGATCAGCGCTTCTTCCACACGCTGGACGTCATCGGCGACCGCTGGACCGGTCTCGTGACCGCCGCCGCGTACTTCGGCCTGCGCCGCTACGACGACATCGCGAAGGGCATCGGCATCGCCACCAACATCCTCTCCGACCGGCTGAAGCTGCTGGTCCACCACGGCATCATGGAGCGAAAGGCGTACCAGAAGCGGCCGGTGCGCTACGAGTACCGGCTGACAGAGAAGGGGATGGATCTCTACCTGGTGGCGCTGACCATGCACGAATGGGCCAATCGCTGGATCGTCCCCCCGGACCGCCGTCCGCTGAAGTTGATCCACCGGCCCTGCGGCGAACCGCTGGTCAGCGCCATGGTGTGCAGCGAATGCGGCGAGGCGCTGAAGCCGGAAGACGTCTACTTCGACCGCGACGCCTACCGGCCGCGCCGGGCTGCCGCCCGCGCCAGCCGCTGATCAGGACGCGGCGACGCGCTCCAGGATGAGCCCGGTGCCGATCCCGGCGGCGCCGGAGACGGCCACCAGGCCCACGCCCAGGTCCTGACGCTCCAGCTCGTCGAGCACGGTGCCGACCAGGCTCGCGCCCGTCGCGCCCATGGCATGGCCCAGCGCGATGGCACCGCCGTTCGGGTTGATGCACTCCGCGTCCCACGGCATGTCGCGCATGAACTTCACGGACACCGCGCCGAAGGCCTCGTTGAACTCCACGAGGTCCACGTCACCGTGGTCCATGCCGGCTTTCGCGAGCACCGCGGCCACCACGTCGATGCCGCCGGTCAGCGCGAGCAGCTCGTTGGAGGAGACGTTGGCCATGGCCCTGATGCGTGCGCGGGGCTTCAGGCCGGCGGCCTCGCCTGCCGCGCGGCTGCCCAGCGCCACCAGCGAGGCGCCGTCCACCACGGCGGGCGAATTGCCGGCATGGTGCAGGTAGTGAAGCTCCCCCAGCTCCGGGAATGCCGACTTGAAGGCCGCCGCATAGCCCTTCTCGCCGAATTCCGTGAACAGGGGTTCGAAGGTGGCGAGCTTCTCCGTGGTCACGCCCGGCCGCACGCATTCGTCCTGTTCCACCGTGGCCCCGCTGCCGGGGTCTGCCACGGCGACCAGCGACTTCGCGAAACGGCCTTCGCCCTGCGCCCGGGCCGCGCGCTGCTGGCTCATTACGGCGTAGGCGTCGCATTCCTCCCGGCTGATGCCGTCGAGGCTGCCCACCAGGTCCGCGGCGAGCCCCATGGGCACGAATCGCGTCTTCTGCGCTACCGCCGGGTCGGAATAAAAGGTGGCCTTGTCCGACAGCATCGGCACGCGGGACATGCACTCCACGCCGCCGGCCAGCACCAGCTCGTCCATGCCGGTGGCGATCTTCATCGCCGCGAAGTTGCAGGCGTCGAGCCCGGACGAGCAGTAGCGATTCACCGTGATGCCCGGCACCGAGGCCGGCAGGCCCGCATACAGCGCCGCCACCTTGGCGATGTTGCCGCCCTGTTCGCCCACCTGGGTCACGCAGCCGAGGATGATGTCGTCGATGCGCCCGGCATCGAGCCCGGTGCGCTCGAGCAGCGCGCCGATCAGCGTCTTCTGCAGATCCAGCGGGGTGAGTCCGTTCAGCGCGCCGCCCTCGCGGCCTTTGCCACGGGGCGTGCGCACGGCATCATAAATGAAGACGTCGGTCATGTCGGTCGCTCCAGGTGCGTGGGTGTCGGCGGCAGGCGGTCCCGATTGGCGTCGACGGGTTCGATGAGTTCGATTGCGATCGCCCCACCGGCATTATATAGTCGCCCCGAGTCTAGTTATGAAAGCCATTGGTTTCAATGAGGTCGTCCGATGAAGAGAGCGATCGATTTCTACTTCGACTTCTCCTCGTCCTACAGCTACATCGGTCAGTACAGGCTGCGCGCCCTGGCGGAGGAGTTCGGCGTCAGGATCGAGTGGCAGCCGATCGCGCTGGGCGCGATCTTCAAGTCCCGCGGCCACGCGCCGCCGCAGCCGGATTCGCTGAAGGGTCGCTACACCTGGCACGACGTCGAGCGCTCGGCGGCGGAATGGGGCCTGCCCTACCACTGGCCCGATCCGTTCCCGTTCAACAGCATCCTGGCGGCCCGCGCCTACTGGTTTCTCAAGGAGATCGACGAAGAAGACGCCGTGGCCTGGATCGGCGCGGTCTTCGACGCGAGCTTCGGCCAGGGCCGGGACTGCTCCGATCCGGCGGTGCTCGCCGAGGTGGCGAAAGGGCTGGACCTGGATGCGGAGGAGGTGCTCCAGGGCACCGCGCGGGACGAGGTAAAGCAGAAGCTGAAGGCGGTTACCGACGAGGCGATGGAGCGGGGTGTGTTCGGCGCGCCGACCTTCTTCCTGGACGGCGAGATGTACTGGGGCGCCGACCGTATCGACCAGATCTGGCGCACGCTCGAGCGTGAGCGGCAGGGGGAACGATGAGCGAGAGAGTCTACGTGCTGGGCGGCTATCAGACCGACTTTGCCGCCAACTGGGCCCGCAACGGTGACGAGCTGTTCGATGCCTTCGCGCACACCGTGCGCACCGGCGTCGACACCGTGGGCATCGAGCCCGAGGAGATCGAGGTGGCCCACGTCGGCAACTTCGCGGCCGAGCTGTTCTGCAAGCAGGGCCATCTCGGCGGTTTCTTCGCCGCGCTGCACCCGGCCTTCTCAGGCAAGCCCGCGTCCCGGCACGAAGCCGCCTGCGCCTCGGGCAGCATTGCGCTCCTGTCCGCCGCCGCGGACATCGAGGCCGGCCGCTACAACCTGGCTGCCGTGATCGGCATCGAACAGATGCGCAACGTGCCCGGGCAGACCGCCGCGGATCTCATCGGCGGGCCGGCCATGTGGAGCGGCCACGAGTGCACGGATGTGGAATTCCCCTGGCCGCATCTCTTCAGCGAGCTGGCGGATGAGTACGATCGCCGCTACGGCCTGAAGCAGGAACACCTGGCCGGCATCGCGAAGAACAACTTCGACAACGCGCGGCGCAACCCGAATGCCCAGACCCGACGCTGGGAATTCACCGACGCGAGCTTCGCCGAGGACGATGAGGCCAACCCGGTCATCGACGGGCGCATGCGCAAGCAGGACTGCGGCCAGATCACCGACGGCGCCGCCATCGTCTTCCTCGCCGGCGCGGAGAAGGCGGCCGAATACGCGAAGCGCCACGGCATGAGCCTGGACGACCTGCCGTGGATACGGGGCTGGGGCCATCGCACCGCGCCGATCACCTATCAGCAGAAGATCGAGGAGAGCAGGGACGCACCGTACATCTTCCCCCACGTTCGCGGCGCCATCACCGACGCCTTCGGCCGGGCCGGCATCGAGGGCGTGGACCAGCTCGACGGCATCGAGACCCACGACTGCTTTACCAGCACCGAGTACATGGCCATCGACCACTTCGGCATCACGGCGCCGGGCCAGAGCTGGCAGGCGGTGGAGAACGGCGACATCGCGCTGGGCGGCCGGATCCCCGTGAACGCGAGCGGCGGTCTTATCGGCCTGGGTCATCCGGTGGGCGCCACCGGCGTGCGGATGATGCTGGACAGCTACAAGCAGGTCACCGGTCAGGCCGGCGACTACCAGATCGAGGGCGCGAAGACGGTGGCCACGCTGAACATCGGCGGCAGCGCCACCACCACGGTCAGCTTCGTCGTCGGGCGCTGAGAGGGAGCGAGGCGGGCGGCGCCGACCCCGTCAGATCCTGCGCTGATCCCGCGCGTCAGGCCGATCCTGCCGGCGCGGCCGCGGATTCGTTGCCGCCTTTGTCCAGTTCCCGCTGGAGATAATCCACCAGCTCCTCCTCGCTGCACAGCGGCGTGCGCGTGTGCTCGAAGATATGGGTCTCGCGCGGTTTGCGGTCGAACCAGATTACTTCCCCGTCACCGATCTCGGGCCGCTCGGCGGCGAGCCACAGTGCGGTGTCGCCGCCCTGCAGCGGCGTGCGCAGGAGGACGTTCTGGATCTTCCAGAAGGTCGGCAGGGAGAACCGGACCCCCGGCGTCTTCGACCAGCCCGGGTGGGTGACGTAGACGCGCAGGCCCCGGTCGCCGTACTTGCGGTTCCAGTAGTTGGTCAGCGCCACCTGGGCACGCTTGTGGAAGCCGTAGGCGATCTTTCCGCTGTAGCGCTCCGGGTCCAGGGTATTCAGGCCCTTGATCGAGCGGGGTACGTTGTACATGCCGCCGGAGGACATGTTCACGATGGTGGCCTCGTCGGCGAACATGCCGGCTTCCATCAGGCCCTCGGTCAGCTGGAAATGGCTGAGCAGGTTGGTGACGAAGCTCTTCTCCCTTCCCTCGGCAGTGACCTCGTGCTCGTTCAGCAAGACGCCCACGTTGTTCATGAGCACGTCGATCCGGCGTCCGTCGGCGACGAGCCTGCCGAGAAGTCCGTCGGTCTCCGATTGCAGCGACATGTCCGCGACCAGCGGCGTGACCCTCTCGGCGGATTCGGCCGGCAGCGCATTCACCGCGGCCGTGAGCCGCTCGGCATTGCGGGCCACGGCGACCACGCTGGCCCCCGCTGCGGAAGCCGTGCGCATGATGGCCTCGCCGATACCGGCGTTCGCGCCGGTGACCACCCAGTGCTGGCCGGAGAAGTCCCACGGGCGGGAGGAGCCCCAGGGCAGCCCGCGGGCGTAATAGCCGATCTTGGTGTAGTTCGGGGTGAAGCGCCCGTAGAAATTGACGATCTTCAGCAATGTTGCCGCGTCCATCCGCTGCTCCAGTCACTTGCAATATAGAACTTAAAATACCCGGCGGGCGCTCCCGCCGTCAACTGGCGGTTGACGGCCGCCCGACTGCTGGCTAAGGTCGGGTTTCTTAATGCAAGTGACTGCACGCGCCGTTGGGGGAGATGCGACGATGAGCGGCGACCGAGTAGAGATCCGACCGCCCTGGTTCGATCCGCGCATGCCGGACCGGGACGACTGCGTCCTGAAAGGGCTGCTGGACAGCCGGGCGCGGCGTTGTCCCGATCGCCGGGTCGCCCTGTTCGAGGACGGCATCGAGTGGACCTACGCGGAGTGTCGCCGTGAGGTCCGTGACACGGCCGCCGGGCTGCAGGCCCTCGGCGTCGGTCGCGGCGATACGGTCATCGCCTGGCTGCCGAACGGCCGGGACATCGTCAGGGTCTGGTTCGCCGCCAACTACCTCGGCGCCGTCTACGTGCCGCTGAACACGGCCTACCGGGGCGGCGTGCTGGAGCACGCCGTCAACCTCACCGGCGCGCGGATCATGGTCACTCATCCGGACCTGGTCGAACGGCTGCAAGGGCTGACGCTCGAGAGCCTCGAGCAGGTGGTCTTGTCGGGCGGCGAGGTGCCCTCGGCCCGGCCCGGTTTGCGCTTCCACGGCGCGGACGCGCTGAATGGCGACGGCGAGGCCTTCGACGACTCCGCCGTGATCGAGCCCTGGGACATCCAGAGCGTCATCTACACCTCGGGCACCACCGGCCCGTCGAAGGGCGTGCTGTCGCCCTACCTGCAGCTCTATACGACGGCGGTCATCAACTACCGGATGGAGGACGGCGACGCCATCCTGGTGAACCTGCCGATGTTCCATGTCGGCGGCACCAGCCCCATCTACTGCGCGCTGGTGAACTCCGGCTCCTTCTATCTGGTGAGCGGCTTCAGCACCACCGAGTTCTGGGACCAGGTGCGGCGTGCGAACTGCGTGACCACGGCCGGGTTGATCGGCGCCATGGCACCGTTCATCGCCAAGTCGGAGCCGCGGCCGGACGATACCGAGAACCCGCTCCGCAACCTGACGATGTTCCCGATCAACGACGAGACCATCGCGCTCGGCAAGCGCTTCGGTTTCGACTACGTGACCGGCTTCAACATGACCGAGGTATCCACGCCGCTCATCAGTGACGTCAACTCCGAGGTCCAGTACGCCTGCGGCCGGCCCCGTACCGGCGTGGAATGCCGGTTGGTGGACGAGAACGACATCGAGGTGCCGCGAGGCGAGCCCGGCGAACTGATCGTCCGTTCCGACCTGCCGTGGACCATGAACGCCGGCTACATCAACATGCCCGAGGCGACGGCCCGTGCCTGGCGCAACGGCTGGTTTCACACCGGCGACGTGTTCCGCCAGGACGAGAACGGCGAATATTTCTTCGTCGACCGGCGCAAGGACACCATCCGGCGCCGGGGCGAGAACATCTCGTCGCTCGAGGTCGAGGCCGAGGTGAACCGCCACCCCGAGGTCGACGAGGTGGTGGCCGTCGGCGTGCCGAGCGAGTACACCGAGGAGGAGGTGCTGATCGTCGTCGTGCCGAAGGCCGGCGCGAGCCTCGATCCGGTGGCGCTCACGGAGTTCCTGGTGGAACGCCTGGCTTATTTCATGGTGCCCCGCTACGTGCGCATCGTCGACGAGATACCGAAGACGGAGACCAACAAGCCCCGCAAGGTGCTGTTCCGCGAAGCCGGCGTCACCGACGACACCTGGGACCGCGAGGCGGCGGGCATACGCCTGAAGCGCGAGCGGCTCGGCTCGTGAAGCCGGACGCCGAGACCGCCGGTCTCCTGCGCCTGATGGCGGAAGCGGAATACCCGCCCATCTGGACGCTGCCTGCCGTCGAGGCGAGGAAGATCCACGACCCGCTCACGGCGGCATCGGCTCACCCGGCCGAGTCCGTGGCGGAGACACGGGAGGTGGAGATCGCCCCGGGGCTGGACGCGCGGCTGTATCGGCCCGAAGGCGCTGAAAGCGGCGCGCCGCTGATTCTCTACTTCCACGGCGGTGGCGGCGCCATCGGCGATCTCGACTCCCACGACGCGGTCTGCCGGACGCTGGCCGATGCCAGCGGCGCCGTGACGCTGGCGGTCGACTACCGCCTGGGTCCGGAGCACCCTTTCCCCGCCGCCTGGGAGGATGCCTGGACGGCCTGGGGATGGGTGCTCAAAAACGCTGCCAGCCTCGGCGCGGATCCTGCCCGTATTGTCGTTGCCGGCGACAGCGCCGGCGGCGGACTCGCGGCCTCGCTGGCGCAGCGCGCTGTGGCCCGCCGCGGTCCCGCGCCGGTTTTCCAGCTGTTGGTCTACCCCGCCCTGGACGCCTCCCGGGACGCGGAGCGTTATCCATCGGTGGCCGAGAATTCCGAGGGCTATTTCCTGACGGGCGAGCTGATGGCCTGGTTCGGTGCGCAGTACCTGGCGCCCGGCCAGGACCCCGCCGACGTGAGGCTGTCGCCCGGTCTGGCCGACACGCTCTCCGGTCTGCCGCCGGCGCTGATCGTGACGGCGGGCCTGGATCCGCTGCGCGACGAGGCGGCGGCCTATGCGCAGGCGCTGGAGCGGGCGGAGGTCACGGCGGAGTATCGCTGCTACGAGCAGACCATCCATGGCTTCGCCTCTTTCGGCCGCTTCCTGTCGTTCACCGCACCGGCCATCCGTGAATGGGGCGAGGCCGTGCGCGCGGCGGCCGCGCGAGGAGACTGACATGACCACCGAAGAGCGACACGGACTCTGCCGTTTCTGCCACGCCTTCTGCCCGATGAAGGTCCACCTCGAAGACGGGCGCATCGTCAGGTTGATCGGCGACAAGCACAACCCGGTGTACGCCGGCTACAGCTGCATCAAGGGCCGTAACTTCCACGAGTTCCACTACGCCGACGACCGCATACTGCATCCGCTGAAGCGGGAAGAGGACGGCAGCCGGGCCGGGATCCCGCTGCCGCAGGCGCTGGACGAGGTTGCGTCGAAACTCCAGCCGATCGTCGCCGAGCACGGTCCCCGCTCGGTGGCGATGTACACCGGAACGTTCAGCCACTTCTGCGTGGGTGGCGTGATGACACGGCACGCCTTCATGGACGCCATCGGCTCGCCCATGCGTTTCACCAATGCCACCATCGACCAGCCCGGCAAGCCGATTGCCATGGCGCTGCACGGGCGCTGGGGTGCCGGCCCCGAGGCCTTCGCCGACTCCGACGTCTGCATGCTGGTGGGGGCCAACCCGCTGGTCTCGATGTGGGGCGGCATCCCGCCGTTCAACCCGGCCAAGCGGCTGCACGAGGCGAAGAAGCGGGGGCTGAAACTCATCGTCATCGACCCCCGCCGCACCGAGAGCGCGCGCAAGGCGGACATCCACCTGCAATGCCTGCCAGGCCACGACCCCGAGATCCTGGCCGCCATCATCCGGGTGATCATCACAGAGGGTCTCTACGACCGGGACTTCGTCGCCAGCGAGGTGAACGGCTTCGACGAGCTGGCCGCGGCGGTGGAGCCGTTCACGCCGGAACGAGTCGCCGCCCGTGCCGGGCTGCAGGCGGACGACATCGTCGCCGCCGCCCGGATGTTCGCCGGGGCGAACAAGGGCAACGCCACCGGCGGTACGGGCTCGAACATGGCGCCTCACGGCACGCTGATGGAATACCTGTTGCTCGCGCTGAACACGATCTGCGGCCGTTGGGTGAAGGCGGGCGAGCGGGTACCGAACCTCGGCTGCCTGTTCCGCATGTTCTCGGGCCGGGCGCGCGCCGAGAAACCGAGGCCCGCGGTCGGCTTCGGCGAGTCGCTGCGCGTCCGCGGCCTGGCAGACACCGCCGCCGGCCTCTCCACCGCCGCCCTGGCCGACGAGATCCTGACGCCCGGCGAGGGGCAGGTGCGTGCGCTGTTCGTCGTCGGCGGCAATCCGCTGGCCGCATTCCCGAACCGGGAGAAGGTGCGCCGCGCGTTGGAGTCGCTGGACCTGCTGGTGGTCATCGACCCGCAGCTCTCCGCCACCGCCGAACTCGCCGACTACGTCATCGGCCCGATGTTCGGCTACGAGATGCCCGCCATCTCCTTCGCCAACGAGGGCATGGTGACCTACGGCCTGTCCATCGGCTTCCAGGAGCCGTTCGCCCAGTACCAGCCCGCGCTCATCGACCCGCCGGCCGACGCCGAGGTGATCGAGGACTGGCGGGTATTCTACGAGCTCGCCCGGCGCATGGAGATGCCGCTTGGCTTCCGCGGCTACGCCTGGGACATGGAATCCCCGCCGACCACCGACGAGCTGATCGAGGTGTTCACCAGCCGCAGCCCCGTGCCGCTGGAGGAGATCAGAAAGTACCCGGAGGGCCATATCTTCGAGGAGCGCTCCGCGCCGGCGGAACCGCGAGACCCTGACTGGCCGTACCGGCTGGAGGTCGGCAACGAGGGCATGATGTCGGAGCTGGCCGGTCTTGCCGGTTCGGAGGACCACGGTGACCCGGACCGTGCGGCCGTGGCCGAGGAGCCGACGCCCGGCGGCGAAGGCCTGCCGCTGCTGCTGGTGAGCCGGCGCCAGCACCACGTCTACAACTCGGTCGGTCACGGGGTGGAGGCGCTGGCGAAGAAAGTGCCGTACAACCCGGCGCACATGAATCCGCGGGATGCCGCCGCGCTCGGGCTGACGGCCGGCGACCGGATCGAGATCGCGAGCGGCAACGGCAGCGTGCCCGCCGTGGTCGAGCTGGCCGAAGACGTGCGGCGTGGCGTCATCTCGGTCGCCCACGGGTTCCCGAACAGCACGGCCACCGATCGTTTTCGCGGCACCAGCACCAGCGCGCTGGTCGACGACGAAACCGACTACGACACCTGGAGCGGCTTGCCGCGCATGAGTGCGCTACCCGTGCGCGTGCGCGCGTCCGGCTGACCCCGCCTGCCGTTCGCACCACCATTGCCATACCGGAACAGGAGACGCCGATGTTTGACTACAGGACCCCGGGCCTCGCAGCCGCAGTACTCGCGCTCGGCTGCGCCTTCGCCGGACCCGCCCACGGCGGGGCGGACGAGGACGCGGTGGCGGCCGTCATCCGCGGGCTGCAGAGCGACTGGAACGCGGCGGACATGAGCGCCTACCTGGACGCCTACGGCAAGGGCGACGACATGCGCCTGGTCTACGGCAAGACCTGGCTCGCCGGCTGGGACGCCGTCAATCGAATGTTCCGGGAGACCTGGCCGGACGAGCGGCGCATGGGCAAGTTCACCATCGATGAGATGGAGGTCCGGCTTCTGACCGACGACGTGGCCGTGGTCACGGGCAGGTTCGAGCACGTGTTCCCCCACGAGACGATCCGGGGCGCCTTCACCCACGTGTTGGAGAAGACCCCTGACGGCATCTGGGAGATCGAGCACGAGCACACCTCCCGCGGCGAGACGATCGTCCACGAGGTGGGCCGCGAAAAGGCCCACGACGGTGCGGACGAAGACGGCTGAGGCGGGTTATTCCTCTACCGTCAGCGCCTCCTCGAGCTGCGCCCAGTCGTAGTAGTCGCGCCAGGCGGCCACCTCGCCGTCGGCGATCTCCAGCACGCCGACGACCGGGATACGGGAATGCTTGCCCTTGTAGACGAAGTCGTCGACCCGCTCGAGGAACACGACGTTGCCGTTGATCGCCACGTTGCGGATCTGCAGCTCGATGCGCTCGATCCCGTCCACCAGCGCGAGGAAGCGGGGCCGGATGGTTTCGCGGCCGATCACCGGGTCTTTCATCATGCTCTGGAACACGGCGTTCTCGGCAAACAGGTCGATCATGCGGTCCCATTCCATGGTGTTCCAGGCGTCCACCATCTCCATCGCGACGGCCTCGGCTTCGGCTTCGATGGCGTCGGTGCCCGCATGATCGTCGGCCTGCAGCGCCGGCGGGACAAGCAGCAGCCACAACAGTAGAACGTGCATTCTCATAGGACGAGTCTCCCCCTGAAAGTGAATCTCACGTGGTCACCCGCTACGCCGGAGCAGGGCAGAACCACAAACTTGCGTAATTAGACTGGGACAGTCTAAGCTAGCCTTCGGTCGCAGGCAATCCGGTCACCGGCGGGGTGCGTGGATGCCGTGACCGGGCAGCAGCGGGGGAGAGAACGCATGCAGCAGACGGAGACCGTCGGCGCGGACGCTCACGACGAAGATGGCGATTGGCCGAATCCGGTCTACTCCTGGTACGTGGTCGGCGTGCTCATGCTCGCCTACACCAACTCCTTCATCGACCGGCAGATCCTCGCGCTGCTGGTGGAGCCGATCCGGGCGGATCTCGCCATCACCGACACCCAGGTGAGCCTGCTGGCAGGCCTCGCCTTCTCCATCTTCTACACACTGATGGGCGTGCCGATCGCGCGGCTCGCCGATCAGAAGAACCGCAAGGTCATCATCGCCTTCGGCGTCGCCTTCTGGAGCGCGATGACGGCGCTGTGCGGCGCGGCGCGCAACTTCTGGCAGCTGTTCGCCGCCCGGGTTGGGGTGGGCGTGGGCGAGGCGACGCTGTCGCCGGCCGCCTTCTCGATCATGGCGGACTACTTCCCGAAGCATAAGCTCGCCCGCGCGTTCAGCGTCTATTCCATGGGGGTCTACTTCGGCGCGGGCCTCGCCATGATCATCGGCGGCATCGTGGTGCGCATGGTGATGAACGCCGGCGTCGTGACGATGCCGGTGCTGGGCGACGTGCGGCCCTGGCAGATGACGTTCTTCTTCGTCGGCGTGCTCGGGCTGCCGATATTCCTGCTCGTGCTGACCATCCGGGAGCCGGTGCGCCGCGGTCTGAAGGCGGCGGGCGTGCCCCGGGACGGCAGCGCGAGCTCGCTGCCGGTGCTGCTGGCCTTCCTGAAGGTGAACGCTCTCACGGTGGCGTTCCATTTCCTCGCCTTCTCGATGATCGGCATCGCCATCGCGGGCTACATGGTCTGGACGCCGACCCTGTTCATCCGCACCTGGGGCTGGGATGCCTCCACGATAGGACTCGCGTACGGCGGCATCATGTTCGTGCTGGGCACGGCGGGCGTCTACGCGGGCGGGTACGTGGCAGACTGGCTGGAGAGCCGGGGCCGCCGCGACGCTATCCTGCGCGCGGCCTTCTACGGCGGTGTGATCACGGTACCGTTCGCGGTGGCGACGCCGCTGATGCCGAACGGCGGCCTCGCGCTGGCCTGCCTGGCCGTGACGAGCTTCCTGCTGGCCTTCCCGCAGGGTCTGCCCGCCGCCGCGCTGCAGGTGATCACGCCCAATCCCCTGCGCGCCCAGATGACGGCGCTGTATTTCCTGGTGGGCAACCTGATTGCGCTCGGCTTCGGTCCCACCCTCGTGGCGCTGGTGACGGACTTCGGCTTCGCCGACCCGATGAAGCTCCGTTACTCGATGGCGGTGGTGAGCGCCACGGTCATACCGGTGGGAGTGCTGCTGAGTTATCTGGCGCTGCGGCCCTATCGGGCCAGCCGGCAGCGCGCGGAGGTGCCGGACGGGTAACCGCGTGCGGCGGTCAGTTTCGTTCGGCGTACCACGCTCGCGACCACTCGCTGAGGCCCATCAGCCGCTCGCCCAACTCGCGGCCCCGCTGCGTGTAACCGTAACCCTCGTCCTCCAGGTCCACGAGGCCCGCCTCGCGCAGTTCGCGGAGTCTGCGATTGAGACTGGTCGGCGAGACGTTGTCGCACCGCTCGCGCAGCTGCCGGAACGAGAGCCGTTGGTCGCGAAGCTCCCAGAGTACGCGCAGGGTCCAGCGGCGGCCCAGCAGGTCCAGGAGCGCCATGATGGGCCGTCGGGCCGACCCGCGGCTCTTATCGCCTGTATTCGGAGTCATGTTGACACTACAGTTTCTGTAGCAGTAAGCTTTGCTACAAATACTGTAGCACAGGAGCAGCATGATGAGAGAGGTTCTCGCACCCGTCGAGCCGCCGTGGCCGGAGGATGTGGCCACCGCGCTGGAGTCGTACCCGAAGCGGGACGGCTACGTCCTGAAGTTATTCCGCGTGTTCGCCAACAGCCTGCGCTTTCTGCGGGGCAAGGGCGTGGTGAACCTGCTGGATCGGGACAGTCCGCTGTCGCTCAGGGAACGTGAACTCGTGATCCTGCGCACCTGCGCGCAGCGCAACTGCGAGTACGAGTGGGGCGTGCACGCCGCCGCATTCGGCGCCGCGGCAGGGCTGAGCGCCGAGCAGATCCGGGCAACACGGCTGTCGCCGCCCGACGATCCCTGCTGGAGGGACGCCGAGGCGGTTCTGCTGCGGGTGGTCGACGGACTCTGCGCCGCCGGCTGCCCCGACCCGGCCACGCTCGATGCGTTCCGGCAGCTCTGGGACCTCGAGCAGCAACTCGAGATCCTTGCCCTGTGCGGCAACTACCATACGGTGAGTTTCGTTGCGAATGTGAGCGCCCTGGAACCCGAGGAGTTCGCGAGCGCTTTTCCGGGCGACGGCCGAGGCGGATGATGATTTGCTATGCTGACCCCCGTTAGCTCAGGGCCGCAATCGGAGGATGCCATGGCCGGTGGCTGGGCCCGCGACGGGGCCGTACAGGAACAGATCGATGCCAGCGTCGAAGACGCCGTGGAGCGCGCCCGTGGCCGGCTGCCCACCGGCCCTTCCCTGACTCATTGCGAGGAATGCGGCGAGGAGATCCCGGCCGCGCGGCGCGAGGCCGTCCCGGGCGTGCGCCGCTGCCTCGCCTGCCAGGCCGAGCTCGACGAGAAAGGGCAGGGCGAAGGTCTCTACAACCGCCGCGGCAGCAAGGACAGCCAGCTGCGGTGACGGAGTCCCGCCAGCGGCTCGAGCAGGTGCTGCGGGAGCTGGCCCCGAGGATCGACCGCGATCCGGCCGCGTTGTCGGAAGAAGCCGAGGGCTATCTCGCGGAGCTGGACAGCCGCCGCGGCGCCACGGGGGTGGGTCTGTTCGCCGCGCTGAGCCGGTTCATCTGCCGGCGCGGCTATGCGCGGGATATCGTCTGCGACGAGGGCGAGTTCGTTCGCGTTGCCAACCTGGCGCGGCGGGGCCCGGTGGTCTACCTGATCACCCACAAGACCTATCTGGATATCTTCGCGCTCTATCATGCCCTGCACGAGCGCGGCATCGACACGCCGTACGTCTTCGGCGGCATCAACATGGACTTCCTCGGCCTCGGCTGGCTCTCCCGGCAGGCGGGCGGCATCTTCATCCGCCGGGGCATCCGCGACAATCCCGTGTACCGGGTTGCACTGAAGACCGCCATCGGCGATCTGCTCTCGGCCGGGGCCTCGTTCATGTGGGCGATCGAGGGGACGCGGTCCCGCACGGGCAAGCTCGTCATGCCGAAGCTCGGCCTGCTCAAGTACGTGGTGGAGGCCAGCCGCGAACTCGACGGAGACCCGGTCCGGTATCTGCCCGTCTCCATCGCCTACGACCAGATTCCCGACGTCCCGGAAATGACGGCGCAGCAGACGGGCGCGGGCAAGGCGCCGGAGTCGCTGTCCTGGTTCGTGCGTTACGTGCGCGGGCTCAGGCAGCCGCTCGGGCGTATCTACGTGCGCTTCGGCGAGCCCGTCTCCCTGCACGATACGCCGGATGCCCCCGCCCTGGAGTCGGCAAGTGCGGAGTCGATGGAGGTGCAGAAGCTGGCGTTCGAGGTCTGCTACCGGATCAACCGGGTTACGCCGCCCACCACCGTCTCGCTGGTCATGATGTCGCTGCTCTGCGAGGAGGGGCTCGGCCGCGCCCGGCTGCGCGACGACGTGATTGCCTTGTTCGGGCACGTGCGGCGCCACGATCCCGAGGCGGTGAAGGCATTGCCCGCCGGACCGGATGCGGAGCTGGATCGCGTGCTGGCGGAACTCGCCGCCACCGGGATGGTGGCCGAATCGGCCGGCCGGCTGACGGTGCCGCCCGCGCGGCACCTCGCTGCGCTGTACTACAGCAACATGGCTGCCCATCATTTCGTGATCGCTGCTTTCGTCGAGCTCGCCCTGCTCCGTGCCGCCGAAGCCGAGGGCGCGGAGCCGCGGCAGGCGTTCGATGAAGAAATCGACCGGCTGCGGGACCTGTTCAAGATGGAGTTCTTCTTCGCCCGCCGTCCCGAGTATCGGGCAGCGGTGCGGGCGGAACTGGACGCACTCGCACGGGACTGGGAGAGGCGGTTGGAGGCGGGCGGGGCGGGGATCGCCGAGCTGGTCACGCACAAGCCGCTGTGCGTCGCCCAGGCGGTGCTGCGCCCCTATGTGGAGGCGTATCGGGTAGTCGCCCGGGCACTCCTGAGCGGTGCCGCAGATCCCGACCCCGGCGACGACCGCCTGATCGAGACCTGCCTGGACCTCGGCCGCCGCATGGCCGACCGCCGTGACATCCGCTGGGCCGATTCCGCCTCCCGGGCGCTCGTGGCCGGCGGTCTGCTGCTGGTCCGCAATCGCGGCCTCATCGCTGACGGCGGCGGGGTGGAAAGGCGCCGGCGCGAATTCGACGTGCGGCTAACCGACCTCTACCACCGCCTGGAACGGCTCTCCAAACTGTAGGAGGGCCTTCAGGCCCGACCCGCAAAGAAAAAGGCGGCACGCATGACACGTGCCGCCCTTCCCTCGATGGCCAGGGCATTGCGCCCGGCGCTCCCCTGTTACTCGAAATTATAGGCGAAATCGACGCCGTAGGTACGGGGCGCCCCGTACTGGCCGACCTCTTCGCCGAAGAAGGGGATGATGTTGGTGCGGTATTCCTCGTCCGTCAGGTTCTTGCCCCAGATACCGAAATTCCAGTTGGCATCCGCCGGCGCATAGGTGATGCGCCCGTCCAGCAGGCCGTAGGCGTCCTCCTCGTTCAGGTTCGCAGGCTGCCAGTAGAGCTCGTCCTGGTAGGAATAGTTGAGGCGGAAGGTCACGTTGCTCGCCCAGCCGGCCGCACCGATCGGCGTGTAGTCGAAGCCGACGTTGTACTGCAGTTCAGGCGTACGCTGCAGCTGGTTGCCCGAGCTGTCGACGCCGCTCGACTCGATGAACTCGATGTATTCCGTGTCCACGAAGGAGCCCGACGCGTACAGGAGCAAGCCGTCGGTCGGCGAGTACTGGAACTCGGCCTCCACACCCTTGATCTCCGCGTCCGAGGCGTTGTCCGTCAGGTTGCACAGGCAGTCCTCATTGGTCTGCTGCACCTGCAGGTCCGTATAGTCCATGAAGAAGAACGACGCATTCAGCCTCGCGCGGCCCTCGGCGAAGTCGGACTTGAAGCCCACCTCGTAGTTGGTGACTTCCTCCGGGTCAAACGAGATCGTGGCCGCGGCGACGTTAGCGGGAGTGTCCTCGTAGCCGCCGCCCTTGAAGCCTTCCGCGATACTGGCGTAAAGGAACAGGGTGTCGGTTGCCTGCCACTCCAGGATGGCCTGGGGCGTGACCTTGCTCCAGTCGTCGCCGTAGTCGGTGGCGAAAGGCGTCACCAGCGGCGTCAGCGGCACGGTATCGCCCGGGTTGAAGCGGTCGCCGGTGGCGACGGCGATACCCTGAACGAAGCCCTCCTTCTCGTCCTTCGTCCAGCGCAGGCCGACGGAGAGCTTCAGCGTGTCGGTGATGTCGAAACCGACCTGACCGAATGCCGCGATCGAATCCATCTTGCCGTCATTCAGCCAGTGGCTCTCGCCGCTCAGTACCGGCAGCGCGCCGGTGATGTTCTCACCGAAGAAACGGTCGAATTTGAAGATCTCGTCGTGCTTGAAGTAGATGCCCGCGATCCAGTCCCAGCGGCCCTCGGTCGTCGAGGTCAGGCGGAACTCCTGGCTGAACTGCTCGATGTCAGCCTGCTCGTTGACCGGCGACGAGAACAACAGGACGGCGCCCAGCGAGCGGGGATCGGTCGGATCCGGGAAGCGATTGGCAACGTAGGCGAGATAGTCGCCGAAGTCGGCTACCGTATCGAACACGTCCGGCCCGCCGCCGGTCTGGTCGTAGAGCTGCTTCGACGTGGCATCGCGATAGCCGGTGATCGACGTCAGCGAGAAACCGTCGAAGTCCTTCTCCACATTGGCCATGAAGCCGAAGCCCTCGCGGCTCATGTTGTTCGTCTGTTCCCAGCGCTCGCCCGCGTAGAGGTTGTCCTCCGGCGTGCTCTGCCGGATGTCGGTCATGCCGAGGAAATCCCTCAGCGTGCTCCAGGGGCGGAAACCGATGGGCCCGCCGGCCACTGCAACGGCGTTCAGGCCGTTGGTCCAGTCGTTGTTGTAGTCCAGCGAGAATCGGGCCCTGAGGTCGTCGTCGTTGTCGTACAGCAGCTGTCCGCGTACCTGACGCGAGGTCAGATTCTCGAGCGGACGATCGTGCAGCACGTCGTGGGCATAACCGTCCCGGTCCCGGGTCTGGAACGATAGCCGTCCCGCCCAGCGGTCCGTCAGGCCGCCGGTGACATAACCGCTGGTCTGCAGCGAGTTGTAATTGCCTGCCGAGACCAGGACGCGGCCCGAGCGATCGAACTGCGGCGCGGCGGTGATAACGCTGAGGGCGCCGCCGACCACGTTCTTGCCGAGCAATACACCCTGGGGGCCGCGTATCACCTCGATGCGTTCCAGATCGAAGAAGTCGGTGTTCAGCCCGCCGGTGCGGCCGATGTAGACCTCGTCGAGGAACAGCCCGACCGAGGGATCCGCCGTCGGCGAGTCCAGCCGGGTGTTGGTCACGCCGCGGATGTTCAGCTCGAGGTCGAGCGGCGTATTCATCGTCAGCGAGAAGGCCGGCACGCTGTTGGCGAGATCCATCACGTCGTAGATCTTGTTCTCCTCCAGCGTCGCGCCGGAGTAAGCCGTGATGGCCACCGGGGCCGTCTGCAGGCCCACCTCGCGTTTCTGCGCGGTGACGACGATCTCCTCGAGTTCCTGCGCGGCCGCGGTGCCGGCCATGGCCAGCAGGCCCGCCGCCAGCACCGTCGTCGCAAGGTGGTCGCGGAGCACGCGAAACCTGGTTTTCTCTCGTGGTTGCATTTGTCTCCCCCTCTCGGTTTTCAATTTGGACCCGGTAGCTCTGCCCGAATCCCGTAGCGGCGACCGATTTGCCCGAACGTTGTTATAACGGGCGCCCCGCGGTATCTCCTCATGCGTTGCTTGACTGCAACACACTTGCATAAGAAGATTTATGGATATTAGTCCGAATCCCGGACAGCTGCAACCGGGCCCTGAATCCGGCGGCCGGGAGGGATGTCGGGAACGCTTCGCCGACCCCTATTGCCGGAAAACGACACTGCGGCGGACGGCCGGCATTCGTTACACTACGCCGTCCCGCTGCGGCGGCGCCGGCGGCGCCAACCATCGGTAACCAGAGACACGAGGCGTTCCCCTGATCAAGAGACTCATTATCGTCGTCGCGCTTACGGGAGCGCTGTTCGGATCCCTGTTCGCGTGGAAATACATGCAGTCGCAGGGCGGTCCGGGGCGCGGCCAGCCGCCTGCCGTCGTTACCACGGTGGAGGTCACGCGCGAGACCTGGATTCCCGCACTCTCCGCCGTCGGCAGCGCGGTGCCGACCAGCGGCATCATGGTGGCCGCCGAGGTACCGGGCAGAGTCAGCGAAATCTTCTTCATCACCGGCGACCGGGTGGAGCAGGGCGCCCGTATCGTCCAGCTCGACGACGAGGTGGACCGCGCAGAACTCGACATACTGCTGGCCGACCGCAAACTGGCTGCGATCACGCTGGAGCGCACTCGCAAGCTGGTGGCCGACAAGCTCGCCTCGGCGTCGGAGCTGGACGAGGCCGAAGCGCGGCTGGAGAGCCTGGAAGCCCAGGTCGCCGCGAAACGGGCCATAATCCGGAAGAAGGACGTGCGGGCGCCTTTCGCCGGCGAACTCGGTATACGGCGCGTGAGCCCCGGCCGCTATGTGGCCGCCGGCGAGGAGATCGTCAGCCTCGTCTCACTGTCGCCGATATTCATCGAGTTCACGCTGCCGGAGCGCCATCTGGGCCGCCTCGCCCGCGACCAGCAGGTGGAAGTTGAGGTACCGGCGCATCCCGAGCGCACCTTCAGCGGGCGCATCCATGCCATCACCCCGGGCATCGAAGAGGGCACGCGCAGCGTGCGGGTCCGCGGCATCTTCGCCAATGACGACCGGGCGCTCAGGCCGGGCATGTTCGCCGAGGTGCGCATACTGGAGGAGCGCCGGCGGGAGGTGCTGACCCTGCCATACCGAGCCGTGACCTACGATCCCTACGGCAGCTCCGTATTCCTGGTGGAGGAAACCGAGGGCGGCCTGATCGCGACCCGCCGCCAGGTGGACACCGGCGAGGTGCGTGACGGCATGGTGGAGATCCTGAGCGGCCTCGCGCTCGGCGACCGCGTCGTCGGCGCGGGCCAGAACAAGCTCAGGACCGGCCAGCCGGTCACCGTGGACAATTCGGTCGAGCTGGAAGAGCGCCGGCCGGGCGGCGCATGAAGTTCACCGACATCTTCATCCGGCGACCGGTTCTCGCCAGCGTCGTCAGCCTGCTGATCCTGGTGCTGGGCCTGCGCTCCATCACCGCGCTGGAGGTCCGGCAGTACCCGGAGACGAAGAACACGGTGGTGACGGTCACCACCAGCTATCCGGGCGCGAGCAGCGAACTGATCAAGGGCTTCATCACCACGCCCCTGCAGCAGGCCATCGCCGAGGCCGAGGGCATCGATTACCTCTTCTCCCGCAGCCTGCAGGGGCGCTCGGTGATCGAGGCCCACATGGTGCTGAACTACGACCCGAACGCGGCGGTGGCGGAGATCCAGGCGAAGGTGGCGAGCCAGCGCAACGTGCTGCCCGCCGAAGCGGAGGACCCGGTGATCGAGGCCACCGTGGGCGGGCGCACCTCGCTCATGTACCTGGTCTTCTACGGCGGCGAGATGAGCGCCTCGGAGACCACCGATTACCTGCTGCGCGTGGTCCAGCCCCGCCTGCAGGCCGTGCAGGGCGTGGCCTCGGCCGATCTCTTCGGCGGCAAGACCTTCGCCATGCGCATCTGGCTCGATCCGGACCGCATGGCCTCCCTGGGCGTCTCGGCGGCGCAGGTGCGCGAGGTGCTCGTGGAGAACAACTACCTGGCGGCGGTTGGCAGCACCAAAGGCCAGTACGTCGCCATCGACCTGTCCGCCGACACCGACATCAGCGACGCCGACGCCTTCCGCGACCTGGTGGTGCGCGGCGGCCAGGATACGCTCGTGCGTCTGGGCGACATCGCCGACGTGGAACTCGGCGCCGAGAACTACGACTCGGTGAGCTGGTACAACGGCGAGCCCTCGGTGGTGATCGCCATCGACCCCGCGCCCGGGGCCAACCCGCTGGATGTCTCACGGCGGGTGCGTGTCGCCATGGAGGACATCGCCCGGCAACTGCCGGCCGGGCTCGCCGGCGAAGTATCCTTCGACGCCAGCCGGTTCATCGAGGAGTCCATCGACGAGGTATTCCGCACCCTCGCCGAGGCCGTGCTGATCGTGCTGGCGGTGATCTTCCTCTCCCTGGGCTCCATCCGTGCCGCGCTGATCCCGGCGGTGGCCGTGCCGCTGTCCCTGATCGGCGGTGCGTTCGTGATGCTGCTGCTCGGGTTCTCGATCAACCTGCTGACGCTGCTCGCCATGGTGCTCGCCATCGGCCTGGTGGTGGACGATGCCATCATCGTGGTGGAGAACGTCCACCGGCACGTCGAGGAGGGACGCTCGCGCCGCGAGGCCGCCATCATCGGCGCGCGGGAGATCGGGCTGCCTATCATCGCGATGACCACCACCCTGATCGCGGTGTACGCGCCGATCGGTTTCATGGGCGGACTGGTGGGCACCCTGTTCACGGAGTTCGCCTTCGCGCTGGCCGGCGCGGTACTGATCTCCGGCATCGTGGCCCTGACCCTCTCGCCCATGCTCTCCGCCCGCGCGCTGACCCGCTACGGCGAACCCGGCCGCTTCGAGCAGCGCGTGGAGCATTTCTTCCAGTGGCTGGCCGACCGCTACCAGCGCCTGCTGCACGCATCTCTGGATACCGTGCCGGTGACGGTCGTCTTCGCGTTGATCGTGCTGGGGAGCATCTGGTTCATGTTCACCACCGTGCCCGAGGAGCTGGCGCCGGTGGAGGACCAGAGCATCCTGTTCGTTCAGGCACGCGGGCCCCAGACGGCGACGCCGGAATACAACGAGATCTGGGCCCGGCGCATGGTGGATCTGTTCCAGGAGGTGCCGGAATACCAGGACAGTTTCCTGTTCCTGGGCATGGGCGGCGACAACAGTACCGTCTTCGGCGGATTCAAGATGGCACCGGGCCAGGAGCGGGAGCGCACCCAGATGCAGGTGCAGCCGGAGTTGCAGCAAGCGATTTCGAAAATAGCCGGCCTGCAGGCGGCGGTGTTCCCGCGGCCGGATCTGCCGGGCTCCGCCGGCGGGTTGCCGGTGCAGTTCGTGGTGACCTCGGCCGCCGATTACGAGCGGGTGGACGGCGTGGTCGACGGCCTGATGGGCGAGGCCATGCAGAGCGGGCTGTTCGCCTTCGTGCGCAAGTCCATCGATTACTCCCGGCCGCGCATCACCCTGCACATCGATCGCGACCGGGCCGGCATCCTCGGCATCTCCATGCAGGACGTCGGCCGTACGCTGTCCACGATGGTGGGCGAGGGATACATCAACCGCTTCAACCTGGAGGGCCGCAGCTACCGGGTTATTCCCCAGGTCGGCCGCGAGTTCCGTCTGGATGCCGCCATGCTGGAGGACTACTACGTGCCAGCCGCCGGTGGCGAGATGGTGCCGCTGTCCGCGCTGGTGAGCTTCGAGCGCACGGTGGAACCCGCCGAGCGCACCCAGTTCCAGCAGCTGAATTCCATCGCCGTCGAGGGCGCGATGGCGCCGGGCGTGACGCTGGGCGATGCGCTGGCGTTCCTGGAGGAACGTGCGCAGGCATCTTTCCCCGTGGGCTTCAGCTGGGACTACAGCGGCGAGTCACGGCAGTACAAGCAGCAGTCGAGCGCGCTGGTGATCACCTTCTTCATCTCGCTGCTGGTCATCTACCTGGTGCTGGCCGCGCAGTTCGAGAGCTGGCGCGACCCCTTCATCATCCTGGTTTCCGTGCCGATGTCCGTCGCCGGCGCGCTGATCTTCATGACGCTCGGTCTGGCGACGATCAACATCTACACCCAGGTGGGGCTGATTACCCTGATCGGGCTGGTGGCCAAGAACGGCATCCTCATGGTGGAGTTCGCCAACCAGCTCCGCGCGCGCGAGGGGCTGGACAAGCGCGCCGCCGTGGAGAAGGCGGCGGCCGTGCGGCTGCGGCCCATCCTGATGACCACCGCCGCCATGATCTTCGCCATGGTGCCGCTGCTGACCGCCTCCGGCGCCGGCGCCGTGAGCCGCTTCAACATCGGCCTGGTCATCGCCAGCGGGCTCGGCATCGGCACCCTGTTCACGCTGTTCGTTGTGCCGGCGTTCTACTTGCTGTTGACCGGCGAAATCGAGCACCAGCAGGAGAACGCGTAGGAGGGCCTTCAGGCCCGATTCATTAATTTCAATCGGGCCTGAAGGCCCTCCTACATCGTCATTTGCGCAGCGGTTTCGTGTGCGCCGTGTCCAGATACTCGTCCAGCGACACGATGCGCCCGTCTTCCACCTTGATGATGGCGCAGGCGGGCATCGCGAAGTGCTCGCCGGACGGCAGCGTGCCGCGCAGTACGTGTTGCTGGTACCAGCCGCCGGGGATCGGCTCTCGGCGCACGATGTCGTACTCCAGTTCGGTCAGCTTGCGGTGCATCCACTGCAGCGACTTGATGTTCTCCTCCACCGGCTGCAGGGCCTGGTCGAAGTTGTGCCAGATCCGCGCGTCAGGTGCGTAGAGTTCGCGCACCGTGTCGACGTCGCAGCCCTCCAGCGCCGCCATGAAGCGCTCGGCCAGTTCCAGGTTGTCGTCCGCCTCCGTCATCATGCCGCTCCCTCTTCTTTCTTGTTATCCATCTCGAAGTAGTCGCGCCAGCGGGCGATCCGGCCGTCGCGGAACTCGAAGATGCCCATGTACGGGTGGGCGATGCGGTCGCCGGTGCGCAGGTCCGTGTACTCCTCGTAGCCCTCGACGAACAGACAGTCGTCCGTCTCCGCCCAGCGGTCGATGCGCCAGTCGGGGTCGGCGCAGATCTCGCCGTACTTGTTCAGGAACTTGCGCACCCACTCCTTGCCGATGAGCGGTCGCGAACCCACGTGGTAGTGGTACTCGATGTCGTCGGTCAGGTAGTCCAGGAACTTCTCGCGCTCGCCGTCGATATTCGCCTGCATCAGCGCCCTGATGGTATCCATCTTCTCGGACATGTCGCTCTCCCCGTTGTCGCCCTGGTCGCAATTGGTCGGTTGTCAGAAGCCGAGCTGGCGCCCGGCGAGGTCGTTCAGAATTTCCTCGGTGCCGCCGCCGAGCGCGAAGATGCGCGCCTCGCGCTGGATGCGCTGCACCCGGGTGTCGCCGCGGTAGGCCTCGCCGCCCAGCACCTGCATGGCCTCGCGGGCGCAGTGCTCCAGCGTGGTGGTGGCCTGAATCTTCAGCATGCACAGATCCGCGACAGGCACCTCGCCGCGCTCGAAGCGCCACACGCATTGGTCCAGGAACGCGTAGCCGGCGCGGATGGCCCGCACCATGGTCACCAGCTTCTGGCGGATGGTCTGGTGATCGATCAGCCGTTTGCCGAAGGTCTCGCGCCGCTGCGCCCAGGCGATGGCGTCGGCGGTGGCGACGCGCGCCATCGCCAGCGTCGCGCCGACGCCGCTGAAGCGCTCCGTGTTGAACTGGTGGGTGAGGCTGGCGAACGCGCGGCCCTCGGGGCCTATTAGGCGGTCGCGAGGCACGCGGACGCCGTCGAACCGGATGGTGCCGTTGGCGGCGCTGTACCAGGCCAGTCCGGGTAGCGGCTCCATGCTGACGCCCGGGCTGTTCGCATCGATCAGCATCAGGGACAGCCCGCCGAGCCCCTCGCCGGCCGTGCGCACCACGGTGAGCAGGTAGTCGGCGCGCAGCGCACCGGAGATCAGCGTTTTCTCGCCGTTCACCACATAGTGGTCGCCGTCCGCCTCGGCGGACGTCACGAAGCCAGACACGTCCGAGCCGCCCACCGGCTCGGTGACCGCGAAGGCGGTGCGCCTCTCCCCGGCGAGTACCGGGCGCACCACCTCGTCGTGCAGTTCGGGGCTGCCGTATTCGACCACGGGTGGTAGTGCGATCCAGTGAGTGGCCAGGTCGGCGAAGACGACACCGGAGCCGAGACGATGGAACTCCTCGGCGAAGATCACCCGATGGTAGAGGTCGGCGGCGCCCTGCCAGCCGCCGAATTCGGCCGGAAAGCCCATGCCCATGAGGCCGGCCTCGGCCGCCTGCCGGTACAGGTCGTCCGGGAAGGTGCCGGCCGCGTTCCAGGCGTCGATGTGAGGCTCCACCTGCGCGGACACGAAGTCACGCAGCCGCTGCCGCCAGGCCTCGTGGTCGGCGGTCAGGCCGGGCGCCGGCGGCCTCAGGCCGTCGAAGTCGATGGCGGGCTTCTTTGCTGGCACGACCTTGCTCCCCCTGCCGGTCTCCGCTGCTTCTCGGCAGGTCGCAACACCGGCCGGACTTGCATCGGACTCGCTTGCTTAGTAAGACTTAGTCATAATAGCACAGGCCCGGGATACCGCCAGCCGGGTCGCCGACAAATGTAAACCGACCGAGGGGAGAGCCGTGCCGCAAGAATTCCTGTCGCTGGCGCTGATCAATGCGTCACTCATACTGGTGCTGATGACTGGCCTGTGGGGTCTCAGTCTCGCTCTGCGCGATTCCAGCATCGCAGATATCTTCTGGGGTTTCGGCTTCGTGATCATCGTCTGGTTCACCTGGACGATCTCCGACGGCGTGGAGGCCAGGCGCCTGCTCGTGGCCGCGCTGGCCACGCTCTGGGGGCTGCGCCTGGGTGTCTATCTCGGCTGGCGCAACTGGGGCAGGGAGGATCCTCGCTACGCGCGCCTGCGCCAGCACGTGGAATCACAGGGCGGAAACTACGCGCTGCACAGCCTCCTGAACATCTACCTCATGCAGGGCTTCTTCATGTGGCTCGTGTCGCTGGTGCTGATCTTCGGGCTGTCCATGGACACGCCGGCCACGCTCGGCTGGCCGGCCTGGGCCGGCGCCGCGCTGTGGACGGTGGGCATGTTCTTCGAAGTGGTCGGCGACATCCAGCTCACCCGCTTCCGTGCCGACCCCGCCAACGAGGGCAAGGTCATGGACCGGGGACTGTGGCGCTATACCCGCCACCCGAACTACTTCGGCGAGGCCTGCGTCTGGGTGGGCTTCTTCCTGATCGCGGTCGAGAACTCCTGGGGCCTGGTCACGATCGTCAGTCCGGCGACCATCCTGTGGGTGCTCACCGGGTCACTGGGCAAGGGGCTGCTGGAGCGCCGCATGGCGAAGAAGCGCCCCGACTTCGAGGAGTACAAGCGGCGCACCAGCGGGTTCTTCCCGCTGCCGCCGAAGAAATGAGCCGTGAGGCCGGACCGGGAGCAGAGGGAGATACCATGACCACAGAACAGCGAGACGACCGCATGCAGCGCATGCTGGATTACTATGAGATACGCGACGTGCTGGCGCGCTACGCCCGCGGCATCGACCGGGCCGACGGCGACCTGCTGAAGAGCTGCTACCACCCGGACGCCATCGAGGAACACGCCGGGCGCTACGACGGCAACGCCCACCAGTACGTGGACGAGGCCATGCCTCGGGTCATGCAGATGGGCGCCATGCAGCATCTCCTGGGCTCGAGCCACGTCGACGTTGACGGCGATACCGCCTACGTGGAGACCTACGTCTGGACTTTCATGCGCCAGCACCGGGAGGACGGCGACTGGGACACGCTGACCGGCGGCCGCCTGGTCGACCGCTTCGAGCGCCGCGACGGCGAATGGAAGATCGCCCACCGCTGGACGGTGTTCGACTTCAACCGGGACACGCCCACCGCCGAGGGCTGGTGCGGCGGCATGTTCGACTTCAGCCAGAAGGGCGCACGTCTCGGGCGCAAGGGCCGCGAGGACCCTTCCTACGAGCGATTCTGAGGAGAACGGACATGCTGATAGAAAAAGTGCACGAGCTCATCGAGACCTGGAAGCGTCAGGACGTCGACGGCGTGCTGGCAATGCTGGACGACGACGTCGTCTACCACTACCACGTGGGCTCGCCGCCGCTGGAGGGCCGGGAGAAGGTGCGCAAGTTCCTGGAGCGCTTCGGCAAGGGCCAGGAGGACATCCGCTGGCGCATCGACAACCATGCCGAAAACGACGATCTGCTGCTGGTGGAGGGGCGCGATATCTACCGCAAGGGCGGCGTCGAGATCGACCTGCCCTACATGGGCATCTTCCGCTTCCGCGACGGCAGGATCGTGGAGTGGCGCGACCACTTCGACATGGGCGAGCTGAAGAAGCAGATGGACGGCTAGTGTGTAGGAGGGCCTTCAGGCCCGACCCGGCCCTGCCAGACCCCCGTTCTTTTATGGCCGCCCTGCGGGGGTATCCATCTTGCTCCCGACAAAAGGTCGCGGCGATGGATACCCCCGCAGGACGGCCGCCTCGCGGTGGCGTGCAGGCGCTGCCAGTCAGCAACGCCTGCTGACTGGTGCCAAGCCTATCGGCTACGGGCCCGTTAGCGGGTGGATCACGGTTGCGGGGTCGTCCGGACCGCGCTGCAAGCCTCGATGGGCATGTAGGAGGGGCTTCAGCCCCGATCTTCGCCCGGGGTAACCGAACGCTAATCGGGGCTGAAGCCCCTCCCACATGAGCGTCCCGCGACCCTTATCCACCCGATGGCGAGCCAACGCCAAAAGAAAGCCGGGTCGGGCCTGAAGGCCCTCCTACATGGATAGTTCCCGCCTCAGCACCTTGCCCAGCGGGTTGCGCGGCAGCGCCTCCATGACCACCATCTCCTGGGGCCACTTGTAGGAGGCCACCTGCAGGCTCTTCAGGTGTTCGACGACGTCCTCCAGGGTGACGCTCTCGCCGGGCTTCGGCACGACGGCCGCGCAGACCTTCTCGCCCAGCACCTCGTCGGGGATGCCGAATACGGCCGCCTCCTGCAGGGACGGGTGGCTCTCCACCAGAGAGTCCAGCTCCGCCGGCGAGATGTTCATGCCGCCGCGGATGATCAGCTCCTTGACCCGGCCGATGAAGCGGTAACGCCGCGGTATCGGCTCGCCGTCGTCGACGATCTCGAACAGGTCGCCCGAATGATAGAAGCCGTCGGCGTCGATCACCTCGGCGTTCAGTTCTTCGTCCTGCCAGTAGCCGTCGAAGCGCATCGCGCCGTCGAAACACAGCTCGCCCGGCCGCTCGGGCTCGGTGATGACCTCGCCGGTCTCCGGGTCCTTGAGGCAGGTGAGGATCTTTTTCTGGAACCGCGACGGCCACTCCAGCCCCTCCACGCCGAAGCGGGGGAAGTACAGCGCGCGATCCTCCGGGTCCGGGAAGTCTTCGGCGGTGCTGAACAGCGAGCAGCCCTCGTTGGAGCCGAAGATGTTGATGACGACGATGCCGTGCTGCTCCTGCCAGCCCTTCACCATCCAGGGCGCCAGCGGCGCGGAGCCGGAGCCGATGCAGCGCAGATGGCTGATGTCGGTCTTCGCCAGCAGGTCCTCGTTCTTCAGCAGCAGGTTCAGGATAGCCGGCGGGGCCACGGTGTAGTTGATCCTCTCCTCCGCCATCTGGCGCAGGAACACCGGGAGGTCGAAGGGGTGATGCTGCACCAGCTTGCCCCGCGTCATGAGCCAGGGCATGACCATGCCGCCGAGAGAGGCGATGTTCACCATCGGGAAGGGGTTGAGGATGTTCTCGCCCTCCTGCAGCTGGCCGCACTCGCTGCAGGATTCCCCGTTCACGACCCAGTGTGCATGGTGGCGGGGCACGCCCTTCGGGCGTGACTCGGTCCCCGAGGTCCAGCACAGGGTGAGGGTCTCGTGGGGATCGATCTCCAGGTTCTCGAGATAGGCCCGCAGCGGTTCCGGGTCGGCGCCGGCGAGCCGCTCCAGGGAGAGATCCGTGGGGTCCGCCTCCTGCTCGCGCCACACCAGCAGGTGACGCAGCCGGTCGAACTCGGGCACCAGCGCCTCGGCGCGGGCGGCGGGCTCGGTGTCCTTGAATTGCGGCACCGTCATGAAGGCGCTGGCGCCGGACTTGCCCAGGATGTAGCGGAGCTCGTGCTCCCGGAACTGCATCGCGACCGGGCAGAAGATGAGGCCGAGGCGTGCGCAGGCGAGGAACGTCACCACGCCCTCCACCGTATTCGGCAGCTGCGTGGCCAGCACGTCGTCCTTGCGCAGGCCCAGCGCGAGCAGCCGGCTGGCCAGCCCGTCCACCAGCCGGTCCAGCTCGGCGAACGTGTAGCGCTGCTGGACGGCGCCCGTCAGCTCCTCCTTGTTCGGGGGGTCCACGACGGCTTCCTCGCCGCCGGCCCTGGCGACGGCGTCGCGGAATACGTCGTCCACGGTGGTCTGTCCCCACCATCCCCGCTTCTGGTACTCGGCGATCCGTTCCGGTGAACTCTGGATCATCTGTTTCCGCCTCTCTCCCGTGTGGGTTCCGACAACCCTTCCAAGTATAGAGTCATGTTATGCAAGCGACCATAGCAGTCGCGGTCGCCGCCTGTCGCGATACCCGTCCTGCGCGGACCGCCACTGTCACTTGCATTATTCGACTGAGTCGGTGAGGATCGGACCATCGACGGACAGTGCCGAGGACACCGTTCCCATGACCGATTTCCGCACCGCCCCGTTCCGGGAGGTCGCGTTCCCTTCGGCCCGCATGGCAGTGGAGGAACGCGCCGACGGCACGCTGATCGTGACGCCCGAGACCACGCTCGAGCCCTACGTGCCGAATCTGCTTCTCGAGCTCGAGCGCCAGGCGGGCGAGCGACCCGACCAGCCGTACCTGATGGAGAGGGAGGGCGGCGACGGGGACTGGATCGCCCAGACCTACCAGGAGACCCGTCGCGACGCCCATGCGGTCGCCCAGTGGCTGCTGGACAACGGAGTGGGGCCGGACCGCTCCCTGCTGATCCTGTCCGGCAATTCCATCCGTCACGCGGTGTTCAAGTACGGCGCCATGGCCGTGGGCGTCCCGGTCTGCCCGGTGAGCGTTAACTATGCGCTGATGGGCGGTGCCGGTGGCGATTACGGACGCCTGAAGCACGTGCTGGAGCTGGTCAGGCCGGCGGTCGTGTACGCCGAGCAGACGCCCCTGTACAAGGCCGCCCTGGAGGCGGTGGACTTCGGCGACGCCATCGTCGTCACCGAGGAGCCGGAGCTGCTCGAGCGCCCCGCCGTCGCCATCTCCGAGGTGCTCGCGTTGCGGGGCGGCCCCGAGGTGCGGGAGTCCATCGAAGGACTGGACCCGGACGCGCCGGCCGTCTATATGCTCACCTCCGGATCCACCAGCCTGCCCAAGGCGGTCGTGCAGACCCAGCGCATGCTCGGGGCCAACCTGGCTCAGGCGAAACAGGTGCTGGGCGAGACCGCCGGCTGGAAGGACGTGATGCTCGACTGGCTGCCGTGGAATCACGTCTCCGGGACGTCGAGCAAGTTCGGGGTGATGATCGCCGGCGGCACCTTATATATAGACGGCGGGCGTCCCTTGCCGGGTCAGTTCGATCTGACCATCCGCAACCTCAAGGACGTCCCGGTCAGCTTCTTCACCAACGTGCCGGCCGGCTACGCCATGCTGGCCGATGCGCTGGAGCGCGATGACGAGCTGCGCGAGACCTTCTTCTCGAAGCTGAGGCTGGCGTTGTACGGCGGGGCCGGCCTGCCCCAGGCGCTGTACGACCGGCTGCAGGCGCTCGCCGTGCGCACCACCGGCAAGCGGGTCTTCTTCACGACCGGCTACGGGGCGACCGAGACGACTTCCGGTTGCATGGCCATCTATTTCGATACGGAAGAGGTCGGCATCGGGCTGCCGATGCCGGGGCTGACGATCAAGCTGGTGCCCCAGGACGACCGCTACGAGATCCGCATGAAGGGCCCGATGATCACGCCGGGCTATCTGCACATGCCCGAGAAGAATGCGGAGATCTTCGATGACGAAGGATATTTTCTGATCGGCGACGCCGCGCAGTTCAACGAGCCCGGCGACATCGAGCGGGGCCTGAAGTTCGCGGGTCGGCTGGCCGAGGAGTTCAAGCTCGCCAACGGCACCTGGGTCTCCGCCGGCAACCTGCGGGCAGCCGTGGTGCAGGCGTGCTCGCCGCTGGTGAGCGACCTCCTGGTGTGCGGGCTCAACCGGGACTATGTGGCCGTGCTCGCCTGGCCCAACCGGGCCGGCGTCGAGCAGGTGCTGGGCGCAGAACCGCCGGCCAGCGCCCGGCAGCTGGCGGGCGAGCCCGCCGTGCGCGAGCGCATCGTGCAGGCGCTGGACGCGCACAACCGGGCCAACCCGGGTTCAAGCACCCGCATCCGCCGTTTCGCCTTCCTGGACGAGCCGCCGAGCATCGACGGGCACGAGCTGTCGGACAAGGGCACGGTGAACCAGTCCGTAGCGCTGCGTCGGCGGGCGGACGACGTGGAACGTCTGTACGCGGCGTCGCCCGGCGAGGAGGTGATCGTCCTCGCATGAGGGGGCCGCTGCCTTGGGTCGCCGACGATCCCGGCAGCCTGGGGCGATTCAGGAGCATAAGAGAGGGGGAGAGACTATGGATATCGAGGGTGCGGCTGCGATCGTCACCGGCGGCAACCGGGGCATCGGCGAGGGTTTCGTGCGGGCGTTGCTGGAGGCCGGCGCGGCCAGGGTCTACGTGGGCGCCCGCGATACGGCTGCGGCGCAGCACCTGGCGGAAGAATTCGGCGATCGGGCGGTGCCGGTGGCCCTGGACGTCACCGACGAGGCGCAGGTGGCGGCAGCCGCCGCGGAATGTACGGATGTCTCCATCGTCGTCAATAACGCCGGTGTGTTCGCGGCCCGGTTGCTGATCGGCGCTGACGACATGAGCGGCGCCCGCCAGGAGATGGAAGTCAACTACTTCGGCACGCTGGCCATGTGCCGTGCGTTCGCCCCGGTGCTCGCCGCGAACGGCGGCGGCGCCATCGTCAACGTGCTGTCGGCGGCGGCACTCACCAATATCCCGAACATGGGCGGCTACGGTCCGTCCAAGACCGCGACGCGATTCCTGTCCGCGGGTGTGCGCGCCGAGGTGGCCGACCAGGGTACCCAGGTCACGGCGCTGATTGTCGGCTCGGTGGATACCCGAATGGCCGCCCACGTGGCCGGACAGAAGGAACAGCCCATCGATATCGGGCGCGCAGGCGTCAAGGCCATCCGCAAGAACATCGACGAGATGGATACCGACTGGATGGCGACCAGCGTCCGGGCCCGGATCGCGATGGACCCGAAGGGCTATGAACGGGGCCTCGCGAAGCTCCTGAAAGCGGACCGGCTCAGCACCGGCAAATAGCCCCGCGCACCCCCGTCCCGCGGCCGCTGCGAATTCGCGTGACGAGCGTAGGTATCTACCAGTATGGATGTCATACCCCGCCGCTCGAACAATATACGCGGATGGGGGACTAGCGCCTGGAACAAAAAGCAGAACGCTACGTGCCGAACCCGTCCGCGCTGGTGACGGCCAGCCGTGTTGCGGCCCTTCGATGGTGGCGCGCTCCGGCTGGCCGATTCAGCGACGAACATAGCAGCAGAAGAGGACGTCGCCATGGCAGCCCGAGAAACCTTATACGAGGTCATGCGCCAGCATGGCATCACCCGCCGCAGCTTTCTTAAGTTCTGCAGCCTGACCGCAGCCGGCCTCGGTCTCGGTCCGGAGTTCGCGGGCAAGATCGCCTACGCGCTCGAAACCAAGCCACGCACGCCGGTGATCTGGCTGCACGGCCTGGAGTGCACTTGCTGCACCGAGTCTTTCATCCGCTCGGGCAACCCGCTCGCCAGTGACGTCGTCCTGTCCATGATCTCGCTGGACTACGATGACACGCTGATGGCGGCCGCGGGCCATCAGGCCGAGGAGATCCTGGAGCAGACCATCGCGAAGTACGACGGCGAGTACATCCTCGCCTGCGAGGGCAATCCGCCGCTGAACGAGGACGGCGTGTACTGCATGCAGGCCGGCATCCCGTACGTCGAGAAACTCCGTCACATGGCCGCTCACTGCAAGGCCATCGTGGCCTGGGGCTCGTGCGCTTCCTGGGGCTGCGTGCAGGCCGCCAAACCGAATCCCACCCGCGCCGTCCCGATCCACAAGGTCATCAAGGACAAGCCCATCGTGAAGGTGCCGGGTTGCCCGCCGATCGCCGAGGTGATGACGGGCGTGCTGACCTACATGATCGCCTTCGACGACCTGCCGGAGCTGGATCGCCAGGGCCGGCCGAAGATGTTCTACGGCCAGCGCCTGCACGACAAGTGCTACCGGCGGCCGCATTTCGACGCCGGTCAGTTCGTGGAGAAATTCGACGACGAGGGCGCGAAGAAGGGCTACTGCCTGTACAAGGTCGGCTGCAAGGGCCCGACCACCTACAACGCCTGCTCCACCGTCGAGTGGAATGACGGCCTGTCCTGGCCGGTGAAATCGGGCCATGGCTGCCTCGGCTGCGCCGAAGACGATTTCTGGGACAAGGGCAGTTTCTACAGTGCGGTCGGCAAGCTCGACGTCTCGCCCGATGGCGCAGAAGCGACGGCCGACCAGGTCGGCGGAGTGCTCGCCGGTGCAGCGGCTATCGGTGTTGCGGCCCACGCGGTCGGTTCCGCCATCAGCCACATGACGCGCAAACAGCCTGAGGAGACCAGTAATGGCTAGCATCACCACGCCGAACGGCTTCAACCTTGACGACAGCGGTCAGCGCGTGGTCGTGGATCCCATCTGCCGGATCGAAGGCCACCTGCGCATCGAGGTCAACGTCGACGAGAACAACGTCATCCAGAACGCGGTTTCCACGGGCAACATGTGGCGCGGTCTGGAAGTCATCCTGAAGGGTCGCGATCCCCGCGACGCCTGGGCCTTCGTCGAGCGCATCTGCGGCGTCTGCACGGGTGTGCACGCCATCCAGTCCGTGCGCTGCGTCGAAGACGCCCTGGGCATCGAGATCCCGGCCAACGCCAACCACATCAGAAACCTGATGATGCTGGCGCAGTACACCCAGGACCATCTCGTGCACTTCTATCACCTGCATGCCCTGGACTGGGTGGACGTGGTCAGCGCGCTCAGCGCCGACCCGAAGGCCACCTCCCAGCTGCAGCAGTCCATCAGCAACTGGCCGAAGTCCTCGCCGGGCTACTTCAGCGACGTGCAGAACAAGCTGAAGCGCTTCGTGGAATCCGGTCAGCTGGGTATCTTCTCCAACGCCTACTGGGGCAGCCCGGCCTACAAGCTGCCGCCCGAGGCGAACCTGATGGCCGTGACCCATTATCTGGAGGCGCTGGACTTCCAGAAGGAGATCGTCAAGATCCACACGGTCTTCGGCGGCCGCAACCCGCACCCGAACTGGCTGGTGGGCGGCGCACCCTGCTCGATCAACGTGAACGACACCGGCGCCGTCGGCGCGGTGAACATGTACTGGCTGAACCTGGTGTCCGACATCATCAACCAGTCCATCCAGTTCGTCGATCAGGTCTACATCCCCGACCTGAAGGCCATCGCGTCCTTCTACAAGGACTGGGGCTTCGGCGGCGGTCTGTCGGGCAAGAACGTCATGTCCTACGGCGACTTCCCCGAGTTCGCGAATCAGTTCGACAACGACAGCTTCATGATGCCGCAGGGCGCGATCCTGAACGGCGACCTGTCGAAGGTCTATGACGTCGATCCGCGGGATCCCGAGCAGGTGCAGGAATTCGTCACGCACTCCTGGTACGACTATCCGGGCGACCCGAATGCAGGGCTCCATCCCTGGGACGGCATCACCGAGCCGAAGTTCGAACTCGGACCGAATGCCAAGGGCACGAAGACGAACATCCAGGCACACGACGAGGGCGGCAAGTACTCCTGGCTGAAGGCGCCGCGCTGGCGCGGCAACGCGATGGAAGTCGGCCCGCTGGCCCGCTACATCGTCGCCTATGCCCGCGGTCACGAGGAGGTCAAGGACCAGGTCGACGGCCTGCTCAGCGATCTCGACCTGCCGATCACCGCGCTGTTCTCGACGCTCGGGCGCACCGCCGCGCGCGGGCTGGAGACCTCCTGGGCGGCGCACAAGATGCGCTACGTGTTCGACAACATGATGGCCAACATCAAGGCCGGCGATACGGCGACCGCCAACATGGACAAGTGGGAGCCGGATACCTGGGCGAAGGACGCCAAGGGTGTCGGCTACGGCGAGGCCCCCCGCGGCTCGCTCGGCCACTGGATCCACATCAAGGAAGGCAAGATCGAGAACTACCAGTGCGTCGTGCCGTCGACCTGGAACGCTTCGCCGCGCGATCACCAGGGCAACATCGGTGCCTACGAGGCCGCGCTGCTCGGCACGCCCATGGCGGACCCGAAACAGCCGCTGGAGATCCTGCGCACGATCCACAGCTTCGATCCCTGCCTGGCCTGCGCCTCGCACGTGATCTCGCCCGACGGCGAGGAACTCACGTCGGTGAAGATCCGTTAGGGCTCCGGCCAACCGAGGAATCGATTAGGAGACGATCATGGCAACGAGCACAGAGGCGATGGGTGGGCGCAGTCCTGCGAACCTGAAGCCGGAGTATATCTACGAGGCGCCGGTCCGCATCTGGCACTGGACTCACGCCATCAGCATCGTGGTGCTGTCCGTTACCGGTTATCTGATCGCGAACCCGCTGCCGAGTGTGCCGGGCGAGGCGAGTGAATCCTTCCTGATGGGCAACATCCGGATGATCCACTTCATCGCGGGTTACGTGTTCGCGATCGGGCTGGCCGTGCGGATCTACTGGGGCTTCGTCGGCAACAAGTACTCCCGCGAGCTGTTCTACCTGCCGATCTGGAAAGGCAGCTGGTGGAAGGAGCTGTTTCACGAGATCAAGTTCTACAGCTTCCTGACCCGCAAGACCTACAAGACGAAGGCGCATAACCCGCTCGCGCAGAGCGCGATGTGGTTCTTCAACTTCATCCTGGGTCTGTTCATGGTCATCACCGGCTTCGCGCTCTATGCACAGGGTCTGGGCGAAGGCAGCTGGGCGGACGTCATGTTCGGCTGGGTGTTCAACTTCTTCCCGAATTCCATGGGCGTGAAGACCTGGCACGACTTCGGCATGTGGCTGATCATCGTTTTCGCGATCATCCACATCTACATGGCGATCCGTGCGGATCTCATTGGCCGGCAGTCGAGCGTGAGCACGATCATGTCGGGCTGGCGGTTCTACAAAGACGACTACCCGGGCGACGATCCGCGGTGACGGAAGGCATCGTTCCAAGCCGGCCCGAGGGAGACCCCGTCGGCTTCGAGACCCTCATTCTCGGAATCGGGAATCCGCTCTGGGCAGATGAGGGTTTCGGGGTCCGGGCCGCCGAGCAGCTGAACGCGCAGTACGAGTTCCCGCCGGAAGTCCGCGTGATGGACGGCGGGACGCTCGGTCTCATGCTGCTGCCCTACGTGCGTTCGGCGAAGAATCTGCTGATCTTCGACGCCATCGACTTCGGCCTGGCGCCCGCCGAGATGAAGGTCATCGTCGGCGACGACGTGCCCAGGTTCATGGGCGTGAAGAAGATGAGCATGCACCAGACCGGCTTCCAGGAAGTGCTGATGTCCGCCGAGATGTTCGGCCAGGCACCGGAGAAGCTCGCACTGGTGGGCGTGCAGCCGGAGCTGCTGAACGACTACGGTGGCAGCCTGCGCGAATCGGTGAAGGCCCGTCTGCCGGAGGCGGTGGACGCCGGCCTGGCCATCCTGCGCGACTGGGGCATCGAGTACCGCAAGCGCGACAAGCCCCTCGAGAACACGGAACTGACCGGGCCCGATGCCATCAATATGGATGAGTACGAGGCCGGGAGGCCGGACACCAAAGAGACCTGGAGATAGCCAGTGGGAGAGACCATGAACCATCCGCTGATCCAGCGGTTGATCGACGAGTTCGGCTACCCGACCGTCGGCCTGGAGGACCACGACGAGTTCGTGGCCGATCCGGCCGTGAACGTCCTGTTCTTCGCGGGCGAGCCGAAGAAGTTCGGCGAGACCGTGGACGTGGCCGTGGTGCTGCCGGAGATCGTCTCGGCTTACGACGGCAGGCTCAGGCCGGCCGTCGTGGAGAAGGAGGCGGAGAAGGACCTGCAGCGCAAATACGGCTTCCGCGAGTGGCCGTCGCTGGTCTTCGTCCGCGAGGGCGGCTATCTGGGCGCCATCTCGCGCATCCGCAACTGGCAGGAGTATCTGGACGAGATCAACGAGATACTGCGCTCCGAGCCGCGGCGTCCGCCGGGATTCAAGATCCCGGTCGTGACGGCCTGAACCGCACAAAGATCGACTGGGGGAATTACAGATGAACATCAGAGACATACCGGTCGTGGCGATCGGGCCCGGCAGCCAGCCGACCGAGAGTGACGGTGCCGAACTCCAGTACATCGACCTGCCGCGCGGCATGGCCATGTACGAGCCGCCCTCCATACCCGATCCCGAGACGGTGGAAAACCTCACCGGCGCGCGCGCGGCGATGGACTGGCTGCAGCGCACGCTGGACGACTGGCAGCCGGGCAAGGCGGCGCTGGCCGACATCTCGGCGCTGGACCCGGAGAACCGGGAACTGGTCAACCAGGTCCTCGGCGAGGGCGAGGTCGCGGTGAAGTTCACCGGCGACTTCCTGTCCCAGACCCAGGAGTCGGTCCTGGCCGGCGTCTGGCGCACCTTCTATCTCAACGAGGAAGGCAAGGTCACCCACGATCTGCTGGAAGTGGCCGAGGCGCCTTTCCTCGCCCGCCTGGGTGAGCTCGGCCGCGACAGGGCGCCGCAGGACATCGTCGGCGGGCAGGCGCCCCAGGGCGCGCTGAACGCCCCGGCGATCCTCACGGAGATCGCCGACCGGGCCGCCAGCCGCAAGCCCGGCGACGAGACCCATGTCATCAACCTCTCGCTGCTGCCCATGTCGGACGAGGACCTGGTGTTCCTGGACCAGACCCTGGGCAAGGGTCCGGTGGACATCCTGTCCCGCGGCTACGGCCACTGCATCATCTCGGCGACGCGGGTGCGCGACGTCTGGTGGGTGCGCTACTTCAACTCGATGGCCAAGATGATCCTGAACTCGCTCGAGATCACCGACCTGCCCCACGTGGTCGAGGCGGCGCCGGAAGATATCCGCGACTCGGGCAAACGCCTGGCGCAGCTGCTCGAGGCCTACTGGACCGACGACTGAACGCGGAAGCCTGCCGCAGGGAGAGACATGGGAGAGGCGATGGAAGGTCGTATCGGCCCCGACACCCGCATGGAGTGCCGTATCTGCTGGTACGTCTACGATCCCGCGGAGGGAGACGATGTGGAGCAGGTACCGCCCGGTACGCCCTTCACGGCGCTGCCCGACCATTGGTGCTGTCCCCAGTGCGAAGCGGAGCGGGACAAGTTCCTGCCCGTGAGCGAGTGAGGCGGAGTTGCCCGTGACCGATCCGGCGCTGGAGCGGCTGATCGATCGTTTCCGCGAGGCGGAGCCGCGCATGCGAGATCTGCCGTTCTACAACGAGCGGCTGTCCACGGAGGCGGTCGGCTTCCGGGACTGGGAAGGCCATCGACTGGGCATCCTGATCACGCCCTGGTTCATCAACCTGATCCTGCTGCCCGGCGAGCAGGACGACTGGTCGGGCGTGGAGCAGGGCGATCAGAGCGACTGGCATCTGCCCGCCGAGACCATCCGCTTCACGGCCAACCGGGCGGACGAGGACGAGCAGACGGAGGCGGGTGACGTCTTCCTGGCGGCTCCCGTATTCACCAACGTCATCGGCGTGCCCGACCACGAGGCGGCGAAGAACATCGCCGAACAGGTGCTGGAGAGTCTGCTGGCGAAACCCGGCAGCGAGAAGGCGGCGCCGGGTCACGCCGTCAGCCGGCGCGACCTGCTGCGCGGCAAGGTCCGGAAGAACCCCGGCTGACCGTGCGGTCTGCCGGTTCGGTCCGCCCGTTTCCGGACCGACAATCTCTCCAATCTAGTCCTTCGCGGCCCGGCTGACAATCCGGAAACTCACGGATTTGGTCACTGCCGGTACCGTCCCATATTCATCGATGACCGGACAGGAAAGCCCGGCAACAGAGAATACAGGAGGTGAACAATGGCCAACGTACGTGATATCAAACCACGCAAAGACAGCGAGCAAGGCACTTCACGGGCAGTCAGGCCGTTCACTCACGGCATGGACGAGTTCTTCGAGAACCTGTTCCCGCGCCGCTGGATGGAAGGGTTCATGGAACCCCATGCCTGGAGACGGCCGCTCTGGAGTGAGTTCGAGACGGCCCTCGAGGGATTCCCGAGAGTCGACGTCGTCGACAAGGGCGAGACCCTGCGGGTCCGCGCCGAGTTACCCGGTGTGGAGAAGGACGACCTCGAGATCACGATCAACGGTGATCGGCTGACGATCGAGGCGAAGCGCGAATACAAGGAAGAGGAGAAAGAGGAAGCCTACTTCCGCAACGAGATGGCCTACGGCCGGATCGCCCGCACCATCTACCTGCCGGTGGACGTGGAGGGCGACAAGGCGAAGGCCGATCTGAAGAAGGGCATCCTCGAAATCACCCTGCCGAAGGTGAAGGCCACGAAGGCCCACACGGTGAAGGTCGCCTGATTTCCCGATCTTGCCTGACGTGGGAGGGGCGGCTGCGGCCGCCCCTCCCTTATCTGGCGGCGCCGACCTCGACGCCGGCCAGCGGTGGCTGCACCGCCCCTTCCGGGGCGGAAACGCCGAGGATGGCGGTGAGCGTGGCCGCCACCCGGCGGGCGTCCGCCACCTCGTCGCTCGCGACCCGCTCGATGCCGTGGCCCCACATCAGCACGGGCACCCTGCGGTCGTAGTCCCAGGGCGTGCCGTGGTTGGCGCCGCCGCCGGGGACGTCGTAGACCGCATTGAACCAGCCGGTGGCGGGTACCACGAGCAGGTCGGCGTCGACGCCCTCGGGCATGGAGGCCGCGGCGAGCCGGTCGATGGCGCTCGCACTGGCCGCCAGCGCCGCGCGGTCGCGGAACGCGTAGACGCGCTCGATGCCCGGCAGATCCGCGAGTGCCGCGGCCACGGCCGCGGACAGCTCGGCGCCACGGGCGTCGCCGGAGGCGGTGAAATAGAGGCTGGAAGATTGGTAACCGGCGATCCAGTCGCCCTCGCCCAGCGCCGCCCGGGCGGCCTCACGGGCGGTGGCGATGATCGTCTCGCTGGGTAGACGCCCGCCGGGTTCGCCGGTCTGCTCCGGCAGCCGCGCGACCCCATGGTCGGCCGTGATGACGAAGGTCACCCGCATCTCGTCGGGCAGGGAGCGGGCCAGGGCGGTCAGTTCCCGGTCCGTACGCAGCAGGTTGTCGACGTACTCGCAGGAGGTGGCGCCCCACACGTGGCCGATGCGGTCGGTGCCGGAGACGCCCAGCACGAGCAGGTCCGGGACGTCGTCCTCGCCCATCCCCTCGGCCCCGATCGCAGCCCGGGCCGCCGCGAAGAACCAGGGGGTGGAGGCCGCGGAGTAACCGAAGGCCTTGTCGGGTTTCTGTGAATCGGCGGGGGCGTAGGGAAATACGTTGTTCCAGCCGACGAACGGCCCCTCGCCGGGCGCGTCGTCCTGGGCGCAGGGGCTGTCGGCCCGCCGCTGCCAGGTGGTGAAGGTGCGCTCCACGGGCTGGTCGGCGTTGAACGCCGCGAGCCAGTCAGGGAGGCTGCCGTCCGGCCGGTACCAGGCGGACGTGGTCATCGCCGGGATGTCGTCGTCGTAGAAGACGGCGAGATCGGCAGAGCGGCCGGTGGCGAGGATGGCGGCCCGCGCCTTCATGGAGACGCCGACGATCACGGCTTCCCCGCCGGTAGCCTCGTGCAGCCGGTCGCCGGCGGTTTCGACCCTGAGCGCCGCCGGGCTGGCGTGGCTCTCCGGGTTGCCGATCACCCGATGCACGCCGTCGTCGACGATGGGCAGGCGGCCCCGGACGGGGTGGTGTACCGCATTGGCGAAGGCGCCGTGCACCGCCGGGGCGACTCCCGTGACCAGGGTGGCATGCCCGGCCGCGGTGGCCGTGTTGGCGTAGCGCAGGTCCACCGAGTGGCGGGCGCCCTCGGCCCAGGCGCGCCGCAGCAGGCTGTCCGGCGGCAGCAGCGGCAGGTGCTCGGCCAGCACCCAGTCGCCGAACTGGTCCAGCACGACCAGCACCAGCAACTGCGGCGGTTCCGTGCCGGCGCCCGGCCCCCCATCGGCAGACCGGTCCGGGCTCGTGGCGCAACCGGCGACGAGCACGATCAGTGCAACGGCGAGGAGGGCGGCGAGTCTCACGATCCGGGGTCCTTCTGTCAGCTATCGACAGCGCAGGAGGATACCGCAGCCCGCGCGGTCATCAAGACTGCCCGGCCGATGTTGCAGCCGGATGACCGGGCCGGAGTCTCAGCCCCAGCGGTTCTGGTAGCTGTCCAGCACGCGCAGATAATTGGCCCGCTCGAAGGCGGCCGGTTCGGCCACGCGCCCGTGGCTCATGGCGCCGCGTACCTGGTCGACGTCCTCGTACCCCCGGGCCTCCATCCAGTCCGCCAGGCCGTCGCGCAGACTGGCGAGATAGGGCGGGCCGAGGCGCAGCAGGGCCGAGGCGGTCATGACCACGTGAGCGCCGGCGAGCAGGTACTTCGCCACCTCGGCCGCGCTGGTCACACCGCTGGTGGCGGCGAGCGATCCCTGCAGCCGGCCGTGCAGCAGGGCCAGCCAGAACAGGCCCTGGCGGATCTCGCCGGAGCCGCTCAGCTCCAGCGTGGGCTCCACCTCCAGCTTCTCGATGTCGAAGTCCGGCTGATAGAAGCGGTTGAACAGCACCAGGCCGTCCGCGCCGGCGGACTCCAGCTGCAGCGCCATATGTCCGAACGAGCTGAACCAGGGGCCCACCTTCACCGCCAGAGGGATCGAGACCGCTTCGCGCACCAGGTGCACCGTCTGCAGATAGCGGCGCTCCACGTCGGCCCCGCACTCCGCCGGATCGGCTGGCAGATAGTAGAGGTTCAGTTCCAGCGCGTGCGCGCCGGCGTCCTCGATGAGCCGCGCGTAGTCGGTCCAGCCCTCGGGGCTCGCGCCGTTCAGGCTGGCGATGATCGGGATGTTGGTGGCCTCGCGGCAGCGGCGGATGTGCTCCAGGTACTGCTGGGGGCCGATCTCGGCGCCGCCCAGGTCGGGGAAATAGCTGAGTGCCTCGCCGAAGCTCTCGCTGCCGGCATCCATCAGATGGGCCTGGGCCGCCGCCTCGTGGCGGATCTGCTCCTCGAACAGGGAGTGGATCACGATGGCGGCGGCGCCGGCGTCCTCGAGACGGCGGACGCCGTCGAGTGTCTGCGACAACGGCGAGGCCGACGCGACGACGGGGTGTTCGAGTTCGAGGCCGAGATAGGTCGTGCTGAGTTTCATGCCTGTTTCCCTCCGGGGCTGTCGCCGGCGGCGAGGTGGCGATACGGGTTGGCCTCGGTGCCGCGGCCGGCCATCTCCTCGTAGATGCGCCAGTGCCGGTCGATGTGTTCCTGCGCCCGGGTCATCAGCCACTCGGCGCGGTCCGGGTCGCTGGCCTCCAGCACCCGGTAGCGCATCTCCCGGCTGGCGTAGTCGCGGAAGCGCTTCGTCGGCCTGGGCGAGTCCAGCAGGAAGGGCTCCTGGCCCTGCTCGGCCAGCAGCGGGTTGTAGCGCATCAGCGGCCAGTGTCCGCAGCTGACCGCAAGCTTCTGCTGCCTGAGGCCGTGCTCCATGTTGATGCCGTGGGCGATGCAGTGGCTGTAGGCGAGTATCAGGGAGGGCCCCGGATAGCGTTCCGCCTCGCGGAAGGCGAGCAGCGTCTGCTGCGGGTTGGCGCCTAGGGCGACGCGGGCGACGTAGACGTGGCCGTAGGCGATGGCCTGCAGCGCCAGGTCCTTCTTGGCCACGCTCTTGCCGCCGGCGGCGAACTTCGCCACCGCGGCCGTCGGCGTGGATTTCGACGCCTGGCCGCCGGTGTTGGAGTAGACCTCGGTGTCGAGCACCAGGACGTTCACGTCGCGCTCCAGCGAGAGCACGTGGTCGAGGCCGCCGTAGCCGATGTCGTAGGCCCAGCCGTCGCCGCCGACGAGCCAGATGCTGTGCCTGACCAGATGGCGGGCCAGCGAGGCAAGGCGCGTCGCGCGGGGGTCGTCGATGCGGCCCAGGGCTTCCCGCAGCGCGGCCACGCGGCGGCGCTGTTCGCGGATCTCGGACTCCTCGTCCTGCACCGCGTCGAGTAGTCCGTCCACCAGGTCCGGCTCCAGCCGGGGGGCCAGTTCGCGCAGCAGCAGCTCCGCGTGACGGCGATGCTGGTCCGCGCTCAGCCGGAAACCGAGGCCGAACTCCGCGTTGTCCTCGAACAGCGAATTGGACCAGGCAGGCCCGCGGCCCTCGTGATTCTTCGCCCAGGGCGTGGTCGGCAGATTGCCGCCGTAGATGGACGAGCAGCCGGTGGCATTGGCGATCACAGCCCGGTCGCCGAACAGCTGGGACAGCAGTTTCAGGTAGGGCGTCTCGCCGCAGCCGGCGCAGGCGCCGGAGAACTCGAACAGGGGCGGCAGATACTGCACGCCGCGGATGTTGGAGAAGTCCACGTGGCCCCGGTCCACGTCGGGCAGCCGTTCGAACCAGGCGAGGTGCGCGCGCACCGGCTCCAGATCCGCCGGCTTCGGGCGCATGTTGATGGCGCGCTCGGCGGGACGCTCGATATTCCGCGCCGGGCAGGCATCCACGCACAGCGCACAGCCGGTGCAGTCCTCGGCGTAGACCTGCAGCGTATAGCGGGTATCCGGGAAGCCCCGCGCGGAGACCGGCGCGCTGGGGAAGCCGTCCGGTGCGTCAGCCAGTCCGTCGTCGTCGAAGAACTTCGCCCGGATGACGCCGTGGGGGCAGACGGCGCCGCACTGGCCGCACTGGATGCAGATCTCCGGGTCCCATTCCGGCACGAAGTCGGCGATGTTGCGTTTCTCCCAGGCCGCGGTGCCGGTCGGCCAGGTGCCGTCGGCGGGCAGGGCGCTCACGGGCAACGCGTCGCCGCGGCCGGCCAGCAGCGGGCCGGTCACGCGGCGCACGAACTCCGGCGCATCCTCCGGCACGGGCGGCCGGCGGTCGGACGTGGCCGTGACTTCCCCGGGCGGCACCGGCGCCAGGTTGGCGACGGCCCGGTCCACGGCCGCGTAGTTCTGCTCGACCACCTCCGGGCCTTTGCGGCGGTAACTCCGGCCGATGGCCTCCTTGATCTGCGCGATCGCCTCCTCCGCGGGCATGATGCCCATGAGCTGGAAGAAACAGGTCTGCATGATCGTGTTGATGCGCCTCCCCAGCCCGGCCTCCCGGGCCACCCGGTAGGCGTCGATCGCCCACACATCCAGGTCCTTGTCGAGGATCTCCCGCTGTACCGAGCGGGGCAGCTGCGCCCAGATGCCGTCGGCGGGCCCCGGGGCGTTCAGCAGCACCCTGGCCCGGCGCCGGGCCAGCCCCAGCACGTCGCCGGTACGCAGGAAATCGAATTGGTGGCAGGCGACGAAATCCGCCTCCTCGATCAGACAGGTGGAGCGGATGGGGCGCGGTCCGAAGCGCAGGTGAGATACCGTCCGCGAGCCGGCCTTCTTGGAGTCGTAGACGAAGTAACCCTGGGCATAGGTGCCCGGCCGGCTGCCGATGATCTTGATGGTGTTCTTGTTGGCGCTGACGGTGCCGTCCGCGCCGAGTCCGTGGAACACCGCCTGGAATGTCTCGCCGCGCACCAGTCGGAAATCCGCCGGCACGGCCAGGCTCGTTCCGCTCACGTCGTCGTCGATGCCGACCGTGAAGCCACGCTTCGGCTCGTCGGCGGCCAGGTTGTCGAAGACGGCCCGGACCATGGCGGGCGTGAACTCCTTCGAGGACAGACCGTAGCGCCCGCCGATCATCAGCGGCCCGTTGCCGACGCCAGGGTGAGCGCCGACGCAGCCACTGCTCAGCGCGGCGGTGACGTCGAGGCACAGCGGTTCCGCCAGCGAGCCGGGCTCCTTGGTGCGGTCCAGTACGGCGATCCGGCGCACGGTGGGCGGCAGCGCCGAGCGCATGGCTTCGGCGTCGAAGGGTCGGAACAGGCGGACCTGCAGCAGCCCCACCTTCTCGCCGCGGGCGTTCAGGTGCTCCACCGTCTCGGCTGCCGTGCCGGCGCCCGAGCCCATCAGGACGATCACCCGTTCGGCCTCCGGATCACCCGTGTAGTCGAACAGCCGGTAGCGGCGGCCCGTCAGCGCGGCGAAGCGTTCCATGGCCCCGGCGACGGCGGCGGGGACGGCTGCGTACCAGGGGTTCGCGGCCTCCCGGGCCTGGAAGTAGACGTCCGGATTCTGGGCGGTGCCGCGCAGTACCGGAGCGTCCGGATCGAGCGCGCGCGCGCGGTGGGCCATCACGAGTTCCTCCGGGACCATCGCCGACAGCACGTCGTCGGGCAGCAGCTCCAAGGTGTTCATCTCGTGGGAGGTGCGGAAGCCGTCGAAGAAGTGCAGGAACGGCACCCGGGTCTCCAGTGTCGCGGCATGGGCGATCAGTGCGAGATCCTGGGCCTCCTGCACCGAGGCGGAGGCGAGCTGCGCGAAACCGGTCGGGCGGGTCGCCATGACGTCCTGGTGGTCGCCGAAGATCGACAGCGCCTGACCGGCCACCGAGCGTGCCGCCACGTGGAAGACCGTCGGCGTCAGTTCGCCGGCGATCTTGTACATGTTGGGGATCATCAGCAGCAGGCCCTGGGAGGCCGTGAACGTGGTCGCCAGGGCGCCGGTCTGCAGCACGCCGTGCACGGCGCCGGCCGCCCCCGCCTCGCTCTGCATCTCCACCACCGAGGGCACGTCGCCCCAGATATTCTGCCGGCCGGCATTCGACCACTGGTCGGCCAGCTCGCCCATGGGCGAGGAGGGCGTGATCGGATAGATCACGCAGATCTCGCTGAGGCGGTAGGCGATGCGTGCGCAGGCCTCGTTGCCGTCCAGCGTCGTCACCGACGGTTGGCGTTCAGCGCTCAAGGCCGGGCTCCGGGATCATCTCGATGGCGTGGCAGGGACACTGTTCGAAGCAGGTCGCGCAGCCGGTGCACAGGGTGTAGTCGAAGCGGTAGCGCTTGCCGGGCCCGAGCTTTATGACGGCGTCCTCCGGGCAGGCGGCGAGGCAGCCGTCGCATTCGTAGCAGTTTCCGCAGGACAGGCAGCGCGCCGCCTCGTGCCTGGCCTCCGCTTCCGTGATGGTGGAGACGACCTCGCCGAAATCCTCCGCCCGGGTCGCCGCCGAGCGCTTCGGTTCCGGCTGCGCGAAGGTGCCCTGGTAGAGGCTCAGACGGAGCATGTCCCGCGTCACCACCGGATGCTTCGGCGCCGGCTCGTGGCTTTCGCCGCGCAGCCATGCGTCGATGTGGCGGGCGGCCTTCTTACCGTGTCCCACGCCCACGGTGACGGTGCGCTCGGAGGGCACCATGTCGCCGCCGGCGTATATGCCCTCGTGACCGGTCATCATCCGCTCGTCCACCACGACGGTGCCGTCGCGGTGGAATTCGATGCCCTCCACCGCGCGCAGGAAGCCGGTGTCGGTATCCTGCCCGAGGGCGAGGATGAGGCTGTCGGCCTCGAGGGTCTCGGTCTTGCCGGTGGGGCGCGGCCGGCCCTTCTCGTCGAGCTCCATCACCTCCACCGTCATGCGGGTGGAATCCAGCTCGCGGATGGAGCGCAGCCAGTTGATGCGGATGCCTTCCTCCTCGGCGTCCGCCGCCTCGAAGGCATGCGCCGGCATGTGCTCCCGGTCGCGCCGGTAGACGATCAGCGCCTCGTCCGCGCCCAGCCGGCGAGCCACCCGGGCCGCGTCCATCGCGGTGTTGCCACCGCCGTAGACCGCGATGCGTCGACCCAGCCGCGGCGCCTGGCCGGCGTCGACGTCGCGCAGGAACGTGACCGCGTCCATGACCCTGCCCGCGTCCCGGGCCGGTATGTCGATGCGCTTGCTGAGATGGGCACCCACGGCGACGAAGACGGCGTCGAAGCCGCCTTCCGCCCGTTCCCGTTCCAGGTCCTCCACCTTGTGATTCAGCGTGATGACGACCCCCGCCGCCTCGATCCGGGCGATCTCGGCCTCCAGCACGTCACGTGGCAGCCGGTAGGCCGGGATGCCCACGTGCATCATGCCGCCGGCCACGGGACCCGCGTCGCGGATCTCCACGGCATGACCGGCCCGGCGCAGGTGCCAGGCCGCCGACAGTCCGCTCGGTCCGGCACCGACCACCAGCACGCGCCGGCCGCTCGCGGCGGCGGGTGCTGCCGCCTGCCAGCCTTCGGCCAGCGCCCGGTCCCCGAGATAGCGCTCCACGGCATGGATGCTCACAGCCTGGTCGATGGGCGTCCTGTTGCAGTGGTCCTCGCAGGGGTGGTAGCAGACCCGGCCGTGTACCGCCGGCAGCGGGTTGTCCGCGACCAGTATTCGCCAGGCCGACTCGTAATCGCCGGCCTGGGCGGCGCCCAGCCACGCCTGGATGTTCTCCCCGGCCGGGCAGGCGGCGTTGCACGGCGGCAGCAGGTCCACGTACACGGGACGGCGCTCCCGCCGCGGCCCGGTCAGGGCGTCGTGGCGAAGATCCGCCGGGCGGGTCAGATCGCGGCTGCTCTCGTTCATCGGGATTCTGTGGGCCCACGGGGAGGAATGCTGCCCCCCAGCACCCTAAATACCGGGTCCCTGCGGCGCAGGGATATCGGGGGATTCCACGACCCCGGCATCGCTTCGCCCAATCGTGAACTGGCTCAACAATGGACGCGTCGCGAGGCGCTAGTCTCTGTCCCGACAGCAGTTTCAATACGCGGGAGCCGCAGCGGCTTTACATAATGCAATCCTGGACCCGGGAAAACGGATACGCGACCGGCGGCGACGATTGCCAGGCGCTGCTGATCGCCTCGCGCGGCGAGGCCCGGGATCTCGTCATGGCGGCGCTCGCCGACGAGGGCTTCCGCGTCGGCGAAATCCCTGCGGCCTCGACTCGCGCCGGCCGTTTTCCGGACGAGCCGCCGGCGCTCATCGTCGTGGATGCCGGCGAGCTCACGGAAGACTGGTGCCGGCGCGTCCGCAGCCGCGTCCGGCTCGAACACGTGCCACTGATCGCCCTGACCGACGGCGACGGCCGCGAGGCGCTGCACCGCCTATACGCCGCCGGCGCCACTGCGGTCTTCATCAAGCCCGTCGATCACGTCTTCCTGCGCGAGCGGTTCCGGTCGCACGGCGACACCGGCCGCACCCTGACCGGCATGCAGCCCGCGCTCATGGCCGATGCGCGCATCCTGCATGCGGTACCGGACACGTTCTTCGTGCTGGGCGAGGACGGGATGGTGCGGGAGTATCTCGGCGGCGGCGAGAAGGACCCGCTGCTCCGGCCCGAGCGCCTCGCCCGACGCCGCCTGTCCGAGGTCCTGCCCCGGGACGTGGCCGCCCTGATCCTGCGCAACATCCGGCGCACGCTGTCGAGCCGCGGACCCTGCAATTTTGAATTCGAGCTCGGCGGTGCGGGCGAGAAACAGCGCTACGAGATGCGCCTGCTGACCCAGGGCCGGGACCGGGTGATGGCGATCACGCGCAACGTCACCGACATGGCCGTGGCGGGGCGCGCCGGCAACGGCGGACCGGACACGCTGACCGGCCTGCCCGGCCGGACCGCGTTCCTCGGCCGCCTGGACGCGATGATCGAGGACGCGAGCCGGCTCGGACGAGGTCTGGCGGTGATGAGCGTCGACCTCGACCGCTTCACACGCATCAACGAAACTCTGGGCCGTGCGGTCGGCGACGCCATCCTGCGGGTGGTCGGCAGCCGGCTCGAGCGCTGCCTGCGCGATGCAGACGCCGTGCAGCGGGCGCGGCCCGGAGAGGGCGGCGCCACGGAGCTCGCACGCATCGGCGGCGACGAATTCGTGGTCGTGCTGCGCGACGTGGACGACCGCCGTACGGTGGCACAGGTTGCCGGGCGCATCCGCGCCGCTTTCGCCGACCCGGTCAGCTATCAGGGGCATCAGCTCGAGGTTACGCCCAGCATCGGTATCGCTCTCTACCCGGCGGACGGCAGCGACGCGCAGGGCCTCCTGCACAGTGCGCGGGCCGCGCTGGATGAGGCGCGCATGGGCGGCGACGCGGGCCAGGAATTCTACTCCGACACCATGCGCCAGCGTGCGCTGCACCGGCTCGACCTGAAGGACGAACTGCGACTGGCCATCGAGCGGGACCAGCTGGAGCTTCGCTACCTGCCGCGCATCGATCTCGAGACGGGACGCGTGGCGGGGCTGGAGGCGCTGCTGCGCTGGCAGCACCCGGTACGGGGTTCGGTGTCCCTGCGGGAACTCATCCCGCTCGCCGAGGCGACCGGCCTGATGCGGCCCATCGGCAAATGGGTGCTGCACGCCGCCTGTGCCCACGCCGCCTACTGGGCCGAGACATGGGAGACGATGCCGCCGGTATCGGTCAACCTCTCCGAGCAGGAATTCTGCCGCGAGGACCTGCCCCGTGTGGTCCACGGCGCGCTGGAGGCGTCCGGCCTGGCGCCCGCGCAGCTCGAGCTGGAACTCACCGAGGCCATGCTGATGCGCGAGAAACAGGCGGCAGTGATGCTGCAGAAGCTCAAGGCGCTGGGCGTCGGCATCGTGATCGACGACTTCGGCATCGGGCATTCCTCGCTCGGCCGGCTGATCCAGTATCCGGTCAAGGCCATCAAGATCGACCGCTCCTTCGTGGAGCAGTGCCAGGCCGACACGGCCCAGCGCTCGGTGTGCTCGGCCATCATCGCGATGTCCCGGGAGCTCGGCCTCGCCGTCATCGCGGAAGGCGTCGAGACGGTGGAGCAGATCGATTTCCTGCGCGAGCGGGGCTGCCACGCGCTGCAGGGGTTCTTCTTCGCCGAGCCGCTGCGCGTCGACGACGTGCCCGCCTTCCTGGCGGCCCATCTCGGCCGCACCCCGGAGGGCGCCGTGATCGATCTCGCCACCATCCGCAGCCGCTTCGCACTGCGTAACACCGGCTGACTACGATGCGCCGGACCGCGACGATGATTATGCTGGGGCTGGCCGCGGCGCTGCCGCTGCTGCTGGCCGACGCGCCGTGGTTCGGCTGGGAACTGCGCCTGCCCTGGCTCGCCTGCCTCGTTGCGGCCGGCGTCTGGGTGCACCGCGTGCGGGAGCGGGAACTCTATCAGGAGACCGAGTACTGCCGACGGCTGGAGGCGCAGGTGCGGAGCCGCACGCGCGACCTGGCCGACCGGAACGCCGAGCTGCAGCTGGCGAACGCCAGGCTGCACGAGGCGAGTCACACCGATGCGCTCACCGGCCTCAGGAACCGGCGTTACCTGTTCGAGCAGATCTCCGACGACATCGACCTGGTGCAGCGCCAGCACGACGGCGGCAGCCGCGGCGGCGGCATGGACAGGAACAACGACATCGTCTTCCTGATGGTCGACCTGGATCACTTCAAGCCGGTGAACGATGCTCACGGACACGTGGCCGGCGACCGCATGCTGCTCGAGGTGCGCGACGTGCTCATCGGTGCCTGCCGCTCATCGGACGTCGTCATCCGCTGGGGCGGTGACGAGTTCCTGGTGATCGGCCGGGAAGCGACCAGCACCGAGGTCTCCTCCCTCGCCGAGCGGATCCGCTCCCGCATCGAGAGCCACGTGTTCGAACTCGGCAACGGCGCGGTGGCTCACACGACGTGCTCGGTGGGCTTCGCCAGCTACCCGTTCCTGGGCTCCCGGCCGGATCTCGTAAGCTGGGAGCAGGTGCTCGGCATCGCCGACATCGCAATGTACCGCGCCAAGGGGCTGCGCAACTCCTGGGTCGGCATCCATGGCGAACACTGGGCGGGGAGCGCGGACGCGCTGTTCCAGGGTCTGCAGGAACGAGCGCATTCGCTGGCCGCCGCCGGCCACGTCCGCCTCGAGCAGCCGGGAGCGGATCTCGCCCGCAAGCTGGCCTGAGCGGGGCCGGATGCTATAACGTCCTCCCCGCGGCGGGCCGGTTCGTGGCAATCTGCGCCGCGGAACGACACGGATCCCATGCACACGCACAGTCACAGCCACGCCGGTGGCGCACACCGGGAAGAGAAATCCGACTCCAGGCGCCTGGCCCTCGCGCTCGCGCTGACCGCCGGTTTTGCGGTCGTGGAACTCGTCGGCGGCATCGCCGCGGGTTCGCTGGCACTGATCGCCGACGCCGGCCACATGATCACGGACGCCATGGCGCTCGCCCTCGCCTGGATGGCAGCGCGGATGGCGGTGCGGCCGGCCGATACCAAGCGCAGCTTCGGCTATCACCGCTTCCAGATCGTGGCCGCCCTCATCAACGGCCTCACGCTGATCGGCATCGTCGGCTGGATCGTGGTGGAAGCGTTCGAGCGCCTGCTGACGCCGGTCGACGTCACGGCCGGCCTGATGCTGGTGATCGCTGCCATCGGCCTGGCCGTGAACCTGCTGGTGTTCTTCATACTGCACGGCGGCAGCCGGGAAAACCTGAATCTGCAGGGGGCGCTGCTGCACGTGCTGGGAGACCTGCTGGGTTCCGTGGCCGCCATCATCGCCGGCCTGGTGATCCTCGGCACGGGCTGGATGCCCATCGATCCGCTGCTGTCGCTGGTGGTGGCGGCACTGATACTGCGCAGCGCCTGGAGCCTGGTGAAGCGCTCGGCCCACATCCTCCTCGAGGGCACGCCCGAGTGGCTCGACGTGCCGCGGATGCGCCGGGAACTCGCCGACTCCGTGCCCGGCGTGTGCGACGTCCACCACGTCCACGTGTGGAGCCTCACGCCGGCCCGGCTCATGCTGACGATGCACGTGACTCTGGACGACGACAACGGCGATCCCGCGGCCGTCATACGCGTCATCAAGCGCCGGCTGCACCAGGAATACGGCATCGATCACTCCACCATCGAGATCGAGTACGGGGACTGCGCGGACGACTTCCCGGCCACGACGGATCCGCCGGTCACCTGACCCGGGATATCGCCCGGCGCGCGCCGGCCGACTTGCGCGGGTTTCGACCTGCTTGCGATCCATGGCGGCCTTGCAGGCGCAACGGACTCATCCCTGCGATACCGGACCTGCGGTGGTCCCTGCGGTGGTTTCCACCCTCGGAAGATCAGGGCCTTGTGAGCGATATCGGAAGCAGAGCGTGAGCCATGAGCGATCACGGGCGGCGACCGGCGATGCCGTTGACGGGCGTTTCGCTTGCCTGACGGCAGCTGGGGAGTATCTTTATGGGTTAAAGGGACCCATAAGAGTCCCCAGGAGAATTGCAGGATGCTCGTCTACCGTACCCGGCTCCATCGCCGGCTCATGGAGGAGTCGGAGAAGGGACTGTTTGCTGCGATAGCCTCGCGGCACGGGCGGTGGGGCCATGTCGCGGAGGAAGTCGCCTACGACTGCCGCAAGTTCTCCGCCTGGGAAGCGAGCCACGCGAGACTGCTGGAGCCCGTTGCAGCGGCGGGCCGGTGGGGGCCTACCATCGGCGTCCTGCGCCGTGCCGAGATGGATCTCGTGCATCGACGTGCGCTGTTCGAGACGCTGCGCGAAAAACGCGTCCGCGGCCACGCGAGAGAACGTCTTTTCCAGCTCTTCTACGGTCCCCGGGACTTCCGCAATTGCGTGCTCACGGAGCATTTCCGGTATCAACTCGCGGCCACGAGCAGCGTTACGGCAGTCAGACTCAGCACCGTCTGCAAGGATCCCGCCGGCAGTCACCTGCTGGGCAGATACGAGAGCGCCTACCGAAGGTATTTCTGGGCGTATTGCGAGTGGCAGCTGAACGAGGATCCGCTGGTGTCCGACGTGCTGCGGCTGACGATGGAGAGTACGAAGTTCCTGGCCGATAGGCTGAAGCAGCAACTCGTCGCCGGACGGGACTTGCAGATTGGCAGGGAGCGGCCAATGTATCTGCAGAGCTAGGGAGTCGAGCGCGACGGTCGGGAATTGCGAGGCATCCCGACAGCGAAGCCGTGTTCAGCTGCGCTTCAGTGCGTCGGCGTGATATTCCAGATGCTCGCCGATGAAGGTGGAGACGAAAAAGTATCCGTGGTCGTAGCCGGGCTGCAGGCGCAGCGTCAGCGGATGACCGGCTGCCTCGCACGCGGCTTCCAGCAGTCCGGGCTGCAGCTGCTCGTCAAGGAAGTCGTCGGCGTCGCCCTGATCCACCAGCAGGGGGATGTCGTTGCCGCCCCGCCGGATCAGGCGGGTGGCATCCCAGGGCTCCCAGGCACTCCTTTCCTCGCCGAGGTAGTGGCTGAACGCCTTGCGGCCCCACGGGCAGTCCATCGGTGCGCAGATCGGCGCGAAGGCCGATACTGAGCGGAACATGCCGGGGTTCTTCAGCGCCACGATCAGCGCGCCGTGCCCGCCCATCGAATGGCCGCTGACCGAGCGGCGGTCCGGGATCACGGGAAAAGCGGATTCGACCAGCGCCGGCAGCTCGCAGGCGACGTAGTCGTACATGTTGTAGTGACCCGCCCACGGCGCCTCGGTGGCGTTCACGTAGAAGCCGGCACCGGTGCCCAGGTCCCAGTCGGTGTCCTCCCCCGGCAGTTCGAGCCCGCGCGGGCTGGTATCGGGCGCGACCAGCGCGAGTCCCAATTCCGCGGCATAGCGCTGCGCGCCGGACTTGATCGTGAAGTTCTCCTCGGTGCAGGTCAGGCCGGACAGCCAGTAGAGCACGGGCACCGGCTCCGATTCCGCCTGCGGCGGCAGGTAGAGCGTGAACCGCATGGGGCAGCCGCACGCCTCGGAGGCGTGCCGGTAGGTGTGGGTGTAGCCGCCGAACAGTCTGCTGCGGTCGATCAACTCCGGCGCTCGCGTACTCATCGGCGTCTCCTGCTCTGTGTGCTGCTGCTTGGTTGCACCAGGAAGCCAGAGCTTAGCCCGCGCGTCCGGAGGGCGAAAGCCCGACAGCGGATCGGGGACGGATCGGTTATGGTGGTGCGGCGATTTGCCACGGAGATTCGCGCTATCACGATGCTGCTGCAGCTCGGAGGAGGCCTGCTCCTCCTGTTCGTCGGCGCGGAGATGCTGATCAAGGGTGCCGTTTCCCTCGGCGAGCGCGTCGGGCTCTCGCCCCTGGTCATCGGCCTTACCGTGGTGGCCTTCGGCACCAGCGCGCCGGAACTCGTGGTCTCTCTCGATGCGGCGCTGGCCGGCTACGGCGGCATCGCCGTGGGCAACGTCGTGGGCTCGAACATCTGCAACCTGGCGCTGATCCTCGGCGCCGTTGCCGTCCTGCGGCCGGCCGAGGTCGACCGCGGGCTGATCCGGGGCGCGGGTCCGGTGATGATCGCCGCCGCCGTGGCCCTTGTGGTGCTGCTGGCGAACGGCCGGCTGTCACGCCTGGACGGTCTGTTGCTCACCGCCGCCATCGTGATCTACACCGTGGCCTCCCTGCGTTCGCGCGACGCATCGGCCCGGCTCGCGGAGGAGAACCAGGAGGGCGGACGCTCGACGGGCGTGGCCCTCGTGCTGTTCGCCGCCGGCCTGGCACTGTTGCTGGCCGGCGGCTCTCTGTTCGTGAAGGGCGGCGCGGCGCTCGCGCTGGCGCTCGGTGTGACGCCGGCGGTGGTCGGGCTGACGGTAATGGCCGTCGGCACCAGCATGCCCGAACTCGCCACCTCGGTGGTGGGGGCCGTCCGCGGTCAGGGGGCGATGGCCACCGGCAATATCATCGGCTCGAACATCTTCAATGCCCTCGCCATCCCGGGTATCGCGGCACTGGTGACGCCGTTCGGGCGAGACGGCGTCGGCGCCGTCGATCTCGGCATCATGCTGGTGGTATCCGTCGTCGCGCTCGGCTTCATGTACACGGGCTCGCGCCTGACGCGGGCCGAGGGCGGACTGCTGCTCGCCGGCTACGCCGGCTATTGCGCGTGGCTGTTCGTCGCCTGAGCCGGCCGAGCGGGAGACCGCCCGTCAGGCCGCGCTGATCCTCCGCTCGCCGAAGGGCACGGAGGCGTTTCTGGCGCTGATCCGGTGCGCCTCGCGCAGCGCGCGGCGCTCGTAGCGGTTGAGGATCTGATCCAGCGCCCGGCTGATCTTGGACGCCGTGCGCAGACGCTCGATCTTCGGGAACGTGGCCCGCTCGCCCTCCTTGATGTAGAACATCAGTTCCTTCTCCGTGGGCGGCGTCAGCAGCTTGGTCGGATTGAAGGTGCGATAGCGGGGCATGATGTTGATGTCGCCGGTGTAGGTCTGGGTGGCTACCGAGTAGAACATGTTGGCGAGGATCTGCAGCCGCGGCGCCGGCTTGGTCAGGCGCTGGGTGATCCAGTGGGTGGAGCGCAGCCATTCCTGGTAGGTCCGGAAGCCGAGATGCAGGCCCGTGGAAAGCAGGCTGGGCTCTTCCTTCGGATCCTGGATGAACCACAGCACGACCGGATTGGTCTGACTCGCGACGTAGTGGTTGACGCCGTAAAGGCGCGCCAGCCGTTTGGCGGGCAGGTCCTCGCTGACCGAGCCGTCCACCCAGCGACGCTGGGGCAGATAAGGCTGGCGGCGGCCGTTCTTGTTCTTCGCCTCGAGGATCACGGGCGGGTAGATGCCGGGCACCGCGCAGGATGCCATCACGGCCTTGCGAATGTAGACGTTCGGCGAGGTGATGGCGTTCAGCAGGCGGGAGGTCTGATGCACCTCGGCCGGCGCCACCGAGATGTTGATCTTGCGTCCGGTGAGTTCGTAGGCCTCCTGGAACGTGAGGTCGGGGATCAGCCGGTCGACGGTGTCCTCGACGTCGTGCACGTCCATGCTCGGCGTGGTGGGCGACATCAGGCGGCCGAGCCAGCTCACCTCCTGGCGCGCCTCCATCAGCAGGTTGCGCGGGTCGAACATCTCGTGCAGCTCGGCGGTGGAATGCGTGCCCAGGACGCCGGCGATCAGCGAGCCGGCGCTGGAGCCGGAGACCACGGAGGGCAGTACGTCCTCCTCCAGCATGGCCTTGACCACACCCACGTGGAAGTGGCCGAGCACGGCGCCGCCCGAGAGCATGAGCGCCGAGCGGCCGAAGCAGTGATCCGCCCGGCGGAAGAAATCCAGCCTTTCCTCGAAGCTGATCTTGTTGGAGCGCAGCTTTGACAGGTAGTGCAGCGCGTCGACGATCTCGTCGACGTATTCCTCGATGAGCTGCTTGGTGCCGAACTTTGCGCGCTTGTACAGCGCCGTCTTGCCCATCCCGGCCATGTTGCCGTGGATGCCTTCGTTGAGGGTGAACAGGAGGCCGTGGTCGTCCTTGCTGGCGCGCAGCTCGCGCAGCGTGTCGAGGCGCTGACGGATGGAGTGGTAGTCGTACAGGCCGGTCTTCTCCACCGCGCGCCACTGATCCATGCCCGTCAGTTTGTCGTGGCTGATCGCGGCCTCGCGCCAGTCGGCGTAGCTGTTGGCCTCGTCCATCGCCCGCTGGAGCAGTCTGCGGCTGGCTGCCATGTTCCCTACCTTTAGTCAGTCTCGTTGAACAACCATCATACCTCGGCCGCGGGGCGGATGTCGCCGCACGGGTCACGATTTCGGCATCGGCCACTATCGTAAGTCATTGAAATACGGTCATCCGCACGGGTAAATCGTGGAAAGCGGCTATAGCGGGCGGGCGCCGACGGGAGCGGCTGCGGCAATCCCCGATGCGGCCCGCCGCCGGGATGCCCTGTAATACCCGGAGAGGACCGGGACACCCGGGTCCCGCCATGTCGCTGGCGGGTATACGGCACGGGACCGGGCAGGGCGGCGGCAAGTGAGCGGCGAGAAGGCGGCAAGGGTCCGGCATGCACATCGAGTTCTGCGGCGCGGCGCGTGAGGTCACCGGTTCCTGCCACGTCGTGCACGTGCGCGGACGACGGATATTGCTGGACTGCGGGCTGATCCAGGGGCGGCGCGCGGACGAGGACCGCAACCGGGAGCCGTTCCCCTTCACGCCTGCGGGGATCGACGCCGTCGTCCTGAGTCACGCGCACATCGATCATTCGGGACGCCTGCCGCTGCTCGCCCGGGAGGGCTTCGACGGGACCGTCTATACCCATCGCGCGACGCGGGACCTGTGCCGCATCATGCTCCGCGACAGCGCCTTCATCACCGAGAAGGACACGGAGTGGGAGAATCGGCGCCGTGCACGCGCCGGGCTGCCGCCCAGGGAGCCGCTGTACACGCGGGACGACGCCGAGGCGGTGATGAAACAGTTCCGCGACGTCGCCTACGGTCAGCCGGCCGAGATCTGCCCCGGCGTCCGGCTGACGCTGCACGACGCCGGGCACATCCTCGGCTCGGCCATCGTCTCGCTCGAGCTGGAGGAGGACGGCGAACGCAGTCGGGTGGTCTTCAGCGGCGACCTCGGGCACCGGGACGCGCCGATCCTGCGCGACCCGGAACGGCTGGAGCAGGCCGACCTGGTGATCCTCGAATCCACGTATGGCGATCGCCGGCACCGCAGTTGGGACGATACCCGGGACGAGATCATCGACATCGTGGCCAGCGCCCGGGAACGGGAGGGCAACATCCTGATCCCGGCCTTCGCCGTCGGACGCAGCCAGCTCATACTCTACTGGTTCGCGCGTCATTTCGAGGAGGCGAAGCTCGAGCGCTGGCGTATCTTCCTGGACAGCCCGCTGGCGATCCGGGCGACCGCCATCCACGGCCGCTATCCCGAACTCTACGATCGGGAAGCCGCCCGCTTCTGGAGCGGCGAGGACCACGAGTCCGCCCTGCCGAACCTGGCGTTCTCCCGCACGGCAGACGACTCCCGGGCGCTCAATTCGATGCGCTCCGGGGCGATCATCATCGCCGGCAGCGGCATGTGCACCGGCGGGCGCATCCGCCATCACCTGCTGCACAACCTGTGGCGCGACGAATGCCACGTGATCATCGCCGGCTTCCAGGCGGCGGGCACCACCGGGCGCCTGCTCGTCGACGGGGCCCGCCGCGTGAAGCTGCTGGGACAGAGCGTGCGGGTAGCCGCGGCCGTGCACACCGTCGGCGGCCTCTCGGCCCACGCCGATCAACGGGGGCTGGCCGACTGGTACGGGGCTTTCCGGGGCCGGCCGCCGGTCGCCCTGGTACACGGTGAGCCGGATGCCATGACCGCCCTCGCCGGCGAACTGGAGTCGCAGTACGGCGCGGTGGTCACGCGCGTCCAGCGGGGGCAGAAGATCGAGCTCGGTGGGCGCGGGTGAGCGGCGGCCGGGCGCATGGTGTCCGTCTCGAGGCCGTGCGCCTGGGCGTCGATACCCGCCACGAGCCGGTGCTGTTTCTGCGACGGGATTCGGAAGTGGCGCGCTCGGAGGGCTTCCAGGCCATGTCCCAGGTGCGCGTCGACACCGGCGCTGCGTCCATCATCGCGACGCTCATGATCGTGGAGTCGCAGTTGCTGAGGAGCGGCCAGGCCGGCCTGTCGGAGGCGGCATGGCGGCGTCTCGGTCTGGCCGACGGAGAGACACTGGTCCTGCACCACCCGCGGCCGGTGGATTCCCTCGCGCACGTGCGGGCCAAGGTGTACGGCGCCGAGCTGGACGCCGTGCAGTTCGAGCGCATCATCGACGACGTGGTCGCGGGCCGCTACATGGACGTGCAGCTCGCCGCCTTTGTCGCCGCGTGCTCCGGGGAGCGGCTGACCCGCGAGGAGATCGTCCACCTCACCCGGGCCATGGTCGGGGCCGGCGAGCGCCTGATCTGGACCGGGTCGCCGATCGTGGACAAGCACAGCGTCGGCGGCCTGCCCGGCAACCGCACCACGCCCATCGTGGTCGCCATCGCGGCCGAGGCCGGGCTGACGATGCCGAAGACGTCGTCCCGGGCGATCACCTCGCCGGCTGGCACAGCGGACACGATGGAGACGCTGACCCGGGTCGACCTCGGCCTGGAAGAGATGCGCCGGGTGGTGGAGCGTGAGGGCGGCTGTCTCGCCTGGGGCGGATCCGCCAGCCTCAGCCCGGCGGACGACATACTGATCCGGGTGGAGCGGGCCCTCGATCTGGACAGCGAGGGTCAGCTGGTGGCCTCCGTCCTCTCGAAGAAGGTGGCGGCCGGTTCCACCCACGTGGTCGTCGACATGCCCGTGGGACCGACCGCGAAGGTGCGCAGCCTCGCCGCTGCCGAGCGGCTCTCCGGCCACTTTCACGCGGTCGCCGGCGCGCTCGGGCTCGCCCTGCACATCGACGTGGGCGACGGCAGCCAGCCGATCGGCCGCGGCATCGGGCCCGCCCTCGAGGCGCGCGACGTGCTCTCGGTGTTGCGCGGCGAGCCCGACGCGCCCGCGGACCTCCGCCAGCGCGCGCTGCAACTCGCCGCCGGCATCCTGCGGCTGTCGGGCCGGGCCCGCGCGGAGGATGCGGTGGCGCTGGCGACGGAGCTGCTGGACTCCGGCCGCGCATGGGCGCGTTTTCAGCGTATCTGCGAAGCCCAGGGCGGGCTGCGGGAGCCGCCGCGGGCGGCGTATCATTACGATGTCTTCAGCGGGCACGAGGGCACCGTCGACGCCATCGACAACCGCAAGGCCGCCCGGCTGGCGAAGCTGGCCGGCGCACCGGCGGACAAGGCGGCAGGTCTCGGGCTGTGCGTGCGGATCGGTGACCGGGTGCGCCGCGGTGACGTGCTCATGACGCTGCATGCGGAGAGCCCGGGGGAACTGGAATATGCGCTGGAGTACTTTCGTGTGCATCCGGATGTGATTACGCTGTCGGCTGACCGATGAACACCCTCTTATTCAATCTCGGCGGGAGCTCCCCGCGGGCCGACGCAGCCGTCCAGATGCCCGCGGAGGCGGTCGTCGAGGCGGTCGTCGCGGCCACCGGCGCGACGAGGGGTGAACTCGACACGCGGCGCTTCCCGGACGGCGAGGTCTACGTGCGGGTGGCCTCGCCCTGCGCAGGCGCCAACGTCATTCTGTGCGCCGGCCTCCAGCCGCCGGACGAGACGACGCTGCGGGTCCTGCTCACGGCCGCGACGCTTCGCGACCTGGGCGCCGCCCGCGTCCTGCTCGTTGCACCCTATCTGCCCTACATGCGCCAGGACAGCCGCTTCCGCGAAGGAGAGGGCATCACCTCGCGCTATTACGCCGGTCTGCTCTCGGCGCAATTCGACGGCCTGGTCACCGTGGACCCACATCTGCACCGTTACGCCGCACTCTCGGAGCTCTACACGGTACCGGCGGTCTGTGTGCACGCCGCGCCGGCCATCGGCGCATGGGTGCGCGAGAATGTGTCGCAACCCGTGCTCATCGGGCCGGACAGCGAGAGCCGCCAGTGGGTGGAGGCGGTCGCCGCCGTTGCCGCTGCCCCCTTCATTGTGCTCGAGAAGGTCCGACGCGGCGACCGGGACGTCTCGGTGAGCGAACCCGACCTCCTTGCCCACGACGGCAGGCAACCGGTGATCCTCGACGACATCATCTCCAGCGGCCGCACGATGGCGGAGGCGGTCGCACGAGTGAACGGCCGCGGCGGCCCGCAGCCGGTCTGCATCGCCATCCACCCGGTGTTCGCCGACGGCGCGGTGGCGGACCTCCGCGCGGCGGGCGCCGGCCGCGTGGTTTCCTGCAACACCATCGCACACGACACCAATGCCATCGACGTATCGCCCCTGATCGGGGCAGCCTGCCGTGGCTTCCTCGGCGACACCGTCCGGCACGCCATCGGTACATGAGACGCACCCTCGCACCGCTGGCGGCGCTGCTGCTCGGCGTCGCCCTCATGCTGGTCGGCAACGGACTGCAGGCCGTGCTGGTCCCGTTCCGGGCCGGCGCCGAGGCCTTCGCCCAGCTGTCGGTGGGCCTGATCGGTGCCAGCTATTTCCTCGGCTTCACCGTCGGTTGCCTGCAGGGCGGCAGCCTGATCCGCATGGTGGGCCATGTGCGAGCGTTCGCGGCGATGACCGCGATGGCCTCGGCCGTCCCCCTCATCCAGGCGCTGTGGGTCGACCCGGTCGCCTGGTTTTTCTTCCGTGCCGCTACCGGATTCTGCTTCGCCGTACTCTATATCGTGATCGAAAGCTGGCTGAACGAACGGGCGAGCAACGAGAATCGCGGACTCGTCTTCTCGACCTATATTTTCATCAGCTTCGGCGCCATGGCGGTGGGCCAGGAACTGCTCCGTGCGTACGACCCGACCGGCGTGGAGCTGTTCGCCGTCATCGCCACGCTGGTGTCGCTCGCCGCGATCCCCGTGGCGCTGACCCGTTCGCCGACACCGCGGCTGCCCGAGGTCACGGTGGTCAATCTGCGCGGCCTGTGGCGCGTATCACCCTCCGGTGTCGCGGGCACGCTGGCCTCCGGGCTCGGCAACGGCGCCTTCTGGTCGCTTGCGCCGCTGGTGGCGGCTGGCGATGCGCTGGACGTCTCGCGTACGGCCACCTTCATGAGCGCGGCGCTCATCGGCGGCGCGGCCGGCCAGTTTCCTTTCGGCGGCCTGTCGGACCGGATCGACCGACGCCGCGTCATCGCCGGCGTCGCGGCTTTCGGCGCGGCCGTCAGCTTCACCATCTGGCTGGCGGCCGGCGCCGGTGCCGGCAACCTGTTGTTCTACTTCCTCAGTTTCCTGTGGGGCAGCGCGTCTTTCACCATCTACCCCATCTCGGTAGCCCACTCCAACGATCACGCGAATCCGGACGATTTCGTGGCCGTCTCCGCCGGCTTGCTGCTGGCCTACGGTGCCGGCGCCACGGTCGGCCCGGTCGCGGCATCGCTGCTGATGTCGGTGACCAGCGCGCCGGCACTGTATCTGTTCATCGCGCTGATGTACGTGCCTCTGGCGGTGTTCGCCGTGAGCCGCACGTTCCGCCACGAGCAGGTGCCGCAGGCCGAACAGGTCGCCTTCGCCGATGCGCTCAGCGCATCCGGCACGGCCTCCCATGCCTACGAGGAGGAATGGAGCGACCAGGTGCTGGAGGAACAGGCGGAGGCGGCCGCCGAGGCTCAGTGACCGGCGTGCTCCGCCGGCATGTCCGGGTCGCGCTGCATGTCGGTCTCCGTGTCGATCACCATGGCCCCGTGACCGCCGTGGGCCGCGGTCATGTGTATGACCGGCATGGCCATGGTCCACAGGCCTGCCAGCACCACCAGCGCGCCCGCCGCCCGGCGCACGCCGGTCCGTCGGGTCAGTGAGGCCAGCCGCGCCGCACCGGCGGTCGCCAGCACCATCGCCGGCAGCGTGCCGAGACCGAAGGCCGCCATCACGAGTGCGCCCTGTGCCGCGCCGCCGGAGACCGCGGCCGCCAGCAATATCGAGTAGACCAGCCCGCAGGGGATCCAGCCCCAAAGCACGCCGAGGGCGACGGCGTGCAGCGGGGTACGCGCCGGCAGGAGGCGCCCGGTGAGCGGGGCGAGTTTCTGCCAACCCCGCGCTCCCCACGCCTCCAGCGGCCGCAGCGGGTTCCAGCCGAAGGCGAGCTGCAGGCCGATCAGCACGATGACGACGCCGAATGCGAGGCGCAGCGCCGGGCCCCATTCGCGCAGACCCAATACGGAGCCGCCGGCGGCGCCGAGGAAACCCACCAGCGCGCCCAGTGCCACGTAGCCGCCGATCCGCCCGGTGTTGTACGCGAGCGCGAAGCCGGAACGTCCGGCGGCGCCTCTGACCGCGGTATTCAGCCCGAGCCAGCCGGCGATGCCGCCGCACATGCCCAGGCAGTGAGTGGAACCGAGCAGGCCGGCCACCAGGGCCGCCAGCAGGCCGCCTTCAGCGCTCATCCTCTTTGTCCTCGTCGCGGGCCGGCGGCGCCCGGTCGTCGTCCATGACCACCCGCCACGCCGGCGTGTCCATGTCGTCGAACTGGCCGCTGCCGACGGCCCAGAAGAAAGCCCAGACGGCCAGGCCGAGCAGTACCAGGCCCAGCGGTATCAGGACGTAGAGCACGCTCACGACGAAGCCTCCAGCGGACCCGGCGAGGGAGCGCGCGCGGCCTCGACGGGGGTCCGGTGTACCCGCGCCGCGGCACCGCCCCGGCGCAGCCGCAGCGCGTTCAGGACCACGAGCAGCGAACTCGCCGACATGCCGATGGCCGCCATCCACGGTGCCAGCAAGCCCGAGGCGGCGAGGGGCACGGCCAGCACGTTGTAGCCGATGGCCCAGCCGATGTTCTGCCGGATGATGCGGCGCGTCCGGCGTGACAGTTCCACCGCCTCGAGCAGCGGGGCGAGCGAGTCGCCCAGCAGGACCGCATCGGCGCTCGACTGCGCCAGCGTCGTGCCCGCGCCCATGGCGATGGAGACGTCGGCGCCCGCCAGCACCGGTGCGTCGTTGATGCCGTCGCCGACGAGGGCGACCTTCTCCCCGCCGGCCTGCAGCTGCCGCACCCAGGCGAGCTTGTCCACGGCGCGCAGGCCTCCGCGGGCCTCATCGATGCCGAGCCGGCCGGCGATGTCCTGCACGGTGCGGGGGCGGTCGCCGCTGGCGATGGCCGTGGCGATGCCGGCGTCGCGCAGGGTGCGGACCACCTCGGCCGCATCGTCGCGGAGGGCGTCGCGCAGCTCGAAGGCGGCCAGCACGCGGCCGCTTGCGTCGCCGAGGAAGACAACGGTAGAGGCAGCGGCGGTTTCGATGCGTGCGAGCGCGGCGCCGGCGGCCTCGCCGACGAATTCCGCCGAGCCGATGCGGTAGTGCTCGCCGTCGACGGTGCCCTCGATGCCGCGCCCCGGCACCGGGCGCAGATCCGCGGGAGTACCGCCAGTATCGTCAATATCGTCAATATCGCCCCGGCGCGGGAACGCGCGTGCCAGCGCGTGCTCGGACCCGCTCTCCAGCCGGGCCGCGATGGTGAGGCACCGCCCGGCATCGATATCCCCGCTCAGCGGCAGCACACGCTCCAGCTCGGGCCGCCCGCGGGTGAGGGTGCCGGTCTTGTCGAACACGATGCGGTCGAAATCGGCCAGTCCCTCCAGGGCGCGGGAGCGGGTGACGAGGATGCCCCGGTCGGCCAGCGCCGTGTTCGCCGCCGCCAGGGCGGCAGGCGTGGCCAGAGACAGGGCGCAGGGGCAGGTGACCACGAGCACCGCCAGCGCGGCGGGGAATGCGACGCCCGGGTCGATCCACCACCAGGCCGCGCCGACAGTCGCCGCGATGGCGATCACGGCGACGACGAACCAGCTCGCCACCCGGTCGGCCAGCACGGCGACCGCCGGCCGTTCCGCCTGGGCCCGTTCCAGCAGCCGCGAGATGGAGGCGAGCATCGTGTCCTGGCCCACCCGCTCGGCCGTCAGCGTCAGGGCCCCGTCCAGGTTGATGCTCCCGGCCGTAACCTCGTCTCCCGGTGCTCGCGGCACCGGCTCCGACTCGCCGGTGATCAGCGATTCGTCCATGGACGCCTGCCCGTTGAGGATGCGGGCGTCGGCGGGCACACGCTCGCCGGGACGCAGCACGAACCGGTCGCCCGCACGCAGCCGGGCGACGGCGATGATCTCTTCGTCGCCGTCACTTCCCTCGGCGACGCGCCGCACGGTGTCCGGCAGCAGCTGGCCGATGGCGGCCGAGCGCTCGGTGGCGCCGTGGCGGGCGCTCATCTCGAGGAAGCGGCCGAGTGACAGGAAGAACACGAACATGGTCGCGGAATCGAAATACACCTCGCCGTGGCCGGTGACCGCCGCGTACAGCGAGGCAGCGTAGGCGCCGCCGACGGCGATGGAGACCGGCAGGTCCATGCCGGGCCGCCCGGACCGAAGCCCGCGCCAGGCCGACTGGAAGAACGGGCGGCCGGCGTAGAACACCACCGGCGTGGTGACCAGCGCGCTCACCCAGACCAGGAAGCGGCGCATCTCCGGGTCGATGCCCTGGAAAGCGCCGGCGTAGAGCCCGACCGCGAACATCATCACCTGCATCATGCCCACGCCGGCGACGAGCAGACGCTTCAGCGCCTGACGCCGCTCCCGGTGCCGCGGCGAGAACGATTCGCTCAGGCTTTGGGGATGCGGCCGGTAGCCCAGCCGCTCGATGGTGCCGAGTATGGCGCTGAAGCGGGTGTCCGCCGGCCGCCAGATGACGTGCAGGCGCGAGGAAGCCGTGTTGACGGTGATCTCGTCGACGCCGGGGAGCCGCCGCAGCACGTTCTCCAGCAACCAGCTGCAGGCGCTGCAATACAGACCCTCGACGTGCAGCACGGCCTCGATGCGGCCGTCCGCCCGCGTGGCCGCGAACAGCGGCAGCGTCTCCGGGTCGTCGAATCCGCGCCAGTGATCGTCGTCGCCAGGCGGCGGCGCGGGGGCCGCGCCCGGCGGCAGCTCACGAAACCGGTAGTAGGCATCGAACCCGGAGGCGCCGATGAGTTCCGCCACCGCCTTGCAGCCGTGGCAGCACATCGGCCGGTCCTCGCCGTCGATGCGGGCGGTCAGGTCCAGGCCCGCCGGCACGGGCAGACCGCAGTGGAAACAGCTGCGCGTGTCAGCCATCGTCGCGGGAGCCGGCGGGCGTCAGCGTGCCGCGGCCGTCCCGCTGTGAAACCTCCCCCGTGAGACGCCAGCCTGCGGCCGCTTCTCCCAGCGATTCCACCGCCGCGTACCAGCGCTCCGCCGCCATCGGCGTGAGGCGCGCCCGGTAGGTCGCCTCGCCGGCGGTCGGTGCGCGGGTGAGCACGATGTCCATGTCTTTTGCCGGCACGGTCGGATGCGACAGCTCGAGCAGCAATGTCTCGGGCCAGGCAAGAGGGTCCGCGCCGGTGCCGCCGTTCTGCGCGAGCCGTACCTCCACAGCGCCCTGTCCTGCGGCGACCTGCAGCCGGCCCTCCAGCCCCAGCCCGGAGGCTGCGTCTGCCATGCGGAAGCGACGCTCCGTAGTCTCCGCGATGCGGCTGTAGTCATCCACCACCAGCGAATCCGGCCGGGTGATCGCCAGGAAGATGGTGAACATGCAGCCGATCACGGTGGCGGCGGGGACCGAGATGATGAACCAGGGCCAGAACTGGCGATACCAGGGTTCGACCTCGGCGGCATTGTGGGCGTTGCGCTGATCCATTGTCCCTTGCCTCTCGCGCTTCGAGGGTGATCTGTCGTCGGTTGTCGGGTCATTCAGCGGCCGACGGGCGCGACGAACTTCGTCTCCCGCGACTGGGTGATTGTAGCGTCATCCTCGGCCTGCAGCGTGAAGGTGACCTCGCTTACGCCGCGCACCGCCTCCCGCGGGGCACGGACGATCACCGGCACGCCCAGCACCTCGCCCGACGGGATGCGGATGTCGCCGTTCGGCACCTCCACGCGGGCGCCCTCGATGCCCGCGACGTCGATCTCGTAGCTGTGGGCGCGGTCGGTCTTGTTGATGAGCTTCAGCTGGTAGGAATTCTCGATGAAGCCGTCGCCCACCTCGCGATACAGTGCGTTGCGGTCGCGGATCACGTCCACGGTGAGCGCCGAACGCTGGGAGAGGGCGTAGACGAAGGCGCCCATCAGAATGGAGAGCAGGACGGCGTAGACGATCACCCGCGGACGCAGCACGCGCGTCTTCTCGCCGTCCATGGCGTGCTGGGTGGAGTACTTGATGAGCTTCTTCGGGTAGCCCATCCGTTCCATGACGTCGTCGCAGGCGTCGATGCAGGCGGCGCAGGCGATGCACTCGTACTGCAGCCCCTCGCGGATGTCGATGCCGGTGGGGCAGACCTGCACGCACATCGTGCAGTCGATGCAGTCGCCCAGGCCGACCTCCTGCGGGTCCACGCCGCGGCGGCGGCTGCCGCGCGGCTCGCCCCGGTCGGCGTCATAGGTGATGATCAGCGTGTCCCGGTCGAACATGGCGCTCTGGAAGCGCGCGTAGGGGCACATGTATTTGCAGACCTGTTCGCGCATGTAACCGGCATTGCCGTAGGTCGCGAAGCCGTAGAAGAGCACCCAGAAGGCCTCCCAGGGACCGAGGGAGAAGGTGGCGAAGCTCACCAGAAGTTCGCGGATCGGTGTGAAGTAGCCGACGAAGGTCAGGCCGGTGAACAGGGCGAAGGTGATCCACAGGAACTGCTTCGAGCCCTTGCGCAGCAACTTCTCCTTGGTCCAGGGGGCCTTGTCGAGTTTCTTGCGCTGGGAATACTTGCCCTCGGTCCACTGCTCCATCCAGACGAAGACCTCGGTCCACACGGTCTGCGGACAGGCAAAGCCGCACCACAGCCGGCCGGCCAGCGCGGTGAAGAAGAACAGCGACAGCGCGGCGATGATCAGCAGCAGGGCGAGGAAGATGAAGTCCTGGGGCCAGAGCGTCAGGTCGAAAAGATGGAACTTGCGCGCCGGCAGGTCGAACAGGATGGCCTGGCGGCCCTCCCAGGTGATCCAGGGCAGGCCGTAGAAGATGCCGAGCAGCACGAAGACGGCGACCTTCCGCAGGCGGGCGAAAGTGCCGTCCACCTCCCGGGCGTGGATCTTCTCCTCACTGCGGTAGAGCGCCGTCTCTGCCGCGGCGCCCGCGTTGCTTCCTGCTGCCATCAGTCCCTGTCCGTCGTGGTCCCGTGCGCGCCGTCACCTCGGTCACGGCGCATGAGGACCAGTGTGATGCCTGCGGCGCCGATGCCGATCGCCCAGAAGAAAAAGAACAGCAACGCGTAGCCGCCCATGCGCGAGAATTCCAGCGGCCAGTCCGCGGCCTCTGCGAGCCGCGCGGGGTCGAAGACGGCGAAGAACAGCACGCTCGCGATACAGGCCGTCAGGAACGACGCCCAGCCGGTCGACATGACCTTGCGCAGTCCGCGACTCCAGGCCGGTGGCCGGGGAGTGTCCTCTTGTGCCGCTCGACCGCCGTGCAGGCTCATGGGGCGCCGGCACCTCCGCCGTCACCGTCCTGCGACAGGCTGTAGACGTAAGCGGCCAGGATGTGGACCCGGTCCTCGCCCAGCAGGTCCTTGTGCGCCGGCATCACGCCCTGCCGCCCCTGGGTGATCGACGTCATGATGGCCTCGCGGCTGCCGCCGTAGAGCCAGGTGTCGTCGGCCAGGTTCGGCGCGCCCAGTGCCTGGTTGCCGCGGCCGTTTGGCCCGTGGCAGGACGCGCACAGCATCTGGTACTTCTGCCCGGCCGCCGTCTCCAGCGCGCTCGTCTCCGAGGGCGTGCCGAACTGGCGGATCAGGCCCACCATCGCATCGAGTTCGTCCTCGGTGAAGTTGGCGGCCCAGCCGGGCATCACCGCCTGGCGGCCGTTCAGGATGCTCACCTTGATGCTCTGCGGGTCGCCGCCCCACTGCCAGTCGTCGTCCGTCAGATTCGGGAAGCTGGCCGCGCCGCGAGCAGCCGAGCCGTGGCACATGGCGCAATGATTGGCGTAGAGGTTGCGGCCGATCTGCAGCGCCTCGGTATCCTTCGCCAGCTGCGGGATCGGCTGCGCCGCGAACGATTCGAAGATCGGCGCGTAGCGGGCCTCTGCCGCCTGGACCTCCTGCTCGTACTGCTTCTCCTGGCTCCAGCCGAGGATGCCGTCGGTGACGACCAGTCCGGGATACAGAGCGAGATACACGCCGGCGAACAGGATCGTGAGATAGAACAGCATCAGCCACCAGCGCGGCAGGGGCCGGTTCATCTCCTGGAGGTCGCCGTCCCACGTGTGGTGGGTGGTCTCCGTCTCGGCCGCTTCGCCGGGGCGGCGTTTCATGGTCCAGGCGATCAGCCAGATGCAGGCTGCCAGGCTCAGAATGGTCGTGATGGCGACAAACCAACCCATCGGTGCAGACATCAGTTCGACTCCTTCTTCTCCACCGGCGGCTGCTCGTCGTCCCCCAGCGGTATGTTCGCGGCTTCCTCGAAATCCTTCTTTCGCCTCGAGCTATAGACCCAGACGACCAGTACGAGGAACAGGATCATCAGCACCAGCGTGATGAGTCCCCGGAAAGTGTTTATATCCATCGTCTATCCACGCCTGCGGCTAGCGCCTCGTCTGCAGGTTCGTGCCGAGGCCCTGCAGGTAGGCGATCATCGCCTCCATCTCGGTCTTGCCTTCCACCGCGGCGGCGGCGCCGGCGATCTGCTCCTCGGTGTAGGGGTCACCGGCAATGTTCTTCAGCATGCGCATCTTTCGCTCCACCAGCGCGCCGTCGACCATGCGGTCCGCCAGCCAGGGATAGCCCGGCATGTTGGATTCCGGCACGACGTTACGCGGATTGATCAGGTGCAGCTCATGCCACTCGTCGCTGTAGCGGCCGCCCACCCGGGCCAGATCCGGCCCGGTGCGCTTGGAGCCGAACTGGAACGGCCTGTCGTAGACGCTCTCTCCCGCCAGCGAATAATGGCCGTAACGCTCGGTCTCGCTGCGGAACGGCCGCACCTGCTGGGAGTGGCAGACGTAGCAGCCTTCCCGCACGTAGATGTCGCGGCCCGCCAGTTGCAGGGCCGGGTAGGGCTCGACCCCCTCGGCCGGCTCGCCGCTGGATTTGGCCATCATCAGCGGGACGATCTCGACCAGCCCGCCGATGCTGATCACGACCACGATCAGCACGGCCATCAGGGTGATGTTTATCTCGACTTTCTCGTGGGACACGTCGGATCTCCTCCTGGCTCAGGCGGGCTGGCGGACGGGCACCGGGCGGGGTTTCTCGCTCGCGACCGTCTTCCAGATGTTGTAGACCATGATCAGCATGCCGCTGAAGAACAGCAGGCCGCCCAGCAGGCGCAGACCATAGTACGGATAGGTGGCTTCCAGGCTCTCCACGAACGAGTAAGTGAGCGTCCCGTCGTCGTTGACGGCGCGCCACATCAGGCCCTGCATCACGCCGGCGATCCACATGGACACCGTGTAGAGCACCACGCCGATGGTGGAGGTCCAGAAGTGCACGTCGATCAGTTTCGTGGAGTACATCGCCTCCCGGTTGAACAGCCGCGGTATCAGGTGATACAGCGCGCCGATGGTCATCATCGCGACCCAGCCCAGTGCGCCGGAGTGCACGTGGCCGATGGTCCAGTCCGTGTAGTGAGACAGCGAATTCACCGTCTTGATCGACATCATCGGCCCTTCGAAGGTGGACATTCCATAGAAGGACAGCGAGACGATCATGAACTTGATGATCGGGTCGGTGCGCAGTTTGTGCCAGGCACCGGACAGGGTCATGATGCCGTTGATCATGCCGCCCCAGGAGGGCGCCAGCAGCACCAGCGAGAACACCATGCCGAGCGACTGGGCCCAGTCGGGCAGGGAGGTGTAGTGCAGGTGATGGGGTCCGGCCCACATGTAGATGGCGATCAGCGCCCAGAAATGCACCACGGACAGCCGGTAGGAGTAGATGGGCCTCTCGGCCTGCTTCGGCACGAAGTAGTACATCATCCCCAGGAAGCCGGCGGTGAGGAAGAAGCCCACCGCGTTGTGGCCGTACCACCACTGCATCATCGCGTCGATGACGCCGCTGTAGATGGGGTAGGACTTGGTCAGCGAGACCGGGATGCTGAGGTTGTTGAAGATGTGCAGCACCGCGACGGTGATGATGAACGCGGCGTAGAACCAGTTGGCCACGTAGATGTGCTTCACGCGCCGCCGGCCGATGGTGGCCAGGAAGACGATGCCGTACGCCACCCAGACCACGGCGATCAGTAGGTCGATGGGCCACTCGAGTTCCGCGTATTCCTTCGACTGGGTGATGCCCAGCGGCAGCGTGATGGCCGCGAGCAGGATCACGACCTGCCAGCCCCAGAAGGTGAATCCGGCCAGCTTGTCGAAGGCCAGGCGCACGTGGCAGGTGCGCTGCACCACGTAATAGGATGTTCCGATCAGTGCCGAGCCGCCGAAAGCGAAGATCACCGCGTTGGTGTGCAGCGGGCGCAGGCGGCTGTAGGTCAGCCAGGGCAGGTCGAAGTTCAGGGCCGGCCACATCAGCTGTGCGGCGATGAACACGCCGACGAGCATGCCCACCACGCCCCAGACGACGGTCATGATCGTGAACTGCCGCACGACCCGGTCGTTGTAGGTTTCCTGGATTTCCATAGCGCTGTTCCTGTACGTGAGCCTGACGCGGGCGCGTGCTGATGCCGCCTGCAGGCCCGCCGGATGGGGCGCGCACCCGTCCTGCCCGCCGCGCCGGTTCGTGGCCACGGGTGGATGGTCGGCATTGTCGGTCGGCGGGGTCCCGTTGGTATCGCCACCGGGAACGGGCGTGTGACCTGCCGGCCGGCGGCCGGCGTGACCCTCCCCGTCACGCACCTGCGTCCCCGGATGATCCGGGACTCGCCGGACACGCTCCATCTGTATTTGTACTTACTAATATAAGCCTGTCGCAGCCGTGTCTTGAAAGGCCCGGCGGCAGGGTTCTAAATGGGGGTCACGGAACGCCGAGCAACGGTTTCCGGGCACGAGGGGAGCGAGGGATGGAGCAACGAAACAGGCTGTTGGTGATCGTCGATACGGGCGATGAGCGGCATGCGGCGCTCGAGCGGGCGCGCTGGCTGGCGCAGCGGCTGGATGCGCCTGTCGATCTGCGGGTCTACTATCAGGCGGTGCCCGGGCTCGGCGAGCAGTTCATCGACTCGCGGGTGCTCGAGATGGCGGTGGAGCAGATGCGCCGGGAGAAGCTCGACTGCCTCGAGGAACTGGCGAAGCCGCTGCGCGGCGAAGGGCTCACGGTGACGGTGGACGCGGTGGCGGGCAGTCCGGTCGCCGAATCGATACTGGCCGACATCATCCGGCTGCAGCCCCGCCTGGTGCTGAAGGCGGCCGATCACCATGTGCCGCTCAGCCGCACGTTCTTCTCGGAGACCGACTGGCAGCTGATGCGCACCTCTCCGGCGCCCGTCCTGATGGTGCGGCGCGAGCACGAGATGCCCGGGCGGCCGGTGGTCATCGCGGCGGTGGATCCGCTGCACGAGCACGACAAGCCGGCGGCGCTGGACGGGACGATTCTCGCGACCGCGAGCGAGCTGGCACGGGTGACGGGGTCTCGGCTGGAGGTCGTGCACTGCTACGACGTGACGCCGCTGGTGACCGGGATGTCGGCCAGCCCCATGCTGCCGGCGCCTCTGCAGACCGAGGAGCTGGCGGAGAGCCTGGAGGCCCATCATCGCCGGGCGCTGGATGACCTGGTGGCCGGTCACGAGCTGACGGCCGACGCGGTCCATCTGCTGGAGGGCGCGCCACGCTGGCGGTTGCCGGAGTTCTGCGCCGAGGCCGATGCCGACATCGTCGTCATGGGAGCCGTGTCCCGGTCGGCCCTCGAGCGGGTGTTCATCGGCGGCCTGGCCGAGAAGGTGCTCGATCGCCTGCCCTGCGATCTGCTGATCGTGAAGCCGGACGGGTTCGTCTGCCCGGAGATGGTGGAACTCGAATCCATGTAGGAGGGCCTTCAGGCCCGATTTTCCTGATTGAATCGGGCCTGAAGGCCCTCCTGCGCGCGGGCAGGGGTCCGCGCGGGCAGGGGCGGATATTCGGGATGCAGAAAAAGCCGGGGGCCTCTTGCGAGGCCCCCATTCGGTTTCGCTGAGGGAGAGAGATCAGCTAACCGGATTCTTTGCGACGGCCATTGCCGGCCTGTTGGCGAGTATGAGACACCGGGGAGCGTGCCAGCGTCTACTGTGGCTTACCACTAGTCGCGTTACGCGGATTCGCAGCCGGCGGCTGCCGCGTCTTAGGTAGATTTCGCGATTGCCCGTCCCGGCCCGCCGGCGGAGCATCGTAGACGTGCCAGGAGAGGTCCTGGGAGATGCCCCGACATCAGGAGGGGACAGTAATGGCAGAGACCAGACAGAGAGCCGCGCTGGTGGTCGTCGCAGACCGCCGGTGCGCGGAGTTCTATACCCAGAAGCAGCGATTCTCCGAACCGAAGCCCCTGTTCACGCTGCAGGCATCCGCCGTCGAGGGGGCCGTGCCGGCCGAGGCGTCGGACCAGCCCGGCGAGTCCTTCGACAGCCACGGACAGGGTCGTCACAAGATGGAGCCACCGACGACCTTGCGGGAGGATGCAGCGACGGTCTTCGCGGATGCCATCGCCGAGCGCATGGAAGAGACCATGAGCCGGGAGAAACTGGATGGGCTGATCGTCATCGCGGAGCCGAAACTGCTGGGCCTGCTGCGTGAGGAGATCGCCGAGCATTCCATCGCCCGGCACGAACGCCTCGAGATCGACAAGGACCTCGTCGGGCGCAGCGCCGCGACGGTGGCCGGGGCGATCGAGGATGCCGGCGGGCTGCCGCGGCTCGACTGAGGGGTGCCGGTAAACGGCCTCGGTGACCGGCCCGGATGACGGGCCTCAGCGCCGGGCGGCCTCCCGGGCGCCGGCGCAGCGCAGGCAGTGCTGTGCGTGGGGATAGGCCTTCAGCCGGGCGGGCTCGATCGGTTCCTCGCAGTCCACGCAGAGTCCGTAGCTGCCGTCCTCGATCCTGTGCAGCGCCTTGCGGATGAGCGTCAGCTCTCGCCGCGCCTCGTTACCGAGCGCGTCGAGCACCTCGGCGTTCTCCATCTCGGTGGCTCTCTCGGAGGAATCCGGATGGAATCCGGAGAGCCGGTTTTCCTTGATGCGGTCCAGCCGGGTCTGCAGGAGCCGTTCCTTCTCCCTCAGCGCCTGCCGCGCTGCCGCTATCTGCTCTTCGCTGAGCCTGTTGCCTGGCGAGTTCATAACGGTTTCCGGATCGACCCCCGGATCGACAATCGAGCGAATCGCGGCGCACACCCCGCTGGCCGGTCTTCCGGCCGGTCGACTGGTCAGAAGACCGGCTCAAGTTATCGGCAGGGCCGCTCCCCAGGTAATGCGTATTCCTACCTAGAGTCCCGGTAGATGGGGTCGACGACTTCTTCCTCCGACGGATTGTCCGGCCCGGCGGGGTCCAGGTGCACGGTGACGTCCACCGGCGAGAAACTCTCCTCGATCCGTCGCCGCAGCCTGTCGCCGGCCGCGTGGGCGGCGGAGAGGTCGGTCGTGCCCGGCAGCTCGAGGTGGAGCTGGACGATGCGTCGCGCTCCGGAGCGCCGCGTGCGCAGCCCGTGCACGCCGGTTACTCCTTCGGCGGCCCGGGCGAGCTCCAGGATGCGCTCCCGCTCCGAGGCGGGCAGTTCCCGGTCCATGAGGACGTGGGCGGCCTCGCGGGCCACCGACCAGGCGCTCCAGGCGATCATCAGGCTGATGCCGAGGGCGATGGCGCCGTCGGCGCGCAGCCAGCCGAGCTCGGCCAGCACGATCGCGACGATCACGCCCACGTTGGCGAGCCAGTCCGAGAGGTAATGCAGCGAATCCGCCTGGATCACCAGCGAGCCCGTGCGGCGGATGACCCGGCGCTGGTACCAGATCAGCAGGCCCGTCACCGCGATGCTGAAGACCATGACTGCAAGGCCGACGCCGGCCAGCGCGATCTCGCGCGGCTCCAGTAGACGGGTGACGGCGTAGGCGCCGGTGCCGATCGCCGAGGCGCCGATGAACAGCGCCTGACCCAGCCCGGCCAGCGACTCGGCCTTGCCGTGCCCGAAGCGGTGATCGGTATCGGCGGGGCGCAAGGCGATGCGCAGAGCGGCGAAATTGGCGCCCGACGAGACGACGTCCAGCGCGGAGTCGGCCATCGAGGCGAACAGGCTGGCGGACCCGGTGGCGAGCCAGGTGACGAATTTGACCGCCGTCAGCAGCAGCGCCGTCAGGAGTGAGACGGCGCTTGCCTGGCGCAGAAGTCGCTCGTCCTTCACAATCGTGAGAGCCTCGAGATGGTCGCCGTCGCCGGTGTGTTGCGCGGAAGCTTAACCCCCTCCACCGGTGCTTGCCAGGCGTCCGCGGCATCCCGTGACATGCGGTCCGGGCGCCGCTAGGTAGTGCCCGCAGGGCGCTACGCAGCTTGGCGTATTCTAGCCCCGGAAGGGGCGGACTATGCTGACTTCAGGCCCTTCGGTTTACCGCAATCGCCGGAGGCGCCGGCCCGGTCAAATCGTCGTTGAAGGAGTCACCACCATGGCCGAATTCCGCAAACTCCTCGCAGTGATCGACCCGACCAGCGAGCAGCAGCCCGCCATGGAGCGCGCGGCCTGGCTCGCGGGCCAGACCGGTGCCCGTCTGGAGCTGTTCGTTTGCTATTACAACCAGTACCTGTCCGGCGACCGCTTCTTCGATTCCCGCGGCCTGAAAGAGGCCCGGGAGGAGACGCTGGAGCATTTCCGCTCCCGGCTCGAGGAGTTCGCCGGGAAACTCCGTGGAGAGGGACTCGAGGTCACTACCGACGCGGCGTGGGACAACCCGCTGCACGAGGGCATCGTGCGCAAGGCGGTCGGCACCGGCGCCGACGTGGTGTTCAAGGACACCCACTATCACAAGCCGGCCGCACGGGTGATCTTCACCAACACCGACTGGAACCTCATCCGTACCTGCCCGGTACCCCTCTGGCTGGTGAAGCCCGGCGGCAACTGGGAAGACGACATCCGCTATCTGGCCGCGGTGGACCCGCTGCACGAGCACGAGAAGCCGGCCGCCCTCGACGACCAGATCATCAATACGGCGAAGCGGCTGGCCGGCGCCAGCGGCGGCGAAGTGCACACCTTCCATTCCTACGATCCCATCATCGCCGTGGCAGATGCCGCCAACAGCACCTTCGTCCCGGTGACCCTGCCGGTGGAGGAGCTGGAGGCGAAGATGCACGAGCGTCACCGGGAGCACTTCAACGAGCTGCTCGAGTTCCACGGCCTTAGCGCCAGGACCGCCCATCTGATACCCGGGCGCACCCAGGAGGTGCTGCCGGCCCTCGCGCGCGACGTGGAGGCCTCGGTCGTGATCATGGGCGCGGTGGCGCGCAACCGGCTGAAACGCATCTTCATCGGCAGCACGGCGGAGCAGGTGATGGACAATCTGCCGTGCGACCTGCTGGTGCTGAAGCCGGCCTGGTTCGAGACGCCTGTGCACCTGGAGAGGAAGCGCAGCACGGACTGAATAGACCTCGGCCCGTATCGTCAGGGAGTCACGGAAAGAGGAGGTGAGTCATGCGCGTCGGCGATATCTGTGCCCGGCGAGTGGTTACGGTAGAGCGGCGGACGTCCATCCGGGACGCCATCGCGCTGATGCGCGACGAGCACGTCGGTGACGTGGTCGTGACCGAGCCGCACCCGTCCGGCGAAGCGCCGGTGGGGATACTGACAGACCGGGACATCGTCCTGGAGCTGCTGGCCCGGGAGGTGGATCTCGATGCCGTGACCTGCGGCGACGTGATGAGCTACGACCTCGCGACTGTCGAGGCGGAGGACGAGATACTGGACGCGATCGAGGTCATGCAGACCCGCGCGGTCCGGCGGCTGCCCGTGCTGGGCGGCAACGGCGAGCTGGCCGGCGTGCTGAGCCTGGACGATCTTGTGGCGGCGTTGTCCGAAGCCATCGGCGGGCTGTGGCCCGTGGTCCGGCGCCAGCAGCGCATCGAGCGCAAGCGCCGCCCCGACTGAGATCGCGGCCCCGGCGCACCGCCACCGCGACGTCGGCCGGGTGCCGGCGTGGGCATCGGCGAACCGAGCGGGTAGAATCCCGCTCTGGCCAGTCTCCCTGCGTGTCCGCGTGGCTAATATCTCCCGACGGCACTCTGCCGCTTTTTCTCCAGCGTTCTGGTTCGCCGCCCTGGCGGCTGCCGCTCCGCCGGCCGTGGCCGCGGCGCCCACCGGGCCGGCACTGGCGCAATGGCTGCCGTGGCTGGTGGCCGGAGTCGCCCTGTTCCTGCTGGGATTCGTGCTCTGGCAGGGCCGCCGGCGCGGCCTGCTCGCCTCCGTGCGGCTGGAGGATTCCCAGAAGATGATGCAGTCGGTGGTGGAGACGGCGGCCGAGGCCATCATCACCATGGGCGTGGACGGGCGCATCCGCACGTTCAATCGGGCCGCCGAGGCCATGTTCGGCTACACCCGGGACGAGATGATCGGCGAGGACGTGAGCACGCTCATGCCGGCGCCTCATGCACAGCAGCACCATCGTTACGTCGCCCGCTACATGGAGACCGGGGAGGCGCGCATCATCGGCATCGGCCGCTACGTGGAGGCCAGGCGTCGGGACGGCACTATCTTCCCCGTGCACCTCGCGATCAGTGAGTTCCAGGACGGCGAGAAGATCTTCACGGGCATCCTGCGCGACATGACCCAGGTGCGCGAGCTGGAGAGCGCACTGCGGGACAAGGAGAAATCGCTGAAGATGGCACTGCGCGCGGCCAACCTGAACGTCTGGGAATGGGAGCCCGCCACGGACGTCTTCCGCACGCTGGAAGGCGACTCGGCCGTGATGCCCGGGCTGGCCACCGGCGAGGCGATCCAGGGGTCCGAGCTGCGCCACCGGGTCCTGCCGGAAGATCGGCGCCGCATCGAGCGGGTCATCGGGCGCGTTCACGAGGGCGATTCCCAGGCGTTCGAATACCGCGTCAAGCAGGACGACGGCACGCTGCGCTGGTTCCGCTCCCACACGACTCCCGTGTTCGGACCGGACCACCGGGTCGAGCGCGTCCTCGGCGTCACCCGGGACATCACCGAGTCGAAGGACCGCGAGGCCGAGCTGGCCTCCCAGCGCGAGCGTCTCACCCACGTGGCGCGCCTGAGCACCATGGGCGAGATGGCGGCCGGCATCGCCCACGAGATCAATCAGCCGCTGACCGCGATCACCACCTACGCGCAGGGCAGCAAGCGCATGATCGCGGCGGGAAACCCCGACATGGAGAAGCTCACGCGGGCGCTCGGCAACATCAGCGATCAGGCACTCAGGGCCGGCGAGGTCATCCGCCGGCTGCGCGCCCTCATTCGCAAGACCGACCAGACCCGCGAGGTGCGCAACATCAACGAGCTGATCTCGGAGCTGGAACCGCTGGTCAGCATCGACGTGCGCGGCAACGACATACCGGTTATCTACGATTTCGACCAGCCGCAGATTCCGGTGAAGGTCGATCCCGTCCAGATCCAGCAGGTGATGCTGAATCTGCTGCGCAACGCCTTCGACGCCTCCGAGGAGCGGCGCACCGGCGACATCGTCGTGCAGACCCGCCTGAATGGCGACGACGAGGTCATGGTCCGCGTCACCGACCATGGCACCGGCATGTCGGAAGAGGTGAAAAGCAACGTCAGCAACCCGTTTTTCACCACCAAGAAGAACGGCATGGGCCTCGGCGTGTCCATCTGCATGTCGATCATCCGCAGCCACGGCGGAGAGGTAACCTACGAAGACAACCCAAAGGGCGGTACCATAGTCACTTTGACGCTGCCGACGGTAGAGGGAGGGGTCCGCGATGGCGGGAACAGCTGAATCGCATCAGCCTACGGTATTCCTGGTGGACGACGACGAGGCGATACGCGATTCGCTGTCGTTCCTGCTGCAGTCCGTGGGGATACCGTGCGAGACGTTCGCCTCGGCCCGCGACTTCCTGAACGCCTACAACGACGACCGGCCCGGCTGCCTGGTGCTGGACGTGCGCATGCCAGGCATGAGCGGGCTGGAGCTGCAGGAGGCCCTGAACGAGCGTCATTCCATCCTGCCGATCATCTTCATTACCGGCCACGGCGACGTGCCCATGGCGGTGGAGGCCATGCAGGGTGGCGCCGCCGACTTCCTGCAGAAGCCCTTCCGCGACCAGGACCTGCTGGACCGCATCAACGAGGCGCTGGCAAAAGACGACGAGAACCGCCAGGCGCTGGAGGAGCACCACGATCTGCAGAAGCGCTGGAACTCGCTCACCAACCGGGAGCAGGAAGTCATGGAACTCGTCGTCGACGGCAAGCCCAACAAGGTCGTCGCCTACGAACTCGGAGTGAGCCAGCGCACGATAGAGATCCACCGCGCCCGCGTCATGGAAAAGATGCAGGCGAATTCGCTCGCGCACCTGGTGCGGATGGCCGTCATGCTCCGCGCAGATACGGGCGAGGAACCCGAACACCACTGATCCCCGCCGTCCCCCGACGACCCTGAGCGATGCCCTCAGCGACCCCCTCAGCGATGCCTGAGCGGCCCTCTGCCGGCGCTGCGGCGGGAGCGTCCGCCGCTAGGTAGAAGCCCGTATGTTTAGGGTGGTTTGATTTCCCGATCATGCCACTGTCGCCAAATAGCATTCTAATTTCGAGCTGTGATGATTACTGGGGACGGCCAGTCCACCGCGGGGGCAAATAATCACCAGGGCACCAAGGCATCGTGCGTTGCCGTCGTGGACCCGGATCCCACAGTCCGCGACGGGCTGGACGCGCTGCTGGGCGACCTCGCAACGGAGATCTGCCACTACGATTCCGCCGAGGAGTTCCTGCGGGCGACGGCGGATCACGTGCCGGACTGCCTCATCACCGAGGTCTGGCTGCCAGGCATCTCCGGTGTCGAACTCCTGGAGCAACTCAACGAGGCGGGCCATCACGTGCCCACCATCCTGCTCGCCCGCGATGGCGACGTGGCGATGGCGGTGCGCGGCATACGGGCCGGCGCCGCGGAATACATCGAGAAGCCCTGGGTCGACAGCCGCCTGCGCCAGTCGATCCGTTCGATACTCGCCCGCCACGATATCCACTGACGGCCCGGTTGCCGGGAGCCGCTGCGCTCAGGAGCCTGGCTGCGACCGGCGGGAGTGTCAGGGATGAGAGCCGAACCCGGAAACGATCGTTCCGGCAATAACGAGAGAAATAGCGTCAGCAGCAGCCGTGCCATATTCGTCGCCCGGGGGCTGACCAAGATCTACCGGGTCGGGGAGGTCGAGGTGCACGCCCTGCGCGGCGTGGACGTGGAGCTCTACACGGGCGAGTTCATGGTGCTGCTCGGGGCTTCGGGCAGCGGCAAGTCGACCCTGTTGAACATCCTCGGCGGCCTGGATACCCCCACCGACGGCACGGTGCGTTTCGACGACATCGACCTCACTGGCGCGAGCGAATCCGAGCTCACCGAATACCGCCGCCATTCGGTCGGCTTCGTCTTCCAGTTCTACAACCTGATCCCGAGTCTGACCGCCCGGGAGAACGTCTCCATCGTCACGGAGATCGCCCGCAACCCGATGACGCCGGAAGAGGCACTCGAGATGGTGAACCTGGGGCCGCGGATGGACCACTTCCCGGCCCAGCTGTCCGGCGGCGAGCAGCAGCGGGTGGCCATCGCCCGCGCCATCGCCAAGCGGCCCGAGGTGCTGCTCTGCGACGAGCCCACCGGCGCGCTCGATTCGAAGACCGGCGTGCACGTGCTCGAGGCACTGGCACGCGTGAACGAGGAGTATGGGACCGCCACGGCGGTGATCACGCACAACGCCAGCATTGCCGATATGGCCGACCGGGTGCTGTTCATGAGCGACGGGCAGATTTCCGGCGAGCGGCGCAACGAGACCCGCAAGCCGCCCTCGGAGATCAGCTGGTAGGCCGATGCGCGCGCTGGACCGCAAGCGCTGGCGGGAACTCTGGCAGATGCGCAGCCAGGCCGCCGCCATCGCCATGATCATCGCGAGCGGCGTGGCCACCTATATCATCTCGCTCAGTACGCTCGATTCGCTGACGCTCACCCAGAGCAACTACTACCAGGCCTACCGTTTCGCGGAGGTTTTCGCCTCGCTGAAGCGCGCGCCGCTCTCCCTGCTGGAGCGGGTGCGCGACATCGAGGGCGTGCGCGAGGCGGAGGCGCGGGTCAAAGCGCAGATCAACGTGGAGGTGCCGGGATTCGAGGATCCCGTGACCGGCCTGCTGGTCTCCCTGCCCGACGACCGCGCACCCCTGCTGAACCAGCTGCACCAGGTCCGGGGACGCACGCCGGCCCCTGACCGGCCGTGGGAGGTGGTCATCAACGAGGCATTCGCCGACGCCCAGGGTCTGGCGCCGGGCGACACGATCATCGGCATCATCAACGGCCGGCGGGAAGACCTCGCCATCGTCGGGGTCGCGCTCTCGCCGGAGTTTATCTACCAGATCCGTCCCGGTGACATCTTCCCCGACTACGAGCGCTACGCGATCATGTGGATGGGCTACCGGGGGCTCAGCGTCGCCTACGACATGGACGGGGCGTTCAACGACCTGGTGATGACGCTGGAGCCGGAGGCCCGGGCCGAGGCGGTCATCGAGCGTCTCGACGCGCTGCTCGAGCCCTACGGCGGGCAGGGGGCCTACACCCGGGAAGACCAGCTCTCCCACCGCTATATCACCCAGGAGATCGTCAGCCTGGAGGCGATGGCGAAGATATTCCCGGTGATCTTCCTCGCCTTCGCCGCCTTCCTGATCAATTTCGTCACCAACCGGCTGATACGCGCCGAGCGGGACCAGATCGGCGTTCTGAAGGCCTTCGGCTACGACAACGTCACCGTGGGCCTGCACTATGTCAGCGTCATCCTCATCATCGTGCTCGGCGGGGCCCTCGTCGGCATCGGCTTCGGCGCATGGGCAGCGCGCGGGCTCACCGGTATCTACATCGAGTTCTTCCGTTTCCCGCGGCTGGACTACGTGCTGAGACCTGACGTGCTCCTCACGGGCGTACTCGTCACCCTCGGCGCCGGCCTGGCCGGCACCCTGCACGCGTTCCACTCGGCGGTGCGCCTGTCGCCGGCGGAGGCGATGCGTCCCGACACGCCGCCGGTCTACCGGCAGAGCCTGGTCGAGCGGCTGTTCGGCCACGCGTTCCTCGACCAGCCCAGCCGCATGATCCTGCGCCACATCGGCCGCGCACCCGTGAAGAGCGCAATGACCGTGCTCGGCGTGGCCCTGTCCACCGGGCTCGTGATGTCCGGCAATTTCCAGGAGGACGCCGTCGACTACATGATGTGGAGCCACTTCAACCTGGCGGCAAGGGAGGACGTGACCGTTACCTTCAACGAGCTCGCCGGCAACGAGGCGGAGTACGAACTGGCCGCGCTGCCCGGCGTGCTGCAGGCCGAGGGCATGCGCGCCGTGCCCGTGCGCTTCCGCTACGGCAATCGCTCCTACCGCTCGGCCATCCAGGGTTACCGGCCCGACGCGGAACTCCACCGCCTCGTGGATACGTCGCTACGGCCGGTGCCGCCGCCGCCGGAGGGCCTGCTGCTCACCAGCTACCTGGGCGAGGAAATCCTCGGCGTGCGTCCCGGCGACACGGTCACGGTGGAGGTGCTCACCGGGCGGCGGCCCGTCATCGATCTGCCCGTGGCCGGTTTCGTGGAGGAGTACATCGGCATCTCCGGTTACATGGAGCTCGCAACCCTGAATCGGCTGATGCGCGACGGCCACGTGCTGACCGGCAGCTTCCTCGCCATCGACCCGGCCGATCAGGCGCGGGTATTCGACGAGCTGATGCGCCGTCCGGGCGTCGGCGCCATCGCCCAGCGCAGCCAGTCCATCGCGAGCTTCTACGAGTCCTTCGCGGAGACCATCCTCGTGTTCACCTTCGTCAACACGCTGCTGGCGGCGAGCATCGCCTTCGGGGCGGTCTACAACAGCGCGCGCATCGCGCTCGCCGAGCGCAGCCGGGAGCTTGCGAGTCTGCGGGTGCTCGGATTCACCCGGGCCGAGATTGCCTATATCCTGATCGGCGAGCTGATGCTGCTCGTCATCGTCGGCGTCGGTTTCGGTTTCCTGGTGGGACGCGGCATCTGCGCGCTGTTCGCGGAGGCGATTTCCTCGGACATCTACCGGGTGCCGCTGGTGCTCGAGCCGAGCACCTACGCTTTCGGCGCCGCCGTCGTGCTCGGCTCGGGACTTATCTCCTCGGCCGTCATCAAGCGTCGGCTGGACAATCTGGATCTGGTGGCCGTGCTGAAGACGACGGAGTAGACCGTGGCGAGTCGCAGGAACATCATCATTGGCATCGTGGCGGTCCTCGCGGCGGTACTCCTCTACCTGGGCTTCCGCCCCCAGCCCCTGCCCGTGGAGACCGGCACGGTGAGCCGTGGACCGCTCAGCGTCACCGTCACTGAGGAGGGCAAGACTCGCATCAGGGAGCGCTACGTCATCACCTCGCCGGTGGCCGGTTTCGCCGCCCGCATCGAGCTCGAGGAGGGGGATGCGGTGGCGGCGGGCGGGCCGCTGGTCGCCATCGAGCCGGTGGCGCCCACGGTGCTGGACCGGCGCAGCCGGGCGGAGGCGCGTGCCCGCGTGTCGGCGGCGGAAGCCGCGCTGGAGGCGGCCGAGACCCGGGTGCGCGCGGCCGAGGCGGAGGCGGAACTCGCCGAAGCGGAACGCGAGCGCATCGAACGGCTGTACGAGACCAATGCCGTTTCCCGTGCGGAATACGACCGCGTGATCTCCGCCGCCCGGCGCGCCGCCGCGGGACTGAGGGCGGCGATGGCCGAAGCCGAGGTGGCCCGCTACGAGCTGCAGGCGGCCCGGGACGTGCTGCGCTATTCGGCGGCGGAGCCGGACGGCGAACCGCCGGAGGAGGTGGTGGTGCGCTCGCCCATCGACGGCAGCGTGCTGGACGTCATTCACGAGAGCGAAGGGGTGGTGGCCGCCGGCGAGCACCTGGTCACGCTGGGGGATCCTTCCAACCTGGAAGTCGAGGTCGAGTTGCTGTCGGCGGACGCCGTCCGCCTTGCCCCGGGAATGCCCGTGCGGCTCCTGCGCTGGGGCGGCGACGACGCGCTCCAGGGCGAGGTGAGGGTGGTCGAGCCCTCCGGCTTTACGAAGATCTCCGCCCTGGGCGTGGAGGAGCAGCGCGTGATCGTGCTGGTGGACATCCTGTCGCCGCCCGGGCGCTGGGCGCGCCTCGGCGACGGCTACCGGGTGGAGGCGGAGTTCGTGCTGTGGTCCGGCGAAGACGTACTGCAGGTGCCTTCCAGCGCCGCGTTCCGGCGCGGCGAGCAATGGGCCGTATTCGTGGTCGAGGACGAGCATGCCGTCTTCCGGCCGATCAGCGTCGGGCGCCGGGGCGAGTTCCGCGTGCAGGTAGTCGACGGACTCGCCGAGGGCGAGACCATCGTGCTCTACCCCGACGACGAGGTGGAGGACGGCCGGAGACTGAAGACGCGCTGACATGGCCGGGGCCGATCGGCGACGCAACGGCGCAAACGGGGTCCGCGCCGGCGTTTCGGGTAGTATGGTCCGATGCCGCCGAGACTGACACGCTACGACCCGCGCGCCTTCCACGATGAACTCGTCACGGCGGAGGGGGATGCGCGTCCCGGCACCGAGCGTCTGATAGATCTGCTGAATACGCTGACGCCGGCCGCGCTGTCGGAGCGGCAGGCGGCCGCCGACCGCGCCATCGCGGAGATGGGCATCACCTTCACGGTCTACTCCGAGGGCCGCAATATCGATCGAGCCTGGCCCTTCGACATCGTGCCCCGGGTGATCCCCGCCAGCGAGTGGGCGCGGATCGACGAAGGTCTCCGGCAGCGGCTGACGGCGCTGAATCTCTTCATCGACGATCTCTACAACGATCAGCACGTCGTGCGCGACGGCGTCTTCCCGGCGGATGTGCTCGGTACCTCGCGCAATTATCTGCCCGAGTGCGCGGGGGTGAGCCCCCGCTTCGGCGTCTGGGCCCACATCTGCGGCAGCGACCTGGTTCGCGACGGCGACGGCACGGTGTACGTGCTCGAGGACAATCTGCGTGTCCCCTCCGGTGTGTCCTACATGCTGGAGAACCGCAGTGTCACGAAACGGGTATTCCCGGATCTGTTCGAGGACCAGACCATCCTGCCCGTCGACGACTACCCTTCGGATCTGTTCGACCTCTTGACGGCCATCGCACCCACCGACGAGCGCGAGCCCGAGGTGGTGGTACTCACGCCGGGAATCTATAACTCCGCCTATTTCGAGCATTCCTATCTGGCGCAGCGCATGGGCGCGGAACTCGTCGAAGGCGGCGACCTCGTCGTGGGTGACGACGACTGCGTCTACATGCGCACCATCGAGGGGCTGACACGCGTCCATTCCATCTACCGTCGCATCGACGACACTTTCCTGGATCCACAGGTGTTCAGGCCGGACTCCATGCTCGGAGTGCCGGGCCTCATGCGTGCCTGGCGCAGCGGCAATGTGGCGCTGGCGAATGCACCGGGCTCGGGCGTTGCCGACGACAAGATGGTCTATACCTACGTGCCGAAGCTGATCCGCTACTATCTGGATCAGGACCCCATCATCCCGAACGTGCCCACCTGGCGCTGCGCCGAGCGGGACCAGCGCGAGCACGTGCTGGCCAATCTGGCCGAGCTGGTGGTGAAGCCCGCCAACGAATCCGGTGGCTACGGCATGCTGATCGGGCCGCGTGCCAGCCGTGCCGAGCTCGCGCGCTTCCGGGAGCTGATCGAGGCGGACCCGCGCAACTACATCGCCCAACCGACGCTCGCGCTCTCCACTACGCCCACGGTACGGGGCGAGGCGCTGGCGCCGCGGCACGTGGATCTGAGGCCGTTCATCCTGCAATCGGACCGGCTCGCGGTGACCGCCGGCGGACTGACGCGCGTGGCGCTGGTCGAAGGCTCGCTGGTGGTCAATTCGTCCCAGGGCGGCGGCAGCAAGGACACCTGGATCGTGGAGGACCGGGACTGATGCTCTCCCGCGTCGCCGAGCGCATGTACTGGGCGGGCCGCTATATCGAGCGCGCGGAGAATACGGCGCGGCTCGTGCGCGTGCACGGCAACATGCTGCTGGACCTGCCCGCCCGTGCCGGGCGCACCTGGGAGCAGCTCCTTACCATCTTCTCGAGTCAGGACGAATTCGCGCGCCGCTACGAGCGTGCCGACGAGTCCGCGGTGGTCGGCTTCTTCATCGCCGATGCCGACAATCCGGACTCCGTGCTGTCGTCACTGGCACTCCTGCGCGAGAACATACGCACCACCCGGGACATCGTCCCCACGGAGGGCTGGGAGTCGGTCAACGAACTCTACCTGTACGCGAGACGGGAGCTGCCGCGGGCGGGCAGCGAACGCACCCGCCACCGGATCCTGAGCGAGGTCATCACCGCGTGCCAGCAGGTAACCGGACTGCTGGCAGGCACCATGAGCCATGGCCCCGGCTACCAGTTCCTGCGGCTCGGCCGCAACCTCGAACGCGCCGACATGACGACCCGGGTGCTGGACGTCCCCGCCGCCTCCCTGCTGAATCTGCCGGAGGAGGTCACCCCCTACCGCTACACTCTCTGGATGAACGTCCTGAAATCGCTGTCGGCCTATCAGATGTACTGCCAGTACGTGCGCCGCCGCATCGTCGGCGAGGACGTCATCGATTTCCTCCTGCTCGACACCCGGTTTCCCCGTTCTTTCCGGCACTGCCTGGGCGAGATCACCTCGTCACTCGAGAGTCTGCCGCGGCACGAGGAGGCGCTGGCCGAGTCGACGGCGCTGCTGGCCGAACTCGAGGATGCCGATGGCGCGAATCTGGATGCCGCGGCACTGCACGAGTGCCTCGACCGGCTGCAGCGGCAGCTGGGAGGACTCCACCATCGCATAGCCGACACCTGGTTCCTGCCGGTGGACCAGCAGTGAAGAAGTTCCACTGCATCTGCGGCAACCGGCTGTATTTCGACAATTCCCGCTGCCTCGCCTGCGGGCGGGAGGCCGGCTTCGATCCCGCGAGTCTGCAACTCGTGGCGGTGGAGTCCGGAGAAGGTGATAACGAGTGGCATCTGGCCGGCGGCTCGCAGCGTTATCGTTTCTGTCTAAACCGCGAATGGCACTGCAACTGGCTGCTCGATGCGGGCGACTCTTCGGGCTACTGCGCGTCCTGCCGCCTGACCCGGACGCTGCCGAATCTGGCGCGGGACGACAACCTGATACTGTGGACCCGGCTCGAGGGGGCAAAGCGGAGACTGCTCTATGACCTCCTGTCGCTGGGCCTGTCCATCGACGAGCAGCGGCTGCGCTTCGAATTCCTGGAGGACAGACGCACGAACCCGATGGTGCGGGAGATGCACGTGTACACGGGCCACCGTGACGGCGTGATCACGATCAACGTCGCCGAGGCTGACGATGCGGCGCGAGAGGCCATCCGCGAGGCGATGGGGGAATCCTATCGCACGCTGCTCGGCCACTTGCGCCACGAGAGCGGGCACTACTACTGGTCGGTGGTGGTCGACACCGAACAATCCCTCGCCGAGTGCCGCAGCCTGTTCGGCGACGAACGCGAGGACTACCAGGCCGCTCTGCAGCGTTATCACGGGCGCGGCCCGGCCGCCGGCGGGGCCTCCGCTTACGTCAGCGACTACGCGTCGTCCCATCCCACGGAAGACTGGGCGGAATGCTGGGCGCACTTCCTGCATATCGCGGACACGCTGGAGACGGCGGCGAATGCGGGCCTCTTACCGGCCGACGTCAGTGTCCGCGACGAACACTGGCTGGATCACTGGACCGAGGTTGTGGTGGCGCTGAACGAGTTGAACCGCAGTCTCGGACTGCGCGACGCCTATCCCTTCAGCCTGTCGCCCGTCGTCCGCGACAAGCTGGCATTCATCCGTCGACGAGTCTTATATTCTTCGTCGCGCGCGTGAAGGGTGGCAATTCCTCGAATGCCCTGCGCAGGCTCTCCTGCCAGGCTGAACGGATCTGCGCCAGATATTCGCTGTCCTCCTCGAACAGCAGCCGCTCGCCCTCCACCTGACTGTCCCGGCGATACAGCAGCACCTCCACCGGCGGGCCGACCGTCGCGTTGCTGCGCATCGTCGAGTCCATGGAGACCAGCGCGCAGCGGGCCGCCGTCTCCAGGTCCGTGGTCCGGGCGACGATACGGTCCAGTATCGGCTTGCCGTACTTCGTCTCGCCGATCTGGAGATACGGCGTGCGATCGGTAGTGTGGACGTAGTTGCCTTCGGGATACACCAGGTACAGACGCTGGGGCTGATTACGGATCTGGCCGCCGAGGATGAAGCTGGCCTCGGCGCTGAAGCCCGAGTCCTCGTCCTTGCCGGCGTGGCGCGCCTGGATGGAGCGGCTCGCCGCGCCGACGTAGTCGGCCACCTCCGCCATGGTCGCGAGCGACGCCAGGCTGGTGTTCTCGCCATTCCGGATGTCGCGGGCCAGTTTGGCGACCACCGCCTGGGTGGTGGCCAGGTTGCCTGCGCTGAGGAGGACGAAGAAGCGCTCGCCATTACCGCAGAACGTGTGCATCTTGGAGAACGTGCTGATCTGGTCGACCCCCGCATTCGTGCGCGAGTCGGAGACGAAGACCATGCCTTCGTCGAGATTGGCGGCGAGGCAATACGTCATCGGCTGATCGGGGCGGGAAGCATCACGGCAGTTTCGGCCCGGCCGGCGGCTTAGTCAAGGAGCCGCACGGCGGGTCCGCAGCCGCCGCGGTTCACGGGTTCTCCGTCTGCTGCGTGCGCCGCCGGTACTCGCCGGGCGCCACGCCGTACCAGCGCCTGAACGCACGGCCGAAGTTCGCGGCGTCCTGGTAACCCAGCCGGTAGCCGATCTCGGCCACGCCCCATCGCGTGCTGACCAGGTACTCGTGGGCGAGGCTGCGATGCACCTCGTCCAGGATGCGCCGGTAGGAAGTGCCCTCGCGCTTCAGCCGCCGGATCAGCGTGCGGCGCGAGACGTTCAGCCGCCGCGCCACGTGCTCGAGGCCCGGTGAGCGGCCGCCGGCCATGAGCAGACACTGGCGCACCTCCACCTCGAGGGCCGAGCGCTCCGCCACCTGCTGCAGCAGCTCCTCGCAGCGTGCCAGCGACACCTTGTGCATGGCCTCGTCGTAGAGCAGGCAGGGCGCCGCGAGCCAGGCGGCGGGCAGAGTGGTCGTGTACTGGTCGCCGTGGAAGCGCAGCGTGCCTTCGAAGTGGGCTTCGAATCCGGTCCGCAGACCCGCCCTGTCGGCGGGCAGGTGCCAGACGAGGCCGGGGCCCTTGCGGCCGGCCGCATGCCCGACCACGTGAGCGATCACCTGCAGCCCCGTCAGCTGCATGATCTCCATCAGGACGGGGCGCAGCGCGCCGAGGTCCTCGCGCTCGTGATAGCGGATCTGCACGGTGTCGCCCGTCTGCCGGATCTCGCCCCAGGCGAACGGCGCGCGGATCTCACCGAACTTGGTCATGATCTTCAGCGCGTCGCCGAGCGTCGGCGACGTGATCGCCGCGATACCGAGGGGGCCGTGGTGGGCCACGTCCATCCGCGCCGCCATCTCGAGATGCCAGCCCGGCTCGAGGCGCCGGTCGATCGCCTGCAGCAACCGCCGCACGGCGGCGAAGGGGACGTAGTGGTCGGTACCCTCCAGCTCGCGCGGCCGGATGCGTGCCGCCCGCAGGATGTCCCGCCGATCGGGTCCGTCCAGGTCGAGCGCGCCGATAAAAGTCCTGACATAGGTGACGGGAAGATGCATATTCTGGCACTTAATAACCAGTCACTGGCATTTCTAGCACTGTTATCCAGCCACGGTCAAAGCACAATGAGCAGATGGCGCGGCGAATGCGCCAGCGGATTGGTCGATCCGGGACCGACTCCCGGCTCCGCAACAGGGGGAAAACATGAAGACCTTCACCTACAGCACGCCTGACGGCGTGGCCATGGCCTACACCGACCGCAAGCGCACCTGGTGGTCGTTGTCCGTACTCTGGGCACTCTACCCGCTGGTCGGCATCGGCCTGCATGCCTGGACCGGCATCGAGGCGATGCTGCTGGTGCCTCTGTTCACGAGCTACGTCGTGGCGCCCGCCATGGACTGGCTCATGGGCGAGGACGAGAGCAATCCGCCCGAGCGCATCGTGCGCGAGCTGGAGGACGACCCCTACTACCGGGTCCTCACCTACATCACCGTGCCCATGCACTTCGTCTCCCTGATCGCCGCGGCCTGGTGGGCCGGCACCCAGGACCTGTCCTGGTGGGGCTACCTGGTGCTGGCGATGACGGCGGGCATGGCGAGCGGCCTCGGCATCAACACCGGCCATGAACTCGGCCACAAGAAGTCGAAGCTCGAACGCTGGCTCGCCAAGATCGTGCTCGCGGTGCCCTTCTACGGCCACTTCTGGATCGAGCACAACAAGGGCCATCACCGGGACGTCGCCACGCCGGAGGACCCGGCCAGCGCCCGCATGGGCGAGAGTATCTACAAGTTCGCGCTGCGCGAGATCCCGGGCGCGATGAAGCGGGGCTGGCGCGAGGAGCGCGTGCGCCTCGAGCGCAAGGGCAAGTCGGTCTGGAGCCTGGATAACGAGATTCTGCAGTCCTATCTCATCTCCATCGCGCTGCAGGCGGGTCTCATCATCGCCTTCGGCTGGATCATGATCCCGTTCCTCGCCATCCATAACGTGCTCGCCTGGTGGCAGCTCACCAGCGCCAACTACATCGAGCACTACGGACTGCTGCGGCAGAAGCAGGAGAACGGCCGCTACGAGCGCTGCCAGCCGCATCACTCCTGGAACTCCAACCACGTCTACTCGAACCTGCTGCTGTTCCACCTGGAACGCCATTCGGACCACCACGCGCACCCGACCCGGCGCTACCAGTCGCTCAGGCACTTCGAGGACCTGCCGCAGCTGCCGAACGGCTACTTCGGCATGTACCTGATCGCCTACATCCCCTCGCTCTGGTACCGGGTGATGGACAAGCGGGTGCTCGCGCTGCCACACATCGACGGGGACCTCTCGAAGGTGAATATCGATCCGGACCGGCGCGAAGAGATCCAGGCCCGCTATGGCCAGGCCGACGCGGAGCCTGCGGCGGCATGACGGAGGCGCAGCCCATGGCCCGGTACGAATGCCCGGACTGCGGTTACGTCTACGACGAGGCGAGCGGCGACGATCACGAAGGCTATCCGCCGGGCCTGAAGTTCCGCGACCTGCCCGAGGAATTCGTGTGTCCCGATTGTGCAGTGCGATACAAGGAGGATTTCGTCCGCATTGGGGAATGATACCCTCGTGCCCGGCGGCCACCGCGTCTATACTGGCCGCACCACGGCGGAGCAGCGAATAGGGACGTTCTGATGCGCGAACAATCCTGGGGACTGGTCATCGCGGTAGCCGCGACGCTGGTGCTGCTCGTCTTCACCGGCTATCAGCTGCTGCAGCGGGAGGAACCGGAGGAGGCGCCGACGGAACCCCAGCCGGCCGCGGAGAGCCGGGAGCCTGCCGCGCCACCGGAGCCGCGCTATCCCATCGAGGAGCCGCCGTCCGAACCGGCCGAGGCCGGGGGGGCGGCCACCGACGAGGCGCCCGCCGAACCCGCGCGGCCGTCCCTGCCAGCCCTCGAGGAGAGCGACGAACCGTTCACCGGCACGGTGGACGAGCTCTTGCCCGAGCCGGAGATCCTCGACCTCGAGCTGCGCGACCGCCTGATCCGCAAGATCGTGGCCACCGTCGACGGACTGGAGCGGGACGACCTGGCAGAACGTGTGCGCCCGCTGGAGCCGCTGCCCGGCTCCTTCCGCGTCTCCGGCCGGGTCGACGGCGACCTCTACATCCTGAGCCCGGCGAACTACGAGCGCTACGACGCCCTCGTCAACGCGGCGGCGGAGATCGACCTGGCGGCGGCCGCCGACGTCTACCGGCGCTACTATCCGCTGTTCCAGCAGGCGTGGGCCGAACTGGGCTACCCGGACAGCTACTTCAACGACCGCCTGGTGGTGGTGATCGATCACCTGCTGGCGACCCCAGACGTGGCCGACCCGGTGCGTCTGGTACGGCCTCACGTGCTGTACCGCTACGAGAACCCGGTGCTGGAGGGCCTGTCCAGCGGCCAGAAGCTGCTGATACGCATGGGCCCGGACAACCGGGCCACCGTGAAGACCCTGCTGCGTCAGTTCCGCGGGGAGATTACCGGCATTACGGAGACGGACGACGAAGGCTGAGCCGGTGTCGGCCGGGGGAGGGGGAGCATGAAGCGGCTTTTGCTCGTCGCGGCGGAAGCCGAGGTGGGCTTGCTGCTCTACAACCACATCGTGCCGCCGCTGCCGCTGGCCCCTCTCGAGGACGCCTTCACCGAAGGCGTCGATGCGGTCTACGCCGGTCCGTTCCGTGTGGGCCGCGACGGCACGCTCGTCGTCCTGCCGGCCGGCCGTGACGCGATCGAGGTCGAGGAGTTGCTGTGATCCGCCGGAGGACCGCGTAATGCAGGCGCTGGAACTGAAGATACCGCCGGCCGCCGTCACCGTGCTGACGGGTATCGGGATGTGGGCGACGGCGGAGGCCTTCCCGGTGCTCGACATACCCCTGCCGCCTTTGTGGCGCGCCGGGCTCGGTGTGGTGCTGGTGGCGGCCGGCGTCTTCGTCGCGCTGGCGGGCGTGGGCGAATTCCGGCGTGCGGCCACCACCGTGAATCCGCTGTCACCGGAGGCGAGTTCGCGGCTGGTGACCGGCGGTGTCTACCGCTACACCCGCAACCCCATGTATCTGGGCATGCTGCTCGCCCTGGCCGGCTGGGCGGTCGCGCTTTCCCATCTCTCGGCACCGCTCTGGCTGATGGGCTACGCGGCGTACATGAACCGGTTCCAGATCATGCCCGAGGAGCGCGCGCTGACGGCGCGCTTCGGCGCGGCCTTCGGCGAGTACCGGCGCCGCGTGCGCCGCTGGCTGTGAGGGAGGGCGCGAATGACCGGGCCTGAACGGATGCGGGAAGGCGGCTGCCAGTGCGGCGCGGTGAGATACCGGCTGCGCTGCGAACCGCTCACCTCCTACGCCTGCCATTGCACCCGGTGCCAGGCCGCGACGGGTGCCGCTTTCAGTCTCTCGCTGATCGTCCCCCGGGAGGCGCTGGAGACGATCGGCGGCGAAGCGGTCGCGACGACATACTCGATGGGCGGCGGCGACCGGCAACGGGCCGGCTGCGCGGACTGCGGCAGCGCCCTGTGGTTCGCGAGTGCGGAGATGCCGGAGATCGTGGCGCTCAAGACCGGTACGCTGGACGACCCGGGCGCCTTCCCGCCGGTGGCCCACGTCTGGACGCGCAGCGCACAGCCCTGGTTCCGACTGGCCGCCGATGTTCCCGCCTGGGCCGAGCAGCCGGACATGGAGGCCCTGATCGCGCTGTGGCGTGACCGGACGGGAGAACCGGCACATGGCGCTGTACCGGCCGGGCCCCGGCAGGTGGTCGAGGCCTGGGTGGAGGCTTTCAATCGGGGCGATGCCGACGAAGTGGCTGCCTTCTACGCGGCCGAGGCGGTGAATCACCAGGTGACCCAGGCTCCGGTGGAAGGCCGGGAAGCCATCAGGGCGATGTTCGCCCGGGAATTCGCGAACGCGGAGATGACCTGCATCGTCGAGAATCTGTTCGAGGACGGTGAGTGGGCCATGCTGGAGTGGCGCGACCCGCTCGGGCTGCGCGGCTGCGGGTTCTTCCACGTCGTTGACGGGCTGATCCGCTTTCAGCGCGGCTACTGGGACCGGCTCTCGTTCCTGCGTCAGCACGGACTGCCGCTGCCGCGCGAGTAACCGTCGCCGGCGGGGCTATTGCCGCAACAGCCAGAGGATAAGCGAGAGCACCAGGCTCACCAGGATCATCGTCGTTATCGGCAGGTAAAAGGTGAAGCCTTCGCGCCGGATCACGATGTCGCCGGGAAGGCGGCCCAGCGGCAGCGTGCTGAGCCAGGGCCAGAGCACGCCGACGATGACGACGGCGATGCCGATGATGATGAGCGCCTTCTGCATGGGTGTCCTCCTGCGGCCGCGTTATGATAACGACAGCCCGGGCGGGACTCGATCCGGGACGAACGAGGAGGGGATATGAGCGCAGCCCGCAGCGGCATCGTCGATGCCTGGATACAGCATCCCACGACGCGTTTCCTGGCGCAGCCCATGTTCGCGTCGCTCCGGCGCTGGACGGGCCGGGACGAGGTACCGGACGTCCCGCTGTCCGCCACCATCGCGGCCATGGACCAGGCGGGCGTCGGCACGGCGCTGGTGTCCGCGTGGTGGGGGCCGCAGGGCGCGCTGATCGACAACGACGAGGTGGCGGCGCTGGTGCGCGAGCACCCGGACCGGCTGGTCGGCATCGCCTCCGCGGACATCACGCGGCCGATGGAGGGCGTGCGTGAGCTGCGCCGCGCCGTGCGCGAGCTCGGCTTCCGGGGGCTCCGGTTCCTGCCCTGGATGTGGGGTCTGCCGCCGGACGACCGGCGCTACTATCCCTTCTACGCGGAGTGCGTCGAGCTGGGCATCCCGTTCTGCCTGCAGGTGGGGCACACCGGGCCGCTGCTGCCGTCCGAACCCGGCCGGCCGATCCCCTATCTGGAACACGTGGCGCTGGAGTTCCCGGAGCTCGTGATCGTGGCCGGCCACATCGGCGCGCCCTGGACCCAGGAGATCATCTCCCTGGCCACCAAGTTCCCCAACGTCTACATCGATACCTCCGCCTACAAGGCCAACCGCTATCCGGCGGATTTCGTCGAGTTCCTGCGCGGGCGCGGCGCGAAGAAGGTGCTGTTCGGCAGCAACTACCCCATGCTGACGCCGGGGCAGTGCCTGGAGGACTTCGATGCCCTCGGGCTGGACGCCGAGGCGGAGGAGCGCTTCCTGCGCGGCAACGCACGCAAGGTGTTCGGCCTCGGCGACGTCGACCCGTCCGGCTAGGTCGACCAGGCCGGCGCTTCAGCCGATATCCAGCCAGCCTTCGGCGAACATCACGGCGCCGCCGCCGATCCAGGCGCCGGTCACGCGTCCGTCCCGTTTCCCCGCCCGGGCCTCGAGCACGCTCGGGCGCCCCATCTCCGCACCCTGCAGGATGCGCCAGCTCAGATCGCAGTCGTCGCCGGGCGCGTAGTGGGCCAGCAGGGCCGCCAGCGCGCAGTTGGCGCTGCCGGTAGCGGGATCTTCCGGCACACCGTCCAGCGGCGCGAACATGCGCGCGCGGAGGTCGTATTGGTCGTCGCTGCGGACGTACATGTGGATGTCGGGCGGCAGCCCCGCCTCCGCGATCACCTCGAACATCTCCGGGTCGATCCGCGCGCGGGCCAGCGTGGCCGCGTCCGGGAGTTCGACCATCAGGAAGGGCAGTCCGACCGAGGCCGCCTGGGGCAGATGGGTCTCCGTGACGAGATCGTCGGGCTCCAGGCAGAGCGCGCCGGCGACCAGCTCGGCGGATGCGGGCTCCGAGAGCTGCAGCGGCTCCGGCGCCGCCAGTTCGCAGCGTATGCGGCCCTCGCCATCGCCATTGGCGCCGCGATCGATGCTGACGCGCACTTCCCCGGCGGTCTCCTCGAACAGTACCGATTCCCGACCGTCCAGCTCGCCGCTGGCGGCGAGCACGAACGCGGTGCCGATGTTCGGGTGGCCGGCGAAGGGGACCTCGACCTTCGGCGTGAATATCCTCACCCGGCGGTCGCCGCCGGCCTCCGGCGGAAAGACGAAGCTGGTCTCCCAGAAGTTGAACTCGCGGGCGATCTGCTGCATCCGCCCGGTGTCCAGGCCGCCCGCGTCCGGCAGGACGGCCAGCGGGTTGCCACCGAACGGCGTATCGGTGAAGACGTCACAGATGAAGTAGCGATAGCGCAAGGCGCAGCCACTCAGTAATCGGCGGGTGGCGTCTGGCGCCGGCGCGGCGGGTCCCAGAATGGCTTATCCACCACCGTGGCTGCGGCCATCTTGCGCGACCAGTGCATCTCGCGCTGATAGTAGATCTCCGCGAACAGCCGGCCGCCCGGCTCGCCGGCCGGCCGCCGGACACTCGCGAGCGCGATATTCGCCTTCGCCACCGGCGACCAGGCCGCGGACGTCACGAAACCCGCCTGTTTCTTGCGCGAGTCGTAGACGTAGGAATGATGGGCGGGCTTGTTGCCCTCGATGTCCAGCTTTACCAGCCGCCAGGTGGAGCCGCGGCGCAGCTCCGCCGCCAGCGCCCTGCGCCCGTTGAAATTGGCTTTCCTGAAATCCACCAGCCAGTCGAGGCCCAGCTCGAACGGAGAGCGGGCACGGCCCGGCCGCACGATCCCGTCGGCGGGCAGGAAGTCGACCCCGGCCTGGATGAAACCGGCCTCGATGCGGCAGAGCTCGAGCGCCTCGCTGCCGATCGCCCGTATGCCGCGGTACTTGCCGGCGAGAAACAGGCGGTCCCAGAGTATCTCGGCGTGGTCCGGGTCGATCCAGAGTTCGTAGCCGAGGTCGCCGGTGAAACCGGTTCGCGATACCGTGAGCTCGGTGCCCTCGAAACGGAAACGGGTCAGTCCGAACGGTTTCAGCTGCTCGACGTCGGTGAGGCCCATCTCCTTCAGCACGGCACAGGAGGTGGGACCCTGCAGGGCGAGGGCGGCGACCTCGGCGGTCTCCTCCGTGACGGTGACGTCGAAGCCGTCGGCGGCATCGAGCAACCATTCCAGGTGACGCTCCTGGGAGCACAGCCGGTACTCGCCTTCGCGCAGGTGGAAGATGGTGCCGTCGTCGATCACCTTGCCGGCGTCGTTGCACCACACGGCGTAGGCCACCCGGCCGGGTTTCAGCTTCGTCATGTCGCGGGTCACCAGGCGGTCCAGGTAGGGCAGCGCCTCGGGCCCGGTGATGCGGTACTTGGTCATGGGGCAGAGATCGAACACGCCCGCGGCATTGCGGACCGCGAAATACTCGAGGTCCGCGGCGGTGTATTCGGCGGCGGTCGTATAGCCTTTCCAGTCCTGCCAGGCGTTGCGGTGATTCGCGGCGGCGGTGCGGGTATGGAAATGGGTGCGCAGGACGCGCTCGCTGACTCCCCGGGCGCTCATGACCGTCCCTCCCGTTTCAGGATTTCGGCCGCGGCATTGCGGCCCGCCGCGCCGGTGATGCTGCCGCCCGGGTGCGCGCCGGCGCCGCAGAGGTAGAGCCCCTCTACCGGCAGCGCGTACTGCGCGGCACCGGGCACCGGGCGGGTGAACAGGAACTGATCCAGCGCGAGCTCCCCGTGGTGCCAGTGGCCGCCGCCCATGCGGTAGAGGCGCTCGATGTCCGCCGGACTCAGCAGCTCCGCCGCAACGATCCGCTCACGCAGTCCCGGTGCGTACGCGGCGATGGTATCGATCACCAGGTCTCGGAATACGCCGGTCTGCGTCTCGTCCCAGCCGCCGTCCAGCCGATACGGCGCGTATTGCACCACGGCCGAGAGGACGTGCTTGCCCGGCGGCGCCAGCGACGGATCGGCGACACTCGGGACCGTGATCTCGATGACCGGCTCCGCGGACCACTGGCCGTACTTGGCGGGGTTGAAGGCGCGCTCGACGTAGTCCATGTCCGGCGCGATGACGAGGCGGCCGTCCAGCGCGGACGGATCGACGCCGGCGAATTCGGGCAGCGAGTCCAGCGCCAGATGCAGCTTCGCCGCATTGCCGCGCATGCGCAGGTTGCGGATGCGCCGGGTGAAGCCCGTCTCGACGTGCCGGGCCCCGAGCAATTCCAGCACCGTGGTCTTCGGGTCGGCGTTGGACACGACGGTGAGGGCGTCGATCGTCTCCCCGTCCTCCAGCTCGACGCCGACCACGCGGCCGTTGTCCACCCGGATGCGTCGCACCGGGGCGTCGCAGCGGATGTCGACCTCGGCGGCTCGCGCGGCGCCGGCGAAAGCCTCGCCAACGCGGCCCATGCCGCCCTTCGGCAAGGCAATAGCGCCGGGGTTGCCGTCGATCTCGCCGGTGAGCCGGTGGATGTAGGTGAGCAGGCTGTTCGGAGAGCGCGGCCCCAGATGGGTGCCGAGCACGCCGTCGAGCGCCAGGGCGCCCTGCACGAGTTTCGTGTCGAAATGCTCGTTCAGGACGTCGTAGATATTGATGGCGATCAGACGCAGGAATTCCTGCATCTCTTTGCGGCCCAGGCGGCGGATGTCGAGTCCGAGCCGGCCGAGCGTCATCTTGTCCGCCGTGTCGTTGTTCACGAGCAGGGGCGGACGGCGATTCAGATACGGGCCGAGCAGTTTCGCGAAGCGCAGCATGCGCTCGCGGAATTCCCTCAGACCGGCGCGATCGCGCTCGGTCACGCGGCCTTCGAGGTCCGCGCCCCGGATGCGCACGTGGTGTCCGTCGGGCGACAGGGCCGTGGTCGCCGCATCGGCCACGGCCATCTCGAGACCGAAACGGGCGAGTTCGAGTTCACCGGCCACCTGCGGCTGCAGCTGATAGAGGAGGTGAGCGCAGCCGGAGACGCGGAAGCCGTCGGCGAAACTCCGCATGGCGGCGGCGCCGCCGACGCCGTCGGCTGCCTCCAGCACCAGCACCTCGCGTCCTGCGCGGGCGAGATAGGCGGCGCAGGCGAGGCCGTTGTGCCCGGCACCGATCACGATCACGTCGGCCGTTTTCTTTTCAGTCATCGCCGAAGTTCTCCGGGACTGTCGAGGGCTTCCTGATGTCGCGCAGGATCTCCCGCGCCGCGTTGGCTCCCGGTGCGGCCATCACGCCGCCGCCGGGATGGGTGCTGGAGGAACACATGTAGAGTCCCTTCACCGGTCCGCGGTACTGCGCAAAGCCGGGTACGGGCCGGTTGAACAGGAGCTGGTCCATGGTGAGTTCGCCCTGGAAAATGTTGCCCTCGGTGAGGCCGACCTCGGCTTCGAGTTCCCGCGGCGTGCGGATCTCGACGTGCAGGATCAGGTCCTTGAAATCCGGGCTGTACTCGGCAATCTGGTCGATCACCGTCTGGCCGAAGGCATCGCGGTCGGCGTCGGTCCATTCGCCGGTGTCCAGCTCCGGCGGGCAGTACTGCACGAAACAGCTCATGAAGTGCTTGCCGGGCGGGGCCATGGTGGGGTCGGAGACGGTGGGGATCACCAGGTCGATGTAGGGGTCCTTCGACCAGGTCTTCGCCTTCCAGTCGTCGTAGGCCCGTTCCATGCGCTCCAGCGAGTCGATGAAGTGCATGTCCGCGTTCATGAGCTGGCTCGACTCCGGCAGCGCGGGGAAGGTGGGCAGGCCGTCCAGCGCGATGTTCAGCTTGCCGGAGGAGCCGCGGATGTGGAAGTTCTCCACCCGGCGCACGAACTCGTCGTCGAGGTCGCCGCGGTCCATCACGTTCAGGAAGGTCCGCTTGAAGTCCAGGTTCGATACGACCCGGTGACCGCGGACCTCGTCGCCGTTCGCCAGTGCCACGCCGGCCACCCGGCCGTTGCGCACGATGATGCGGCTCACCTCGGCGTTGGTGCGTATCTCACCGCCGAAGGAGCGCAGCGCACCGGCGATGGCGTTGCTGACCGCGCCCATGCCGCCGCGGGCGAAGCCCCACGCCCCGATGTTGCCGTCCACCTCGCCCATGTAGTGATGCAGCAGCACGTAGGCGGTACCCGGCGAGTACGGCCCGAGTGCCGTGCCGATGATACCGCTGCCGGCGAGATGGGCCTTGATGACGTCCGTCTCGAAGAACTCCTCGAGATACTCGCCGATGCTCATCGTCCAGAAGCGGATCGTGTCGTAGATGGCTTCCTCGTCCATCTCGAGCACCCGGCCGCCGATCAGGGCGAGTTCGCGCAGGTCGCGTGGCCGGAACGAGGTGGGGTCCGGAGGAGTGCGCAGCAGGAAGTCGCGGATGAAGCGGGTCTGGCGCATCACCTCGGCGGAATAGCGCTGATACGCATCGGCATCGCGTTTGGAATGCCGGGCCATTTCCCGGTGGGCGACCTCGTGGTCCCAGTAGCTGCCGAGATAGTCCCCTTCCCGGGTGAAGGTGACGCTGCCGCCGTAGGGCGTGACCTGGAGGCCGTGCCGGGAGAGGTCGAGCGCCCGATAGATCTCGGGCCGCAGCAGGCTGCACACGTAGGAGCAGTTGGAGTAGATCCAGTCCTCGTAGAGATTGCGGCTGACCGCGGCGCCGCCGATGTAGTCGTTCTTCTCGACGACCACCACGTCGAGGCCGGCTTTCGCCAGGAAGGCCGCGGTGGTCAGGCCGTTGTGGCCTGCGCCGACGACGATGGCATCGTAAGTCTTCAAGTTATCCCTGCCCCGTCCGGTTTGCCCGGTTCATGAAGTGACAGCCACGGGCTGCCTGCCCGAGGCCTTGCGGAAGAAGGCGAGTGTCATGAGCGTCGAGGAGACGGCGACGCCGCCCGTCATGCCCCACCACAGGCCGACGCCGCCCAGCCCGAAGGCGAAGCAGACCACCGTGCCGCTGCCGAGCCCGAGCAGCCAGTAGCCCAGCACCGCGTAGAGCATCGGTGTGCGGGTGTCGCCGAGCCCGCGCATGGCGTTGGCGGCGATGATCTGCAGCCCGATCAGCAGCTGGAACAGGCCGGCCGCGAAGGCGAAGGAGGCCGCCGCCTCGCGCACCGCGAGCGCATCGGGCTGCGCCGGGTCGAGGAACAGCCCGACGATGGCCGCCGGAAAGAACCACAGCACCGCCGCGGCGAGGCCGAGCACCGCCAGTCCCATGCGCAGCGTGATGGCCGCGGCCTGCCGGGCCGCCGGCGGACTGCCCTTGCCCGTGCCGAACGCGACGCGCACCCGCACGGCATCGCCGAGACCGGCCGCGATGCTGAGCGAGACGTAGACCACCGTGTAGACGATCTGCTGCGCCGCCAGCTGGACGGCGCCCAGCAGGCCCACCAGCACGGCTGCCACCGTGAACATGCCGCCGGAGAGCAACTGGGCCCCGGCCACCGGCAGGCCGAGCGAGACGAGCCTGCCGGCCAGCGGCCGATCCGGAGGCCCTATCGCGATAGCGCGCGACCAGCGTACGCGCAGGCCGCCCCGTCCGCCCACGTGCACGGCCAGCGCCACGAACATGAGCCAGCTGACGATGGTCGTGCCGAGCCCGGCGCCGAACACGCCCAGCGCCGGGAAGCCGAAATGCCCGAACACCAGCGTGTAGTTCAGCCCGGCGTTCAGTATCAGCGCCGCGACCGATAGGACGAAGATCACCATCGGCTTCTCGACCGCCGTGACGTAATTCCTGAGGACCGTGAACCACAGGATCGGCAGCACGGCGAACGTCAGTGCATGGGTATAGGGCGCGACGGCCGCCACCACCCGCTGGTCCTGGCCGGCCAGCGCGAGCAGCGGGGCCAGATACCAGGTGGCGATCATCACCGGCAGCGAGAACACGGTGGCGACGAGCAGGCCCTGCTCCACCACCCGTCCGGCCGCCTGCATGTCCCCGCGGCCCCGGGCGTGGGCCACCAGCACGGCCACCATCGACACGGTGCCCATGCCGATCAGCAGCAACACGTAGAACCAGTCGCCGGCCAGGCCCACCGCGGCGAGTTCGATACTGCCGAGGTGGCCGACGATGATCATGTCGATGATCAGCATCGCCATCTCTACCAGGTACGCGGCGATCAGCGGCCCGCTGATCGCCGCCAGGCTGGCCCGCTCGCCCGCGCGGGTCGGCAGCCAGTAGTGTGCTCCGCCGGATTCCGACTTCATCTTCCGGCTCCCCCGGAGCGTCGTTCAGACGTTCCTCAGATACCATTGGTAATCACGATCGGTTATCTCGTTGTGGATGCGCTGGTTCTCGGCCCGGCGCGCATGCTCGTAGACCCGGCAGTACTCGTCGCCCAGGTATTCACGCAGGAAGCGGCTGGCGCCGAAGCGCTCCAGCGCCGCCTCCCAGCGTATCGGCAGGTTCACCTCCGGTTCGATGCTTTCGCCCTCGGCCACCATGGGGCCCGGCTCGATGCCGCGGCTGATGCCATGGTGGATGCCGGCGAGCACGGCGGCCGCCACCAGATAGGGATTCGCGTCCGCGCCCGCCGTGCGGTGTTCGATGCGCAGGTTGTTCGGTCCCGAAAGCGGGATACGCAGTGACACGCCGCGGTGATTCACGCCCCAGTTCGGCGTCACCGGGGCGAAGAAATCCGGCCGCAGCCGGCGGTAGGAATTGGCGTTCGGCGCGAATATGGCCATGCCGTCCGCCATGGTCTCCTGCAGTCCGCCGATGGCATGGCGCAGCGCAGCGTCGAAGGGCGGTTCGGCGAGTGCCGGGTCGCCGCCCGAGAAGAAATTGGTGCCGTCCGCGCGCACCAGACTCACGTGCAGGTGCAGTCCGTTACCGGTGTATTCGCCGAAGGGCTTGGCCATGAAACAGGCGGCCGTGCCGTGGCGGCGTGCGACGGCGCGGATGACCCGTTTCAGCAGCACCGCGTGATCGCAGGCCGCCAGCGGGTCTGCCACGTGGTGGAGATTGACCTCGAACTGCCCCGGTGCGAATTCGGAGATGGTGGTGCCGACCGGCAGCGACTGGGCCCGGCACATCGCCATGAGTTCGTCCAGGAACTCTTCGATGTCCCACAGATCCTGCGGGTGATAGACCTGTTCGCCGCGCTGACCGTGGCCGGTGCCGATGATCGCCGGCATGCGGGGCGCTACGCCGGTATGTGCCGCGTCGAGGAGGTAGAACTCGAGTTCTACCGCCATGACGATCGTGAGCCCCATCTCTCTGAGAGGCCGTGCGGCGCGTTCGAGTACGTGGCGGGGGTCGGCGAAGTAGGGGCTGCCGTCCCGTTCGTACAGCGAGAAAAGCACCTGGGCACAGTCCCGCCGCGCCCAGGGGATCGGCGCCAGGGTCTCCGGGATCGGGCGGGCGTAGACATCCGGGTCGCCGTCGTCGGCACCGTAGGGCAGGCCGTCTATCACGGCGCCCATGGAGTCGAGCATGACCACGCTGCCCGGGATGTTGAAGCCCTTCGAGAAGACTTTCGCGAACTCCTCCGGCAGCACGCGCTTGCCGCGCAGCACGCCCACCATGTCGGCGATCAGCAGCTCCATCATGCCGCAGTCGGGGTGCGCGGCGAGATAGCCCTCCAGCTTACCGTCCGACGCTGCCATTCTCGCTCCTCCCCTGCCTGCGGCTGCCGTCGCCCGCCTCAGGCGAGGCTGATCCAGGCCGATTTGGTCTGGGTGTACTCAAGGAGACTGTCGAAGCACTTGTCGCGGGCGTTGCCGGACTGCTTGTAGCCGCCGAACGGCTGTGTCATGTCAGCCTCGTCGTAGGTATTCACCCAGATGATGCCGGCCTCGAATTCCCGTATGAAGCGGTGGGCGGTGCGTATGTCGCGGGTCCAGATGCTCGCGGCGAGGCCGTAGATCGTGTCGTTGGCCACACGGATGGCCTCGTCGGCGCCGTCGAAGGGGATGACGCTCGCGACCGGGCCGAAGATCTCCTCGCGGGCGATCGTCATCTCGTTGTTCACGTCGACGAACAGCGTGGGATCCACGTAGGCGCCTTTGGGATACTGCTCGGAGGCAGTGCCGCCGAACAACAGTTTCGCGCCTTCCTTTCTGCCGGTCTCGATCATGCCGAGCACCCGCTTCTGATCCTGATGCGTCACGAGCGGACCGAGATTCGTCGCCGGGTCGAGCGGATCGCCGGCCTTATAGGCGTCTTTGCCCTCGGCGACGAAACGCTCCACGAATTCGTCGTAGATCTTGCGGTCCACCATGATGCGAGAACCGGCGTTGCACACCTCGCCCATGTTGGCGTAGATGGCGTGGTAGGCGGTCTCCACGGCCCGTCCGAGATCGGGCAGGTCGTCCATGAACACCTGCGGGGACTTGCCGCCGCATTCCAGTCCGACCTTCTTCATGTTCGACTGGCCGGCATACTGCAGGATCAGCTTGCCCACCGCGGTGGAGCCGGTGAAGGAGATCTTGGCGACGTCGTTGTGCAGCGCCAGTGCCTTGCCGGCGGTCTCGCCCATGCCGTTGACCACGTTGAACACGCCCGGCGGCCCGCCGGCCTCGACGAAGAGTTCAGCTATGCGCAGATTGGACAGCGGCGATTGTTCGGCGGGTTTCAGGACGACGGTGTTGCCGGCGGCTAGCGCCGGCGCGTATTTCCACGCGGCCATCAGCAACGGATAGTTCCAGGGAGAGATCGCCCCCACCACGCCCAGCGGCTCGCGCAGCACGAGATTCATCGCGTCGCTGGCGGTATTGGTGATAGCGCCCTCGATCTTGTCGATGCTCTCGCTCATGAAGCGGATCGTATCCGCCACCAGCGGAACGTCGACGGACAGCATGTCCGAGATGGGCTTGCCCATGTCCAGCGTGTCCATCAGCGACAGTTCCTCGGCGTGCTCCTCGACGAGATCGGCGAAGCGATACATGATCTCCATGCGCTTGCGCGGCGCCATCTTCGACCACACGCCGGAGCGGAAGGCGGCCTTCGCGGCAGCCACGGCGGCATCGATGTCCTTCTCCGTGCCCTCGGCCATCTCGGCGAGCACTTCGCCGGTGGCGGGATTCACGGTCTCGAAGCGGCCGCCGTCGATGGCGTCCACGAATTCTCCGTTGATGAACAGGCGGGTCTCCAGCCGCTTCTTCAGCCGGTCCGCAGCCTGATGCCAGCGCGGGGCGTCGTATTCTGCCAGTGCTTCCAGTGTCATGCTGTTTGCCTCTCTGGGGTCTTGTCGTCGTGCAATACCGTGAGCGCGTCGACGGCGACGCAGCCCCCGGCATGGACGAGGAGGGGATTGACGTCGATCTCACGGACGACGTCGCCGAGTTCGGCTGCCATTACCGAGAATCTTGCGGCCGCGTCGCACAGGGCGTCAACATCGGCCGGCGGCCGGCCCCGCGCGCCGTCCAGCAGCGGGCGCAGACGCAGGCGCTCGATCAGGCGGCCGGCCCAGGCCGCGTCGAAGGGCGGCAGGGCGAAGGCGACATCGGCGTGGAGCTCGGTATGGATGCCGCCCATGCCTATCGCGACCACCGGACCGAGGTCAGGATCCGTGCTCATGCCGAGCAGCACCTCGATGCCGGCCGGCTGCATGGCGGAGACCTCCACGGCGGGGCCGAAGCGGCCGGCCAGTTCCCGCCAGGTCTGCGCGACCCGGGTGCGTTCGTTCAGTCCGAGCCGCACACCGTCGACCTCGCTGCGATGGGCGATGCCCGGCGCCGCCGTCTTCAGCGCGACGGGGCCGCCGAGGCGCCGCCAGGCGGCCACGGCTTCGTCTTCGGTACGTGCGAGTTCGCTCGCCGTGGCCGCGATGCCGAAATCCCGCAGCATCGCCAGTGCGGTGGCGCTGTCCGTTGTGCCGCCGCCCGCCAGTCGTTCGCGCCAGCGCGGACCGGCATCGGCCGGGGCGGGAGGTGCGGCGGGATCGGCCCGTTCGCGGCTGTCCCGCCAGGCGAGCAGGCAGCGCACGGCCGCCAGGGTCGCCGGGACGCCGTCGAGCACCGGGAAGCCGAGGTCCCGGGTGGCGCTGATCACCAGCGGGTCGCTGCCGGTGCCCTGTCGCGAGCCGATCAGCACCACGGGTTTCCCGCTGGCCGCGTGCGCGCGGCGCATGTAGTCCACATAGCTCTCGTAGATCCGGCCGTAGGGCGCGCGATCGTGCACCAGCAGCCCGATGGCGGCGCCCGGGTCGCACATCAGGATGCCGAGGGCCTCCGCCATCCGTTCTTCGGCCTCCGTCCCGCCGCGGCTCCAGCCGTCGAGCGGGTTCACGGCCGGCAGCTCCGGGTCGAGCACGTCCTCCAGCCTGCGCACGGTGGCGGGGGCGAGGTCGGTCAGTTCGACGCCGGCGTCTGCGGCGAGATCCACCATGAGCTGCCGCTCGCCGCCCGAATCGTGCAGGGAGACGACGGTGCCGGCGGCGGGCCGATGGGGCTGGGCGAACAGGATGAGGGCGTTGGCGAGTTCGTCGAGGTCGCGTACGCGTTGCACGCCGTAACGGTCGAACAGGGCCTCGTAGGCCGCGTCGTCGCCGGCCAGCGTGCCGCAGTGGGAGATGGCCAGCTCGGCCGCCCACGCCGTGCGGCCGGTCTTGACCACAACGATCGGGATGCCGCGCTCCCTGGCTTTCGCGAAGCCGGCGGCGAGACCCGCCGCGTTGCGCGCGCGCTCCAGGAACAGTCCCACCGCCCGCGTCTCAGGCAGCTCCAGCGCGAAATCGAGATACTCGTCGAGGCCGGTCGTGAGTTCCTGGCCCGTGGACACGGCGAGATTGAAGGCCAGGCGCTCGTCGCAGTCGACGATGCCGCACATGCCGGCGCCGGATTGCGAGATCAGCGCGACGTTGCCCGGCGGCTCGTGATGGCGCGCATCGAAGCCGGTCGCCCAGACCCGGTCCCGGACGTTGTAGAAACCCATCCCGTTGCCGCCGCAGCACAGCACGCCGGCTTCTGCGAGCCGCGCGGCGACTCGCTCTCTCAGCACCGGCCGCCCGGCCGCCCGTGCCGCGGCGTCGTCAGGGACCGCGAGTGCAGACATGATCGTGACGGCGGCGGTCCCCGCCTGCAGCGCATCCTCCAGCGCGGCCTCGATCCGCTCGTCGGATACCGCGAAGATCACCATCTCCGGGATTTCGGGCATCGAATCGAGGTTCGGCAGGCATTCCAGGCCGGCCAGCTCGGTGTAGCGCGGGTTCACCGGATAGATGCGCCCCTCGTAGCCGCTGGCGAGGAGGTTCGCCAGGGCGAGCTGCCCCAGGCTCGACTGCCGTGCCGAGGCGCCGACCAGCGCGACGGAGCGCGGCCGGAGAAGCGGGTCGAGGCGGTGAGCCGGGGCGTTCAACCTGCGCCGACCCTGTCGTCAGGACCCGGTGCTGCGACGCGCCGCGGCCCGTCCGGCGTCATGGGCCAGCTTGCGTTCCAGTGCCGCCTCGAAGTGTTCGAGGGTCTCGCCGAGGCAGTCGCCGGTCTCGTGCGCCTCGCAGATAAACCAGGGCTCCCGCGAGTCCGGCTCGACCAGGACACCGAGGTCGTGCAGGTGGGGTGCCAGGCTGTCGTAGAACCCGTAGTCGGTGTTGACCCAGTCGCGGTAATCTCGCGGAGGCTCCTCGCGGAAGAACAGTCCGCCCATCGAGGGATGGCCGACGAAGCAATGGGGTATCGACCGGCGGTCCAGTATCTCGCCGATGCCGGCCTGGAGTCGCCGGCCGTAGTCCTCGATGGTGGCGAGCGCGTCGGTCTCCTCGAGGATCTCGAGCGTCTTCTCGGCCGCGGCGAGAGCCACCGAGTGGGCGGTGAACGTGCCGCCGTGGACGACGCCGTCCTCGATCTTGCGCATGAACTCCTCGCGGCCGGCCAGCACCGCCAGCGGGTAGCCGTTGGCGACGGCCTTGGCGAAGGTGCAGAGATCCGCCTCGATGCCGAACAGTTCCTGCACGCCGCCCTTCGCCACCCGGAAGCCGGTCTTCACCTCGTCCACGATCATCAGCACGCCGTAGCGGCTGCAGAGCTCCCGCACGTCCGCGAGATACTGCGCTTCCGCGGTGATCGAGCAGCAGTTGCCCATGATCGGCTCGATCAGGAATGCGGCGATGTCGTCGCCGTGGCGGCGCAACACGTCCTCCAGCGCCTGGGCGTCGTTCAGCGGCACCGTGTGGTGGAGCTTCTTCATCAGGTGCGGTACGCCCTCGCTGTAGGGCATGACCTCCGGCTTGCCGTCCCCCGGCTCCCACTCCTCCACGTCGGAGTACCACAGCACCGAGTCGAACACGCCGTGGTAGCCTCCTTCGACCACCACGTAGGAGTCCTTGCCGGTATAGCCGCGGGCCAGGCGCAGCGCGGCCATGACCGCCTCCGTGCCGGAGTTGGAGTAGCGCACCAGCTCGGCCGAGGGGACCATGCGGGCGATCTTCTCCGCCACCTCGTATTCGCGCTCGGTGGCGAGCGCGAATACGCCGCCGACGTCCATGCCGTCCCGGGCCGCGGCATCGACGCGGGGGTCGGCGTAGCCGAGGATGCAGGGCCCGTATCCCAGCCGGTAATCCACGTAGACGTTGCCGTCGATATCGGTCAGGCGACCGCCCCGGCCCTCGCGGACGTAGATGGTGCGATCCTCTCCCCAGTAGCGGAAATTCGACGCCACGCCCAGCGGCAGCCGGGTGGATGCCTTGCGGAATTGTTCGTTGGATCTGGTCAGGTCACGCATGGTCCGCTCCTCGGCCGCGGCTGTCGGCGGCGCACGCACTGTGGCAAAAAAGTGAATGAACAATCATTCATTAAGCGCTATCATAGACCAATGACGAGACAGCGCGCCACCCGCGCCGCACCGGAGGTCCGCCGGCGCCAGCTCATCGATGCCACGCTCGTATGCATCGAACGCTCGGGCATCAGCGGGCTCACGCTCGGCGAGGTGGTCGCGGAGGCCGGCCTGGCGCAGGGCATCGTGAATCTGCATTTCCAGAGCAAGGACAACCTGCTGAACGAGACCCTGCGCAGCCTGGCGGACCAGTACGAGGCGACCGTCTCGGAGGCCCTGGCGGGCGCGGGGCCCGATCCGGCCGACCGGCTGGCCGCGGTGGTGGCGGCCGATTTCAGCCCGTCGGTCTGCAACCGGCGCACCCTCGCCGTCTGGTTCGCTTTCTACGGCGAGGCCAAGTCCCGGCCCACCTACCGGCGCATCTGCCGCGCCCGCGACGCGGCCAACGAGCGGCGGCTGACTGCAGTGGTGGGGGAGATGCTGGCGCAGGGCGGCGGCGCGGGCATGGACGCGCGCACCATCGCCGATTCGCTGGCGGCGCTGACGGACGGGCTGTGGCTGAACTGCCTCATGAGTCCCGGCGAGTGGAGCCGGCGGCGGGCTCGGAACACCACCTTCGCCGTACTGGAGAGCCTGTTCCCGCAACATCTGGCGGGATTGGCGCAGGGCTGAACGCAGAAGCCGGGAGAACGGGAAGAATGGACATCCAGCTGGACGACACGAGCCGGGAGTGGCAGCAGAGGGCGCGCCGCTTCGCCGAGGACTATCTGCAGCCGCACGAGATCGAGGCCGAGCTGAACGACGGCCGGTTGCCGCCCGAGACGGAGGCGCGCAACAAGGCACGCGCGCTCGAACTGGGTTTCAGCGCCATGGACGTCCCCGAGGAGTACGGCGGGCTCGGGCTTCCTGTCGTGACCCAGGCCGCCGTCTGGGAGCAGCTTGGACGCACCACCAATGCGCTCTCCTGGTGTTTCGCGGAACCGCAGAGCTGGATGTTCGAGGCCTGCAGCGAGGAACAGATCGAGCGCTACATCCTGCCGCTGATGCGTGGCGAGCGGCACGACTGCTATGCCATCACCGAGGCCGGACCCGGCTCGGACGTGGCCGGTCTGACGGCGACCGCCGCCCGCGACGGCGACGACTACCTGCTGAATGGCGAAAAGTGGTACGTCACGAGCGCGAACCTCGCGGATTTCTTCTGGTTCCAGGGCCGCGTCGACGGGGGCGAGGAGCAGGCCCTGTTCTTCGTCGACCAGGAGACGCCCGGCATCGAGATGATCGACCGCCCCCATTTCAGCCATACCTTCGCCGCGCATCATCCCACCTACCGGTTCGCCGACGTCCGCGTGCCGGCCGCGGCGCGCGTGGGGCGGGCCGGGGACGGCATGACCTACACGCGGGCCTGGTTCCGGCGTGAGCGGCTGATGATCGGGGCGCGCTGCTGCGGCGCGGCGGCGCGGCTGATCGAGGAGGCTACGGCGTTCGCGGCCGGGCGGGAGGTGGGCGGCGAGCCGCTGGCCGAGAAGCAGGCGATACAGGCCCTCCTCGCCGACAGCGTCACCGAGCTGTGGGCGGCGCGGCTCATGACCTACGAGGCAGCGGCGGCCCAGGACCGCGGAGAGGACGTGAAAACGCTGCACGCCCGTTGTTCGCTGGTGAAGCTGTACGCCTCTGAAATGGCCAACCGCGTGGCCGACCGGGCCGTGCAGATATTCGGCGGCCGCGGCTACATGCGCGAGAACGTGGCCGAGCGCTTCTTCCGCGAACTGCGCGTCGACCGTATCTGGGAGGGCACCAGCGAGATCCAGCGCCAGATCATCGCCGGCTGCCTGCTGAAGCGCGGACTCGATGGCATGTGATGCCGCGCCGCGGCGGGATCGGCCCGCGCGGTCGCTTTACAACCCGCCGGATTTTGCGCATAAGGAGCCGATGCGAATCTCATCGACTTTATCGGCGGTTTCGTCTGCCCTGGCCGTCATCCTTGTCGCCGGCCTCCTCCTCCTGAGCGCAGGCTGCGGCGGCAGCGAGTCGGGAGCCGACGGCGGCGCGAAAGTGGTGAACGTCTTCAACTGGTCGGACTATATCGGGCCGGACACCATCGAGCGCTTCGAGCGCGAGACCGGTATCGAGGTCAACTACGACACTTACGATTCGTCCGAGATCGTCGATGCGAAACTGCTCGCGGGCAATACCGGCTACGACGTCGTCGTGCACTCGGGCCAGTTCTCGGCCCGGCTGATCCCCATCGGCATCTACCAGCCGCTGGACCGCTCTCGGTTGCCGAACTGGAAGCACCTGGACCCGAAGATCATCGAGCAGGTCGAGGGCTACCCCGGCGCCAACGAACACTCCGCGGTGTATATGTGGGGCACGACCGGTTTCGCCTATAACGTGGACCTGGTGCGCGAGCGCATGCCCGACGCGCCGGTGCACAGCGCGAGGATGCTCTTCGACCCGGAGATCGTGCGGCGCTTCGCCGATTGCGGCGTGACGCTGCTCGACTCGCCCACCGACGTCTTCCCGATGGTGCAGGCCTATCTGGGTCTGCCGCCCGGCAGCCTCGAGCCGGAGCATCTGCAGGCGGCGGAGGAGCAGCTGATGCGCGTCCGGCCCTATATCCGCTACTTCAGCTCGACGAAGATGATCAGCGATCTGCCGAACCGGGAGGTCTGCATCGCCATGAGCTGGTCCGGCGACTACGCGCAGGCGGCGGCGCGCGCGGCCGAGACGGCGGCGCCCGTGCACCTCGAGTACACGGTGCCGGCGGAGGGCACGCTGCTCTGGTACGACGGGCTGTATATCCCGGCGGACGCGCCGCACCCTGACAATGCGTACCGCTTCATCAACTTCCTGCTGCGGCCCGAGGTGATCGCTGACATCTCCAACTACGTCTACTACGCGAACGGCAACCGTTCCTCGCTGCCGCTGCTCGACCCGGCGGTCGTGAACGATCCCGGCATCTATCCCGACGATGCCGTCTGGGAGCGCGCCCATCTCGCCCCGGTGTCGCCGCCGAAGATGGAGCGACCCCGCACACGGGCCTGGGCCCGGGTGAAGAGCGGCATCTGATGCAGGGGGCAGTGCCGGGCGCGAGGACGCCGGAACAGAAGGCGGCGGAACGCCCCTGGGAGGAGCCTGGCGCGCGTCCGTTCATCGAGCTGCAGGGCATCGGCAAGCGCTTCGGCGATTTCGTGGCTGTGGACGGCGTTGATCTCGCCGTCTACCGAGGCGAGCTCTTCTCGATCCTCGGCGCTTCCGGCTGCGGCAAGACGACGCTGCTCAGGATCATGGCGGGTTTCGAGACGCCCAGCGCCGGCCGCGTGATCATCGACGGCGCCGACGTGACCGACCAGCCGCCGTACCGGCGCCCGGTCAACATGATGTTCCAGTCCTACGCGCTCTTCCCGCACATGAGCGTCCGGGACAATGTCGCGTACGGTCTGAAGAAGGAACGCCTGCCCCGCGGCGAGATCGACGACCGGGTGGCCGCCATGCTGGAACTCGTGAAGCTCGCCGAGTTCGCCGGGCGCCGGCCCGGGCAGCTCTCCGGCGGGCAATGCCAGCGGGTGGCGCTGGCACGCGCTCTCGTCAAACAGCCGAAGGTATTGCTGCTGGACGAACCGCTGGCCGCCCTCGACCGCAAGCTGCGCGAGCACACCCAGTTCGAACTCGCCAATCTCCAGGACGAGCTCGGCATCACCTTCGTCGTGGTCACCCACGATCAGGAGGAGGCGATGATGCTGTCGACCCGCGTCGCGGTGATGGAGGCGGGGCGGCTGCGCCAGGTGGATACGCCGAGCCGCGTGTACGAGTATCCCGGCTGCCGTTTCGTCGCCGAGTTCATCGGCAACATCAATATTTTCGAGGGCCGGGTGGCAGAGGCGAAGCGCGACCGCGTGGCCGTCGAGTGCGCCGATGCCGGCACCGTCCTGCATGCGGAGACCTCGCAGAATCCCGCTCCGGGACGGCGCGCGAGTATCGCGATCCGCCCGGAGAAGATCTTCATCGACAAGGAGCCGCCGGCCGGGCGCGAGCAGACGACGCTGCGCGGCGTCGTCTGGGATTTCGGCTATTTCGGCAATCTGTCCCTCTATCAGGTGCGGCTCGCCAGCGGCAAGGTGGTGCTGGTGAGCGCGCAGAACCGGCGCCGCTCGGCCGATCGTCCGATCGACTGGGAGGACGAGGTCTATCTGTCCTGGGACGCGGCCAGCACGATACTGCTCGAGGACTGAACGGCGTGCCTCATCCGGACGGACACCGCCACCGCGACGCTCTCTGGGAGCGGATCGTGGTGGCGGCGCCCTATATCTGGCTGCTGGCGTTCTTCCTCGCCCCGTTCGCGATCGTCCTGAAGATCAGCCTGGCCGATCCGGTGATCGCGCAGCCGCCGTTCACGCCGCTGCTGGATCCGGCCACAGGCGAGCTGCAGGCGAGCATGGACAACTATCTGTTCCTGCTGCAGGACAAACTCTACCTCTACACGTATCTCCGTTCGGTGCTGCTGGCCGCGAGCGCGACCGTCCTCTGTCTTCTGCTCGGCTACCCGATGGCGCTCGCGATAGCGCGCGCCGGCGAGCGGGTGCGCGGCTACCTGCTCCTCGCCATCATCCTGCCGTTCTGGATCTCGTTCCTGCTGCGGGTGTATGCCTGGATCGGTCTCCTGAACAACCACGGCTTCATCAACCAGCTGCTGCTCTGGCTGGGCGTCATCGATCAGCCGCTCGCGCTCCTCTACACGGATCTGGCGATCTACATCGGCATCGTCTACTCCTATCTGCCGTTCATGGTCCTGCCGCTCTATGCGACGCTGGAACGGCTGGACCCGGACACCGTGGAGGCGGCAGCGGATCTCGGCGCGCGGCCCTGGGAAGCGTTCCGCGACGTCACCTGGCCCATGTCGCGGCCGGGCGTCATAGCCGGCTGTCTGCTGGTCTTCATCCCGGCCATGGGCGAATACGTCATCCCCTATCTCCTCGGCGGCCCGGAGAGTCTGATGATCGGCCGCGTGCTGTTCGACGAGTTCTTCGTCAATCGGGACTGGCCCCTGGCGTCGAGCGTCGCGGTGGTGCTGTTGCTGCTCCTCGTCGCGCCGATCATGCTGCTGCAGCGCTACCAGGCGGGGGGCGAGCGATGAGGCACCGGTCCCGTTTCCTGCTGAGCGTGCTTGCCTTCGGCTATGCCTTCCTCTATCTGCCGATCGTGCTGGTCGTGATCTATTCGTTCAACGACTCGCGGCTGGTCACGGTGTGGGGCGGGTTCTCCACGCGCTGGTACGGGGAACTGCTGCGCAACGAGGAGGTGCTCGATGCGGCATTGCTCAGCCTGCGCGTCGCACTGGTTACCGCGACCGTCGCGACCGTGCTCGGCACCCTGGCCGGGCTGGCCCTGGCGCGCTTCCACCGCTTCCGCGGCAGGACGCTGTTCACCGGCATGATCACTGCGCCGCTGGTGATGCCCGAGGTGATCACCGGTCTCTCGCTGCTGCTCCTGTTCGTGACGCTGCAGGGCCTCATCGGCTGGCCGGGAGGGCGGGGCGCGACGACCATCACCATCGCCCACATCACCTTCGCCATGGCTTACGTAGCGGTGGTGGTGCGGTCCCGGGTCGTCGCGCTGGATACCTCGCTGGAGGAGGCCGCCATGGACCTCGGCGGGCGGCCGCACCGGGTGCTCTTCGATATCACGCTGCCGCTGATAGCCCCCTCCATGGCGGCCGGCTGGCTGCTCGCGTTCACGCTCTCGCTGGACGACCTCGTCATCGCGAGTTTCGTATCCGGCCCCGGCGCGAGCACGCTGCCGATGCTGATCTTCTCGAAGGTGAAGCTCGGCGTGACGCCGGACATCAATGCGCTCGCCACCCTGATCATCGCCGTCGTCTTCGTCGGCGTGCTGATCGCGTTCTTCGTCACCCGTCGCCGCTCGACAGAGCCGCCGCCCGGCTGAGTGCGTCAGGCGGCCAGCCCGACGAGGCCGGCGCCCGCGAGATAGACGAGCAGCAGCAGGACGCTCTCGAAACCGATATTGCCCACGCCATGGCGTTCGCGGAACAGCAGGCCGGCCATCAGGACGGCGGTCATCAGCAGGGTCAGCGCCAGCCAGAGCAGCTCGCCGCCTGCCAGTGCCGCGTAGATGGGGCCCTCCCGGTAGGCGAAGTCGGATACGGCCACGAACAGGGTATCGAAGGCGTTGCCGCCGATGATGTCTCCCACCGCCAGCGTGAGGGCGCCCATGCGCACGGCCGAGACGGCGATGACCAGTTCCGGCAGCGAGGTGGCGACGGCGGTGAGGGTACCGCCGACGAAGCTCTCCGACAGCCCCGTCCGGGCGGCCAGCGGGACGGCGACTCTTGCGAGGACCCAGCCCGAGGAGCCGACCAGCGCGGCGCAGCCGGCGAAGATCAGCCACAGCGACGGCAGTCCCAGCCGGGTACGCAGGGGGCGGGCGCTGCCGTCCGGGCGCGTGTCCGCCGTGCGCTTCGGCAGCCACATGGGGCTTTTGTGGGTGCGCACCAGCAGCGACAGGCCCAGCAGGTAGGCGCCGATCAGCACGGCACTCACGGGGTGTACGCCGAGCACGGCGAGCCCGGGCACGGCGAAGGCGATCATCTGCAGCGCGAGCAGGATCATCAGGAACGCGCACATCATCAGGTTCTCGACCGACGCGGCCGCATGTTCCAGGTTGGCCCGGCGATAGAAGATGTCCGCGATGGCGAGGAAGGCGGTCTGCGCCGCGATGCCGCCGAGTGCATTGCTCACCGCCAGTTCCGCGTGCCCGTTCCAGGCGGCGGTCACCGAGGTGGTGATGCCGGACAGCGACGTGGCGCCGCCGATCAGTACGGCGCCCATGAGCGCCTCGCCGAGGCCGGTGCGGTGGGCGAGGTCCCGCGCCGCCCGGGTCATGATCACTCCGAACACGCCGATCAGTGCCGCCGCCGCGCCGAAGGCGGCCACCAGCGCGGTCAGCGGCCAGCCCGTCGGGTCCATGCCGATGCCCCGCAGTCCTGCTCGCAGCCCATGATCATGCGGTCAGCCTACGCGAGAGCGCCGGCCGCTGTCTGCCGTGGCTGACCGCAGCGTGGCCGGAACAGATGAATCCCGCGGCCGGAGTGCGCATAATCGACGACGCGCCACATGACTCGCCACGCCTCGCGCGGCGACGCAGACAACGATAACCGGAAGGGGGATGCCGCATGCAGGTACCGCTGCTCGTCGACGATTTCCTGGAGCGCCCCGTGCGGCTGTACCCGGACAAGACCGCGGTCGTGGACGGCGATCGCCGCTATACCTACGCCGAATACGCGGAACGGGTCTGGCGGCTGGGCAACGCGCTGGCGGGGCTGGGCATCGGGCAGGGAGACCGGGTCTGCATCCTGAGTCCGAACTCCCACTTCTTCCTGGAGAGCTTCTTCGCCACCGCCCGCATCGGCGCGATCCTGGTACCGCTCAACTACCGGCTGACGCCGGAAGACCATGCCTACATCATCGATCACGCCGGCGTGAAGGCGGTGCTGGTCGATTACGAGTACACGGGCATGGTGGACGCCATCCGTGAGCGGCTGCCCACGGTGGAGCACTGGGTGGTGGCCGCCCACGACGGCGCCGAACGGGACGGCTGGACGGACTGGGAGGCGCTCATCGCGGCAGCGTCGTCGGACGCGCCGGCGCCCCCGGCGCGGAACGAGAACGACGTGGTCTCCATCAACTACACCTCCGGCACCACGGCGCGGCCGAAGGGCGTCATGCTCACGCACCGCAACTGCTACCTGAACGCCTACAGCCTGATCGCCCATCTGCGCGTGGCGCATGACGACGTGGAGCTGTGGACGCTGCCGCTGTTCCACGTAAACGGCTGGGGCGGCGTCTACGCGCTGACCGGCATGGGCGGTACCCACGTCGTCCTGCGCGCGGTGGAGGGCCGGCGCATCTACGAGCTGATGGAGCAGGAGGGCGTGACCTTCGCCTGCATGGCCCCCGCGGTGCTGCGCACCATCCTCGACTACCCGGACAAGGACGCCCACGAAATCGCCGTGAAGCCGCGCTTCACCGTGGCCGGCGCACCGCCCCCCGCCGCCTTCATCGAGCGCCTGGAGCGGGAGCTCGGCTGGCAGTTCATCCAGCTCTACGGCCTCACCGAGACGTCACCGTTCCTGACCTATTCCGGCCCTGACTACGGGACGGCGGAGGACGACTGGCAGCGCCGCGCCCGCGCCGGGGTGCCGGCCATCGGCGTCGACATCCGGCTGCTGGACGGCGACGGCAACGAGGTGGCGAAGGACGGGGAGTCCGTGGGCGAGGTCTGCGCGCGCTCCAACGTGGTGTTCGAGGGTTACTGGCAGCAGCCCGAGGAGACCGACAAGGCCATCCGCGACGGCTATTTCCACACCGGCGATCTCGCCGTCTGGGACGCGGTGGGCAACATCCACATTGTCGACCGCAAGAAGGACGTGATCATTTCCGGCGGCGAGAACATCAGCTCGCCGGACATCGAGGATACGCTGTACAGGCACCCGGCCGTCCTGGAGTGTGCCGTCATCGGCGTGCCCCACGAGAAGTGGGGCGAGACGCCGAAGGCGCTGGTGGTGCTGCGCGACGGTCACGACGTCGGCGAGGAGGAGCTGATCGCCTTCTGCCGGGACAACATGGCGCACTTCAAATGCCCCACGTCGGTGGAGTTCATCGAGGAACTGCCCCGCACCGCCACGGGCAAGCTGCAGAAGTTCAAACTCCGCGACCGCTACTGGCAGGGCGGCCGGCGGGTGTCCGGCTAGCGTTCTACGCGGCCGGCGCCACCGGCCGGCGTCGTGCCTAGGCCGCGCGGACCGCTTCCTCCGGCGGCATGTAGCTGTAGCCGAGATCCTCCGCCACGGCCTCGTGCGTGACGTGACCCGCGTGCACGTTCAGCCCGTGGGCCAGGTGCGCGTCGGCCGCCAGCGCCTTGCGCCAGCCGTGGTCCGCCAGCGCGCGCACGAAGGGCAGCGTCACGTTGGTCAGTGCGAACGTGGACGTGCGCGGCACCGCCCCCGGCATGTTGGTGACGCAGTAGTGCACCACGTCGTCCACGATGTAGGTGGGTTCCGCATGCGTGGTCGGCCGGCTGGTCTCGAAGCAACCGCCCTGGTCGATTGAGATGTCGACCAGCACCGAACCGGGCCACATCGCCTTCACGTGCTCCTCCGTGACCAGCTTGGGCGCGGCGTGGCCGGTGATCAGCACCGAGCCGATCACGAGGTCCGCCCGCGGCACCAGGGTGTCGATGGAATGCTGGGTGGAGAACTCCGTCTTCAGGCGGCCGCCGAAGATGTCGTTCAGCTGTCGCAACCGGGGCACGGAGCGGTCGATCACCGTCACCTCGGCGCCGAGGCCGATGGCCATCTCCGCCGCATTCGTGCCGGCGACGCCGCCGCCCAGCACGACGACCCGGGCGGGCCGCACGCCGGGCACGCCGCCGAGCAGGATGCCGCGGCCGCCGCCGGCCTTCTGCAGCGCGAAGGCACCGGCCTGGATGGACATGCGCCCGGCCACCTCGCTCATGGGGGTCAGCAGCGGCAGCGAGCCGCCGGGACCGGTGACGGTCTCGTAGGCGACGGCCGTGCAGCCCGACTTCACCAGGCCCTCTGCCTGCTGGGGGTCGGCGGCGAGATGCAGGTAGGTGAACAGCACCTGCCCCTCGCGCAGCATCTCGCATTCCTTCAGCTGGGGCTCCTTGACCTTGACGATCAGCTCGCCCTGCTCGAACACCTCCGCCGCGTTGGCCGCGATGCTGGCGCCGGCCGCGCGGTAGTCGTCGTCGCTCATGTTGATGGCAAGCCCGGCACCGGTCTCGACGATCACCTCGTGGCCCGCCTGCACCATCTCCTTCACGCCGGCCGGCACCATGCCGACCCGGTACTCGTGGATCTTGATCTCTTTCGGTACGCCGATACGCATGGTGTTCCCCCTGTCTCGCCGGCAGTCTCAGATATCAACAGCATAGCGCCGGGGGCGGGCGGCCGTTGCGAATTACGGGCATGCCGACCGGCTTTCATGGCAGAATCTGCGAGAATAAGCTGTTAATACGCAATTCCCTGCGATGAATACGGATCGTTACGACAGAGCCATACTTTGCGCCCTGCAGCGCGACGGGCGCATCAGCAACGTGGAGCTCGCCGCCCGGGTGAATCTCTCCGAATCCGCTTGCCTGCGCCGGGTGCGAGCTCTCGAGCGGGCCGGGCTCATCGAGCGCTATGCGGCGCTCCTCGACCAGAACCGGGTGGGGCTGCCGGGCAACGTCTTCGTCAGCATCACGCTGCAGCGCGAGGAGCAGAGCGACCTCGACGCGTTCGAGGCGGCCGTGCGCGAGCTGCCGGAGGTGATGGAGTGCTATCTCATGACCGGCGAGTTCGACTACCTGCTGCGCCTGGTGGTCGCCGACATGGCGGACTTCGAGCGCATCCATCGCCAGCACCTCGCCACGCTGCCGGGTGTGGCCCGGGTGCACTCCAGCGTCGCGCTGCGCACGGTGCGGCGCACGACGGAGCTGCCCATCCCCTGAACTTCCCGTCAGGCCCCGCGCGCCGGCGGCATCTACTTATTGGTCGGACACGGGGCCGGCGGTAGCGTGGAAGCGAGGCCGGCAGGCAGCCGCAAGGAGGTCGGTATGACGGATGCACCCCGCAGCCGGCGCGTGGCACTCGACGTCTCGCGCCCCGTGTGGGAGCGCTGCTTCACGGTGGCGCCCCTGGTGCTGGTGGGCACCCGGGACGAGGACGGCAGCCCGGACCTCGCGCCCAAGCACATGGTCTCCCCGATGGGCTGGGAGAACTACTTCGGCTTCGTCTGCACGCCCTCCCACAGCACCTACCGCAACATCCGCCGCACGGGCGTCTTCACGGTCAGCTATCCGAGGCCCTCCCAGGTCCTGTTCGCGGGCCTGGCCGCCTCGCCGCGGTGCGACTCCGGGGAAAAGCCGGTCCTGGATGCGTTCACCACGTTTCCCGCGGAAAAAATCGACGGCGTGTTCATAGAGGACGCGTATCTGTTCCTGGAATGCGAGCACCACCGGACCTACGACGACTTCGGCGTCAACAGCCTGGTCACCGGGCGCATCGTCGCCGCGTGGATCGATGCCGCCGCGCTGCGCGCCTCCGACCGCGACGACCAGGAGCTGATCCGCGACGCGCCCCTGTTCGCCTATCTCCACCCCGGGCGCTTCGCGAGCGTCGACGCGTCGAACGCCTTCCCGTTCCCGGCCGACATGAAGAAATAGGCCATGGACCGGCTGCGTGGACCCGAGATCCTGGCGCAGCTCGAGACCGAGCGGGACCGGCTCATCGGTTTCCTGCGCGAACTGGTCGAAGCGGAGTCACCCTCGTCGGTGCCCGAGACGCAGCGGCGGGTACGGTCACTGCTCGCGGCCGGCCTGGAAGAACTCGGCTACCACACGCAGCCGCTGCACGGCCGTCAGACCGGCGGCCATCTTTATGCGCGGCCCCGCCACCGGCGGCGCGGCGCCGGCGTGCAGCTCGTGATCGGTCACTACGATACGGTCTGGCCCGTCGGCACCCTGGCCGAGCGACCGTTCGAGGTGGACGGCAACGTCATCCGCGGGCCCGGCGTATTCGACATGAAGGGCGGGCTCGCCCAGATCGTCTTCGCGCTGGCGGCCCTGCGCGCCCTCGGTCTCGAGCCGCCGCTCACGCCGGTGGTTTTCGTCAACGCGGACGAGGAGATCGGCAGCCGCGATTCCGGTCGCCACGTCCGTCGGCTCGCGCGCGTCGCCCGGCGGGCCTACGTGCTGGAGCCCTCTCTGGGGCCGGACGGACAGCTGAAGACGGCGCGCAAGGGAGTCGCGCGCTACACCGTGACCGTGCACGGCAAGGCGGCTCACGCGGGACTGGACCCGGAGGCCGGCGCCAGCGCCATCCTGGAGCTCTCGCACGTCATCCAGAAGCTGTTCGCGCTGAACGACGCGGAGCGGGGCGTGAGCGTGAACGTGGGTACGGTCGACGGCGGCATGCGGCCCAACGTGATCGCGCCGCTGAGCCAGGCGGTGATCGACGTGCGCGTGCCGGCCCACGATGATGCCGAGCGCATCGATGCGGCCATCCGCGGTCTCGAGCCGGAGACGCCGCGTGTGCGGATCCGCGCCGAAGGCGGCTTCGGCCGGCCTGCGCTGGAGCCGACGCCCCGCAACCGTGCCCTGTGGGAGGCGGCCCGGGCCCACGGCGAGGCGCTCGGACTCGATCTCACGGAAGGCCGCGCCGGCGGCGGCTCCGACGGCAATACCACCAGCCTGTACACCGCCACTCTGGACGGTCTCGGCCCGGTCGGCGACGGCGCCCACGCCGAGCACGAGTTCCTGTACCTCGACCGCACGCTGGAGCGCACCGCGCTGCTCGGCTCGCTGCTGCTCGCGCCGGACATCGCCGGGGGAGGCGACGCATGACCGGCCTGTTCCTCGGCAGCCTGACCCGTATCGCGGACCTCGACGTGGAGCCGTTCGCCATCGAACGCCTCCCGCACACGGCCTGGGCGGGAGGCGACTACGTGGTGGGCGCCGTGACCGGTACGCCCGGTCCGCTGTACGAGATCGAGACCGCCACGGGCCGTCACGTGCGGGTGCTGCCGGGCGATCTCGTGGTCGGCGCCTTCGGCAACCGGGAGGCCACGCTGGAAGGGGTCGGCAGCTGGCGTGACATCGAGGGCGACGAGATGCATGCGATGACCGGCGCCGGCCTGTTCGGACGCTTCGTTTCGCTCTCGCTCATGCTGCCCCAGCCGCTCACGCTGGAATACCGGGGGCACGTGCTGCGCGACGGCCGCAAGCTCGCGATGGGCGACTTCGTCGAGCCGGCCGAGCCGCAGTCCCTCGAGTGCCCGGTGGTGCTGCTCTACGGCACGTCCATGTCGGCCGGCAAGACGACCGCGGGACGCGTCATCGTGCACGAACTGTCGAATGTCGGCCTCGACGTGGTCGGCGTGAAACTCACCGGAGCGGGCCGCTACCGCGACGTGCTCAGTTTCCAGGACGCGGGTGCGGACGCGGTGTTCGACTTCGTCGACGCGGGCCTGCCTTCCACGGTGGTGCCGGAAGACGTATTCCTCACCGCCATCCGGCCGCTGCTCGGGCGCATCGCGCGGCGCCGGCCCGACGTGGTGGTGGTGGAAGCCGGCGCCTCGCCGCTGGAGCCCTACAATGGCGCCGCGGCCATTGCCGAACTCGGGGAGCGGATCCGCTGCGCCGTCCTGTGCGCCTCCGATCCGTATGCGGTCACCGGCGTCGAGCACGCCTTCGGCCTGCGCCCGGACGTGGTCATGGGGCCGGCCACGAGCACCAGCGCGGCAATAGCGCTGGTGCGCAAGCTGAGCGGCGTGCCGGCCATCAACGTGCTGAACCCGGGCTCGCTGCCGGCGCTGCGCCGCGTGCTCGCGGAGTGCCTGGGAATCCGCTTCCGCTGAACCGGCGGCGCCGGTTATGGCATAGTGTCCCACCCCTTCCGCCCGGCCGTCCGCCGGACGGAAATCCGGCCACACCACCGAAGGATGGATGATGAAGATGTCCGCCAGACTGCTGTTCGCTTCCCTCTTGCTCCCGCTCGCGGTCTTCGCGGCCGACGCGTCCGACGAGGAGGTCGAGCCGGGGCTCAACACGCCGACGCTGGAAGGGCTGGAACTGCGCAATATCGGACCCGCCTTCATGTCCGGGCGCATCGCGGACATCGTGCTGCACCCCGAAGACCCGAGCATGTGGTACGTGGCGGTGGGCAGCGGCGGCGTGTGGAAGACGAGCAACGCAGGCACCACCTGGCAGCCGATCTTCGACGACCAGAGTTCCTATTCCATCGGCTGCATCACCCTCGACCCGAACGACCCGGACACGGTCTGGGTGGGCACCGGCGAGAACGTGAGCGGGCGTCACGTCGGCTATGGCGACGGCATCTACCGCAGCCGGGACGGCGGCGAGACCTGGGAGCGCATGGGCCTCGAGCGTTCCGAGCACATCGGCATGATCCGCATCGACCCGCGCGACTCGAATGTGATCTGGGTGGCCGCGCAGGGCCCGCTCTGGTCGGCCGGCGGCCAGCGCGGCCTGTACAAGTCCGTGGACGGCGGCGAGACCTGGGAGAAGCTGCTCGGCGACGACGAGTACACCGGCGCGAACGAGGTGCATCTGGACCCGCGCGACCCGGACGTGGTCTATGCGGTGACCTGGCAGCGCTACCGCAACGTGGCGGCGCTGATGAACGGCGGTCCGGGCAGCGGCATTCACAAGTCCGAAGACGGCGGCGAGACCTGGCGCGAACTCACCGAGGGGCTGCCCGAGGACGACATGGGCAAGATCGGCCTGGCCATCTCTCCCCGGGACCCGGAGGTGGTCTATGCCACCATCGAACTCGCCCGCCGCACGGGCGGCTTCTGGCGTTCCGAGGACGGCGGCGAGACCTGGGAGAAGCGCAACGACTATCTCTCCAGCGGCACGGGACCCCATTACTACCAGGAGCTGTTCGCCAGCCCCCACGCCCTCGACCGGGTCTACCAGATGGACGTGTTCCTGCACGTCACCCATGACGGCGGCGAGAACTTCACGAAGATGGACTACGCCTCCAAGCACGTGGATCACCACGCGATGGCCTTCCGGCCCGACGATCCCGACTATCTCATCGTCGGCACGGACGGCGGCATCTACGAGAGCTTCGATCTCGGCGAGAACTGGCGCTTTGCTGCCAACCTGCCCGTCACCCAGTTCTACAAGGTCTCCGTCGACTACGACGAGCCGTTCTACAACATCTACGGCGGCACCCAGGACAACTCCACCCAGGGCGGCCCGTCGCGCACGCCGAACATCCACGGCATCACCAACGCCGACTGGTTCATAGCGCTCGGCGGCGACGGCCACGAGCCGGAAGCCGACCCCACGAACCCGGACATCGTCTACGTGCAATGGCAGCAGGGTAATCTGAACCGCTACGACCGGCGCACCGGCGAGACGGTCTACATCCAGCCCCAGCCCGCGCGGGGCGAGCCGGAGGAGCGCTTCAACTGGGATGCGCCCATCCTCATCAGCCCCCACGATCCCGCCCGGCTGTACGTCGGCAGCCAGCGGCTCTGGCGCAGCGACAGCCGGGGCGATGAGTGGCAGGCGCTCAGCGGCGACCTCACCCGCGACATCGACCGGCTGCGCCAGCCGATGATGGGCACGCGCTGGAGCTTCGACGCGCCCTGGGACCTGTACGCCATGTCGAAATACAGCACCATCGCCAACCTGGACGAGTCGCCGCTGGTCGAGGGACTCATCTACGTGGGCACCGACGACGGGCTGATCCAGGTGACCGAGGACGGCGGCGAGACCTGGCGCGAGATCGACTCGCTGCCCGGCGTGCCCGACTACTTCTACGTGAACGACATCAAGGCCGACCTGCACGACCCGGACACCGTGTACGTCGCGGTGGACAACCACAAGGCCGGAGACTTCGAGCCCTATATCCTGAAGAGCACCAACCGGGGACGCAGCTGGCGCAGTATTGCGGACGATCTGCCGGACCGGCACATCGTCTGGCGAGTGATCCAGGATCACGTGGACCCCGACCTGCTGTTCGCGGCCACGGAGTTCGGCCTGTTCTTCACCGTCGACGGCGGCGGCAACTGGACCGAACTGGACGGTGGCATCCCGACCATCTCGTTCCGCGACCTCGAGATCCAGCGGCGGGAGAACGACCTCGTGGCCGCCAGCTTCGGCCGCGGCTTCTTCGTGCTGGACGACTACGCACCGTTGCGCGACCTGAGCGGTGAGACACTCGCCGAAGAGACGGTGCTCTTCCCCGTGCGCGACGCCGCCTGGTACGTGCCCCGCAACTCGCTCGGCTGCGGCACGCCCGGCTGCAAGAGCAGCCAGGGCGCGAGCTTCTACGTCGCTCCGAACCCGCCCTTCGGCGCGGTGTTCACCTACTACCTGCCGGAGAAGATCCGCAGTCGGGAGGAACAACGCCAGGCGCGGGAGAAGGAGCTGAAGCTCGAGGGAGCGCCGATCCCGTTCCCGGACTGGGATGCCGTGCTCGACGAGGAACTGGAGGAGACGCCGGCCGCGTGGCTGACGGTGCGCGACGCGGCGGGCGAAGTCGTGCGTCACATCGAGGCGCCGGCGGAGGCCGGTTTCCACCGGATCGCCTGGGACCTGCGTTATCCGGACCTCAACCGCTGGGAGCCCGAGAGCGAAGAGGAGCCCTCGCCCTGGGAGACCCGTCACGGCGTGCTGGCCGAACCGGGTGAATACACAGTGACCCTGGCCCGGCGCGTAAACGGCCGCGTGGAGACGGTGGGCGAGCCGCGGAGTTTCCGCGTCAACTCCATCCGCGAGCCCGTGCTCGAGGGCCCGGCGCAGAGCGAGCGCGTACGCTTCGACCGACAGGTCGCCGAACTCGGCAGCGCGGTCAGCGCCGCGGTAGCTGCCGTGGAGGAACTCACGACCGAGACCGGCGCCATCAAGGACGTGCTGGCCCGCTCGACCGCGGATCCCGCGCTCTACGCCACGGCACAGAACATCGAGGAACGTGCACGGCGCCTCGGTGTGCGCCTCAGCGGCCACGGCGAACGCGCCGAGATGGGCGATTCGCAGCCGGTGTCGATCTCGCGTCGCCTGAACGTCGCCGGCTTCGGCAGCACCAGCAATGCCTATGGGCCGACCGGCACCCAGCGCACCAGCCTGCAGATCGCCGAGGCAGAGTTCGCGGAGGTGAAGCAGGCGCTGGACCAGCTGACCGACGTGGAACTGGCCGGTCTGAAGGAGCGCCTGAATGCCGCCGGCGTGCCCTGGTCTCCGGGCCGCGGCATCCCGCCCCGCTGACACATGTAGGAGGGCCTTCAGGCCCGACCTTGCTGTGGGAGGGGCTTCAGCCCCGATCCGCTTCTTCTATCGGCGTTGGCCCGCCATCGACCGGGGCGGACTACGGGGGACGCTCAGTCGGACGTCCTGTCCTCCTTCGCTTCGGCCGGGCCTCTTTCCCGCCGTCCTGGCTCCAGTCGGCCCGGACGACCCCCGCAGGGCGGCCAGGAAAGAAGGGGTGTCACGCGGCCTTGCCGCTCTCGAACTGCTCCTTGTTCGCCAGCACGCGCTCCGTGAGGAAGTCGGAGACGGCGCGGATGCGGGCGCTGTGGCGCAGCTCCTCGTGGGTGAGCAGCCACATCGGCGCCTCGAACAGGTTCGTGCCGGCCAGCAACGGCACCAGCCCGCCCTGCATGGCGACCCAGCGGTGTGACAGCACGGCGATGCCGTAGCCGGCCCGGGCGGCGGACATCTGCGCCGCCGCGCTGTTGGTGGTGAAGACGAAGCGGCCGGTCGGCAGATGGGCGAGCTCGTCGCCGGGGACGAGGTGTGCCGGGCTGCCGGCTTGCTCGAGGCCGATCAGATCGTGGTGCGCGAGATCGTCGAGCGACTCGAGCGGCGGCGCGTGCTCCAGATAGGAAGGCGCCGCATACAGCCCGAAGCCCACCGTGACGAGCCGCCGCCCGATCAGCTCGGGCTCCTTCGGTTCGCCCAGGCGCAGCGCGATGTCCGCCTCACGGCGCAGCAGGTCCATGGTGCGGCTGTCCACCCGGATGTTGAGCGTGATGTCCGGGTAGCGCCGGCGGAACTCCGTCAGCTCCGGCGGCAGCCATTCGGTGCCCGTCCCCTCGGTGGCGGTGATCACCACCTCGCCGGCGAGCCCTTTCGACTGCAGGTCCACGGCCCGCTCGATGGCAAGCATCTCGCGTTCCATCCGGCGCGCGTTCTCAAGTATGACCCGGCCGGTGTCGGTGAGCTGCATGCGCCGGCCGGTGCGCACGAACAGCGGCACGCCCATGCGCTTCTCCATCGCCGCGAGGCGTCGCCCCAGCGTGGGCTGGGACAGGGACAGGTGCTCGGAGGCGGCCAGCAGGCTGCCGTGTTCGACGATGGCGAGGAAGAGGCGGATGTCGCCCCAGTCCCGGAGGGAGGACAAAGTATTCATAGATGAATAGTAATTATATTTTTTCTTTATCGCTATGCGTATGCGCAATCCGTACTGTGTCCCCACGGTTCATCGAGAGGGAGACACCCATGAGCATCACAACGCAACTGGCCGCACTGGCATTAACGCTGACCGGCGTCTTCGGCGCTATGGACGCAGAGGCGGCGGGACTCGAGCTGCAGACCACGCCGGAATTCGTGCAGCGCGCCGAGGTGGCGCTGGCGAACGGCAATACGGAGCGGGCGGTCGGGCTGATCGCGCCGCGCATCGATCGCCTGCGTGGTGAGTATGCGCGCAGCCGCGCCTACGGGACACTGTGCAACGCACACCTGCGGCAGAAGGACTACGACCTGGCGGGCGACGCCTGCCGGCTCGCGGCCGCGAACCGCTACGCGACCTGGAGCGACTTCAACAACCTGGGTGCCTGGTACTACCTGACCGGCGACCTGGATGCCGCCCGTCGGCAGTTCGAGAAGGCCGCGGACCTGGCGCCCGGCCGCGAGGCGATCGCCATGAACATCGAGGCGACGCTGGCCGCTTCCGGCCGCTGAAGGCCGAGGCGACACACCCCCTGTGCGGTCCGGCCTCCCTCGGGCCGCATTGACGCCCGCCCCAGGGCGCCCTGCAGCCGGGCCGGTGACGGCCCGGCTTTTTTTTCCTACGGCGCCAGCGGCCGCTCCGGAAGCAGCCCCCGCCGCTCGAGCAATGGCTCGATGACCGGGTCGCGCCCGCGGAAGGCCCGGAACAGTTCGAGCCCAGGCCTCGTGCCGCCCTTCGACAGGATTTCCTCCCGGAAGGCCGTGGCCGTCTCGCGGTCGAACAGCCCCTGTTCGCGGAACGCCTGGAAGATGTCGGCATCCATGACCTCGGACCAGAGATAACTGTAGTAGCCGGCGGAATAGCTGCTGGAGAAGATGTGCCGGAAGTAGGTGCTGCGGTAGCGGGGGATGATGTCGTCGATCAGCCCGATGCGCTCCATCTCCGCGCGCTCGAACTGCTCGGGCACGACCTCCGCGCCGGGCTCCAGCATGTGGTAGGCCATGTCGAGATAAGACGCCGCCATGTACTCGACGGTGCGGAAGCCCTGGTTGAACTTCGCCGTCGCCTGGATCTTCCGTATCAGCTCGTCCGGCAGCGGCTCGCCCGTCTCGTAGTGACGGAAGGTCTTCAGCATCTCCGGTTCGCCGAGCCAGTTCTCCATCACCTGCGAGGGCAGTTCCACGAAGTCGCGCGCCGTGCTGGTTCCGGCCAGCGACGGATAGCGCACCTCAGAAAGCATGCCGTGCAGTGCGTGACCGAACTCGTGCAGGAGGGTCTCGGCCTCGGAGTAGCGGAGCAGGGCGGGCTGGCCCGGCGCGGGCGCCGGGAAGTTGAAGTTGTTGGTCACCACCGGCGTCACGAATCCGTCCATGTCCGACTGCTGGCGCAGCGCATTCATCCAGGCGCCGCCGCGCTTGCTCTCCCGGGCGAACCAGTCCATGTAGAGGATGGCGAGATGGGAGCCGTCCGCATCGAAGACCTCGAATACCTGCTGGTCCGGATGCCAGCGGGGCAGGTCCGGACGCTGCTCGAACGTCAGACCGAACAGCCGGCCCGCCAGCTCGAAGGCCGCGCTGCGCACGGCCGAGAACTCGAACCAGGGCCTCAGCGCCTGTTCGTCGAAGTCGTAGCGCTGCTTGCGCAGCTTCTCCGTGTAATAGCGCCAGTCCCAGGGCTCCAGCTCGCCCTCGATGCCGTCGGCGCGCAGCATCGCCGTCAGCGCATCCCGTTCGCGCTTCGCCATGGCCAGCGCGGGCTCCCAGACCTCGTCCAGCAATTCGTAGACGCGCTCCGGCGTCTGCGCCATCCGGTCCACCAGCACCGAGGCGGCGTGATTGTCGAAGCCCAGCAGCCGGGCCCGCTCGGCGCGCAGCGCCACCATCTCGGTGACGATCGCATTGTTGTCGGCCTCGTTGCCCCGGTCGCCGCGCAGGGCGTAGCCCATGAAGATCTGCTTCCGGAGCTCCCTGCTCGGCGAGTACTCCAGGAACGGCTCGATGCTCGGGCGCTGCAGCGTGAATACCCAGCACGCCTCGCAGTCGTGGCCGCGGCGCTCCGCCTCCGCTTCGGCGGAGGCCACCAGGCTGGCCGGCAGCGCGCCGAGATCCGCCCGGTCCGTGATCAGCAGCTCGAACCGGTTCGTCTCCTCCAGCACGTTCTGCTGGAAGTCCTCCTCGAGCACGGCGAGACGGCTGTTGATCTCCCTGAGACGTGCGCGGGATTCGTCGTCCAGTGCGGCGCCTGCCAGCACGAACTCCTTGTGGGTCTCCTCCAGCAGCCGCAGTGCCTCGGCATCCAGTTCGAGGCCTTCCCGGGCCTGCCAGAGGCCGTCGATGCGTTCGAACAGGGCCGGGTTCAGCAGGATGTCGTCGTCGTGGGCCGAGAGTTCCGGGGCGATCGTCTTCGCCGTCTGCCGGATCACTTCGTCCGAATGAGCCGAGTTCACGGCGTAGAAGACCCGCGCCGTGCGTTCCAGGGACGATCCCGCGCGCTCCAGGGCCTCGACGGTGTTCGCGAAGGTCGGCGGCTCGGAATTGGCGACGATGGCCTCGATCTCCGCGCGCTCCCGGCGCATGCCCTCGCGCAGGGCCGGCAGGTAGTGCTCCGCGCGGATGCGCTCGAAGGGCGGCACCCCGTGGGGCGTGTCCCAGTCGGCGAGCAGCGGGTTGCCGACGGCGGGAGGCTCGTCGGTTTCCGCGGGCGGCGCCGTTCCGTCTCCGGTGGCGGTGGGGGAGTCCGGGCCGCAGGCCGCGATCATCAGGGTCGTGAATACGAGCAGACCTCGTGTATACATGTTGCCTCTTCGGTGTCCGTGGATGATGGAAGCCGCCACCCGGCGCGTCCCGGCCGGGTCGCCTCCCTCAGGCGTCCGCGAATACGATGTTCACGCGCCGGTTGTGCCGGCCCTTCTTCTCGATCTTGCTGACACGGATGGGGCCGATCTCGCCGGTACGCCGCACGTGGGTACCGCCGCAGGGCTGCAGGTCGACGTTCGGAATCTCGAGCAGCCGGATGTGCCCGGCGTTCATGGGCGGTGAGACCGACATGGTGCGCACGAGTTCCGGCCGGGCGCGGAGCTCCTCGCCCGTGATCCAGCGGCACCGCACCTCATGATCCTCGACGATGAGGGCGTTCACCGCAGCCGTCACGACCTCCTTGTCCAGCGTCTCCTCCATGTCGAAGTCGAGCCGGCTCTTGGCGGCGCTGATGTTGCCGCCGGTGACGCCGTGGGGGATCACGGCGCCCACCAGGTGCATGCAGGTGTGCATGCGCATGTGGCGGTAGCGCAGCTCCCAGTCGATCACGGCGCGCACCTGCTCGCCGGGGGCAGGCAGTGCGGCGTCCGCGGCCGGGACGTGACGAATGGCACCGGCCTCGCCCTTGCGGGTATCGACGATGCCGACGCGCTCGCCCGCGGCCGTCTCCAGCCGGCCCCGGTCACCGGGCTGGCCGCCGCCGAGGGGATAGAACACGGTGCGGTCCAGCACGATCCCGTCCTCGTCCGCCGCGACGACGGTCGCCAGGCATTCCTGCAGGTAGGCGTCCTGCTCGAACAGTCTTTCGGTCATGAGCTCTCCGGTCCAGTGGCGGGGCCAGCCCCTGCCGGCTGTGGCCCCGGAGCAACAGAATTCGCGTCCGCCCCGGAGCGCTGTGCGGCCTGTCCCACGGGGTGCGCACGGTTCATTGTACATAAACGGAATCTGCCGCTCGCAGGCGATCCGGGCTGGTCGGATATTGCTGGACTCCGCTTGGACGGCAGCGTTCGAATGGGCCGGATTTGTTGCGGTAACCCGACAATTATCTTGACCGCGTCGAGCGGCCGTCGCTATCCTTGATTCGCAGCCGGCGGCCGGCCACGGCCGATTGCCGCGCTGCGCAAGACCGCGCGCCGGCTTCGGCACGTGCAGACATCACAGGGGGAGAAATCGTGAAACACGGAATATCCGGTATCGCCCGGTGGGCGACCGCAGCGTTCGCACTTGCCGGCATGACTGGCGCAGCGACGCTTGCGCACGCCCAGGGGGCACAGGAAGCCTTCGTCGAAGAGATCATCGTCACTGCGACAAAACGTGCCGGTGGTCAGGAGGTCCAGGACGTCCCTGTGGCCGTCACGGCACTCGGTGAAGAACAGATCGACGCGCTCTATCTGCGCGACCTCAAGGCACTGGGCTACGGCATACCCAACGTCCAGCTCGAGGACATCGGCACCACCCGCGGCGTGGCCAACTTCTCGATCCGGGGCCTTGGCATCAACAGCTCCATCCCGTCCATCGATCCCACCGTGGGCGTGTTCGTCGACGGCATGTACTACGGCATCAACGGCGGCGTCGTGTTCGATACCTTCGACCTGCAGGCCGTCGAGGTACTGCGCGGGCCCCAGGGTCTGCTGTTCGGCCGCAACGTGACGGGCGGTGCGGTGCTGATGCAGACCAGCCGGCCCACCGAGGAACTCTCGGTCAAGGTCAAGGGTGCGGTGGAGACCGGCAACAACGTCGTCACGTCCGGCGTGTTCACGGGTCCGCTCAGCCAGTCCGGAAACCTCCTCGGCAAAATCGCCGTCTACCACAACAAGGACGGTGGCTGGCACACCAACGACTTCGACGGCAGTGACTTCGGCGAGGCGGATACCACGCTGATCCGCACCGGGCTGACCTGGCGTGCCACGGATGCGCTGGAGTTCCTGCTGCGGACCGAGAACGGGCGCAGCGAGGGTGACGGCCCGGCGTCCCAGAACAGCGGTCTGTTCAGCCGCGACAGCTTCGACTTCTCCATCGATTATCCGGGTTCCTATAACAACGAGTGGGACCAGGCGATCCTGGAGACGACCCTCGACGTGGCCTTCGGCGACGGTGAGATCGTGAACATCCTGGCGTGGCGCGACTACGAAAGTCTGTCGGCCGGCGACATCGACGCCTCGCCGTTCTTCCTGTTCCACTCCCGCGCGCTGACCCAGCAGGACCAGATCTCCAACGAACTCCGGTACTCGGGTGCGTTCGGTAACTTCTTCGTCACCGGCGGCCTGTACTACCTGACCCAGGACCTGGATTACCGGGAGGAGCGCAACCTCATCTTCGGCACCAATCAGATCGTGGGCGGCGGCATCCAGGAGCAGTCGACCTGGGGCGTGTTCACCCAGGTGGACTGGCAGCTGAGCGAGCGCTGGACCATCAATCTCGGTGCCCGCTACAGCTCGGAGGACAAGGACGTGCAGATCGCGACCCTCGGCCTGCCGACGCCGGGCGGCACGCCCGCCTGCACCATCGAGAACGGCTGCAGCTTCTACAACCTGGTGGACGACGAGAGCTGGGACGCCTTCACGCCGAAGATCGGCTTCCAGTACCGGCCGAACGACGTGACCCAGCTGTACGGCTTCTACACCCGCGGCTTCCGCAGCGGCGGCTACAACCTGCGCAATACGTCGCCCACCGCCTCGCCCGGGCCCTTCGACCAGGAGACCCAGGATTCTTTCGAGGTGGGTGTGAAGACGGACCTGTTCGACGGCCGTGTCCGCATGAATGCCGCGGTGTTCTACAACAAGCTGGAGGACCTGCAGCGCGAGGTGAACCTGCCCGGCGCCGAGGCGGGCGTCATTCAGATCATCGACAACACGGCGGATGCGACCATCCAGGGCTTCGACTTCGAGGCCCGCGCGTTCGTGACCGACAGCCTCACTGCGACGGTCAATGCGGGTTACGTCGATGGCCAGTACGACGAGGTCATCTTCGACATCTCCGGCGATGGTGTCGTGAACGGAGAGGACAAAGAGCTGGATATCCCGCGTCTCGCCCCCTGGTCCTACGGTGCCAGCCTGATCTACGACCGCGACATCGGCAACGGCATGGCGGTGAACGCCCTGGTGAGCTTCAACCACCGGGACCAGGCCCCGTATACGGATAACAACGAGGGCCTGCTGAAGGAGGCCGACATGCTGGATGCCAGCATCTCGCTGTACCTCATGGACCGGGCGCTGAAGCTCTCCGTCTACGGCAAGAACCTGAAGGACGAGGTGACCATCGGCGGCGATACCCAGCTGCCCGATGTCTTCGCGGGCGGCCCGCTGGCCGGTGCAGTCTTCGGCATCACGCCGGGGCCGGGCGCCACCTTCTCGCCGCTGAACAAGGGCCGGATCATCGGTTTCGAGGCCGAATACTCGTTCTGATCCACCGTCCGGCGACTTGCCAAAGGGGGCCCCTGATCGCAGGATCAGGGGCCCTTTTCTTTCCGGAGACTGTGCATGCGAGTCAATGCGGACTTCACGGCACCCGCATTCGAGCGGACCAGCGAGATGGAGTGGGTGCCTTCGCCCACGGCGGGGGTGGAGCGGCGCATGCTCGATCGCGTCGGCGACGAGGTGGCGAGGGCCACCAGCCTGGTGCGCTACGCGCCCGGGAGCCGCTTCCCCGAACACACCCACGGCAGGGGCGAGGAGTTCCTCGTGCTGGAGGGCCTATTCACGGACGAGCACGGCGAATACCCGGCCGGCACCTACGTGCGCAATCCGCCCGGCTCTTCCCACGCGCCCGCCAGTCGGGAGGGTTGCGTGCTGCTGGTGAAGCTGCGCCAGTTCGCCGACGACGACCTGGTGCGTGTGGTGGTCGATACGCACCATGGCGCGTGGCAGGCGACCGGTGTCGAGGGCGTCGAGCGCCTGCCCCTTCATGCCCACGGCAGCGAGCGCGTGGCACTCTACCGCATGGCATCCGGCTGCCGCGTGCCGGAGCACGAGCATCCCGGCGGCGAGGAGGCATTCCTGCTCGAGGGCGGGCTCTCGGACGGCGAGCGGGAATACGTCGCCGGTGACTGGCTGCGACTGCCGCCCGGGAGCGGGCATGCCGTGAGTTCGGACACCGGTGCCGTCTTCTGGGTGAAGACCGGCCACCTGCCGCCGGCGGACGCGACCGGCTGAATCGTCGGCTCGCGGGCTGTCCGGTGGATCCTCTGCCGGTCCGTCAGGCGGCGCCCATGCGGAATGTGCCGGTCTGCATGTCGGGGTCCGGCGCCGCGATCTGCACCTGGTTGCGCCCGCCCGCCTTCGCGGCGTAGAGCGCCTCGTCCGCCATCTGGATCAGTCCCTCCGAGCTGCGGCGGTCGGCGGCGGGCTGGGTCGTGGCGACGCCCACGCTGACGCTCAGTCTGGCCGGCCGGCCATCCACGCGGTGCGGGATGCCGAGCTGCAGGATGCTCACCCGGATGTGCTCGGCGAGTTTCGCGGCGTACTGCTCGGTCGTACCCGTGAGCAGCACGACGAATTCCTCGCCACCGTAGCGGGCCGCCATGTCGGTGGGCCGGCGGACGGCGGCACGCACCATTTTCGCCACCGTGATGAGCGCCCTGTCGCCGGCCTGGTGACCGTACTGGTCGTTGTATTCCTTGAAGTGATCGACGTCGATCAGCAGCAGGCCCAGCCGGACTTCGTCGGCCGACGCCTTCTGCCAGGCGGAGCGGTAGCGCTCGTCGAAAGCGCGTCGGTTGCTCAGGCCGGTGAGCTTGTCCTGCCCGGCGACGCGCTCCATCAGATTGGCCTCCAGGAAGCTCCGGCGCCGGCCGCGTTCCAGCGAGTAGGCGCCGAAGATGCCGATGAAGTTCGTGAACAGGATGTACAGGCCGTTGTACATCAGGTCCACCGTGACGCCCTGCAGCGCCAGGCTGAGACCGACGAAGGTGAAGAGCAGCGTGAGCGCCGTGGCCGTGGCGTAGTAGAAGCCGAGGCCGAGGAAGAAATAGATATAGACCGTGATGGTCATGAAGCCCGAGAAGTAATAAGGCGTGCCGAGGTCGGCCGCCAGCGCGCCGATGGAGAGCGACCCCAGGCCGGCGACGATCGCGGCGATCATGGTGAACAGTTTGATGATGCGTTGAGCGGGCTGCCAGTAGGAGAGCAGCAGGACGCCGAGGACCGCCGGGATGATCACGAACAGCCGGACGGGGTTCGAGATCCGGGCATACTCCGGCGGCATGAAATAGTGGTCCACGGCGATTAGCGCGAACAGCAGGACCAGCCCCAGTCCAAGGCCGGCGCGGGTCTGCAGGAGCGTCATCGACAGGTGATGCCGCTGGTACTCCTCCTCGAGCCGGCGGCCGAAGCGTAACCACCGAAACCCGGACGCCAGTTGCCGGGCGTAGGGGTTGTCGAGTACCGGCGAGTAGTCCGTCACCTGGGTCTCCGCGGCCCCTGGGGCCTCCATATATTATGTAAAGCGCGCCGGATGCGGCAGCGCCCTCGCCGAGGTCGGAGGCGACGGCACAGGCCGCTCCACGCCTGATTGCACCGGAAAAGCAGCCGGATTGCCCGGGTGCAGGTCACAATCCGGCCGATCCGTCGGCCGGCCTGTCCGGCGGCGGTTTCGCCGTCTCCGCACGCCGGTATGGGCCGTCGGGGTTCGCTACAATACGGCGGTCCGCACAGCGTCGACCGCGGAACGGGAGGGGGAGCATGAGTACAAGTCGTCTGTGGATCCTCATCGGTCTCGCCGCACTGGCGGCGGGTTGCGGCCAGCCGCCCGACGGCGGCGGGCCCGGCGAGCCGCCGGATACGGCGTATCAGGATCAGCTGCTGCAGGAACTCATCGAGGCCCGGCCCGGCGACGTCATCGAGATCCCGCCCGGGGTTCATCGCATCACCCGCAGCCTGACCCTGAATACCGACGGCGTCACCATCCGCGGCGCCGGCATGGACCGCTCGGTACTTTCCTTCGCCGGCCAGATCCAGGGCGCGGAGGGCCTGCTGGTGAACGCCAGCGACTTCCGCATTGAAGACGTGGGCATCGAGGACACGGTGGGCGACGCGCTGAAGGTCAACGAGGGCCGCAATATCGTCATCCGGCGTGTGCGTGCCGAATGGACGGGCGGGCCGGATACGGACAACGGCGCCTACGGCCTCTATCCCGTGCAGGTGGAGAACCTGCTGCTGGAGGATTGCGTGGCGATCGGCGCGTCGGACGCGGGCATCTACGTCGGCCAGTCCCGCAACGTGGTGGTGCGCAACAATCGCGCCGAGTTCAACGTGGCCGGCATCGAGATCGAGAACACCATCGGCGCCGACGTCTACGGTAATCTCGCCGCCAACAACACCGGCGGCATCCTCGTCTTCAACATGCCGGACCTGCCGCAGCCCGGCCATTCGACGCGGGTCTACCGCAACCGGGTGATCGCCAACAATACCGGCAATTTCGCGGCCGAGGGCACCGCCGTATCCGGCGTCCCGGCCGGCACCGGGGTGCTGATCAACGCCAACGACCGGGTGGAGATCTTCGACAACGACATCGCGGACAACGACACGGCCAACGTGAGCGTCTCCAGCTATTTCTCGTCCGGCTTCGAGGGCATGATGGAGGTGGCCGACGACTACGACCCCTATCCGGAGACCATCTACATCTACGGCAACCGCTTCTCCGGCGGCGGCGACTCGCCCGATACCCTCGCGCTGAAGACCCTGAAGGTGGCCATGTTCGGGCTCGGCGGCTCGCTGCCGGACATCCTCTGGGACGGCCATGCCAATCCGGAGAAGACAGACGAGACCGGCTCGCTGAAACCGCCTTACGCGATCTGCGTGGACAACGAGCCGGCCGTGGTGCTGAACGCCGATATGGGCAACGGCAGCGAAGACGTGACCACCGACATGACGGGCCACCGCTGCAGCCATGAGAAGTTGCCGGCCGTGGAGCTGGCGCTGGCCGACGCCGAGGCATGAATCCTGCGCGCGCAGTCGCCGCGGGGGTCGCCGCGCGGGCCACGGCAATGGCAATGGCCGTGCTGGCGCTGGCCGCCGGCTGCGGCGAACGGCAGGCGCCCGTCTTCCACGAGACGCCGCCCGAGCGGCTCAGCGAGTGGGGGCTCGTGCTGGCCGAAGGCGGTCGGCTGGTAACGAACGAGCGGGTGCTGCCCTACACCCTGAACACGCCGCTGTTCTCCGATTACGCGCAGAAACTGCGCACGGTGTGGATGCCGGAAGGGCGCTCGGCGCGCTACCGGGAGACCGGCGACTGGGACTTCCCGATGGGCACCGTACTCACCAAGACGTTCTACTATCCGGTCGCGGGGCCGGGCGTGGTCTACGCAGAGGCCGGGGGGCACCTTTTCGACGGCGCCGCGCTGACGCTGGACGCGGTGCGCCTGGTCGAAACCCGCTTGCTCGTGAAACAGGCCGACGGCTGGGAGGCCTACCCCTACGTCTGGAACGAAGCGCAGACGGAGGCGACGCTGCGTCCGGTGGGCGCCATGCTGGCGCTCCGCCTCGTTGCAGCCGACGGGCGCGAGCGGCCGTTCACCTACGTCGTGCCCGATGCCAACCAGTGCGGCGGCTGCCATCGGCCCGACCACACCAGCAAGGAACTCCGGCCCCTCGGGCCGAAGACCCGGCACCTGAACTCCGTCGGCGCGGATGGCGCGGGAGGCCCCGGCGGCCCCGGCGGCAATCAGCTCGCCGCCTGGACGGAGGCCGGCTATCTCACGGGCGCGCCGTCGGGGGCAGAGGCGCCGCGGCTCGCGCGCTGGGACGCCTCCGACGGAGGCGACGTCGCGGCTCGCGCCAGGGCCTACCTGGACGTCAACTGCGGCCATTGCCACAACCCCCGCGGTGCGGCGGACACCTCCGGCCTTTTCCTCGACATCGACACCGCCGACCCCCGGCGGCTCGGCCGCTGCAAGCCGCCCGTCGCGGCCGGGCGCGGCTCGGGCAACCGGCGCTACTCTATCGTGCCCGGAGATCCGGACGCCTCGATACTCGTCTACCGCATGGAGACCGGCGATCCGGCCGCCGCCATGCCCGAACTCGGCCGCGCGCTCGTACACGAGGAGGGCGTGGCCCTGATCCGCGAGTGGATCGCCGGCATGCGCGGCAAGTGCCGGACGTAGCGGGACAGGACACTAGCCGGGCAGCGCGACGAAGTAGCCCTCTGATTCGACCACCCGGACGGCCGTGCCGTAAAGCTCGCTGAGCCGTGCCGCGGTGAGCAGCTCCCGTTTCGGCCCTTTCGCGGCCACTCGCCCGGCCTTCAGCAGTATCACCCGGTCGATCTCGGGGGGGATCTCGTTCACGTGATGGGTGACCAGCACAATGGTCGTGCCCGCCCGGATCAGTGCGCGGATGCGGCCGAGGAAGGAGAACGCCGCCGCGGGATCCAGGCCGGCCGTGGGCTCGTCGAGGATCAGTGCCTCCGGACGATGGACGAGTGCGCGGGCCAGCAGGCAGCGGCGCTGCTGGCCGGTGGAGAGCGAGCGGAAAGGCCGCTCCTCGAGTCCCGTGAGCCCGAGTTCGGCCGTCACTTCCCGGGCGCGCGCGAGGTGCTCCGGGCCCGGCTCGAAGGGAACGCCCGCGAGTCCCTGGCTGCCCGCGAAGCCGGACAGGACGGCGGTCGCGAGTGGCACGCGGTCCATGTAGTCGTGCTGCAGATCATGGGAGACCAGTCCCAGCCGCTTGCGCAGGTCGCTCACCACCTGCAGGCCCTGGCCCAGCACGCGTACTGCGGGGTCGTCCCGCGCCTCCGGGTAGAGCTCGCGGCTGACCAGCTTCAGGAGCGTGGTCTTGCCGGCCCCGTTCGGTCCGAGTATCGCGGTGTGCTGCCCGCACTCGATGACGAGATCCAGGCCGTCGAACACCCGTGTGTCTCCCCGCCAGACGACGGCGTCGCGGATCTCGATCAGGGGCGGTCGCGGCGGCATCGCCGGAGCATGCCCGGCAGGGTGCAGGCGGTCAAACCGTCGCGCAGCGCCGTTGACGCGCCTCCGGGGCCTGCCCGCGAGTGCACGAGTGCAGTATGGTAGCCGTATCCGTATCCGTATCCGTATCCGTATCCGGAGAGGCACCGCCATGACGATCGCCAAGAATCTGCCCGGCTTCCTGCGGCACCAGGGTTTCTGGGACGGGGAGTACCGTCACCTGGACGCGCGGGGCAGGATCGTCGAACGTCACCACTCCACCGTCGAGGTGCGCTTCCCGAAGGACGGCCCGTGGGACTACGTGCAGAAGAACCGCTGGGTATGGCCGGACGGGCGCTCGAAATACGCGGAACTGCCGGGCACCTATCGGGACGGCAGGGTCCACTTCGACAACGACATCCTCACCGGCGTCGCCTGGCAGGGCGCGCCGAATATCGTGCTGCTCACGTGGACCCGTCACGAGAATCCGGGCATGGAGTTGTTCGAGATGATCGTGATCAACGAGTACGACGACCGCCGGTCGCGCACGTGGCACTGGCTGGAAGAGGGGGTCTGCGTGCGCAGGACGCTGATAGACGAGATCAAGGTCGGCCCGTAGTCCGTCCGCCGAACACAGGGAGAGAGTCATGAGTCCCGAGAACAGCGACAGAACCATACTGGTGACCGGCGCGTCCGGTTTCATTGCCATGCACTGCATCCTGCAGCTGCTGCGGGAGGGCTTCCGGGTGCGTGGCACGTTGCGCTCGCCGTCCCGGGAGACGTTGCTGCGCGCCACCTTCGCGAAGCACGTCGACGCGGACGACCGGCTGTCTTTCTTCACGGCGAACCTTACGGACGACGAGGGCTGGCGCGAGGCCATCGAGGGCTGCGACGCGGTCCTGCACGTGGCCTCGCCGCTGCCGCGCACGCCGCCGAAACACGAGGACGACCTCATCGTGCCGGCGCGCGAAGGCGTGCTGCGCGTGCTGCGCTTCTCGTCCGAGCTGGGCGTCCGGCGCGTGGTGATGACCTCGTCGGTGGCCGCCGTGCTCTACGGCCACGAGCGCGACGGCAGCAAGGTCTACGACGAGTCCAGCTGGAGCATCCCGGAGAAGACCGCCGGCGCCTACGAGAAGTCCAAGACGCTGGCCGAGCGTGCCGCCTGGGAGTTCATGGAATCGCTGCCGCACGACAGCACGCTGGAGCTGGTCACGCTCAACCCGGGCCTGGTCCTGGGCCCCATCCTGGACGAGGACTACGGCACCAGCGGCGAAGCCGTGCGCAAGCTCATGCGCCGCGATCTCCCCGGCTGCCCGCCCATCGGCTATGCGCCGGTGGACGTGCGTGACGTCGCGGACGCGCATCTGCGCGCGATGGACGTGCAGGAGGCCGCCGGCCAGCGCTTCATCCTGGCCATCGACCACGCCTGGTTCGGCGAGATCGCGGACATACTGGACGAACACCTGCGCGAGAGGGGCTACCGCATCCCCACCCGCAGGCTGCCCGGCTTCGTGCTGCGTCTCGCCGCACTGTTCGACAAGACCACGCGGTTGGTGGTCCCCGAGATCGGCCTGCGTATGGACATCTCGAACGAACGCGCGAAGCGGGTCCTCGGCTGGCAGCCGCGCTCGCTCCGGACCATGGTGAAGGACATGGCCGACAGCATGATCGAGTTCGGCGTCGCCTGAGGGCATCGGCCCTCGTAAGCCGGAGCCTCAGCCCTTGTGGGCCAGCTCGTAGCGCTTCACCAGTTCGCTGTTGTCATGCTGCCAGGGATGGAAGTCCCGGCGCAGGAACGAAAGCCAGGCCGGCACGATGCGCCGGAGCGTGCCGGGCCGGCCGAACAGGAACTGAAAGCCGTCCCACCAGGTGCGCCAGCGCCATAGCTGACCGTCGCGCTTCAGCATGATGCGCGCGTTGCGGAAGGTGTCCTTCAGGAAGAAGACGCTGGACATCACCAGCGCGTGCCGGCGTTCCTTCACCGTGCCGCCCACCAGTTCGTGGACGTCGAAGGCGACGGCCTTGTGCTCCGTCTCCTCCACCGCGTGCCAGCGCCAGAGTTCGGCGATCTCCGGGTCGGCACCGGTCAGCACGTCGTCGTGGGAGAGGAGGTCGTGGGCCATGATGGCGGTCAGGTGCTCGTTGGCCACCGTGCCGGCCAGCAGGCGCCGCTCGTTGAAGTGGCCCTTCGCCCATGCGATGCGCCGCCGGACCGGGCCCTCGAACTCCTCCAGATCGTAGCCGCGCGCCTCGCACAGCGCCTCGTTATAGCGCTGGTGCTCGCGGCGGTGGACGGACTCCTGACCCTGGAAGGCCCGCACCTCGGCACGCAGATCGTCGTCCTCGACGCGGTCCGACCAGGCCCGCACGCTGTCGATGAAGAACTTCTCGCCGAGGGGGAAGAGCATCGACATGGCGTTGAACCAGGCCGTGCGGAAGGCGCTGCCGCCGTGCCAGTCTCCCGCCAGAGCATCCTTCAGCTCGAAGCGCCGCTGGCGGGGGCGGAAGCCGCCCTCCGGTCCGTGGTAGGTGTCGCGGAGCAGGGTCATGATGCGGTCCGATCGTCGGTTGCCTCAGGCCCCGATCTTACCCCGTCGCGGACGGCCGGCACAGGACGCAAGGTCCGTACGAGGGTTCCTCGGGTGCTAGCATGAACCCCATGAGTACCGAACTGATTCTCGTCCTGATCTTCCTGGGCGCCGGCGCGATCTACCTGGTGATGTACATCCGCCAGATGATGCGGCGCAGCGAGGCGCAGTGGCAGGCCGCGGACAAGGACAAGCTGCGCACCTGGGACGACGAAGAGGACGAGGAACGGGACTGAGCCGGGCCGTTCCGGTGTTATCCTTGGGCCGTCTGCAACCAGGGGCGGTCGCGCTTGTCCGCCCTCACAGGAGAGAGCATATGATCAGTTCCGTTTTCTGCCGCTTCGTCACCGGTATCGTCGCCGCCGCCCTGCTGTCGTCCGGTTTCGCCGTCAGCGCTTCGGCCGGGGTGATCTCCACCGAGCAGGCCGCCGTGGTCGCGGAGCGTATGGAGCGTCTCGATCGCGTGTCTTCGTTCCTGGCCCGGCAGGACGTGGCTGCCGAACTGGAGCGATTCGGCGTCGATCCGGCCCTGGCCGCGAAGCGGGCCGCTGCCCTGTCCGATGCGGAACTGGCGGAACTCGACGGACGCATCGCCGACGCGGCGGCCGGCGGTGACCTCCTCGCTGTCATCGGCATCGTTTTCGTGGTGCTGCTGATTCTGGAGCTCGTGGGCGTCACGAACGTCTTCAGCCGCATCTGAGGGAGACGCTCTGAGGCAATCCAGGCGCCGGGCGCCGATGCGCCGGCTGCAGCGGCTTGCAGTCTGCGTGGGCGTCCTGGCGCTCGGGGGGTGCGCCGCACCCGGCGTGCCGGTGGCCGACATGACGTCGGCGCCGCTCGAACTCGAGGACACGCCGTTCTTCCCCCAGGAGCGCTACCAGTGCGGTCCCGCCGCACTGGCCACCGTGCTGTCCGCCTCCGGCGTGGCAGTGGCGCCGGAGGCGCTGGTGGACGAGGTCTTTCTGCCCGGCAGGCAGGGTTCGCTGCAGGCGGAGCTGATCGCGGCCGCCCGTCGCCGCGGCCGCGTGCCCTACCGGCTGCCTCCGTCCCAGGAGGCCCTGGCCGCCGAACTCGCCGCGGGACGGCCCGTGCTCGTGCTGCAGAACCTCGGCGTCAGCGCCATTCCGCGCTGGCACTATGCCGTCGTCGTGGGCATGGATCCCGTGCGCGATGCCTACGTGCTGCGTTCGGGCACGGAGCGGCGCCGCGTGACCGGCCGCGGGGTGTTCCTGCGCACCTGGTCGCGCAGCGGGAACTGGGGACTGGTCATGCTGGGTGCCGGCGAACTGCCCGCCGGCGAAGACCCGGGAGGCTATCTGCGCGCCCTGGCCGCCGTGGAGGCGACGGGCAGCCTCGCGCTGGCCCGGGCCGGCTACCGGGCCGCCCTCGGACGCTGGCCCGGCAATCGCCTTGCCCGCCTCGGTCTCGGCAATATCGCTCTGGCAGAGGGGCAGCCGGAGGCGGCGGCATCGCACTACCGGGCACTGCTCGATGGCGATCCCGACGACCTGGTCGCCCTGAACAATCTCGGGGAGGCGCTGGGCCGTGCCGGCAGGCCGGCAGAGGCGCTGCGATACGTAGAGCGGGCGCTGGCGGCAGCTCCGGCCGACCACCCGTTGCGGCCGCTGCTGGAGCAGACCCGGCGCGAACTGGCGCGCGCCGTTAAGGACTGAGCGTCTTTCGGTGGTCGATCAGTCTTTGCGGCGGTCGGCCCGGATCAGCGACTCGAGTTCCCGGGCGGCCTCCCGGGTGGTCTGCACCAGTTCGTCCATGTCGTGGGCAACGGCTTGCTGGCGGCGGAGCGTGGCCTCGTCGTGTTCGGCGAACATCTTCACGATGCGGGCCGCTTCCTGGTCACCGATGCCGTAGTCGCGCAACAGGTGCTCGCTCATCAACAGGCTGGAGTGCAGGGTCTCGCGGATGATCACCTGCACGCCGAGATCCATGAGTGCGTAGGCGTGCAGGCGGTTCCTGGCGCGCGCCAGGATCGTCACCTTCGGATAATGCTGGCGCACCCAGCGGGCGAGTTTAACGGACTTGTCCACGTCGCCGAACGCCAGCACGAAGAAGCGGGCGTGCTCTATCCCGGCCGCCTTCAGCAGGTCGGGCCGCGACGCGTCCCCGAAATGGACGACGTTGCCGAAACGCCTGACTGCGTCGAGCCGCTCCGGGCTGTTCTCCAGCGCGGTGAACGGGATGCCGCGCGAGCGCAGGATGCGGCCGACGATCTGTCCCACGCGGCCGAAGCCCGCGATGAGGATGTCGTTGTGCTGGGCCGGCATCCGGTCGTACTCCGGCTCCGGTACCGCGGGCGCGGTGCGCCGGCCCCAGGCCTCGTTGGCGATGTAGAGAAGGGGCGTCACCGCCATGGACAGAATCACGGCCACGATCAGCAGTTCGGAGGTTGCACGATCGAGCACGCCGGCGGCTACGGCGGCCGTGAAGATGACGAACGCGAACTCGCCCCCCTGTGGCAGCACCAGCGACAGCGAGCGGGATTCGTTATTGCCCAGGCCGAACAGACGGGCGAGCGCGTAGATGACCGTCGCCTTGACCAGCAGGAGGGCGACAACGAGACTGAAGACGTCTCCCGGGCGCGACGCGATCAACCCGAGATTGACCGACATGCCGACGGCGATGAAGAACAGCCCGAGCAGCAGCCCCTTGAAGGGCTCGATGTCGGCCTCGAGCTGGTGGCGATACTCGGAGTCGGCCAGCAGCATCCCGGCGACGAATGCTCCCAGTCCCATGGACAGGTCGGCCACCTCCATCAGGGTGGCGGAGCCGATCACCACCAGCAGCGCCACGGCCGTAAACAGCTCCTCGATGCCGGTGCCTGCCACCCAGCGCAGCACCGGTCGCAGCAGGTAGCGGCCGCCGAATACCAGCGCCAGTAGTGCGGCGATGCCGAGCAGCCAGCGGCCCGCCCCGGTGCCGCCGTCCGGTGCGGTGGTGGCCAGCAGCGGGACCGCGGCCAGGATCGGGATCACCGCGAGGTCCTGGAACAGCAGGATGGAGAACGCCGAGCGGCCGAAGCGGCTCGTCAGCTGCTGCTTCTCGGCCAGCAGCTGCAGCACGAAAGCCGTCGAGGAGAGGGCGAGGCCGCCGCCCGCGACCACGGCTGCCTCCGCGGGCATGCCGGCCGCCCAGGCCAGCCCGCCGATCACGGCGCCCGTCACCAGCACCTGCGCCGCACCCAGCCCGAATACCATGCGGCGCAATACCCAGAGCCGCGAGGGCTGCAGTTCGAGGCCGATCACGAACAGGAGGAATACGACCCCGAGCTCGGAGAAATGCAGGATATGGTCGACCTCGGAGATCAGGCCGAGGGCCCAGGGGCCGATCGCCAGCCCGCCCAGCAGGTAGCCGAGCACCGACCCGAAACCGAGTCGCTTCGCCACAGGCACCGCGATGACGGCCGTGATCAGGTAGACGAGCGCTTCGTGCAGGTACCCCACGTTCTTCTTTTCCCGGGCGGCCGGCGGTGGCGGTAGTGTGTCATCCGGCCCCGCGAGCGGCAACAGACCCGACGACACGCGCCGTCGGAAAACGCTGACAGTCGCCCGGAACGAGCCGCGACGGCGCGTTTTTGTTTACACTTCGGCCATGATCATCGCAGCCCGCCGGTTTCCGTCCGTCCCCTGGTTCATCGTCGCAGCATTCGCCCTGATGACCGCCGCCTGCGGCGGCGGTAGCGACGATGGCGGCGAGGGGAGAGCCCCGCCGGCCTCCGGTGAGAAACCGGCGGCCTCCATGAGCCGCGAGAACGTCGATGCCATGTCCCGGGAGCATGCGGGCGACGAGGCGGTGCCGAGCGGCGCGGCCGGCACCGCACCCGGCGGCGTGGTGAGCGAGGAGCTTCCTTACGCCGACGTCGACGGCAGTCTGGTGCGCGGCTACTTCGCCGCCCCGGGGGACATGGTGGAGCCCCTGCCGGCGGTCATCATGATCCACGAGTGGTGGGGCCTGAACGACAGCATCCGGGCCATGGCGGATCGTCTGGCGGCGGCAGGCTACATGGTGCTCGCCGTCGACCTGTACGGCGGCCGGACGGCCGATACGCCTTCGGATGCCCGCACGCTCATGATGGAGCTGCTCGAGAACCAGGAGGCGGCGGAGGAGAACTTGCGCCAGGCCTATGCGTTCCTGCAGGAGGTGGGCGCCCCCGGCGTTGCGTCCATCGGCTGGTGCCTCGGCGGCCATTGGTCACTGCGCACGGCGCTGTTGTTCCCGGAGCGCCTGGATGCCGCGGTGATCTATTACGGCCAGGTCATCCTGGACGAGGAGGAGCTCGCGCCGCTGGAGGTACCCCTGCTGGGTGTGTTCGCCGAGGAAGACACCGGCATCAGGCTGGAATCCGTGCAGGCCTTCCGCGCGACGATGGAGGAACTGGAGAAGGATCTGACGCTGAAGATCTACCCGGACGTCGGACACGCCTTCGCCAACCCGACGGGTAACAATTTCGACCGGGAAGCGGCCGAGGATGCCTGGGCGCTGACCCTGGACTTCCTGGCAGATCACCTGCCGGCGGCATCCTCCGGAGACTGATCCGCGCCCGGGCACCAGTAGGAGACGTCCACGTCGGTGCTCGCGTAGAGCAGGCGCGAGCCGCGCTCCGCGTGGCTGCAGCGCGCCGAAGCCGTGGCGCTGAACGCGCCCCGCAGCAGCTTCAGGGAACCTTCCGCGGCCTCGGTGTCGGAGCAGAGCAGGCGGCGGTTGATACCCTGCAGCTGGCGCGGCGAGACGGCCAGGGTGACCTCCGTGCTGCCGTCGTCGTCCAGACTGCCGGGATCCGGCGTGAGCCGGGTGTCGGCGATGGACACGGACAGCGAGGCGAGTTCCTCGTCCTCGCCGCAGGCGGCCACGAGGCGCAGGAAGAAGCGCACGGGCTCGTCGTCTCCGAGCAGCGGTGCCGCGCCGGAACCCTCCAGCGCCTGCTGCAGTTCTAGCACGCCGGCGCGACCGGGCGCGGCGGCGAAGCAGAGGCAGGCCGTCATCAGAGTGAGTTGCAGAGTGAGTCTTCGCATGGGGTGCAACGATAATCCGTACGCATATTGATGCACAATATGTGCGCTCGCCTCCGGCGGGCAGGGAGTCCCGAATGATCAAGACCGCCGCAAAAATCACCTACAAGGCCGCGAAGCGCATCGTGGTCTTCGTGGTGGGCGTCACCGTCGCAATCACCGGCGTCGTGATGCTGGTGACGCCGGGGCCCGCCTTCATCGTCATCCCCCTGGGCCTGGCCATCCTCAGTATCGAGTTCGCCTGGGCGCGGCGCTGGCTGCGCCACATCCGGCAACGTATCAGCGACACGGCGTCCGCGACCCGGTCGCGGCGCGCCGATCAGCGCCGCAGCGCCGCCGAGGCGCGGGCGGGTGAGGGGGAAGGCGAGAAAAGAAAACAGGGGCCGGAGGCATAACCGTCGTTTCAGCAGGGGGGCATCCGACTCGGATCACCCTCCGGCCCCTGATGGTCGGCACCGGCGGGGGAACTGGTACCGACGGACCCGCAGCGGGTCCGGGAAGCCCGGCTTCGCGCCGGGGTTTTTGTCGGCGTCCGCTGCCGGCGGCGGGGGAGAGAATGACCGGCCGGGAACGGACGCCTCGAAACACGTTGTCGGCCGGGAGACTCTGTCCTGCCCGGCTTGCGACAAGACTAATGCACGGACCGTGCCAATCTGGTTTTTCCCCTCGAAACAGCCGCTTACTCCTCTCCTGATTCAACACGGAATTCCGTGACTTACGAAAACCCGTGAATAGATTGACGGAATTCCGTATATTCCGGACATGGATGTAGCACAGGGATACCGCCGGTTGTTGCGACGCGTGCCGGTCATGGGGGCTCTCCTCGATGAAGAGGGCAAGTTCATCGACGTGACCGACCGCTTCTGCGAGCGGCTCGGCTACGAGCGCAGCGACCTGGTGGGCCGTCGGCCGCTGGACTTCACGACGGTCAGCTGCGCCGCGCGCATCGAGCGGGAGATACTGCCCAAGCTGAGGCGCACCGGACGAGCGGTGGACGAACCGGTGGAATTCCTCTCCGTCTCCGGGGAGGAAGTCTTCCTGGTATCCAGCGCCGTGATCGAGCAGGAGCCGCAGAGCGGCTATATCCGCACCGTGGCGATCTACCAGGAACTCGGCGATTCCGGGAAGGTGGAGCGCAAGTACCGCCAGCTGTACCGCGCCACGCCGGCCATGCTGCACATCGTGGATGCCGAGGGCCGCATCACCCAGGTGAGCGATCACTGGCTGCAGACCATGGGTTACAGGGCCGAGGAGGTGCTGGGCCGTTCGATCCTGGATTTCCTGTCGGAGTCCTACCGCTCCGAGCTCGGCGGCGGCCGGCTGCAGCGGGTGATCAGCGAAGGAGACGTGAGCGGCCGCGACCGGCAGATGGTCACCCGGGACGGGCGGGTGATCGACACGATCATGTCCAGCGTGTCCGAACGCGACGCGAAGGGCCGCGTGGTGCAGCTGCTGGTGGCGTCCACCGACGTCACGGAACGTAACCGGGCCGAACAGGCGCTGCGCGAGACGCTGGCCGAGAACGCCCGCCTGCGCGAGGAACTGGAACGCGAGCGCGACTACCTCCGCGAAGAGGTGAACGTCGCCATGAACTACGGCCGCATCGTCGGCGAGAGCCCGGTGCTGAAGGCGATGCTGGGCCGGCTGGAGGCCGTGGCCGGGACGCCGGCGAACGTGCTCATCGAGGGCGAGTCCGGCGTGGGCAAGGAACTGGTGGCCCGGGCCATCCACGCTCGCAGCCCGCGGGCGGATGCGCCGCTCGTGAAGGTGAACTGCGCCACCATCCCGGAGGAGCTGTTCGAGAGCGAGTTCTTCGGCCACGTGAAGGGGGCTTTCACCGGCGCCCATCGTGACCGGGTCGGGCGATTCCAGCTCGCCGACGGCGGCACCATCTTCCTCGACGAAGTGGGGGAGATTCCCGTCGAGCTGCAGGGCAAGCTGCTGCGGGTGCTGCAGGAACGCGAGTTCGAGCGGGTGGGCGACGACGTCACCCGCACCGTCGACGTGCGCGTGATCGCGGCCACCAACCGGGACCTGCGCCAGGACGTGGAGCAGGGCCGTTTTCGCGAGGATCTGTTCTACCGGCTCGGCGTGTTCCCCATCGAGGTGCCGCCACTGCGCAGGCGCGGCGACGACGTCGTGCAGATCGCCCAGCATTTCCTGGAGCAGGCCTGTCGCGAGTTCGGTCGCCAGCCGCTGACGCTGAGCACCGCGCACGTCGAAGCCATCCGCGCCTACGACTGGCCCGGCAACGTGCGCGAGCTCAAGAACGTGATCGAGCGGGCCGTGATACTCTCGGCAGGGAACGTTCTGCGGCTGGACCTGTCTCTACCTGAAGGAGAGACATCCGGCGAGCGAAGGCGGGACGAGCCGCCGCGCAGGGAGACGCCGCGTGCTTTCGTGACGGAAGCGGAGATGAGAGAGCGCCTGAGGGAGAATCTCGTTGCCGCTCTCGAACATGCGGACTGGAAAGTCTCCGGTCCCGGCGGCGCTGCCGAGCTGCTCGGCCTGCGGCCGACGACGCTGACCGACCGCATGCGTGCCATGGGCATCCGCCGGCCCGAACGGCGGGGAGCGGCCTGACGCGGAGGGCGGCAATGACGGCAACGGGGGCGAAGGTCCTCACCACCGGGAAGACCGTGGCCATGGCGGTTTCGGGTCTGGCCGGGTGTCTGGCAATCGTGCTGGCCGCCGGCTGTGCCACCGTCCCGTCCCAGCGCCCCGCGCCCCACCCGGCACCCCTGCCCGAACCCTACCTGAGCCGGGTCGCCGCCGTGCAGCCACCGCCCGCCGCCGACGAGATACTCGACCTGACGCCCGAGATGCTCGTCTATCTCGAAACCCACATCGACGGCAGCCGCTTCCGGACCCACAAGGTGCGGTCCCTGTCGCGCCTGCTGCTGCATCCCGGGCTGCTGGGCATCGATTACGATGCGCGCCGTACCGGCACCGCCGCGCAGACCTTCCGCAGCCGCACGGGCAACTGCCTCTCCCTGTCCATCCTGTTCGTGGCCATGGCTCGCGAACTCGGTCTCGACGCCCGCTTCCAGCAGGTTGAGGTGGTGCCCCAGTGGGACATGGAGGGTGATGTCCTGTTCGCCGCGCGCCATGTCAACGTGTACGGGCACCTGCGTGGTTGGGGCGACTACGTGATGGATTTCTACCCCTTCCCGGAGGAGCCTCGCGGCCGGCGCCGGATGCTGACCGACGGCGAGGCGATAGGACAGTTCTACAACAACCTGGGTGCGGTCCGACTGGCGGCCGGCGACTATGCCGGTGCGTGGGTGTATTTTCGCGCCGCCATCCGCGAGGCGCCCGGCTGGAGCGACACCTGGTCGAACCTGGGCCTCCTGTACCAGCGTGTCGGCGACGCCCGCAGCTCGGAAGACATGCTGCGCCACGCCCTCGCCCTGGAGCCGGACAACACTTCGGCCATCAATAACCTCGCCGTACTGCTGCATCGTCAGGGCCGCGACGAGGAGGCGGGGCGATGGCTCGACGAGATCCGGCGGGTCCGCGAGAGCAATCCCTACTATTACTACGCGCTGGCGCGGCAGGCGCAGGCTGCCGGCGACTACGACCGGGCGCTCTCTCACATCGAACATGCCATGCGCATGAAGCGCGACGAGACGCTGTTCCGCCGCAAGGCGGCCGAGATAGTGGAGCTGCTCGAGGACGAGGGTATCGGCGAATCCTACCGCACCACCGGCGGCAGGGAGCCCGCGACCGACGAGCCGGGACCCGCCATCCTCTGAGCCCGGGCGCTCGCCCCTGTACAATGACCACGGCCGGGTTCGCCCGGCCGGCCCGGCCGGCACGATCCGGTGCGCACGATCCAACGGGAGAGAGCATGAACGACGTCAATCGACAGCTGGTCCTCGCCACGCGTCCCACGGGCATGGTGGGCGACGAACACTTCGAACTGAAGGAATCTCCGGTGCCGGAGCCCGGCGACGGCCAGGTGCTGCTGCGCACGCTCTGGTTCTCTTTCGATCCGGCCCAGCGGGGCTGGCTGAACGACGTCAGGAGTTACGTCCCGCCGGTCCAGATCGGCGAGCCCATGCGTGCCGGCGCGGTCGCCCAGGTGGTGGCGAGCCGCCATGATGGCTTCCGCGAGGGCGAGCTCGTTCAGGGCATGCTGAGCTGGCAGGACTACGTGGTGGCGGACCCTGAAGGCCCGCTGCCGCTGACGAAGATCCCGCCCGGGGTGCCGCCCACCTGGTTCCTCGGCGTGCTCGGCATCACCGGCATCACCGCCTACTTCGGGCTGCTGGACATCGGCCGGCCGCAGGCGGGCGACACGGTGGTGATCTCGGGTGCCGCGGGCGCGACCGGCTCGGTGGCGGGCCAGATCGCGAAGATCAAGGGAGCGCGGGTGATCGGCATCGCCGGCGGCGAGGAGAAACGCGGCTGGCTCACCGGCGAATTCGGTTTCGATGCCGCGATCGACTACAAGAACGAGGACGTCGGCGCGCGGCTGGCGGAACTCTGCGGCGACAGCATCGACGTCTTCTTCGATAACGTGGGCGGGCCGACGCTGGACGCGGTCCTGGCCAATCTGGCGCAGCATGCGCGCATCGTGCTCTGCGGCGGCATCTCCACCGGCTACGGCACGGACCAGCCGCCGGGACCGAAGAACTACATGCAGCTGGTCGTGCGCTCCTCGCGCATGGAAGGTTTCATCGTCCTCAATTACCGGGAACGCTTCCCGGAGGCGGTCGAGGCGCTCGGTGGCTGGCTCGGCGAAGGAAAGATCCGGGTGAAGGAGGACATCCCCGAGGGCGGCATCGAGGATTGCCCCGCGACCCTGCAGCGGCTGTTCCGCGGCGCCAATCTGGGCAAGCAGCTGCTGAAGGTGGCCGAACCGCCGCTGCCCCTGCCCTAGGCGATTACAACCGGTCCGGGCGCAGGGGCCCTCCTGCTTTCCTGTCGGCGCGGGTGGCCTGCGCCCGGTCAGCCGGCGCTGGCGACGACCAGCAGCGGGCCGTCCGAAACCACCACGCCGCCGGGCTGCTCGCGCGTGATGGCGAACGCCTGGGGATCGATGACGCCGAGCTTCGCCCGGATCGGCACGATCACCTCGCCGGTGCCGGCCGGGATGTCGAAGACGCCGCCGTCCACCGGCTGCTCGTCCCGCTCCGGGTCGACGATCCAGAGCTGGTACTGGGAGCGCGCCGGGTTATTGGCCGGCATGCCCGCGAGGCGCAGGTAGCCTTCCTGCTTCTCGTTGTTCCAGACCACGTCGCCGCTCACGCCCGCATACTCGTCGATGTCCGGCGGGCTCCAGGGCAGCACCATCGTGCCCGGTTCCTCACGCATCAGCTCGGCGCGAGCCTCCACAGGATCCGCGCCGCCCGGCTCTTCCGGCAGCGGACGGTTCACGACCAGCAGCGCCACCAGCAGCATCGCCGCCGCCGCCCAGCCGAGCCGGTTAAACGTGCTACCGGCGAGGCCGCTGTTGCCGCTCCCGCCACTCTTCCGGCTCTCTTCGCCCCTGCGCGTCCGGCTGCCGATGTCGGTGACGGTGGCCGACGCACGCGGCGCATCGCCGTCTGCGCGGGCGCGGGCGTCCGCCAGCAGGCGGTCCTTCAGTCCGGCCGGCATCTCCTCGCCGTAGCCGGCGCCGGCGGCGAAGGCATTCGTCGCCGCCGCCGCGGCCAGTTCGATGGCTTCCGGGTCCGTCTCGCCGTCGGCTGCGAGCAGCCGCTCGAGTTCCCGCTCCTCCTCCGGCGACAGGCCCTCCGTGGCTCTGGCCACCAGGAGATCCAGCATCTCTTCGTTGCGTGCGTTCATGACAACGCCCCCCCGTCGGCGGCGCCCGTCTCACCGAGTTGCTCCCTGATCTGCAGCAGGCCCCGCCGCAGCAGGCTCTTCACCGTGCCGAGCGGCATGCCGGTTTCCTCGGCGATGGCCGAATGAGACATGCCGAGCCAGGTCGACATGCGGATCACCTGCTGCTGTTCCGGCTTCATGTTATTCAGGACCTCGACCACCTTCTCCGTCTCGGCCGAGGCTTCCAGGGCACGATGGCCGTCGCCCGACAGGGCGTACTCGACGTCTTCGAGATTCTCCCGGTCCGGTTCGCGCCGGCTCTTGCGCAGCCGGTCGATGAGACGCCGCCGGGCGATCATGCTGATGTACGTGGCTTCCGCCGATTTGGATGGATCGAAACGGCCGGCCGTGTTCCAGATCTCGACGAAGATCTCCTGCACGGCATCCTCGGCATCCGCCTCCACGGCGATGAAACGGCGGGCCAGCGACCACACCAGCCCGCTGTAGCGCTCCACACACTGCGCCACCGCGGCCTGGTCGCCGCTGCCGATCCTCTCGAGTAAGCTCGCCTGCCCCGTCACCTGCCGTCCTGGTTGTCGTACTGGTCGCCTGCCGGTTCGGCGTGCCGGCTCGTTGTCGCGGTAGCGCTGTGCCGCATCTGCAGCGGCATTGCCGCCGCAGACAGCGCGTAGCTGCGCGCCGGCACTCACGGGAACAACACTCCCCGGCCAGCGATCACGGGGCGCAAGCTTAGCAATCTTTCCGGGTCCAGCGTAGCCACCCGCCGGCCGTGCGCGCGCACGCTCGCACCGGCCCTGACGGCGACAGGACACGTGTGGTACGGCTTCGAGGCTGAGTTCACGGTATTTCTCATGTTCGGGTCTCTGCCGGCGCTCCCGCGCCGGCCGGCTGTCAGAACCGGTTTTCGCCGTGGCAGCGGCTTCGGATGCAGGGACTGCGCAGCGTCGCGTGAGCCTGAGCGGCGCCGTCGCTCAGGTATAATCCGCTCGTGGCCAATCTAATAACCCTCAGCCGGCTGCTGCTGCTCATCGTGGTGGTCGCCATCGCGTACCAGCCCGAGCATCCGTGGTGGCAGCTGGCCAACGTGCCGCTGTTGATATTCCTGTTCGTTACCGACGGCCTCGACGGCTGGGTGGCCCGGCGGAGGAACGAGACCTCCGTGTTCGGCGCCATGTTCGACATCGCCGGGGACCGCATCGTCGAGCTCACCATGTGGATCGTGCTGGCGGACCTGGACCTGGTGCCGGTATGGGTGCCGCTGGTGTTCGTCGTCCGCGGCACGGTGGTGGACACGATCCGCGCCAATCAGGTCACGAGCGAGGGCAAGTCGCCGTTCAGCATGGTCCGCTCGCCGCTCGGGCAGTGGCTCGTGGGCGGGCGGTTCATGCGCGGCTTCTACGCCGTGCTGAAGGCCACCGCCTTCTGCTGGCTGCTGCTGCTGCAGCCACTGCCGACGCTCGTGCCGGCCCTCTGGTCCGAGTGGTCGGGTGTGCTGGAGACGGTCGGCGCGGTTCTGGTCTACCTGGCGGTGCTGATCTGCATCCTGCGCGGCCTGCCGGTCGTCACCGAATTCGTCTACGAGGAACGCGACAGCCTGATCCCTAAATCGGTTCATGAGCCCGACCGACAGGGAAGGCACTGATGCAGCTCGCGGTATTCGACATCGACGGTACGCTGGTGGCCGGTCCGAGCACAGAGAAGCGCTTCTTCCTGTGGCTGCTTCGCCGCGGCAGGCTGGGTCCGCGGCGTCTGCTCGCCTTTCTGCTGTTCAATCTGCGCTGGCTGGCCCGCTACGGCCGGCACGTGGCGAAGAAGAACAAGGCGTACCTGCGCGGCATGGATGTGGCGACGCTGGAGGACGAGGCCCGGGCTTTCGTTGCCAGCGAGGTCGAGCCCGCCCTGCATGCGCCCGCGGTAGCCAGGCTCCGCCGGCACCGCGCGGCGGGCGATGCGGTGGTGCTGCTGTCCGGCACGCTCCAGCCCATCGCGGAGGAGCTCGCCCGCAGACTCGACGCCGACGAGGCAATCGGTTCCGTCTGCGTGGACAGGGACGGGCGCCTCACCGGGCAACCGCCCGTGCGTCATCCCTTCGGCGCGGACAAGTGCGCGCTGCTGGACGAGATCTGCGCCCGCCGCGGCGTGGCGGTGTCCGCCGTCGCGGCCTACGGCGATTCCCGCTGGGACCTGCCGCTGTTGGAGCGGGTGGGCACACCGGTCGCCGTGCGCCCCGACCCGCAGCTGCAGGCCACGGCCGAAGCGCGCGGCTGGGAGGTACTGTCCGAAGATGCCGGCGGGGGCGTCGGGCACGCCAGCCAGGACACCGTCTGACCCGGTGAGCGAAGCCGCCAAAACCGGCGCCCGGCGCCGTTTCGTCGCCGGCGGCCTGTTCCTGATCGCCATGATCGTGGCCGTCTGGACGCTGCCGCTGGACGTCTGGCTCGACGCGGCTGCCGTCTGGATCGCGGAACACCCGACGCTGGGGCGGGCCCTGTTCGTTGCCGGTTTCACGGTAGGCACCGCCCTGATGGTGCCCGGGTCGGTCCTGACCATGAGCGGCGGTTATCTCTTCGGGCTCGCCGGCGGGGTGCCCCTGGTTTCGCTCGGCACGGCCCTCGGCGGCACGCTCTCCTATCTCGTCGGCCGCACGGTGGCGCGGGAATGGGTGCAGCAGAAGGTGGCCGGCGACCGCCGCATTGCGGCCCTCGACCAGGCCATCGCCCATCGGGGCTTCGTGGTGGTCATGCTCACGCGCCTGTCACTGCTGCTGCCGTTCAACCTGTTGAACTACGCCTACGGACTCACCCGTATCCGGCTGGTGCCTTATTTCTTTGCGACCTGGATCGGGATGATCCCGGCAGTCACCCTGTATGTGTACCTGGGTTCCGTCGCGAAGAACGTGGACCAGCTGGTGGACGGCGACGTAGAGGCCGGCATCGCCGGCAAGCTGCTGTTCGGGGCGGGACTGCTCGCCATCGTGGCAGTCACCTGGATCATCCACCGCACGGCCACCCGCGCATTGCGGCGCGAGATGGGAGAGGACCTCGAGTGACCTGTCAGCGGCGGCCGAGCCGCAGCATGAAGGTGATATCCGGCGAGGTCTCGACGTCGATGTCCTCGGTGAAGCCGAGCTGCAGCCGATAGTGGCGGCCGATGTCGATGCCGGCACCGAGCCCCAGCATGAGGCCGCCGCTCCAGGCGTCCAGCCCGCTGTCGATGGGCGAGCTCGCGGCCTGCAACTGGCCGAGCAGCTCGATACGCGGCGTCAGCCGCCAGCCGACCCCCGCCTGCGCCCAGCCGCCGAATTCCCGGGTACCGATTGCCGGCAGGTCCGTCCCGCCGAAACGGATGATGCCTGCCATGACGTGCGCGCTCCAGCGGCCGGACCGCTCCGCCGTGTGCCGTTCCCAGGCGATTCCCAGGGAATAGTCCGCGGCGCCGTTGCCGGTGAGCTCGTCCTCGTCGCCGGTGGGCAGCTCGACAGCGGCCCGCAGGGAGATCGAGCCCGTCGCGTCCTGGCGGAGCCGGTAACCCGCGCTCAGGCGGATATCGCCAAGGCCGCCCGCGCTGTCCGTCAGCTCCAGTACTGCCCCGGCCGGGTTCCGGTATGCATAGCGCAGCTCGTCCCTTGGCACCTGGTCGCGGATTCCGTCGGGCAGTCCGAACAGGCCATGCCAGTCGTCGATGAGGCCGTCCAGACTGCCGCCGCTGTGGCGGAGCCAGGGCACTTCCACGCCGAACTCCCAGCGCTCCCGGAAACGCGTGCGCAGACGCAGCGCCGTGCGCCAGGTCTCGCCGTCCAGCAGGAGTTCCTCGCCGGCGTCGGCTTCGCTGATCGCGTGGCTGGAGCCCTGGACCAGTATGTCGAGCCGCCAGGATTCGTCCGGCGCCAGCGCGGCCGACTCGCCGGGGGAGGGCAGGCCGAAGAGTCCGGTCAGCGGGCCGCCGTGGCGCACGTCCAGTTCCGTGGCGCCGGCCGGGAGCAGGGCCGCGCAGGCGGCCAGCGCCGTGATGGCGCCGACGCCATTTGAACGGCGTCCGGATTTACCCACACAATGCGCCATGCGCTGGTCCTCGCCGACGGTGAATGGAATGACTGCAACGGCTCGCGAAACGAGAGCGGAGTTTAACCGATGCTGACTGTCGTTCCGGCCGCCGTGCTAACCGCCATCCCGATCGTCATCCCGATCGTCATCCCGATCGCCATCCCGATCGTCATCCCGATCGTCATCCTGACCGTCACACCGATAGCCGCCCCGGGACGGCTGCTCGCCGCGGTGCTCGCCGGCGCGCTGTTGCCAGCTGCCGCCACCGCCGCCACCGCCGCCACCGCTGCAGCGGCGGACCTGCCGCCGCAGGTCCGGTCGGTGCTGGACGGTCATGGCCTGGACCCGGATGACCTCAGCATCCATGTGCAGGAGCTCGGCAGCGGCCGTGAGGTGCTCGCCCATAATGCGGATACGCCGCGCAATCCCGCCTCCGTGCTGAAGCTGCTGACCACCTTCGCCGCCCTCGACGAACTCGGCCCGGCGCATACCTGGCAGACGGAGGTGTATCTGCACGGCGGTCTCGAGGACGGCGTGCTGGACGGCGACCTGATCCTGCGCGGCGGCGGCGACCCCTACCTGGTCCAGGAGCGATTCTGGCTGCTGCTGCGGGAGTTGCGCCGCCGCGGCCTGCAGCGGATCGAGGGCGACCTGATCCTCGATACGGGTTATTTCCAGCCGGCGGCGGAGGATCGGGGCGCCTTCGACAACCAGCCCCTGCGCGCCTACAACGTCACGCCCCATGCCCTGCTGGTGAACTTCAACGTCGTGCGCTTCTGGTTCGAGCCGGCCGCCGACGGCGTGCTGGTGGACATGGAGCCGCCGCTCGCCAACCTGCGCGTGGACAACCGCCTGCAATCCGCGGCGGGCCGTTGCCGCGGATACCAGCGCGGTATCGCCGTGCGGGCCCGCCGGGACGAGCGCGCGGTGACGTTCTCCGGCGAATTCCCCGCTGCCTGCGGCCGCTACTCGCTGGCACGCAGCGTGCTCGGTCACGAGGACTTCGTGTTCGGCCTGTTCACGGCGCTGTGGCGGGAGATGGGCGGCGAGTTCGGCGGTGGCCTGGTGGTGGCGGAGAAGCCGGCCGATGCCGAGCGGTTCTTCACGATGACGTCGTTGCCGCTGGGCGAAGTGATCCGCTCCATCAACAAGTACAGCAACAACGTCATGACCCGCCAGCTCCTGTTTACCCTGGGCGCCGAGCGGTACGGGCCGCCGGGCACGGAGGAGAAGGGGCGCCGCGCGGTCGCGGCCTGGCTGGAGGCGCGCGGCTTCCGCTTCCCCGAGCTCGTGCTGGAGAACGGCGCCGGTCGTTCGCGCGAGGCGCGCGTCACTGCCCGCCACATGGGTGAGCTCCTGAGCGTGGCCTGGGCCAGCCCCTGGATGCCGGAGTTCGCCGCCTCGATGGCCATCTCCGGCATGGACGGCACCTACGGCCGGCGGCGCGGCGGCACCATCGCCGGCCGGGCGCGCCTGAAGACCGGCTCGCTCGACCACGTCAGCACACTGGCGGGATACCTGCAGGCCGGGGACGGCACCCGCTATGCGGTGGTGGTGCTGCACAACGCGGGCGAGGTGCACCGGGGGCCCGGTGACGAGCTGCAGGACGCGCTGCTCGAATGGCTGAACCAGTTCTCACTTTCGCAAGAGGCGCCGTAGTAGACTGCGGCGCCATGGGATTATGTCACGCACAGGGCCGCCGGCCGCGGCGGTACGGTCGGGTGGCGGCACTGCTAACGCTGCTGGCGCTGGCGCCGTCGACGTGGGCGCAGACCGCCTACGTGACCGATAACCTGCGCCTGGGTCTGCACCGCGCGGAGGACACCAGCGACCGTGCGTTCCGCACCCTCGAGAGCGGCCAGGAGCTGACCGTGCTGACCCGTGGGCCGCTGTACGCTCAGGTGCGCCTGCTCGACGGGACCGAAGGGTGGGTGAAGGCGGGCTTCCTGGTGGACGACAAGCCGGCGCGGCTCATCGTCGATCAGACCCGGGCGGAACTCGAGCGCGTCAAGCAGGAACTGGCCGATACCCGCGAGGCCTTCTCCGGCTCTGCGGGGCGCATCGCGGAGCTGGAGAGCACGACGGCCGAGCAGGCGGAGGAACTGGCGACTGCCAGGGCCACCGTCGCCGCGCTGCGCGACGAGAATGAGGGCTTCCGCCGGAGCATGTCCCTGTACCAGTTCAGCCTGCCCTGGCCCATGGTGCTGGGTGCCGCCGTCGTCTCCCTGGCGCTCGGCTTCGTGGCGGGAATGTGGTGGATCGACCACCGCAGCCGCCGCCGCCACGGCGGCTTCCGCATCTACTGAGTCGTTACGGGACCATTCAGGCGGCCGCCGAATAACCGTCGGGGCAGCCGCCCCGCAGCGGCAGCTCGATCTCCCCGAACAGTGCGTCGACGGCGTCCTGGTCCGCCGCGGCGAGGCAGCGGTCCACCAGCGCTCCGGTCAGGTGCGGGGCGAACAACAGCATGAACTCCTGCATGTAGCGCTTCAGCACCGTGTCGCGGCGGAAGCCGATCCAGGTGGTGCTGCGTGGAAACAGGCCGGCCGCGTCGATGGCGACCAGGTCCGCCCGGTCCGCGCAATCGTGGGCCATGGCGGCGACGATGCCGACACCCATGCCCATGCGCACGTAGGTCTTGATCACGTCCGCGTCCCGGGCGGTGAAGACCACGTCGGGCTCCAGCCCCTCCGCGGCGAAGGCCCGCTTCAGGGACGATTCGCCGCTGAAGCTGAAGACGTAGGTGACCAGCGGATAACGCGCGAGGTCGCGGATGCCCGGCTTGCCGCCGCGCCGTGCCAGCTCGTGGTCCCGGGGGACGAGTATCGTGCGGTCCCAGCGATAGCAGGGCAGGCAGACCAGGTCGGAGAACAGGTCTTCCCCGCCGCTGGCGATGGCGAAGTCGATGTTGCGGGCCTCGACCATGTCCGCGATCTGCTCGGAGGTGCCCTGGTGCAGCTCGAGGCTCACGTTCGGATAACGCTCACGGAACCGCCGGATCACCTCCGGCAGGACGTAGCGTGCCTGGGTATGGGTGGTGCCGATCGCCAGCGTGCCCTCCGTCTCCCGGTGGGCATTCGCCGCCACGGTGCGGATGTTCTCGACCTCCTGCATGATGCTGCGCGCGCGCACCACCACTTCCTGGCCGGCGGTGGTGAGTCCGGCGAGGCTCTTGCCCTTGCGCACGAACAGCGCGAGCCCCAGCTCCTCCTCGAGCTGGCGGATCTGCTTGCTGACGCCGGGCTGCGAGGTGTGCAGCCGCTCCGACGCCGCCGTGATGTTCAGGCCGTTGTCGACGACGGCCAGCAGGTATCTCAGCTGCTGCAGTTTCATGGCTCGGTCCGCTTCCGTTTCCCGTACTCTATATAACGACCGGGCATAAGCGAAGAAAATTTCATTATTTTTGGCGACTTGCCCCGGACCGTTATAGTCTCGGACCTTATTCGCAACGGGATGCGACGATGATCTACGACAGCATACTCGACACCATCGGCGACACGCCGGTCGTGCGGCTGCACCGCACGGGTCCCGACCACGTGACGCTCTACGTGAAGGTGGAATCCTTCAACCCCATGGCCTCGGTCAAGGACCGCCTGGCCTACGCCATCATCATCGACGCCGAGCAGCGCGGAGTGCTCGAGCCCGGCCAGACCGTGGTGGAAGCCACCTCGGGCAACACGGGCATCGCGCTGGCGATGGTGTGCGCCGCCAGGGGATACCCCTTCGTCGCCACCATGGCCGAGAGCTTCTCGGTGGAGCGGCGCAAGATCATGCGCGCGCTGGGCGCGAAGGTCATCCTCACGCCGGCGTCGGAGAAGGGCACCGGCATGGTGCGCCGCGCCGAGGAACTGGCCGAAGAGCGGGGCTGGTTCCTGGCCCGCCAGTTCCAGAACCCGGCCAACCCGGCCTTCCACCGCAGCACCACGGGCCCGGAGATCCTGCGCGACTTCGCCGGCCGCCGGCTGGACTACTGGGTGACCGGCTACGGCACGGGCGGCACGATGACCGGCGCCGGCGAGGTGCTGAAGGCCGCGCGCCCGGATCTGCGCATCGTGGCGACGGAGCCCGAGGCCGCCCAGTTGCTGGCCGGCAAGGAGTGGCATCCGCACAAGATCCAGGGCTGGACGCCGGATTTCCTGCCCGACGTGCTGAACCGGGAGATCTACGACGATCTGATCCCGATCGACGACGATACCGCCGCGAAGACGTCACGGGCGCTGGCGGAAAACGAGGGCATCTTCACCGGCGTCTCCGGCGGCGCCACGCTCGCGGCGGCCCTGAAAGCGGCGGAATCCGCGCCGGAAGGCTCCGTGCTGCTGGCGATGCTGCCCGACACCGGGGAGCGCTATCTCAGCACCTTCCTGTTCGAGGACATCGCCGAGGGTTCCGACGACGAGTGGCTGGCCGGCCTGCCCTGAAGTCGCCAATCTGAAGACGGGGCCGCGCGGCCCCGGGGCCCGCCCGGGCTGGCCGGAGCCGCCCGGACCCGGCGCTCGGCCGGTGCTGACCGGCCGGGCAGCGCTGCGACAGGCATCACAGACAGCCTGCCTCTGATTCCGCACCATTCATGGTCGGGGCGGACCATGCCCGGCGGCTGCCGGCAGGCCGCCGTACGCATGGAACGCGGATGGAAAGAACCGGGACAAGCCCTGCCAGCCTCGATTTCCGCGCGGTCGGTGACGCGCTGTCGGCCCTGCTGCCGGCCGCGTGCCGCATCGACTTCTACGGCGACGACGGCCAGTTCGTCTGGAGCAGCGCCGGCGGCCCGGACCGGCGGGTGACGAGCGCGCTCCTGTCCCTGCCGCCGGAGCTGTTCTATGCGGCCTCGACGCCCGCCGAGCCACGCAGGCTGACGCTGCCCGACGGTGACGCTCTGCAAGTATTCCCGCTGGAGGATCCCGCCGGCCGGCGCGCCGGTGTGCTCGCCTGCAATTGGTTCGGGGACGGCGCCGGAGACTGCGGGCCGGCCGCCATCGTCTCGCGGGCCCTGCCCGTGCTGGCCGGATTGCTCGCCGACCGCCGGTCCGACAGCCGGCCGGACGTGGCCGGCGCCCGCGCCGAACTGGACCTGCTCTACGAACTGGAGCAACAGCTGGAGGAGGCAGCTCACGGCCAGGCGCAGCTCGCGGGGCTCGTACGCGCCTGCGGCCGCCACCTCGGCGTGGGTTACAGCGTCCTGATCCTGCCGTCGAAGCAGATCCGCATCGGCGCCACCCATCGCAGCTGGAAGGGCGCCGATCGTCGAGCGCTGGACGAGGTGATCGTCGGGCGCTTCCTGCCGCGCCTGAGCCGCCGCCGCACCCCCAGCGTGCTGGACATCGCGACGGTGCCCGACGGCGTGCGCCAGACCGGTGACGGCTATCAGCTGCTGCTGTGCCCCGTGCGCGAGCGCGGGGGTCGCGTGAGCGGCGTCTTCGCGCTGGCCGGCCGCACCGACGGCAGCCGCTTCGGCGAGCGCGAGCAGCGTTTCGCGAGCCTGGTAGCCCGACGCGCCGAACGGGTGATGGAGAGCTATTACGACGGGCTCACCGGTCTCGTGAACCGGGTCGGCTTCGAGGCGCACCTGCGCGAGAGCTACCGGGAACTGGCCGGGGAAGACGACGGCCACGCGCTGGTCATCTTCGACCTGGACAAGCTCCAGCTGGTCAACGACAGTTTCGGCCACGACGCCGGCGACGACATCCTGCGCCGTTTCGCCGCGGAACTGCAGCACGCCGTCCCACGGGATGGTGTCGCTACCCGTCTGTCGGGCGATAATTTCGGCGTACTGCTGCACCACTGCGACGTCGAGCGGGCGGCCGCCTTCGCCGAGGACGTACGCCGCAGTGCCCGCCGGCTGTCCTACCTGCGCGGCGACAAGGCCGTCACCATCACGGTCAGCGCCGGCGTCGCGGCGTGGCGCCGGGACTCGGGCGGCGCCGCCGCTGCCCTGGTGGCGCCGAAGGTGGCCTGCACGGCGGCCAAGGAACACGGACGCGACCGGGTCGAGGTCTACGACCAGGACGACCGGAGCATCATCCGCCGGGCCGACGACATCCGCATCGTGGCGCACCTGCAGAACGCCCTGGACCGGGACGACTTCGAGCTCGTCGCCCAGCCCATCGCGCCGCTGAATGGCGGCGGCTGCGGCTATCACGAGGTGTTGCTGCGCATGCGCGGCGAGAACGGCGAGTGGCTCGTGCCGGAGCAGTTCCTGTCCGCGGCCGAGCGCTACCAGCTCATGCCCCGGCTCGATCGCTGGGTGGTCGGCCGCGCCCTTGATCAGATCGCCGGCGTTCCCGCCGGTGCCGGTCAGGTCTTCGCGATCAACCTGTCCGGCCAGTCGCTGGGCGACGACGAGTTCCTCGGCTACGTCCGCGAGCGGGTGGAGGCGAGCGGCCTGCCTCCCGCCGCACTCTGCTTCGAAATCACCGAGACGGCGGCGGTGGCCAACATGGACCGTGCCGCCGCATTCATCGCCACCATGCGCGAACTCGGCTGCCGTTTCTCGCTGGACGATTTCGGCGCGGGCCTCAGCTCCTTCGCCTACCTGAAAGATTTCGACGTGGACACGCTGAAGATCGACGGCAGTTTCGTCCGTGACGTCACCGCCAACCGGGTCTCGGAGGCGATGATCGCCGCCATCACCCAGGTGGCGCGGGTGATGGGTCTGGCGACGGTGGCGGAGTATGTCACCAGCGAACCCGCCCGGCGCAAAGTGCGCGAGCTGGGCGTCGACTACGCCCAGGGTTATCACATCGGCGAACCGATGCCGCTGGCCGACGTCCTGGCGGGTCTGGCGGCGGAAGACCGGGCGGCGGCGGGCGCGACCTAGCGGGACGGATCGTGCGTCAGAACACGCCGGCTTCCAGTCCGGCGGCCACGGTCATCCCCAGTTCCTCGCATTCGCCGAGCCGTGTCTCGTCGAATTCCCCGGCGATGACCAGCGCCGGCTGGATCTCCTTCAGCGCCAGTCCGGCGACGATGCGCTGCACGCTGTTGACGGCGCCGGTGCCGTCGTTGCCGGCACGCACGAACAGTGCGTACGGCTTGCCCTCGACCTTCTCGAGGCAGGGATAGTAGACCCGGTCGAGAAAGACCTTCAGTCCGCCGCTCATGTAGCCGAAATTCTCCGGCGTGCCGAGGATCAACGCATCGCTCCAGAGCACGTCGTCGGCATCGGCCTTGAGTGCGCCGAGCACGCGTACGGTGACGCCGTCGATATCCTCGTGACGGGCACCGCGGATCACGGCCTCCGCCATGCGTTCGGTGGTGCCCGACTGGGAGTGGTAGACGATCAGCAGGTGTTTGTCGGCCATCGCTGAATGGTCGTCCAGCGCCGCCGCCGCTGCAACCGCCCGCTGCCCGGGCTACACTGCCGCCATGCTGGCGGATGCGCTCATCGGGATACTGTCATCTTCCATGGAGGCCGATCTGCCGCACCCGCTGGCGGACGATCTTCTTGCGTTCCTGCAGTCGCTGGATGCGCCCCTGGACGAGGTGGCCGGCGCGCTCGAGGCCGCCGGCAGCGAGGCCGTCGCCGCGCGGGTGCTGGCCGCCAGCGAGTTCGTCCGCCAGGCGTTGCGCGCGGATCCGGACGAGTTCGCGGGGCTGATCGCCGGCGGTGATCTGGAGCGCCCGCGGCAGCCGGGAGAGATCGGGGCCGCGGTCGCCGAGGCCGTGGACGACGGCCCGGCGGACGGCCCGTCGCGGCGGCTGCGGCGGCTGCGGCGGCGGGAGATGGTACGTATCGCCTGGCGCGACCTGGCCGGTCTCGCCACCCTGGACGAGACCCTGCATGAGCTGAGTGACCTGGCCGATGCCGCGGTCATTGCCGCCATCCGTCACGCCGGCGAGGCGCTGTCGGAGCGCCACGGAGTGGTGCGCGATGCCGCCGGCGAGCCGGTGTCACTGATCGCCATGGCCATGGGCAAGCTCGGCGGGCGGGAGCTCAATTTCTCCTCGGATATCGACCTCATCTTCGTCTACCCGGATGCAGAGGAGAGCGACGGGCCGAAGCCGTTGTCGGCGCCGGAATATTTCGGCCGCATGGTGCGCCGGGTGGTCGCGCTGCTGGGCGAGGTGACAGCGGACGGATTCGTCTTCCGCGTGGACATCCGGCTGCGACCGTTCGGCGACAGCGGCCCGCCGGTGGTGAGCTTCTCCGCCATGGAGAATTACCTGCTGCAGCACGGCCGCGACTGGGAGCGCTATGCCTACGTGAAGGCGAGACCGCTGTCCGACGAGGCCGGCATGGCCGCCTGGGGCGAGCTGGAGGCGAACGTGCTGACGCCGTTCGTCTACCGCCGTTACCTGGACTACGGCGTCTTCGAGTCGCTGCGCTCCATGAAGGCGATGATCCGGGCGGAGGTGGAGCGGCGCGAGATGCATGCCAACGTGAAGCTCGGCCCCGGCGGAATCCGGGAGATCGAGTTCATCACGCAGTCCTGGCAGCTGGTGCGCGGCGGCAGCGACCAGGCCCTGCAGAGCCGCGAACTGCGTGCCGCGCTGACGGCGCTGGCGGAGCGGCGTTATCTGCCGGCGGAGAGCGTCTGGGAACTGCTCGACGCCTATCGCTTCCTGCGCCGCCTCGAGAACCGGCTGCAGGAGATGCGCGACCGCCAGACCCATGAGCTGCCGGCGGGCGAGCTGGACCGGGCGCGGCTGGCCCTGGTCATGGATCATCCCGACTGGCAGAGCCTCGCCGATGCGACGCAGCGGGTGCGCGCCGTCGTTGCCGGCCACTTCGAGGAGACCGTGTTCCGCGCCGGCGAGGACGTGCGGGCCGAGCGGCCGGCGCTGCGGGCGCTGTGGGAGTCGGCCGGTGCCGATGGGCTGGAGGAACGGGTGGCGGCAGCGGGTTTCGCGCAGGCGGAGGCGGTCGCGCGGGTGCTGGGCCGCCTGCGTGCGGACATCGAGACCCGCCGGCTGGACGAGATCTCGCGCCAGCGGCTCGACGAACTCATGCCGCCGATGCTGGAACGGCTGCGGGACCTGGACGAGCCCGACATCGCGCTGCACCGGTTGACGGGGATCCTGGGCGCGGTGCTCCGCCGCAGCGCCTACCTGGCCCTGCTGCTGGAGAATCGCCAGGCGCTGGAGCGTCTGGTGGAGCTGGTCTCGAAGAGCGCCTACCTGGCGACGGAGCTTGCCGCGCACCCGCTGCTGATGGACGAGCTCATCGATCCGCGGATCGCGGACCGGGAACCCGGCGCGGCGGACCTGCGGGTGGAATACGAGACCCGGCTGTCCGCCGTGGGCGCCGACGATTCGGAGGCCGCGGTGGAGGAGCTGGCGCGCTTCCAGCGGGCGGCCACCTTCCGCGTGGCGGTGGCGGATTTCAGCGGCCGCCTGCCCATCATGAAGGTGAGCGACCGGCTCACCGAGATCGCCGAGATGGTGGTGGCCAGCGCCCTGTCGCTGGCCTGGAAGGACCTGGTGGCCCGGCACGGCCGGCCCTGGTGCACGGTGGACGGCGTGCGCAGGCGCGCCGGCTTCGCGGTGGTCGGCTACGGCAAGCTCGGCGGCATCGAACTCGGCTACGGCTCCGATCTGGACCTGGTGTTCGTGCACGACTCCGCCGGCGAAGACCAGGAGACCGACGGCGACAAGTGCGTCGACAACGCGGTGTTCTTCGGCCGGCTGGCCCGGAGGCTGGTGCACTTCCTCACCGTGCAGACGGTCTCCGGTGCCCTGTACGAAGTGGACACACGGCTGCGTCCCAGCGGCCGCTCGGGTCTGCTGGTGAGTTCGGTCGGCGCCCTCGAGCGTTACCAGCGGGAGGATGCCTGGACGTGGGAGCACCAGGCGCTGCTGCGCACCCGCGCCGTGGCCGGCGACGCGCGCGTGCGCCGGGCCTTCGAGAGCCTGCGGGTGGACATACTGCAGAACGCCGTGCGCAGGGACAGCCTCCGGGACGAGGTCATCGGCATGCGCGAGCGCATGTGGCGGGAGCTCTCATCGGCGGAGTCCGGGCCGTTCGACATCAAGCGCGACCCCGGCGGCGTCGGCGATATCGAGTTCATCGTCCAGTACCTGGTGCTGGCCCACGCCGACCGTCACCGCTCCCTGCTGCACTACACCGACAACATCCGCCAGCTGGGCGTGCTGGCCACCTGCGGCATCCTCGACGGCGTCACCGCGCTCGAGTTGCAGGACATCTACCGGGCCTACCGCCGCCGGCTGCATCACCTGGCGCTCGACCACCAGGACTCGACCGTGCCGGCGGACGCTTTCGCCGCCGAGGCCGACGCCGTGCGGCGCATCTGGCGGCAGACCTTCGGCTGAGGCGGTTGCTATACTTGCGCGGATTTCCGGCCGATGCCGTAAAGCTCCAGAGAGGGAAGCAGCGATGAGAAGATCCGGCACCGTCGATCAGGAATTGATCCGGCCGAACGCCGAACACCGCTACGAGGTGACCAGGGCCGACCTGCCGCTGTCCTGCCCCATGCCGGGCATGTATCTGTGGAATTCGCATCCCAAGGTCTATCTGCCGGTGGAGCAGACCGGCGAGGCCAAGTGCGCCTATTGCGGCGCCGAATACTACCTGCGCGAAGCAGCCAACGAAGACGAGGCAGCCGATGAAGCGGATGAAGCCGAGGAGGCCTGAGCAGGGCCGGGCCGGGGGGGTGCATCCTTGATCATCGTCACCGGCGGCGCCGGGTTCATCGGTTCCAATCTGGTGCGCGGGCTGAACCGCGCCACCGACGAGGACATCCTGGTGGTCGACGACCTGACCGACGGCCACAAGTTCGAAAACCTCGCCGACCTGGACGTGGCCGACTACATGGACAAGGACGAGTTCATGGCGAAGCTCGAGACGGGCGGCTACCGGCGTCGGGTCTCGGCGGTGTTCCATCAGGGCGCGTGCGCCACCACCACCGAGTGGGACGGCCGCTACATGATGGAGAACAACTTCCGTTACTCCCGCGAGCTGCTGCGCGACTGCCTGCGCCACAACACGCCGTTCATCTATGCCTCTTCGGCGGCGGTCTACGGTGCCGGTCCCGGCTTCAGCGAGACGGCGGAGCATGAGCGTCCGCTGAACGTCTACGGTTACTCGAAGCTGCTGTTCGACAACTACGTGCGCCGTCTGCTGCCGGAGGCGGGCAGCCAGATCGTGGGCCTGCGGTATTTCAACGTCTACGGGCCGCGCGAGCAGCACAAGGGCGGCATGGCGAGCGTGGCCTGGCATTTCCACAACCAGGTGGCGGAGTCCGGGGAGGCGCGTCTGTTCGAGGGCAGCGACGGCTACGGGCCCGGCGAGCAGGAGCGGGACTTCGTCTACGTGGACGACATCGTCGACGTCAATCTCTGGTTCCTGCAGCACCCGGAGGTGAGCGGCATCTTCAACGCCGGGACCGGCCGGGCCCAGAGCTTCAACGAGGTGGCCCGCGCCGTCATCGACTGGCACGGGCGCGGCGAGATCCGCTACATCCCGTTCCCGACGGGCCTGAAAGAGGCCTACCAGAGCTACACCCAGGCCGACCTGACCCGCCTGCGTGCCGCCGGCTACAGCGGCGAGTTCCGACCGGTACAGGCCGGCGTACCGGCTTATCTCGACCGACTGGGAGCGCCGTCGGAGGGCGGTTCTGGCTGAGGCGCCCCACGGGCCCGTGCTCATCGTCGGCCCCTCGTGGGTGGGCGACATGGTCATGGCCCAGTCCCTGTTCCGGCTGCTCGCCGCAGGCCACCCGGATGTCTCCGTCGACGTGCTGGCGCCGGGCTGGTCCCTGCCTATCCTCGCGCGGATGCCCGAGGTGCGCGAAGCGATCGAGCTGCCGGCCGGCCACGGCGAGCTGCGCCTGGGCGGGCGGCGCCGCCTCGGCCGCGCGCTGCGCGAGCGCGGCTACGCCCGTGCCATCGTCCTGCCCCGCTCCCTGAAGGCGGCACTCGTGCCCTGGTTCGCCCGCATCCCGCGGCGCACCGGTTTCCGCGGTGAGCACCGCTACGGCCTCATCAACGACATGCGGCCCTTCGATGCCGCCGTGCTGGACCAGACGGTGAAGCGATTCGTGGCGCTCGGGCTCGAGCCCGGCGAGCCGTTGCCCGACGTGCTGCCCCGGCCGCGCCTGCGGGTGGAGGCAGAACGCCAGGCCCGCGCGCTGGGACGGCTGGGGCTGGACCCGGCGGCCGACCCGATCGCGTTCATGCCGGGCGCGGAGTACGGGCCGGCGAAATGCTGGCCGCTGGAGTACTACGCCGAGCTGGCCGCGAGGCTCGCCGAGCGCGGCCACGCCGTATGGGTGTTCGGTTCGGCGAAGGATGCCGCCGCCGCGCGAGCCATCGCCACCGCCGCGCCGGTGCGGGACCTGTGCGGCCGCACGAGCCTGGAGGAGGCCATCGATCTTCTCGCCGCCTGCCGCGCGGGCGTCACCAACGACTCGGGGCTGATGCACGTCGCGGCCGCGGTCGGACTGCCGGTGGCCGCGCTGTACGGCTCGTCGTCGCCGGCCTTCACGCCGCCGCTGACGGACCGGGCGGTGGTACATTATCTCGGCCTGGAATGCAGCCCCTGCTTCGAGCGGGAATGCCCGCTGGGCCACTTCCGCTGCATGCGGGAGATCACGCCGGAGGACGTGCTGGCGTCGCTCGGCGAACTGGCCGCCAGGGCGACCTAGGTGACCTAGGTGACCTAGGCGGCCGGCACCGCGCCGCCCAGCACCTCGTCCAGCCGCGCTTCCACCTCACCGGCCCGGATCAGGTCCATGGCGGCCGGGTCGCGCACCCGCCGACCCCACGCGATCTCGCTCACCGGCCTGCCGAATTCCCGCTGCACCGCCTCCGGATAGGCATTCACGACCAGGTGGCGGCTGAGATACGGGCCGGTACGGTCCGGATTGGAGGTGGCATAGAGGCCGATCACGGGCGTCGGCGCCGCCGTGGCCATGTGGGCGGGGCCCGAGTCCGGGCAGACGACGACGGCGGCACGGCGGATCAGCGCGAACAGTTGTTTCAGCGTGCTCGCGCCGACCAGATTGACGGGCTTGTTCGCCGCAGCGGCGGTGATGGCCTCGCCGTATTCCCGCTCCAGCGCAGTCGGGCCGCCGGTGATAACGGTGCCGGCGCCGTGGCGTTCCGCCGCATGATCGACGAGACGCGCGTAATTGGCCACGCTCCAGTTGCGGTAATTGCGGGCGCGCTGGGAACTGCACGGGCTCAGCAGCATCCAGGGCCGGCCGCCCGGCAGGTGGCCGGCCGCATACTCGCGATCGGCGTCGGAGAGGGGGATGTCCCAGGCCAGGTGGCGTTCCGTTACGCCCAGGTACTCGGCGAAGCCGAACAGGCCGTCCATGACGTGCTCGCGGGGCCGGTGCGGGATGCGTTCGTCGGAGACGAGCCACTGCAGGTCCCGGGCCCGCTCCCGGTCGAAGCCGATGCGCCGCCGTGCCGGGACGAGGCGGCTGACGGCGTTGGCGCGCAGCGAGGCGTGCATCATCAGCAGCGCATCGAAGCGGCGGCCGGCCAGGCGGCGCCTGAGTTCCCGGTAGCCGGCGAGGCCGGCCGACTTGTCGAAGGTGATAAACTCGAATTCCGGGATGTCCGCCATCAGGGACGCTTCGGTGCGGCCGATGATCCACGTGATGGCCGTCTCGGGCCAGGCGGCTTTCAGCGTCCGCAGTACCGGCAGGGTATGGCAGGTGTCACCAATCGCGGACAGGCGCACGGCGCAGAGCGAGCCGGGCGGAGCGCTGTTGTCTATGGGATTCGCCAATACCTCGGAGCCGACTAGCGTGGAAGAGAGGATCCTGCCCACCGCGGACGGCGCCATCCTATACGATCCCCGTATCTTCAACCACTTCGAGCCGGCCTGGCTGGAGCCCGGCGGCTGGGACGCACAGGGCGATGTGCCCGACGCCCCGGGGCGGGGCGCGGTGCGCTTCGTCACCGGCGAGGCGGGCGAGTTCGCGCTGCGTCATTATTGTCGGGGCGGGCTGGTGGGCCGCGTACTCGACGACGAGTTCCTGTGGCTGGGCCAGGCGGCCACGCGGCCGTTCCGTGAGTTCCGGCTGCTCGCCCGACTGGCCGCGGCCGGCCTGCCCGTGCCCGCGCCGGCGGCCGCTGGCTACCGGCGCAGCGGCGGGGTCTACCGGGGCGATATCCTGACCCGCCGTCTGCACGGGGTCCGTTCGCTGGCCGGCATGCTGGGCGAACGTGCGCTGGAGGCGGACGAGTGGCGGCGCATCGGCGCCACCATCCGGCGCTTTCACGATGCCGGCGTCTGCCACGCGGACCTGAACGCCCACAACATACAGCTCGGCGGGAACGGCGGCGTCTGGTTGCTGGACTTCGACCGGGGCCGCATCCGCCCCCCGGGTGCCTGGCAGCGTCGCAACCTCGCCCGGCTGCTGCGGTCGCTGGAGAAACTACGCGCGAGTGTGCCCGGATTCCGCTACGAGACCGGCGGCTGGGGAGAGCTCGTCGCCGGCTACCGGGGCGGCAGCGGCACCGACGCATCCGACCGATCCGGCCAGACCGGCCGATCGCCCCGCTGATTCAGACGTCCTGGTAGTGTGAGGGGTCGCCCTTGAAGCGGCGGTGGATCCAGTAGTACTGGTCGGGTGCCGCGCGGGCGTGGCGCTCCACGACGGCGTTCAGCCGCGCCGCGTCGGCCACCTCGTCGCCACCGGGGAAATCCTCCAGCGCGGGCTCCACGGTGACCCGGTAGCGCCCGTCCGGTTCCCGTCGTCCGGCCACCGGCAGTACGGCGGCGCCGCTCCGGGCGGCGAGCCGGGCCGGGCTGCCGGTGGTCGGGGCCGGCAGCCCGAAGAACGGTGCCACCACCGGCCGGCTGCTGGTCTGGGCCTGGTCCACCGCCATCCACAGCGTGCGCCCCCGTGCCAGTGCATCCAGGATGCCGCGCAGGTCGAATTTCGAATAGACGTCGCGGGCGGCGCGCAGCCGGCCGCGGGTGAGCTGCCGGTCGAGCGCCGGGTAGCCGAAGGGCCGCTGGATGCCGTCGTAGTCGATGGCGAGACCCAGCAGCCGGCAGGCGAGGTCCATGGTGGTGAAGTGACCGGCGACCAGGATGACCGGCCGATCGGCGGCACGGGCGGCTTCGAGGTGCTCAAGGCCCTCCAGCGTGGCCATGGCGCGCAGACGCCGGTCGCTGGCCCACCAGGCCAGGCCGACCTCCATCAGGCCGATGCCGAGCGATCGGAAGTGGCGGCGCAGCAGGCGGCGCCGCACATCGGCGGCGAGCTCCGGGAAACAGAGTTCCAGGTTTCGCGCCGCGATGCGGCGCCGGCGCCGCGCGAGGCGGAAGGCGACCGCGCCGAACCCGCGGCCCAGCAGCCGCTGCGCCGGCCACGGCAGCAGGACCAGGGCGCGCTGCAGAGCGAGCGCCGCCCGGATCAGGGCCTCGCGGCCGCGCGAGTCGCCGGCCGCGGACCGGGTGCCGGCGTCGTTCATCGGCAAAACCTTGGTACGGCGAAGGACATTACTTCGGAATTGTAGCGCCGCCGGCGGGTCATACTCGGGCTCCGGCGCTTGAATCGGCCGGCGGCGGACCCATTATGGATCGTTCTGCAGAGCATTGAGCTCGTACTGCCAGGAGTAGTGCATATGAAGAGAATCCTGTTGTTCGTGGCGACCAACGTCGCGGTGCTGGCCGTCATCAGCATCGTATTCCGGGTCTTCGGTCTGGAGAGCATCGTCTCGGAGACAGGTGGGCTGAACCTGACGTCGCTGCTGATTTTCTCCGCGGTCATCGGCTTTGCCGGCTCGTTCATCTCTCTCGCCATCTCGAAGAAGGTGGCGCTCTGGACCACAGGCGCGAAAGTCATCTCGCAGCCGTCCAACTCCACCGAATCCTGGCTGCTGGCAACCGTGCAGAATCAGGCCGGGCGTGCCGGCATCGGCATGCCGGACGTGGCGATCTACGACGCGCCCGAGGTGAACGCGTTCGCCACCGGCATGAGTCGCAACAAGGCGCTGGTCGCCGTCAGCACCGGCCTGCTGCGCAACATGAATCAGGCCGAGGCGGAGGCCGTACTCGCCCACGAGGTCTCCCACGTCGCCAACGGCGACATGGTGACCATGACGCTGCTGCAGGGCGTGCTGAACACCTTCGTGATCTTCCTCTCGCGGGTGGTCGGTTTCTTCGTGGACCGGGTCGTGTTCCGCAACGAGCACGGTGCCGGGATCGGCTTCTTCCTCACCAGCCTGGTGGCCCAGATCGTCTTCGGCATCCTGGCGACCATCATCGTGCACTGGTTCTCGCGGCGGCGCGAATTCCGCGCGGACGCGGGCGGCGCCGAGCTGGCCGGCCGGGAGAAGATGGTGGCGGCGCTCGAGAAGCTGCGCGCGACTTACGAGCCGAGCGAGCTGCCGAAGCAGCTGTCGGCCTTCGGCATCGCCGGTCTTGGGGCGCACGGCCTGAAGAAGCTGTTCATGACGCACCCGCCGCTGGAGGAGCGCATCAACGCGCTGAAGGCGCGCGGCTACTGATCGCCCGCCCCGGCGCCCGGGGCGTCGGCTTCCCCGGCCGCGTCTTCTACGCCGCTGACGTCGCCGCGGGAGTCCGACGCGGCCACCGACGCTTCCTCGGCTGGCTGCTCCGTCGCCGGCTGGACATCTTCCTCCTCGCCGACGCTGCTGCCGGTTTCCGCCGGCGCGGCGTCGGCCTCGGCGGTCTTCGGTTCGGGTCGCGGCAGCCCGATATGGAAGGCCGCGTAACCGGGCATGACCACCTGATTCAGCGCCATGCCGATCACCCGGCCGTCCGTCGGCGCATAGATATTGGTCCTGGCGTTCGTGATGGGATCGGTGATGGTGCCGAGCAGGTCGCCGGCGTTCACCCGCCGGCCCAGATCCACCTCCGACAGCAGGATGCCGCCGCGGTTGGCGCGCACCCAGGTGGAGCGGTAGTACACGGGTTCCGGGTCGCCCCATAGACTGACCTTGCGCACCATGCCCAGCGTATTCAGCAGGGTCTCGATGCCCTTCACGCCGTGGCTGACCTCCTCGGTCTCCAGACGGGAAGGACCGCCGGCCTCCAGCGTCACCGTGGGGATGCCCGAGTCCGTGGCGGCCTGGCGCAAAGTGCCGTCGGCCGGGATGCTGTTGATGATCACCGTGGCGCCGAAGCCCTGGGTCAGGGTGACAACGCCGGGGTCGCGCAGGTCGGCACGCAGCTGCGGCAGGTTGGCCCGGTCGAAGGAACCCGTGTGCAGGTCCACCAGGGCGTCGCAGTGGCGTACGATGCTGGTAAAGAACGAGTGGGCGATCCGCGAAGCGGCGCTGCCGTCCGGGTTGCCGGGGAAATAGCGGTTCAGGTCGCGGCGGTCCGGCAGGTAGCGCGAGCCGCGGCGGAACGCCTGCAGGTTCACGATCGGCACGCCGATGACCGCGCCCGAGAGCTTCTGCGGGTCGAGGTCGTGGAGCACGCGGCGCACGATCTCGATGCCGTTCAGCTCGTCTCCGTGCACCGCTGCGGTGAGGCACAGCACCGGGCCGGCATAGCGGCCATTCATCACCAGCACCGGCGTGTCCACGGGTATGCCTTCGAAGAGCTCCGTGGCCGACCAGGACAGGCGCTGATAGCTGGCGGGCGGCACCGTGCTGCCCAGTAATTCGAGCGCCTCCGCGTCCGACTCCCGGGCCCGGCCCCACTCCACCGGCTCCAGCGTGGTCAGGGGCCGCTCGGCCTGCGGCCGTTCCCGTGCGGCAGTCACCTCGGGCTCGCTGTCGTCATGCTGTTCGCGGGCGTCCTCCGGATTGTCCACCACCTCTTCGGTGGCGCCTATACCCGGGCCGGCGACGGCGACGCCTGCAACGGCCAGCAGCAGCGCCGCCGCCGTCGCCATGACGGCGGCGGTGAGTGCGGTGCGGCTGTTTTGCATCTCGGTATCCATGGTCGACATCCGGCGGTCGATTTCCCGCGGGCTACGGTCCATTGCTTCGGCAGACGCGGCGGCCGGGGGTTCCCTCCGACGGAGCCGCCGCTCGCAAGGTTACGTAAACTATACGGAAACCGACAGCGAATCTGTGATCTGTTCTCGATATGGCGGATTTCGCTCTCCTTATCATTGATGCCATTGCCGCCGCCCGGAGCCCGATCGCCATGCGCCGAGTCCTGCCGATTCTCCCGCTGCTGCTCTTCTTCGTGCTCGCCGGCTGCGATAGCGGCGACGACGATAAAGCCCTCGTCCGCGGCTATCTGCAGGCGCTCGTCATCGAGGGCCGCTGGGAGGACTGGGACCGCTATTTCGCGCCCGGCGCCACCGTGAACGGCTCCCGTCATGCCCGCGAGGTGCTCTCCTCGATCGGGCGCGGCCTGCACGGCGCCTTTCCCGACCTCGCGCTGGAAGTGTTGGAGCAGGTTGCCGAGGACGGGCGTGTGGCCACCCGTGTCCGCTTCAGCGGTACGCACGAAGGCGTCTTCGACGCCACGCCGCCGACCGGCGCCCGGGTGAGCTTCGAGGGCCTCCTGCTCGACCGGATCGAGGACGGCCGCGTCGTCGAGAGCCGGCAGCAACTGGACATGCTGGGTCTGAGCCGCCGAGTGAAGGGCGCCGCCGCGGGCCGGGGCGGCTGATGTTCGGCCACTGGTCGCTCGTGCCACCCGTCGTCCTGCTGGCGGCGGCGGCCGCCGTGATACTCGAGGCGGAGGACTACGGTCCCCATGCGCTGCCGAACCTGCTGCCCCCGGCGCTCACCCTCGCGCTGCTGCTCTACGCCCTGGCGCGAGACGGCTGGCGCTGGCATGAGGCGGACCGGCGCTGGCTGCTGGGAGTTCTCGGTTTCGCGATCCCGGCGCTGGGACTCTCTCTCTACCTGCACCTCGGACTGATGCTGGACTGGGGCGGCATGGCGAGCCGCGCCCGCACGCCGGAACTCCTGTTCCGCTTTCTTCCCTATTACACGACGGGCGCAGGCGCGATCGGGTTCGCCATCGGCTGGATCATCGGCCGCAATCTCGATGGCGAGCGCCGGGCGCCGCGCCGGCGCCGACGGCAGGAATGAGACGTGTTTGTCTGTTGCCGGCGCCGGCATTAGCATAATCTTCGCCCTCGGGGAGCCGGATACGCGGTGACGATGAGCGGGACGAGAGGACAGAGAATGCGACGCGGGAGGCAATGGCACAGGCCGGGACGCAGGCGGCGGGTGGGGCTCGCGCCGCTGCTGCCACTTGCGCTCGCCGCGCTGGCCGTAGTGGCGCCTGGCGGGGCCGAAGCCACGCTCGAGGTCGCCGACAAGGTGGTGGTGGAGAAATCCGACCGCAAGCTTCACCTGGTGAAGGGCAAGCGGATCCTCGCCAGCTACGAGATCTTCCTGGGCATGGAGCCGGAGGGCCACAAGCAGGAGGAGGGCGATTCGCGCACGCCGGAGGGCCTGTACTATCTCGATCTGCGCAACGAGAACAGCGATTTCTTCCTCTCCATCCGCATCTCCTATCCGAACGCGCGGGACCGGGAGCGGGCGCGGCGTCTCGGCGTGGACCCGGGCGGCCAGATCATGATCCACGGCTACCCGAACGAGCCGCGCTATACCCCGGAGTTCTACCGTTCCGGCGACTGGACCGACGGCTGCATCGCGGTGTCCAATGCCGCCATGGTGGACATCTGGCTGATGACCCGCGAGAACACGCCGATCGAGATCCGCCCCTGAATCCGGCGCGCCGGGCGGCGCGCACCCCCGACAGGCGAACAGCATGGATATCGAAGTCTCTCCGGAGGGCAGCCTCGAACTCCTGTCACAGGAAGAGGTGAACCGGTTGCGCAACCGCGGCGAAGGCGGCCTCTACGGGCTGCTGAGGCGCTGCGCGCTCGCGGTGCTCACTTCCGGCTCCATGACGGACGACACCCGGGAGCTGCTGGCCCGTTACCGGGATTTCGAGGTGGGCATCATCCAGCAGGACCGCGGCGTGCGGCTTGCGCTGCGCAATGCCCCGGATTCCGCCTTCGTGGACGGGCGCATGATCCGGGGCATCCGCGAGCTGCTGTTCTCGGTCCTGCGCGACGTGGTGTTCGTGGACAACGAGCTGCGCGAGGGCGGGCAGTTCGATCTCGCCCGGTCGGATTCCATCACCAACGCCGTCTTCCACGTGCTGCGCAACGCGCGCATCGTGCGGGCGCCGGCCGACACGAACGTGATCGTATGCTGGGGCGGCCATGCCATCAGCCGTGAGGAATACGACTACACCAAGACCGTAGGCTACGAGCTGGGCCTGCGCAGCCTGCAGGTGTGCACCGGCTGCGGCCCGGGTGCGATGAAGGGCCCCATGAAGGGCGCGACCATCGGCCACTCCAAGCAACGCATCCGCGACGGCCGCTACATCGGCATCACGGAGCCCGGCATCATCGCCGCCGAGTCGCCGAACCCCATCGTCAACGAGCTGGTGATCATGCCGGACATGGAGAAGCGGCTGGAAGCGTTCGTCCGGGTCGGCCACGGCTTCGTGGTGTTCCCCGGCGGCGTGGGCACGGCGGAGGAGATCCTGTTCATCCTCGGCGTGCTGCTGCACCCGGATAACGCCGACGTGCCGTTCCCGCTGGTGTTCACGGGACCGGCCGGCAGCGAGGACTATTTTCGCCGCATCGACGAGTTCGTCGGTGCCACCCTCGGCGAGGCGGCGCAGCAGCGCTACCGCATCATCGTCGACGACCCGGTGTCCGTGGCCAGGACGATCCAGTCCGGACTCACCGACGTGCGCGATTTCCGCCAGCGCCACAGCGACGCCTACTACTACAACTGGCGCCTGAAGATCGATCACGACTTCCAGGTGCCATTCCGGGCGAGCCACGAGTCCATGGCCTCGCTTGCCCTGCATCCCGAACAGGCCCCGGAGGAGCTGGCCGTCAACCTGCGCCGCGCCTTCTCGGGGATCGTCTCCGGCAACGTGCGGGAGGATACGATCCGCATGATCGAGGAACGGGGGCCTTTCCGGATCGAGGCCTCCGGCAGGATCATGCCGCTGCTGGACGACCTGCTCCGCGCCTTCGTGGCCCAGGGGCGTATGAAACTGTCCGGCAGTTACAGCCCCTGCTACGAGGTGGTCGCCTGAACCCGGAGCGGCGCGCCGCCGCCTTTTTCCGTAATCGTCCCGCTTAAGTCAAAAAGCCCGCAGCGTGGCGCCCGGCGCCGTTCGTTAAGTCAAATAGGGTGGCTGAACCCGCTGATTTAGCTGTCTTTTTTAACGCTGTTCATTGTGATGCAGTTCCTCGCTCCGGCACCCCTGCCAGCGTAATGTTCGCCCATCTGCTGGGAGTGGGATCAGCCATGCCTGATGACAAGGACATCCGCTGGGCCGCGGGCCCGGAAGAGGACGGGGACCATGACGAGACGGTGTCCGTGACCGACCGGGACGAGGGCCGCGACGGCGAGCCCTGGGACGCCTACCGCAAGTGGCTCTCACGGCGGGGAGACCGGCCGCGCAGCCGCGGTGCTCTGGACCCCTCGCTCTATACCTGGAAGGGCTACCGCAACTGGGCGGAGGAAGTGAAACGGAACTGGAGCGATCGCAACCGCAGTGACCGCGACGAATCGTGAGGCCGGCCCCGGCAGCACGAACCGACTGACAGAAGAACAACGGATTCTTCCCACCTCGATTTCGAAAACTATGGCCAAAGCAAAACCGGGCGCAGAAGAGCAACTGGCGCTGTTCAAGACCGAAGAAACCCGCGAGCGCTGGCGCTGGGTGCACGAAGCCATCGCCTACGCCAAGGAAGCCAATCGCACCGCGATGCTCATGGCGGAGGATTCGCCGCGGGACAGCCGCCCCGTCCTGCGGCGGGTGCGCTGAGGCATCCGGGCTGGCGCCAGGCCGGCTTGCGCTCCGCGGCGTCATCTTATGGTTGAATTCGCACCGCTGACACGAAGAAAGCGTTAGAATATGTTGATTGCTGAGGGATTCGGCGGAAGAGAACATGGAACGGCTGCTGCAGTATCTGGATGACATGGACGACTTCGTCTGGTCCATGCCGTTGCTGTGGGAGCAGGTCCGCCGTCTCCTCGCGCGCCTGGTCGCGCTGCTGGCGGGCGCGCTCATCGGCGTGGGCCTGGCCGTCGCGGCCGCAACCCTGCCGCTGGTCGCCGGCGCTCTCCTGGTGGCCGGCCTGATCGCCGTCCTGGCTCCCGCCATGTCCTGGCTGGCCCGTCACCCGACGGCACGCTGGACCGCACGCCACTCCTGAGCCGCACCCGCCCCGCGGGTTGAAAACTCCGCCAACGTCCCCACACTCCGACCTGCCCGGAGCCGCCGGTGCGCCGTCGTGCCGCGGCCGGGCAACGCACAGGTTCCATCCAGGGGAGGGCGACATGGCAGAGACCCGCAGCGCGGAGACGCTCGGTTTCCAGGCGGAGGTGAAGCAGCTGCTTCACCTGATGATCCACTCGCTGTACAGCAACCGGGAGATCTTCCTCCGCGAGCTGATCTCCAATGCCTCCGACGCCGCCGACAAGCTGCGCTTCGAGGCGCTCGCCGATCCGGCGCTGATGGAGGATCAGCCGGAGCTCCGCATCGACGTGGACTTCGATGCCGAGGCCGGCACGGTGTCGGTCAGCGACAACGGCATCGGCATGAACCGGGACGAGGTGATCGCCAACCTCGGCACCATCGCGAAGTCCGGCACGGCGGAGTTCCTGCAGTCGCTGACCGGCGATACGCGCAAGGACTCACGCCTCATCGGTCAGTTCGGCGTCGGCTTCTACTCCTCGTTCATCGTCGCCGACCGGGTGGAGGTCTACAGCCGGCGGGCCGGCCAGCCGGCCGACACCGGCATCCACTGGGAGTCCGACGGTCAGGGTGAATTCCGCATCGGCTCGGTGGAGCGGCCCGAGCGGGGCACCCGCGTGGTGCTGCATCTGCGCGAGGACGCGAAGGAGTTCGCCGCCGCCGAGCGGCTGCGCCATCTGATCCGCCGTTACTCCGACCACATCGCATTCCCGGTCACCATGCCCATAGGCGATGGGGACGGCGACGGCGAGAGGGAGACGGTGAACGCAGCCACGGCCCTGTGGACGCGGCCCCGCGCGGAGATCGGCGATGAGGAATACCGGGAGTTCTACAAACACCTTACCCACGACCCGACGGACCCGCTCGCCTGGTCGCACAATCACGTGGAGGGGAAGCGTCAGTACACGAGCCTGCTCTACATCCCCGGCCGCGCCCCGTTCGACCTGTGGAATCGGGAGTCGCCCCGGGGGCTGAAGCTCTACGTGCAGCGGGTCTTCATCATGGACGACGCCGAGCAGTTCCTGCCGCTTTATCTGCGCTTCGTCCGCGGCGTCATCGACACCGCCGACCTGCCGCTCAACGTGTCGCGGGAGCTGCTGCAGTCCCATCCCACCCTGGACGCGCTGCGCAGCGCTCTGACCCGCCGCGCCCTGGAGCTGCTGGAGAAGACGGCGGCGGACGATGCGGAGACCTATCAGAAGATCTGGGACGAGTTCGGCGAGGTGCTGAAGGAGGGGATCGGCGAGGACCCCGGCAACGCCGAACGCATCGCCGCGCTGCTCCGCTTCGTGACGACCCGCAGCGAAGGCGCCACCCAGGACCAGTCGCTGGACGACTATATCGGCCGTGTGCAGACGGATCAGGAGGCCATCTACTACCTGGTGGCGGACAGCCTGGAGAAGGCGCGCTCGGCGCCCCAGCTCGAGGTGTTTCGCGATCGGGGCATCGAGGTACTGCTGCTGCACGACCGGCTGGACGAATGGATGATCGGTCAGCTGCCCGAGTACAGGGGCAAGAAGCTGAGCGACGTCGCGAGAGGCGGGGCGGAACTCCCGGGCGGCGAGAGCGGTCCGGAACAGGAGGCGCTGGACGAGGAGCAGAAGCCACTGCTGAAGAAGCTGCGGCGCTTGCTGAAAGATCAGGTGGAGACCGTACGCGTGAGCCGCCGGCTGGTGGATTCTCCCGCCTGCCTCGTGCTCTCGGAGCACGACGTCGGCCGCCAGATGCGTCACCTGTTGGAGGCGGCGGGGCAGAAGCTGCCGGAGACGAAGCCCATCTTCGAGATCAACCCCTCCCATCCGCTGGTGCAGCGGCTGTCCACCGAGAGCGACGAGGGCCGTTTCGAGGATCTGGCGAGGGTCCTGGTCGATCAGGCCCGCCTGGCCGAGGGCGGCTCGCTGGAGGATCCGGGCGCGTACGTGCGCCGCATGAACCGGCTGCTGCTGGAGCTCGCCGGCGACGGGGAGCAATGAACCCGGCCCGACGCGCTAGAATCGATCCACGGCAAACGGCCGCCGGCCGACGGAGGATAACTAGGCAATGACGGAAGAGACGAAAGAGCAGTTGCGCGAACGACTGGGCGACGAGGCCTGGCGGGTGACCCAGCAGGGCGCCACGGAGCCGCCGTTCGCCGGCCGCTACGTCAACCAGAAGGACGACGGCACCTATGCCTGTGTCGTCTGCGGCACCGAGCTGTTCAGTTCGGAACACAAATACGACTCCGGCTCCGGCTGGCCGAGCTTCTGGCTGCCGCTGGCCGGCGAACGGGTCCGCACCGAGCGGGACACGAGTCACGGCATGGTCCGCGACGAGGTCCTGTGCGCCACCTGCGGTGCCCACCTGGGCCACGTCTTCCCGGACGGGCCCGAGCCCACCGGGCTGCGTTTCTGCATCAATTCCTGCGCGCTGTCCTTCGACGGGGAAGACCCCGAGGGTTGTTGAGGGTCGCTGAGCGGTGCTGCGCTTTCTCGCCTCGTTCCTGGCTGCCTGCGTAGTCGTCGCTGCCATGCTGGTGGTCGCCGTCCAGCTGTGGGGCGGCTTCGAGCGGGCGACCGGCGACGACGAGATTGCCGTGGAGGCGCATCCCCTCGACCTGCTCGTGGGTTACGACAGCCTCGACGTGGCCGAACTGCTCGGCGAGCCCCGCCGCCGCCTGCCGGAACTGGAGGCGCCGCCGCCGATGCTGGAGCCGGTGCCGCCCGCTGGCGTAACCGACGAGCGGGAGCGGCGGGGCTTCGTGCAGGTGGAAGTCGAGGTGGATGCCAGCGGCCGGCCGGTGGACGCCCGGGTGCTGCAGGCAGCCCCCGCCGGCGTCTACGAGGACGACGCCCTGGCGCAGGTGCTGGACGAGCGCTATCCGGCGGGCGAGCCCGGCACCCGGATACGGATCGTGGACTTCACCGTCCGCCCGGACGCCGTGCGCTGATCCGCGTGCCGGTGCGGGGCGTCAGCCGACGTCCGGATTGAGCGTGTAGGTGCCCACCAGCCGGGACTCGGCGAGGATGTGCCCTTCCAGCGCCGCGATGACGTCCTGGCCGGTGAATTTCCCCTCGACCGGCACCCGCTCGAGGTCCGTCGCGTAGAGCACGAAGTGGTAATGATGGAGCAGCTCGTCGTTCCACGGCGGGCAGGGGCCGTCGTAGCCGAAGTATTCGCCCGCCATGTCCGGATTGCCGGCCATGAAGCTCGTGTAGTCGTTCAGTCCCTGTCGCGCACCATCCGGGCCGGACGGGTCCTTCTTGCCTTTCGGCGTGACGCCGTCGGAGCAGGAGCCCGCGGGTATGCCGGCGATGCCCGGCGGGATGTCCACCATCACCCAGTGATAGAAATCCACCCGTGGCAGGTCGGCAGGGATGGTGCGACCTTCCTGGTTCACGTCGTCGGCCTTGCTCGGCACGTCCACGTCGACGCAGAGCAGCACCAGCGAGCGGGTTCCCTCCGGCAGGTTCGCCCAGGTGAAGTCCGGGTTGCGGTTCGCGCCCAGGGTCATGTGACCCTCGTCCGCCGGGTTGCCGAAGCAGAACTCGTCGGGGATGCGTTCGCCGTCTCGGAAAGCCGTCGTCGTCAGGTTCATGTTTCCGTCCTCCCTGTCCAGGATGTTTCACCGGCCCCGGGCCGGTACTCTGAAATCAGTGTGCGGGCCTGCTCCACCCAGTGGTCGCGCTCGATGCGGTCCGGGAAGTCCTCCAGGGCCGCCTGCACCCGCTCGACGTCGTCCGGGCCGAACTCCGCGATCTGCTGCAGCCGATGGATGCCGAGATCGTTCAGCAGGCGCTCGAGGACCGGGCCGATGCCGCGGATGCGCTTTAGGTCGTCCCTGGGCCGAGGGACCGGCATCGTTCGGTCGCCCCCGTCGCCCCCGGCATGGCCGTGGCCGCCATTGCCGCCGCCGTCGGCATCGAGCGGCGGATCGGTGAGCGGCAGGATGCGCGTGCGCAGTGTATCCTCCAGCTCCCGCGCCCGCGCCCGCTCCATATCCAGCGCCCGGTGGGCGGCGGTGGCCTCCGCCGCCTTCTCGCGGAAGCGATAGACGAGGGGCGGCAGGCGCTCCTGCCAGCTCTCCAGCTCCCGGCTCAGCGTGAATATCTTCTCGTCCTTCGCCCGGGAGGCCGCCATGAGCTCCCGGCTGCGTGTGAGCAGACGCTGCAGCTGGGCATGCAGCTCGTCGCGCTTGCGATTGGTCGCCGCCAGCGCCACGCGGCAGTCGGTGAGCGCGCTCGACGCCTCGTCTGCCGTGGCCGCCACGCCGGCCAGTTCCCGCGTGGTCCGTGCGTGGCGCTGGCGCGCCTCCCGCTCGGCCCGGCGCGCGGCGTCGAGCCGCCCTGCCAGACTGCGTATCTGCTTGCGCAGCCGCTCCTTGGCCAGTTCCTCCAGCTGCAGCTTTTCCTGCCAGGTGGCAGCCGTCGTCAGTCGCTGGCGACGATGCCGCTCGGCATGCAGGTACCACCCGAGCAATCCGCCGGCCAGCGCCGAGAGCAGTGCCAGGCCGATGATCATGATGGGCGGACCGGGCATGCTCCTGCTGCGCGCGCCTCACGACGCCTTGCGCAGTTGCTCCATGTCGGTCAGTACCTCTTCGATGCGCGCCAGCGCCCACTGCAGCTGCTCCCGGGTGATGGACAGCGGCGGTGCCAGCCGCACCACGGTCTCGTGAGTCTCCTTGCTGAGTACGCCTTTCTGCATCAGGCGTTCCACGACGTCGCGGGCGCTGCCCTTGTCCGGATCGATCTCGAGCCCCACGAACAGACCGCGGCCGCGCACGTCGCGCACCAGCGGGCTGTCGATACGCCGGAGTTCCTCCAGCAGGAAGGCGCCCATCGCCGCGCTGCGCGCCGCCAGGTCTTCCTCGACGATGATGTTCAACGCTTCCAGCGCGACGGCGGCGGCCAGCGGGTTACCGCCGAAGGTACTGCCGTGGTCGCCGGGCCGGAACACGTCCATGACGTCACGGCGGGCCAGGAACATCGACACCGGCAGGATGCCGCCACCCAGGGCCTTGCCGAGTATCAGTCCGTCCGGCACCACGTCATCGTACTCCGAGGCGAGGAAGCGGCCGGTGCGCCCGAGGCCGGTCTGGATCTCGTCGCAGATCAGCAGCACGTTGTGGCGCCGGCAGATCTCCCGGCACTCGGCCAGGTAGCCGGGCGGCGGTATCACGATGCCGCCTTCGCCCTGCATGGGTTCCACCAGGAAGGCAGCGGTGTTCGGCGTGATGGAGGCCTCCAGCGCTTCCGCGTCGCCGAAATCGACCAGCCGGAAGCCGGGCGGGAACGGGCCGAAGCCTTCCCGGTACGCTTCCTCGCTGGACATGCCGACGATGGTGATGGTGCGCCCGTGGAAGTTATTGCGGCAGGCGATGATCTCCGCCTTGTCGCGCTCCACCCCCTTGACCGTATAGGCCCACTTGCGGGCCGCCTTCAGCGCGGTTTCCACCGCCTCGGCGCCGGTGTTCATCGGCAGCGCCCTGTCCTGGCCGGTCAGTTCGCAGATGCGTTTCAGGAACGGCCCGAGCTTGTCGGTGTGGAAGGCGCGGGAGACGATGCTGAGTTCGCTCGCCTGGCGTGTCAGCGCCTGGATCAGGCGGGGATGCGCGTGCCCGTGACTGACCGCGGAGTACGCGCTCATCATGTCGAGATAACGGCGGCCCTCGTCGTCCCAGACGTAGACGCCCTCGCCGCGGCTCAGCACCACGGGCAGGGGGTGATAGTTCTGCGCGCAGTAGGTGTTTTCGAGTTCGATGCGCTTGTTGGACACTGTGCGACTCCGTTCCGCGACGGCGTCTTGCGCCTGCCGCGGATATTCGTCCGTAAATTACTAATTTTACGGTATTTAGGGCATCGACGGCCAGAAAACCGGCGCTGCCCGGGGCCGGTGCGCCGAGGCGTACCCGCTGTTGCGGGTCGCAGGCGCGACCGTTACCGTACGCCGCTGTTTCCTCGCGAGCATCCCCGATGCATGAAGATCAGATCGTCCTCGTCATCGTCGGCGTCGTCGCGCTGGGCGTGGCAGCACAGTGGGTGGCATGGCGCCTGCGCCTGCCGGCGATCGTGCTGCTGGCCGGTTCCGGACTGATCGTCGGCCCCGGTCTCGGCTGGATCAATCCCAGCGCGGAACTCGGCGATCTGCTGCGCCCCGTCATCAGCCTGTGCGTTGCCATCATCCTGTTCGAGGGGGGGCTCAGCCTCAGGCTCGCCGAACTGAAGGAGGCGGCCCGGGGCGTCCAGCGGCTGGTCTATCTGGGGGCGCCGTTCGGCTGGGCGGCCGCCACCCTGTGCGCCCACTACATCGGCGGCCTGGACTGGGCCGTGTCGCTGGTGTTCGGCGCCATCATGGTGGTGACCGGTCCGACGGTGATCATGCCGCTGCTGCGCCAGAGCGCGCTGAACCGCCGCACCGCTTCCTATCTGAAGTGGGAAGGGATCGTCAACGATCCCATCGGGGCGTTGCTGGCGGTGCTGGTGTTCCAGTTCTTCGTCTTCAGCGGCGAGGGCTCGGGGCTGGCGGAGGTCATGCAGGGCGTCGGCCTCGCCATCACCTCCGGGCTGGTGTTCGGCGGCCTCGGCGGCTGGCTCACGGGGCGTGCGTTCCGCGCCGGGATGGTGCCGGAATATCTGAAGAGTCCGGTGATGCTCGGCCTCGTACTCGTCGTCTACGAGGCCTCCAATCTGATGCAGCACGAGGCCGGGCTGCTGGCCGTGACCATCATGGGTATCGTCGTCGCCAACATGAACCTGCCGGGCATCGGCGACATGAAGCGCTTCAAGGAGTACATCACCATCATGCTCGTGTCGGTGGTGTTCGTGCTGCTCACCGCCGATTTGAATGTCGAGTCCCTGACCTCGATAGGCTGGCGCGGCGCCGCATTGATCGCGGCGATCATGGTGGTCGCCAGACCCGCGGCCATCATGCTGGCGACGATCGGCGCGAAGATGGAATTCCGCGAGCGTCTGCTGCTCTCCTGGATCGCGCCGCGCGGTATCGTCGCCGCTGCCACCGCCGGTGTCATGGGGCCGCGGCTGGTGGACGCCGGTTACGACGCCGACGTCCTGCTGCCGCTGGTGTTCGCCGTGATATTCGCCACCGTCTTCGCTCACGGCCTGTCGCTGAACTGGCTGGCGGGACGTCTCGGGCTGTCGTCGCGCCACCGCGACAGCGTCGTGATCGTCGGCGCCTCGCCCTGGACCATCGAACTGGCACGCACGCTGCAGGGACTGAAGGTGAACGTACTGGTGGCGGATTCCTCCTGGCACAACTTGCGCGCAGCCCGGCTGGCCGGCGTGCCCGTCTTCTACGGCGACATCCTCTCGGAGTTCGCCGAGGAGTCGGTGGAACTCGCGCACGTGCGCACGGTACTGGCGGCCACCAGCAACGACGCCTACAACGCGCTCGTCTGCACGCAGATCGCGCCGGAGGTGGGCCAGCGCCACGTCTTCCAGCTGCCCATGGGCACGGAGACCGAGGACGATCCCAAGGCGATCGCGCGGCCGCGCCGGGGCAACGTGGCGTTCGGCAAGGATGCGGTGTTCGAGCGGCTGTGGCGGTTGTACGTGCGGGGCTGGGGCTTTTACAAGACGAAGCTGTCGGAAAACTACAGCTACAGCGATTTCCTGAGCGAGCGGCCCGAGGACGCGATGCAGGTCATCCTGCTGGATTCGGACGGCGACGTGGACCTGTTCTCGGTCCAGCACGAGCTGGAACCCAAGCCCGGCGATACCATCGTCTACTTCGCGCCGGGCAAACCGAAGAAGGCTGCTGCCGAGGGGGGCGCGGATGCGCAAGCTGCCCCGGCGTGAAGAGGTAAATATCCCGGGTCCCGCCGGCGAGCTGGAGGCGTTGCTCGAGCTGCCGCCAGCGGGCGAGCCCGCCGGTTACGGTGTCGCCTGCCATCCCCACCCGCAGCATCGCGGCAGCATGGAGAACAAGGTCGTGCACACGCTGTGCCGCGTGTTCAACGAACGGGGCCTCGCGGCGATCCGATTCAACTTCCGCGGCGTCGGTGCCAGCGAGGGCAGCTACGACGAGGGCGTCGGCGAGGTGGACGACGCCCTGGCGGTGTGGGACTGGGCCGCGCGGCGTTTCGGCGGCGAGGCCTGGCTCGCGGGGTTCTCGTTCGGCGCGGCGGTGGCGCTGCATGCCGCCGCCCGGCGGACGCCGGCGCGGCTGATCACCGTGGCGCCGCCCGTCGGCCGGCTGCCGGTTGCCACGGAGCGTCAGCCCGAGTGTCCGTGGATCATCGTCCAGGGCGAGGAAGACGAACTCGTGGACGCCGATGGCGTCGTGGAATGGGTCAACGAGCTGGCACCGGGTCCGGAACTCCTGCTGCTGCCGGAGGTCGACCATTTTTTCCACGGTAAACTCACGTTGCTGCGCGAGCGGCTCGGCGAGCTGCTCGACGGCGAGGGGAAGGACGCGGACTGATCATGCTCGATGCGCTGGCGCGAAAGCTCGAATCATTGCTGGACGGTTCGGAGGAGGGCGCCTCGGCGCAGGACGAGGAGCACGCCATACGCCTCGCCGCCGCGGCGCTGCTGGTCGAGGTGGCCCGCGCCGATTTCGACTTCGACGCGGAGGAGGCGCTGGCCCTCGAGGAGCTGCTGCGCCGACATTACGAGCTGACCGAAGAGGAAGCCGCTCTGCTGCGCGAGGAGGCCAGCGAGCGGGTGGAGCATTCGGTGTCGTTGTTCGAGTTCACCCGTACGCTGCACGAGCGGCTCGACGAGAAGCAGAAGTCGGAGCTGATGGGCCGACTGTGGGCCGTTGCTTTCGCCGACGGGCGGCTCGACAAGTACGAGGACGCCATGGTGCACAAGATCGGCGAGCTGCTCTACGTCCCGCGTTCCGAGGTGATGCGGCGCAAGTTGCTGGCCCGACCCGACGAGTCATAAAAAAAGCCGGGCGGCTGCCCGGCTTTTCCGATCCGTGTCACGGGTGCGTGACTCAGACCATGTCTTTCAGGCCTTTCAGGGCCGTGACCTTCACCGTCTTGCTGGCCGGCTTGGCCTTGAACATCATCTCCTCGCCCGTAAACGGGTTGATGCCCTTGCGCGCCTTGACGGCGGGCTTCTTCTTGACGGTCATCTTTGCCAGGCCGGGCAGCGTGAACGTCCCGGGGGCGCCGCGGCCGCCGAGGTTCTTCTTCATGAGGCCGGTCAGTGAGTCGAAGACCGCGGCGACGTCCTTGCGGGTGAGACCGGTGTCTTCCGCGATGTGCCTGTAGATCTCCGACTTGGTCGGTGCCTTCTTGGCCGTGGTAGCGGCCTTTTTCTTTGCTGCCATGTATCAACTCCTGGATGAAACGAAAAACCCGGGCAATTCCGGCTCGATAAAGCGCGGCAACTTACCACAACTCGCCCTGCCGCGACAGATGGTCAAGTGCATTTCGCAGGCTTTTTTTCGGGGTTTCGTCAATCGGTGAAGAACTGGCGGCGGAATTTCAGCATGGTCGGCTGAGTGGCGCCGGGCGGCGTTGCCTCAATGTTGAAGATCAGCGTCTCCCGATGCGCGACCGGCACCTCGCCGATGTAGTAGGTCGCCTCGCCGTCACGCACGCGGCGCATCGTGATGTTCTTGGTCTGCCCCGTGAGATTCGCCGCCGACACCTCGACGCCGCCCTCCACCGTGTTGCCGGTCTCCTTCTCGACGAAGCTCACGTTCAGCATCGCCCGGTTCCTGGAGCGGACGATGCCCGTGCTCTGCGCGACGGTCGGCGTGAGCTGATCGGTGGTCATCGCGTTGTAGTGCACGATGTAATCGCCTACCTCGGCGGACGTCTCGCTCGACGGCATCGCCTCGGGCACGTTGCGCTCCGGCTGCCCGCTGTCACCGCAGGCGGAGAACAGTACAGCCGCCAGCGCAAGCAGTATCGTATTCGTCGGCCTCATAGCGGTCTCTCCGTGCCTTTTCATCAGGGCCCTACTATAAACCATCCGCTTCCCCCGGCCCGAATGCGCGGTTGCGGTGACGTGGTGTCCGGCCATCCGGCGCTCCCGACCGCTGCCGTCAGTGCAGCACGCCGGGCAGGCCGCTGCCGACCGCGATGCTGGCGGCCTGCAGCAGGATGGCGACCAGCAACGGCGAGAGATCCAGCCCGCCGATCGTGGGGATGAGACGGCGGGCCGGGTCGAGAATCGGATTGACCAGCTGACTGAGCAGGCTGGTGACCGGGTTGTAGGTGCCCGGTGCGACCCAGCTCAATATGACGTAGACGATGATGGCGAAGAAGAAGAAACGCAGCGCGATCATGACCGTGCGCAGTATCGCGTAGTACAGCAGCCCGAAGCCGTGGGGGGTCATGTTGAGCGCGTACGCCATGGCGGCGACGAACACGAGCTCGAACAGCAGTATCACCACCAGCGTGGCCGTGTCGATCTTGCCCATGGGCGGCAGCACGCGCCGCAGCGGCACGATGAACGGCGAGGTGATGCGCACGATCGCCTGGGAGACGGGGTTGCGGAAGTCCGCCCGGAACAGCTGCATGAACAGCCGCAGCAGCAGCACGATCAGGAACAGGTCGGCCAGTGTCCGGAACAGGAAGATCAGCGCGTCGTCCAAGCTCTCACTCCGTGCGGTCGGGTCCGGCGGGACTCAGTCCGCTGCGGCATCGCCGGCGAGCTCGGCCGCCCGCCGCCGCGCGGCATGAATGGCGCGTCTAAAGATAGCACGAACGTCGACGTCCTCCAGGACGGCGAACGCGGCCGCCGTGGTGCCGCCCGGCGAGGTGACGCGTTCGCGCAGCACGGCCGGCTCGTCGGCCTCGCTCTCCGCCGTGGCGGCGGCGCCCTTCGCCGTCTGCACCGCCAGACGTCGCGCCTGCTCCGGCGTGAAGCCGAATTCGACGGCCGTGGCGATGAGCGCCTCCAGCAGGTAGAAGAAATAGGCCGGGCCGCTGCCGGAGATGGCCGTCGCGGCATCGATCATCGATTCCTCGTCCACCCAGAGCGTCGGCCCGGCGGCCGAGAGCACGTCGTCGGCGCGGTCCCGGCCGGGCAGCGCGCGCCGGTTCGCATACAGCACGGTCATGCCCTGGCCGACCAGCGCCGGCTGATTGGGCATGCAGCGCACCACGGCGAGTCCGCCGCCGAGCCAGGCGTCGATGTCGTCGCTGCGTATGCCCGCCGCGATCGAGACGACCAGGGCCGCGGAGGCCTGCACCGTCTCGGCCAGCGGCGGCAGCACGTCCGCCATCACCTGTGGCTTCACGGCCAGCACGAGCACGTCTGCGGCGGCGGCGACGTCCCGATTGTCCGCGCTCACCCGCCCGCCGGGCAGCAGCGCCGCCAGCGCGTCGCGTCGCTCTTCGCTGGGGTCGGCGACGGCGATGCGCTCGGCGTCCACACCCTTCGCCAGCAGGCCGCGCATGATGGCGGTGGCCATGTTGCCGCCGCCGATGAAGCCGATGACCGGTTCGCTCATATGAGACCTCGTCAGTCGTCCGCCGGGCGCGGCCCGAATACGTCGGTGCCCACCCGGACCAGTGTCGCGCCCTCGAGTATGGCCGCCTCGAGATCGGCGGACATGCCCATGGACAGCATATCCAGCCGATGCCCGCGGCCGTTCAGCTCCTCGAGGAGGCCGCGCAGCCGGGCGAACGGCCGGCGCTGGGCCGCGATCCCCTCGGCCGGCGCCGGTATGCACATCAGCCCGCGCAGTCGCAGCCGCGGCAGCCCGGCGACGAGATCCGCCAGCGGCCCCGCCTCGTCCGGCGCGCAGCCGCTCTTCGACGCCTCGTCGTCGACGTTGACCTGGATGCAGACGTCCAGCGGCGGCGCATCGGGCGGACGTTGCTCGCTCAGGCGCCGGGCGATCTTCTCCCGCTCGATGGTGTGCACCCAGTCGAACCGCTCGGCGATCGGCCGGGTTTTGTTCGACTGGACGGGGCCGATGAAATGCCAGGTGAGGCCCGCGTCGCCCGGCGCATCCACCAGCGCGTCCATGTGCGCGAGCGCTCCCTGCAGCGTGTTCTCGCCGAAATGGCGGTGGCCGGCCGCCACCGCCTCGCGCACCCGCTCGAGCGGCTGGCGCTTGGACACCGCCACCAGCGTCACCGCGGCCGGATCGCGGCCTGCCGAACGGGCGATGGAAGCGATGGATTCATTGATTTTCCGGAGGTTTTCCGTGACTCCAATCACGTTAATTTCCGTTTGCTCCGCTATACTAGCCCATCCGGATTTATGGTAAATCCGGCAGTCTGGATACCTGCAAGCAAGGGATACGCATGGCCGTCGATATCGCGCAGCTCCTGTCGTTCACGGTGAAGAACAAGGCCTCCGACCTGCACCTGTCGGCAGGCGTCCCGCCCATGATCCGGGTCGATGGCGACATCAAGCGGATCAATATGCCCGCCCTTACGCACAAGGAAGTCAACAGCATGGTGTACGACATCATGAATGACAAGCAGCGTAAGGCCTACGAGGAGTACTTCGAGACCGACTTCTCGTTCGAGATTCCGAAACTCGCCCGCTTCCGCGTAAACGCCTACAACCAGATGCGCGGCTCCGGTGCCGTCTTCCGCATCATCCCCTCGGAGATACTCACGTTGGACGACCTGGGTGCGCCGGCGATCTTCAAGGACATCTCGATGCAGCCCCGGGGCATCTGCCTGGTGACGGGTCCCACCGGCTCGGGCAAGTCGACGACGCTGGCGGCGATGGTGGACTACATCAACGACAACAAGCCCGATCACATCCTCACCATCGAGGACCCGATCGAGTTCGTGCACGAGAGCAAGAAGTCGCTCATCAACCAGCGCGAGGTGCACCGCGACACGCTCGGCTTCTCCGAGGCGCTGCGCTCGGCCCTGCGCGAGGACCCGGACGTCATCCTGGTGGGCGAGCTGCGCGACCTGGAGACCATCCGTCTCGCGCTGACCGCGGCCGAGACGGGTCACCTGGTGTTCGGTACGCTGCACACGAGTTCCGCGGCCAAGACCATCGACCGCGTCGTCGACGTATTCCCGGCCGCGGAGAAGGAGATGGTGCGCGCCATGCTGTCGGAATCGCTGAAGGCCGTGATTTCGCAGACCCTGCTGAAGAAGATCGGCGGCGGCCGCGTGGCGGCCCATGAGATCATGATCGGCACGCCGGCCATCCGCAACCTGATCCGCGAGGGCAAGGTGGCGCAGATGTACTCGGCCATCCAGACCGGGCAGGGCGCCGGCATGCACACACTGGACCAGAATCTGGCCGAGCTCATGCAGAAAGGCCAGATCACCAAGGAAGAGGCCCGCTTCAAGGCGGTCAACAAGGAGAATTTCTAGGCCGCAGCTTCATGATGCGGCCCGGGGGCGGAAATGGATCGGGAACAGGCAGTACGACTGACGCAGAATCTTCTGAAGAAGCTGGTGGAGAAGAAGGGCTCGGATCTCTTCATCACCACAGGCTTCCCGCCGGCGATCAAGATCGACGGCGAGGTGCATCGGGCGACGGAGCAGCCGCTGTCCGCCGAGCAGACGTCGATCATCGTCCGCTCGATCATGAACGACAAGCAGGCGAAGGAGTTCGACGCCACCAAGGAGTGCAACTTCGCCATCAATCCCCAGGGCATCGGCCGCTTCCGCGTCAGCGCCTTCGTGCAGCAGGGGCACGTGGGCGCGGTGATGCGCACGATCACGACCAAGATCCCTACCTTCGACGAGATGGAGCTGCCGCCCATCCTGAAGGACGTGGTGATGAACAAGCGCGGGCTGGTGATCGTCGTCGGCGGTACCGGTTCGGGTAAGTCGACCACGCTCGCTACCATGATCGGCCACCGCAACGAGCACTCCCGCGGCCACATCATCACCATCGAGGACCCGGTGGAGTTCGTGCACCCCCATCGGGGCTGCGTGGTCACCCAGCGCGAGGTCGGCGTCGACACCGAGAGCTGGCACATGGCACTCAAGAACACGCTGCGCCAGGCGCCGGACGTCATCCTGATCGGCGAGATCCGCGACAAGGAGACCATGGAGTACGGCATCCAGTTCGCCGAGACCGGCCATCTGTGTCTCGCGACGCTGCACGCGAACAGCGCCAACCAGGCACTGGACCGCATCATCAACTTCTTCCCGGAAGAGCGCCGCTCCCAGCTGCTGATGGATCTCTCGCTGAACGTGAAGGCGCTCATCTCGCAGCGGCTGATCCCGCGGGAGAGCGGCGTCGGCCGTATCGCTGCGATGGAGATCATGCTGAGTTCGCCGCTGATCGCCGACCTGATCTTCAAGGGCGAGGTGGCCCAGATCAAGGAGATCATGGCCAAGTCCACGCGGCTCGGCATGCAGACCTTCGACCAGGCGCTGTTCGCCCTGTACGAAGAAGGGCACATCTCCTACGAGGAGGCGATGCGCAACGCGGATTCCCGCAACGAGCTGCGGCTGAAGATCAAGCTGGAGAGCAAGCGCGAGACGGCGCTGGCGGACCAGCAGTCGAGCAGCCTGCGCATCATGGAGGAGGACACCGCCAAGCACTTCTGACGGTGCCCCTGCACCTGTCAGTGTCGAGGGGCGCTAACCCATGAACGTCAAACCCCTGTTCAAGCTGATGGCGGAGAAAAAGGCCTCGGACCTCTTCTTCACCTCCTATGCGCCGGTCAAGATCAAGATCGAGGGCAAGATACGGCCGGTGAACAAGCTCGAGCTGACGCCGAAGATGGTGAAGCAGGCGGCCCTCGAGCTGATGAACGAGGAACAGCTCGAGGTCTTCTCCCGCGAGCTGGAGATCGATTTCGCCCTGTCCGAGCCCGGCGTGGGGCGCTTCCGCGTCAACGTGTTCCAGCAGCGGGGCAACGTCGGCATGGTGCTGCGCTTCATCACGGCCGATCTGCCGACGTTCGAGCAGCTGGAGTTGCCGGAGGTCCTGGAGGATCTGGTCATGCTGAAGCGCGGCCTGATCCTCATGGTGGGCGCCACCGGCAGCGGCAAGTCGACGACGCTGGCGGCCATGGTGAACCACCGCAACGAGAACACCTCGTCGCACATCATCACCATCGAGGACCCGATCGAGTTCCTCCACCCCAACAAGAAGTCCATCGTCAACCAGCGGGAAGTGGGCATGGACACCATGTCCTACGCCCGCGCCCTGAAGAGCGCGATGCGGGCGGCGCCCGACGTCGTGCTGATCGGCGAGATCCGTGACCGGGAATCGATGCAGGCGGCGCTCGACCTTGCCGGCACCGGCCAGCTGGCCATCGCCACGCTGCACTCGAACAACGCGCCGGAGACGCTGGACCGCATCATCAACATGTTCCCGATGGAGCAGCACAACCAGGTGTTCATGGACCTCTCCCACTACCTGCGCGCCATCATCTCCCAGCGGCTGGTGCGCGACCGGGAGGGCAAGCGCGTGGCCGCCGTGGAGGTGATGCTGAACTCGCCGCACATCGCCGAGCTGATCATGAAGGGCGACATCTCCGCGGTGAAGGAGGCCGTTAAGGACTCCAACGAGCGCGGCATGCAGACTTACGACGAGGCGCTGCTGAAACTCTACCGGGACGGGCGCATCACGCTGGAAGAGGCGCTCGCCAACGCGGATTCCCGCAGCAACCTGGAAGCGAAGATCAACTTCGGTTGATGGTCTTTATTTCACGGCCGTCCTGCGGGGGTATCCATCTTGCTCCCGACAAAAGGTCGCGGCGATGGATACCCCCGCATGACGGCCGCCTCGCGGTGGCGTGAAAGCGTTGCCAGTCAGCAACGCCTCCTGACTGGTGCCAGGCCTATCGGCGACGGGCCCGCCACGCTGACCCAGCCGATGGCGGGCCAACGCCAAAAGAAAGGCGGATCGGGCCTGAAGGCCCTCCTACACCGTTACGCGGGGAAGACGGTGTTGGCGTCGAAGACCGGGCCGTCCACGCACACGCGTTTCATCGCCGGGCCGTCCGGTGTCTCCACCCGCACCGCGCAGCCGGCGCAGCCGCCGACGGCGCAGGCCATGTATTCCTCCAGCGAGACCTGGCAGGGGATGCCGTAGCGGCGGGCGACACGGGCCGCGGCGACGAGCATCGGCGTCGGGCCGCAGGCGAACATCTCGACGCGGGCCAGCGCCGCCTCGTCCAGACTCGCCAGCCACTCGCCGGCGAGTTCGGTCACGAAGCCCCTGTAGCAGCCCTCGAAGGCGGAGCCGCTCGCGAGCCGCGAGGGCACGCCCCGGTCTTCGAGCAGGGGCATCACGGAGCAGACCTCCGCCGCGATGCCTGGCACGTCCGCGGTTGCCCGAGCCAGTTCGAAGGGGAACGGTATCTCCGAGCCCATCAGCACCAGCGGCTCCCAGTCGTGCTGCCGGTCCGCTTTCAGTGCCTCGGCCAGGAAGACCATGGGCGGTATGCCGACGCCGCCGCCGACGAGCAGCGCGCGCGGGCGCGCCGGGTCCGGACGGAAGGGGCGACCGATGGGGCCGAGCACGCTGACGCGATCGCCGGGCCGGCGCCGGCTCAGCAGGCGCAGCCCGTCGCCGACGATCTTGTACAGGAATTCGATCCAGCCCTCCGCGGCGTCCGCGCGCATGATCGAGAGCGGCCGGCGCATCGGCAGCGACTCGTCGCAGGTGACATGGGCGAAGCTGCCCGGAAGGGCATGTGCGGCGCATTTCGGCGAGCGCAGGCGCATGATGAACTGCTCGCCGGGGTAGTGCCGCACTTCCAGCACCTCGGCATCCTCGACGAAGAGGGTGCCCCGGTGGCCGCGATCGCCAAGCGTCGCGGCGGCGGTTTCGGTCTCGATGCTCATGGCGCCGCGGATTCTATCACCTCGCAGGGCGGCGCCGGTCTGCTCAGTGGCGGCCCGGCCAACGCTCGGCCAGCCATTGCTCGGCAATGATGCGGGCGGACAGGCTGTCGATATCCGCCTTGCTGACGCGCCGGCGGCGTGCGCCGCTGCGGCGCTCGCCGGTCAGGCGCGACTGCGCCTCGGCCGAGGAGAACTGCTCGTCCACCAGCTCCAGCGGGATGCCGAAGCGCTCGAGCCGGCGCCGGAACCGCTTCAGCGGCTCCTCGAGCACGGAGGTCTCGCCCGGCGCCAGCGGCATGCCCAGCAGCAGACGGTCCGGTTGCCAGTCGGCGATGAGCCTGGCGAGCGCGCCCTCGTCGGGCTCGCCGCCGACGGCGGGCAGGGTCGTCAGCGCCGTGGCGCTGCGCGTCACCGCCTGGCCCACGGCGACGCCGATGCGCCGCAGCCCGAAGTCGAAAGCCAGGACGGTTTCGGCAGTCTCAGCGTGGTCAGCGGTGCTGGCGCTGTCAGGCGTGTCCGGCATCGCTGGCCAGACGAGTGATGTCGATGCCCAGCTGCCGGGCTGCCGCCTGCCAGCGCTGATCGAAGGGGACTTCGAAGACGATGTCCGGCGTGGCCGTGACGTTCAGCCAGGCGTTGGCCATCATCTCGGACTCCAGCTGGCCGGCGTCCCAGCCCGCGTAGCCGAGGGCCACCAGCGAGCGGCTCGGCCCGATGCCCGCAGCGATGGCCGCCAGGATGTCCCGTGAGAAGGTCACGCGGATGTCGTCGGACACCTCCAGCGTCGCCTCCCATTCCTGCTCGCCGGCATGCAGCACGAAGCCGCGCTCGTGCCCTACGGGACCGCCGGCCAGCACCCGCGTGTCGCCGATCTCCGCGTGCTCCGCCGTGAGTTCGAGCTGGGCGAGCACGTCACCGAGCCGCAGGTCCAGCGGCCTGTTGATGACGATCCCGAGAGCGCCCTCGTCCGTGTGTTCGCAGATCAGCGTGACCGTCGTCTCGAAATTCGGGTCCTGCATGCCGGGCATGGCGATCAGCAGCTGATTGACGTAATTGGGCTCGTTCATGCACGTCAGTATCGACATTCCGGCGGGCATCGACAAGCGCGGGCGGATGGGGCCGCAGGTGGGGCGTGAGGGTCTGCAGGGTGTCCCGGCGGGGCGAGACGTCGGAGTTATGGGGAGTGATCGGGGCCTGAAGGCCCTCCTGCACCCGGGTTATCGGCGGGTGGCTATTCTCGGGCGCGCGCCGTCCTGGTTGAACTGCCACTGGTAGGCGAAGCGCAGCTCGTCGTAGTCCTTGCGCAGGTCCTCCGGGAACGGGTCGAAGGGCGCCGCCCGGCGCAGGATGTTCAGCGCCGCCTGATCGAGCAGCCCGTGCCCCGAGGAACGCCGCACGACGATGTCCGTGAGTTCCCCGTCGGCGTCGATCGCCACCTCCAGCACCGGGCTGCCGGTCATCCCGCGCGTGCGTGCCTGCTCCGGGAAGTTCAGCGTGCCGACCCGCTCCACCTTCCGTTTCCAGCGGTCGAGATAGCCGGCAATGCGGGATTCCCGGGTATCGGCGCTGATCACCAGATGGCGGGGGTCGTCGTCGTGGATGAGGAGATTCGCCTGTTCCTCCACCGGCAGGGGCAGGCTGCGGGGATCGCTCGCCGGCGCCGCCTGCACCGTGGTCTGCTCCGCGCTCGGGGCGGGGCTCGTGTCCTCGGGCGCGTAGTCGCGCCGGTCCGAGGGCGAGCGCGAGACGACCGCCGTGCGCGGGTCCGCCTCGCCCGGCGCCGATTCCACGGCCGTCTCGCCCGGGATCTCCTCGGGGAACGGCCGGGCCTCGGCGGAGCGGGGCCGGGCGCCGGGGCGCACCTGTTCGGTGGTGTTGCCGCCGCCGCGCTGGTTCGCCTGGGCGAGGTAGTCCGCGTCGTCGCTGGGCTCGACATGCTGGTTCGAGTCCGCGACGATCGTCACCTCCAGCGTCGTCGCCTCGTTGCTGCCGAGTGGCACTGCCTCGAACGTGACGCCGAGGATGACCACCGCATGGAACAGCGCCGCCAGGAAGAGCATCGGCGGCAGCCGGTCCGGCGTTGCCGGCACGGCGGGAAGCATGTCCCTCGTCAGACTCGGCCTGGTTGCTGCCACGTGGCTCCTGCCCCGGTTACCCCTGCCCGTTCCGTCGGACCGGTCCGTGCGACGGGTCTGCGCGACCCGTCCGTCCGGCCAGGCGCCATTCTAACCGTTCCCGCCGGCCCGGTAATGAGACGGCGATCACCCCGTGGCGGACGCTCGGGCCAGGCGGGCCTCGATGGCGTCAAACAGCAGCCCGGCGATGTTGATGCCGAATTCCCGGTCCAGTTCGCGGATGCCCGTGGGACTGGTGACGTTGATCTCGGTGAGGTACTCACCGATGACGTCCAGCCCGGCGAACAGCACCCCCTCGCGCTTCAGCACCGCACCCACCGTCGTCGCGATCTCCCGGTCGCGCTCGCTCAGCTCGCGGCCCACGCCCTTCGCTCCCATCACCAGGTTGCCGCGGCCGTCGGCCTCCGTGGGGATGCGCGCCAGCGCATACGGCACCGGCTCGCCATCGACGATGATCACGCGCTTGTCGCCCTCGGTGATCTCCGGGATGAACTGCTGGGCCATGGCGTAGCGGTGGCCGTGGCCGGTCAGCGTCTCCAGGATGACGTTGGTGTTCGGTTCGCCCTTGCGCACGGAGAAGATGGAGCGTCCGCCCATGCCGTCCAGCGGTTTGACCACCATGCGTTGCACCTCGTCGAGGAACGTCCGCATCGTGTCCATGGAGCGCGTGATGACGGTGCGCGGCACGAAGTCCGGAAACCAGGCGGTGTAGGCCTTCTCGTTCATGTCCCTCAGCGCGTCCGGACTGTTCACCACCAGACAGCCCGCCTCCCGGGCGCGACCGAGGATGTAGGTGGTGTAGACGTATTCCATGTCGAAGGGCGGGTCCTTGCGCATGAGGATGACGTCCAGCTCGGCCAGCCGGCGGCGGCTCGCCTCGCCCAGCGTGTACCAGCGCTCCGGGTCGTCGGCGACTTCCAGCGGCCGCATCTCGCCCCAGGCGGTGCCGCAGTCCAGCCACAGCCCGCCCTGTTCCATGTAGCTGATCTCGTAGCCCCGCGCCTGTGCCTCGAGCAGCATGGCGAGGCTGGAATCCTTCTTCGGGGTGATGCCCGCGATGGGGTCCATCACGATGCCCAGCCTTGTCTTTCCGGCGTTCATATCCGCTCCTGCAGGTCTCGCGGGCGAACTATACCGTCTGCATGACCCGGCGACGATGCCCGGCCATGCCTGCATCGGACTGCGTGTGTCCCCGATTGCGGGTGCCACCGGCTGCCATTAACATCGGACGAAATCCTCCACAGGCTCTTGTTCCATGATTTCCAAGCTCCGAATCACCGCATTGCTCGTCGCCGTCCTCGCCCTGTTGCTCTCGGCCGGCCCCGCCGCCGCGCGCAGCCTGGACGAGATCAGGGAGGCCGGCGTATTGCGGGTCGGCACTTCGCTGTTCACACCGTGGGCCATCCGCGCCGGTGAGGGGCAGCTGATCGGCTTCGAGGCCGACGTCGCCCGCAAGCTGGCGGCCGACATGGGCGTGGAGCCGGAGCTGAAGGTCTATCCGTGGAATGAACTGATCGACGCGCTGGAGGCCGGCGAGATCGACATGATCGCGGCAGGCATGTCGGTGACGCCCGCGCGGGCGCTGCGCGTGTGGTTCAGCGACGCGTATCACGAGAGCGGCATCACGCTGGCGACCAATACGGCGAAGACGGCGGACGTGGCGCGGCTGGAAGACCTGAACGATCGCCGTTACCGCATCGGCGTGGTGAAGGGCACCGTGGCCGAAGACCTGGCCCGACGGGTGTTCGGGGAGGCGAAGATCAAGGTCTACGATCAGGACGACAAGGCGTCGGAGGCGCTGCTGGCAGGCCGCATCGACGGCTACCTGGAGAGCTACCCCGGGCCCCAGTTCCTGGCGCTGGAGAACCCGGAGCGCATCGACACGCCGCTGGCCAAGCCGCTGCTTACCACCCGGTCGGCCTTCGCCGTGGCGCGCGGCAACGCGGACCTGGTGTATTTCCTGAATGCGTGGATCACGGCACGCCAGGCGGACACCTGGCTGCCGTCCACCGAGTCCTACTGGTTCCGCAGCCTGCGCTGGAGAGAGCGGCTTGAGGACTGACCCCCGTTTCTGGCCGTTCGCGGCGGTCCTTGTCTTGCTGGCCGCGCCCGGATTCGCCCAGGCGCCCGCGGACGGGGAACCCGACGCCGGGTCCGGCCCCGGCGCCGCGCCCTTCGAGCCTGCCCCCCGTGCCGACGAGGACGTGATCGAGGAGATCATCGTCTATGGACGCCAGGACGAGTGGCGGCTGCCCGACATGGGCGACCGGCTCCGCCGCGAGCGCGAGGAACTGGAGAAGGCGAAGGTGCGCGAGGTCGATTTCGAGTTCCTGCCGCTCTACGACCCGGAAGAGGCCACCCGGGAGCCGGACCTGTTCCGCATGGACGACCCGCTGCAGCGAGTGGGCAAGGTGGAGCTGTTCCGGTTCCGTTTCGGAGGAGACCGGTCCGAGCGCTGAGAGGCGCGTCGGGCCCGGCCCGGGGCCCCGTCAGGAGACGATTCGAGACACCGGAGCAGCGGCTGTGCCGTTCCGTGCACTGCCTCGTGGCAGCAGTCAAAACAATATGTTAAAAGTGCCCGGGTTGCGTCAGGGACAGAATGTGCGCTGTTCCACACCTGGTGGGTGGCCGGCGTGTTAGAACGCGATGCGGGGTGCAGGGAGATTTCTCAGGTGGCGAATCCAGAAACGGGCCAGCGGTCGGCCGACCTAAAGGGCCTGAAGATACTGGTCATCGACGACAGCAAGACCATCCGGCGGACGGCGGAGACGCTGCTCAGCAAGGAGGGTTGTGACGTATTCACGGCCGTGGACGGCTTCGACGCGTTGTCCAAGATCGCGGATCACCAGCCGGACATCATTTTCGTCGATATCATGATGCCGCGGCTGGACGGGTACCAGACCTGTTCGCTGATCAAGCACAACAAGGCGTTCCGGGATACGCCGGTGATCATGCTCTCCAGCAAGGACGGGCTGTTCGACCGTGCCCGGGGACGTATCGTGGGCTCGGAGCGCTATCTGACCAAGCCGTTCACGAAGGACGAATTGCTGGGTGCCATCGCGAGCCAGATGCAGGGCTGATGCGCCGCCCGCGACAGGAGAACGGATATGCCGACGGTACTGATCGTTGATGATTCGCCGACGGAGCTGCACGTGTTCCACAAGATGCTGGAGAAGAACGGCTTCGAGACGCTGCTGGCGGCCGACGGCGAAGAGGGACTGGAGAAGGCGCGCGCCGAGCGTCCCGACGTGGTGCTGATGGACGTCGTGATGCCCGGCATGAACGGCTTCCAGGCCACCCGCCGCATGACCCGCAGCCCGGAGACCGCCGATATCCCGGTCATCATGGTCACCACCAAGGATCAGGAGACCGACAAGATCTGGGGCATTCGCCAGGGCGCGGCCGACTATCTGGTGAAGCCGGTCTCGGAAAAGGAACTGGTCGCGAAGATCAACGCGGTGCTGGCCGGCTGATATGGCGGAAGCGCAGACACTGGAAGCGCTCCGCGACCAGCCGTTCGAGCTGCTGAAAGAGCTCGAACGGCGCAGCCGCGCGGCCCTGGCCGGGCAGTCGGCGACGACCGCCAGCGCGGAGGAGTGGGTCGGCGTCGGCTTCCGCATCGGCAGCGAGAATTTCGTCGCCGCCCGCGACGAGGTGCGCGAGGTGCTGATGGTGCCGGACGCGGTGACCCGCGTGCCGGGAGCGAAGCGCTGGGTGCTCGGTCTCGCGAACGTGCGCGGCCACCTGCTGCCGCTCATCGATCTGAAGATGTTCCTGGGCGGCGGGCGCACCGGCACGGGCCGCACGGCGCGGCTCATCAGCGTGCATCACCGCGAGATGCCGGCCGGCCTGCTCGTGGACGAGGTGGTGGGGTTCCGCCGCTTCATGACGAACGAGTTCTCGCAGGACTGGTCGCCGACCATCCTGCGCTGCGAGCAGTACCTGACCGGGTCGTTCAGGCGGGGGCCGGAATCCTGGCCCGTATTCGGCCTCCACCTGCTGGTGGAGAGCCCACAGTTCCTGCAGGCCGCCGCGGACTGAAAGGCCGCCGGCAGGCCACTAGCAGGCAAGTAGCAAGACGGATTGAGCTGGTATGGCACAGACAACAACTGGATCACGGACGTTCGTATTCCTCGCCGTGGCGCTGCCGGTGACCCTGGTGGCGGCGGGCGTGGTCGCCTGGCTCGCTCTGGGTCCCGAGGCGTTCGGCTCCGGCGGCTGGCAGCCTCTTGCGCTGTTCGCGCTGCTCGCCCTCGCCGTGATCCTGGGGATCGCGCTGCTGATCTCCTCCATCCGCGCCTCCCGGCTGGCCAGCTCCGCCATCCTGCAGGCCGACCAGAACGAGCGTAACCAGCAGGCCATCCTGCGGCTGCTGGACGAGCTGGGCAGTCTCGCCGACGGCGACCTCACCGTCGAGGCGACGGTCACCGAGGACATCACGGGTGCGATCGCGGACTCCATCAACTATGCCATCGAGGCACTGCGCGACCTGGTGACCACCATCAACGAGACGGCCATCATGGTGGACTCCGCGGCCAAGCAGACCGAGAGCACGGCCAACCACATGAGCCGGGCCGCTCAGAAGCAGTCCCAGGAGATCAGCGCCGCGTCGGAATCCATCGCGGCGATGGCAGCCTCCATCGAGGAAGTCTCGGGCAATGCCGAGCGCTCGGCCGACGTGGCGCGGCACTCGGTGGACGTCGCCCACAAGGGCGGCGAGGCCGTGCGCCGCACCATCGACGGCATGAACACCATCCGCGAGACCATCCAGGAGACGTCCAAGCGCATCAAGCGCCTCGGCGAAAGCTCCCAGGAGATCGGCAACATCGTGGAGCTGATCAACGACATCGCAGAGCAGACCAATATCCTGGCGCTGAACGCCTCCATCCAGGCGTCGATGGCGGGCGAGGCCGGCCGTGGCTTCGCCGTGGTCGCCGACGAAGTGCAGCGCCTCGCCGAACGCTCCACCAACGCCACCAAGCAGATCGAGGTGCTGGTGCGAACCATCCAGAGCGATACCAACGAGGCCGTCGTCTCCATGGAGCGCAGCACCACCGACGTGGTCGGCGGGGCGCTGCTGGCCGAGAATGCCGGCGCCGCGCTGGACGAGATCGAACAGGTCTCCAATCAGATCGCATCGCTGGTGCAGAACATCTCTAGCTCCGCCCGCGAGCAGACGACGGCGGCCACCGACGTCACCCGGCGCACCAAGGTGCTGCGCGACATCAGCGCCCAGACCGGGCGGGCGACCAGCGCAACGACGTCGTCGATCTCCAAGCTCTCCGATCTGGCCAGCCAGTTGCGCCAGACGGTGGCCGGGTTCCGCCTGCCGGGGGGCGACCTGCGGAACGAGGCGCCGACGGGGGAGGCGGATGAGGTACTCGTTTCCGGCACCTATCCCCGGCTGGACGACGAGGCCGCCGGTGCGGACGAGCCAGACGACGAACGGCCCCGGCCGGCCGAGCGGGTGGCGGGTCAGGGATGAGGATCGAGGGTCGGCGTGATCTCAGGGAGCGGAAGCGGCGGTGAGTGAGGCGGCAGCACAGACGGCGCAGGCGCTGAACGTCGTCAGCGACGAGCTGACCGAGACCCTGAAGCAGGCGCGGGTGGCGCTCGAAGAGGCCGTGGAGGGTCACGGCAGCCGGGAATCGCTGCTGCGGGCCGGCCGGCGCCTGCACGAGGCGGCCGGTGTTCTGAAGATGGTGGAGGTGTACGGCGGCGCGCTGCTGGCCGAGGAGATGGAGGCCGTCTGCCGCTATCTGGCCGATCTGCGTCCCGGCGCCAAGGGTCAGCAGGACGGACTGGATGCGATAACGCGGGCCATGGTGCAGCTGCCGAGCTATCTCGATCGCCTGCTCGGCGGCGGACGGGACATCGCGCTGGTGCTGCTGCCGCTGCTGAACGATCTGCGCGCGGTCCGCGGCAAGCCGCTCATGTCGGAGAGCACGCTGCTGCTGCTGAACCTGACCCCCGGTCAGCGGGTCGGCGTGGCGGACAGGGCCGCGCCGCCGAAAGAAGACATCGTGGAGCTGGCCCGCAAGGCGCGGCCGGCTTTCCAGCTGGCGCTGCTGGGGTGGATCCAGGGCCAGCACCCGGGTCAGCACCTGAAGAAACTGCGCCAGATCGCGCTGGCGCTGGAGCAGGCGGCCGACCGCGACGAGATCTACCAGCTCTGGTGGGTGGTGGTCGGCGTGCTCGAGGCCCTGGCGGACGGCGGTCTCGAGACCAGCGTCTCCCTGAAGCGCCTGCTGGGCCAGGCGGACCGGCAGCTGAAGCGCCTCATCGACGAGGGCTCCGACGCGTTCGAGCAGAACCCGCCGACCGATCTGCTGAACAACCTGCTGTACTACATCGCCCGTTCCGCTACCGCCGGCGAACGCGTGAGCGCCATCCGCCGCGCCTTCAACCTGTCCGAGCTGTTGCCCGGCGACGAGCAGGTGGTGCACGCGCGGGAAAGCCTGGCCGCGCCGAGCATCCGGCTGATGGAGACGGTCGGCGAGGCCATCAAGGAAGACCTCGGCAAGGTCAAGGACGTGCTGGACATCTACGTGCGCACCGGCATGGACGACGTTGCCGACCTGGCCCCCCAGGTGGACATGCTGAAGAAGATCAGCGACACGCTGGGCGTCCTCGGACTGGGAGACCTGCGGGGCGACATACAGGCCGAGATCGAGCGCCTGCGCAACATCGTGGCGGAGTCCGTGGCGGCTGACGAGACCATGCTGCTGAAGATCGCCTCCACGCTGCTGCAGGTGGAGGACAGCCTGGACGCGAAGCTGAAGCGGCTGATCCGCCCCGCCGGCGCGGACGTGGACGAGCCCGGCGCTGTCGAGGATACCGCGGAGGTGGAATACCGCCAGGTCACCGAGGCCGTGCTGCGCGAGTGCATCGTGAACATGGCGCGGGTGAAGGAGGCCATCACCCAGGTCACCAGCGAGAGCGGCGACCCCATGGCCATCGACAACGTGCCGAAGCTCGTCCGCGGCGTCAAGGCCGGGCTGGTCATGCTGGACAAGGGCCGGGCCGCCGAAGTGGTGGAACGGCTGGGCCGCTTTGTCACCCGGGCGCTGCAGGCCGGCCGCCAGGCGCTGGACCCGGAGCACCTGGACCGCCTGGCCGATGCGGTGGTAAGCATCGAGTACTACATGGAAACCGTGCAGGCCGGCCGCCGGGATCCCTGGTACATGCTGGACAACGCCGAGGCCTGCCTGGACGCGCTGTCCGGCATCCTCGACGAGATGGATGGCCGCGCGGCCAGGATCGAGGAGACCCTCGTGGCCAGCCAGCGGCTGCGCGCCATCCCCGAGCCGGAGCAGCCCGGCGGCGCCGGAGACGCCACGGAGATCATCCAGATCCCGGTGGTGGCCCAGGACGCGGAGCATCTCGACCCGGAGCTGCTGGAGCTGTTCATCGAGGAGTCCAAGGAGGAGATCGCCTCCATCCGCAAGCAGCTGCCCCGCTGGGCCGAGAACGCCGACGACATGGAGGCGCTGATCACGGTGCGCCGCTCCTTCCACACGCTGAAGGGCAGCGGCCGGATGGTGGGTGCCGAGCGCATCGGCGATTTCTGCTGGCACATCGAAGATCTGCTGAACCGGCTCATCAACCGCACGCTGACCCGTACGCCGCCGATGGTCGAGTTCATCGAGCGCGCGGCGGCGGCTCTGCCGGAGCTGGTGGAGCAGCTGGAGACGGGCATCGAGCCGAAGGTGGATACCCGTCAGCTCGTGGTCCAGGCGAGCGCCTTCGCCGAGGGCGATCCGAACGCGCCGAACCTGGCGGCGTCGGCGGTCGAGCCGGAGGAGGAGCCGGCGCCGGTGGAGATGGACCCGGTGCTGCTCGACATCTTCTCGAAGGAGACCGCGGCGCACCTCGGGTCCATCAAGAGCTACATCGAGGCCTGCCGGGAGGAGGAGCCGCCGTATCCGATCCCGGACAACCTGCACCGCGCCTGTCATACGTTGCACGGTAGCGTGAACATGGCCGACGTGGACCGGGGCGTGACGGTCACGGCCAGCCTGAATCAGTACGTGCGGCGGCTCTACGACGCAGGTCAGGGAATGGATACCGACGGCCTGGCGGCAGTGGAGGCCGCCGTGAAGGCCATCGAGAGTATTGTTGCCGGCATCAACCAGCCCGGTGCCCGGGACGAGGACTATCAGCCCCTCGTCGAGCGGCTGCGGGAGCTGACCGCGCAGGTGGAGAGCCGCCAGGCGGAGATGGACGAGACCGGCGAGCGCACCGGCATAAGCCCGGTGCCGGGTCCGGAGTATGGAGCCGGGGCCGCGCTCGGAGAGCAGGAGGAGCCTGCTGCCGGGAGTTCGCCTGCCGAGTCGGCGGCGGAAGCGGCGGCGCCGGAGCCGACGGAGGAAGCTGCCGAGGCCGGGCCGGCCGAGCCGTCGCAAGGCGAGCCCGCCGCGCCGCCGCCTGCCGAACCGCCCGCCGCGGAAGCCGACTACGACGCCGAGATTGCCGCCATCTTCACCGAGGAGGCGGGCGAGATTCTGGAGGCCAGCGACGAGGCGCTGGCGAGCTGGACCGGCGGCGGCCGGCCGGCGGAAAGCCTCACCGAGCTGAAACGTCACCTGCACACGCTCAAGGGCGGGGCGCGCATGGCCGGCATCACCGCCATGGGCAACCTGAGCCACGGCCTGGAAACGCTGCTGATCGCCATCGACGACGATCGCGTGCAGCCGTCCCAGGCGGTGGATGACCTGCTGCAGCAGAGCCTCGACGAGCTGCACCGCATGCGTGACATGGTGACGGGCGGACAGCGGGCGGCGCCGGCCGCCGGCCTCGAGGCGCGCATCGAGGCACTGGCAGCCGGCGAGACGGCCCCGGCCCAGCCCGAGGCGCCGGCCGAGCTCGAGACCGAGGCGCCGGAGGAGGAAGTACCGGAGGCAGCCGCGCCGACGGAGGCGTCGTCCGAAGCCGGCGAGTATCCGGCCCTGGAGTTGCCCGAGGCGCCCGAGGCGCCCGAGGCGCCCGAGACGACCGAGGCGCCCGAAGAGGGCGAGGTGCCCGCCGGTGCCGAGGTGCCGGAGCCGCCGGTCGGCGAACCTGTGTTCGGCGTGACGGCCCGCGGCGAAGGCGAGGAAGGCCTGCCGCCCGAAGCGGCGGAGGGAGGCCTGCCGGCCGAGACGGACATCAGCGAGTGGTTCGCCGAGCATGGCGAGGAGATCGCCGCGGAGGTGTTCGGCGAGGAGGCTGCCTCGGAGCGAGGCTTCGAAGCGGAATCGGAGGCACCGGCCGAGGCCGAAGCCGCGCCCGAACGGCAAGCAGAGCCCGGGCTCGAACCCGAACCGGAGCCCGAACCCGAACCGCTACGCGAGGCCGAACCCAAAGCGGAGACCGAACCGCGGCCGGAAACCGAAGCGGAGCTCGAGGCCGAACCGTCCCTGGAGACCGAAGCGGAGCGGGACGTCGAAGCGGAGCCCGAGGCCCCTGCGGAAGAGCCGTACGCCGCGGCGGAGCAGCCGGTGGCGCGGCCACCCGAGCCGCCGGCACCGGCGCCCGTGCGCCCGGAGCGCGCCGCCCCGCCGACGCCTGCCGCGCCGGAGCGCCAGGAGTTCGCCCGCATCGACGCGGAGCTGCTGGAGGAGCTGCTGAACGCCGCCGGCGAGATCAGCATCTATCACTCCCGGCTGAGCCAGCAGGTCACCTCTATCGATTTCAATCTGGCGGAGCTGGAGCAGACGGTGAGCCGGCTGCGCGACCAGCTGCGCAAGCTCGAATTCGAGACCGAGACCCAGATCCTGAACCGTCATCAGGAGGAGCGGACCGCCCAGGACTTCGACCCGCTGGAGCTCGACCGCTACTCCACCATCCAACAGCTGTCCCGGGCGCTGGCCGAATCGGCCAGCGACGTGGCCAGCCTGAAGGACCTGCTGCAGAACCTGGCGACGGAGACCGAGTCGCTGCTCGTGCAGCAGTCGCGGGTCACGGCGGAGCTACAGGACGGCCTGATGCGCACCCGCATGGTGCCGTTCCAGCGGCACGTGCCGCGGCTCTCGCGCCTGGTGCGACAGATCGCCGGCGAGACGGGCAAGCGGGTGGAGCTGGCGGTGGAAGGCGGCTCCGGCGAGCTGGACCGGCAGGTACTGGAGAAGATGCTGCCGCCGTTCGAGCACATGCTGCGCAACGCCATCGTCCACGGCATCGAGCCCCCGGAGACGCGGCAGGCGGCCGGCAAGCCGCCCGTGGGCCGCATCACCGTGCGGCTGCACCGTGAAGGCTCGGAGATGGTCATCGACGTGGCGGACGACGGCGCCGGTCTGAACGTGGACGCCATCCGCCGCAAGGCCACCGAGCAGGGGCTGCTGACACCGGACTCGGACGCCTCCGACGAGGCCGTCATGGAGCTGATCCTGAAGCCGGGCTTCAGCACTGCGGACCAGCTGACCCAGTCCGCCGGACGCGGCGTCGGCATGGACGTGGTGGCCAACGAGGTGAAGAAGCTCGGCGGCGCGCTGCGCATCACCTCCATGCCGGGACAGGGCACCAATTTCACGGTGCGCCTGCCGTTCACGCTGGCCATCACCCAGGCGCTGATCGTGCGCGCCGGCGAGGAGGTCTACGCCCTGCCGCTGCCCACCGTCGAGGGCGTGGCGCGGGTGGCCCGCGCCGAACTGGACTCACTGCTGAACCAGCCCGAGCCCACTTTCGAGTACGGCGAACAGACCTATCGCTTCCAGCACCTCGGGATGTTCGTGGGCGGCAAGCCCTCGGAGCTGCCCGAGGACGACTCGGCCGTGCCGGTCATCCTGATCCGCGCCGGCGAGAAGTCCATCGCGCTGCTCACCGACGAGATGCTGGCCAGCCGGGAGATCGTCGTGAAGTCGGTCGGACCCCAGCTCGCCAGTATCCGCGGCATCTCCGGGGCCACTATCCTGGGCGACGGCCGCATCGTGCTGATCCTGGACATGGGCAGCCTGGCCCGGTCGACGGCGCCGCTGGTCGAGATCCGCGAGGCGCCGCGGCCGAGCGTCGACGAGCGTCCGCTGGTGCTGGTGGTGGACGACTCCATCACCGTGCGCCGGGTCACGGAGCGTTTCCTGCAGCGACAGGGCATGCGGGTGGCCACCGCGAAGGACGGCATCGACGCCATCAGCGTGATGCAGGAGCACCGGCCGGACATCATCCTGCTCGACATCGAGATGCCGCGCATGGACGGCTACGAATTCGCCACCCACGTGCGCAACGACGAGCGTTTCGCCGACATCCCGATCATCATGATCACCTCCCGGGTGAGCGAGAAACACCGGGCGCGCGCCATCGAGATCGGCGTCAACGACTATCTCGGCAAGCCCTATCAGGACAGCCAGCTGCTGGAGGCGATCCATGCGCTGCTGGAGGAAAAGGGCGGTAGCGGCCTGTGAGCGCAGTGGTCGAGGAACTGTATTCCCTGCTCGTGCCCCTCGCCGAGGATCGGCTGATCGTGCCGCGGGCCTGCGTGGCCGAGGTGGTGCGCTACACGCCGCCCGAGGCGAAGCCCGTCGAGGCCGAGTCCTGGGTGCTCGGCGGCTTCAACTGGAACGGGCGGCTGCTGCCGCTGGTGTCCTTCGAGGGCGCGCTCGGCAAGCCGGTGCCGAAGGCCTCGGGCAGGACGCGCATCGTCGTCTTCCACGGCGTCACCGGCAGACTGCGCGCCGGGCACTTCGGCATGCTGACCCAGGGCTTCCCCCAACTGGTCCGCGTCAACCGGGAGGTGCTGCGGCCGGGCCAGCCGGCCGACGAGTGGCCGGAGGGCGCGCCGGTGTTCTGCCGGGTGAAGATGATCAACGAGTACCCGCTGATCCCGGACCTGGCGCGGCTCGAGGAGATCCTCGCCGAGCAGGAACTGGAACTCTAGCCATCTCCTCCGGCCGTTCGCCCTTGCAGATCGCCCCATAGCGTCTGCAGGGCCGCGATGCCGGCGACGGCCGCGGTCTCCGTCCTCAGTATCCTCGGGCCCAGCCCCACGGGCCGGAACCCGGCCGCCTCCGCCGCTTGCGTCTCCCGGTCCGTGAGTCCGCCTTCCGGGCCAACCAGCAGTGTCACCGGCGTCGTGGGGCGCGCGAGGGCGGTCAGCCCGTCCGCCGCGTCCGGCGTCAGCACGAGGCGCAGCCCCGTGGGCGGCGCCGCCAGCCAGTCCTCCAGCGCGGTAATGGGGGCGATCTGCGGCAGGCGGTTGCGCCCGCATTGCCGGCAGGCGCTCACCGCCACCCGCTGCCAGTGCTCGAGCCGCGCGGCTGCCCGCTTGTCGTCCAGCCGCACGACACCGCGCTCGCACAGCAGCGGCACGATGGCGGCGGCACCCAGCTCGGTGGTCTTCTGCACGACGTGGTCCATGCGTTCGCCCCGGGAGATACCCTGGGCGACCGTGACCGCCAGGGGCGATTCGCGCTCGACGGCTCGGTGTTCGCCGACGGCCACCGTCACCACCCGGCGACCGGCCGTCACCATCGTCGCGTCGTACTCGCCGCCGCGGCCGTCGAACAGGACCAGGGGCGCGCCCACCGGCAGCCTGAGCACGCGCGTCAGGTAGCGGGCGTCGTCTTCCCCGACCGTGACCTCGTCGCCGCTGGTCAGGGGTTCCGGATAATGGAGGCGGACCGTGCGCACAGCAGGATCATGCAGTTCCGGCCGCGGGATTGGAAGACGGGCGCGTGCGTTGACAGCCGCCGGGGCGGCGCCCATATTGCCGGCGATGACCGCGACCCCGGAGCCCCGCTTCCTGACCGATCCGGCCACCGGGCTGGTGGCCCCGGCCCGCCAGTGCCCGTCGCCGAATCAGGACGACCGCCCCGCGGGCTGCGAGCTCGAGCTGATCGTGGTCCACGGCATCAGCCTGCCGCCGGGCGAGTTCGGCGGGCCGCACATCGAGGACTTCTTCGCCAACCGGCTGGCGACGGACGGCCACCCCTATTTCGCCGAGATCGCCGGCATGGAGGTCTCCGCCCACGCGCTGATCCGGCGCGACGGCAGCCTGGTGCAGTTCGTGCCGTTCCGGCGGCGCGCCTGGCATGCGGGTGCCTCCTCCTGGTGCGGGCGCGAGCGCTGCAACGACTTCTCCGTGGGCATCGAGCTCGAGGGGCTCGACGACCTCGCCTACGACGATCGCCAGTACGATTCCCTGGCGGACCTGATCCGCTCGCTGCGCCGCGCCTACCCGAGCCTGGCGGCCGCCGACATTCTCGGCCATTCCGACATCGCGCCGGGCCGCAAGACCGACCCCGGCGCCGCCTTCGACTGGCGCCGGCTTGATGCGCTGCTCGGGCGGGACATAAGCTAGGGCTCTCCCTGTAGCCGCCCGGCTGGTTGCCCATGAAGCTGATTGCCCTGTTCATCGCCATCGTCCTGGAGCGACTGGCGACCCAGCTGTTCCATCTGCGCGAGCTGCGCTGGCTGGACGGGCTGTTCGATTTCGGGCTGCGGCTGGCGCAACGCTTCGATGCCATACCGAAGCTGCTCGGCGTGGCCGCAACGGTCCTGTTGGTGGCCTCGCCGATCATCCTCCTGCGCATCGGCCTCGGCGACGTGCTGCTCGGACTGCCTTATCTGGCCCTGTCCGTGGTCGTCCTGTTCTTTTCGCTCGGGCCCCAGGACATCGGCGAAGAGGTCGACCGCTGGTGCAACGCCATCCAGGCCGGCGACGACGAGGAGGCACGCAGGCTGGCCCACGCGCTGGTCGAGCACCGGGCTGCCGGGGAAGACGTCTCCAGCGGTTTCGCAGTGCAGGAGGCCGTGTGCGTGCAGGCGAACAACCGCATGTTCGCCGTGCTGTTCTGGTTCGTCGTGCTCGGCCCGGTGGGTGCCTGGCTGTTCCGGGTCGCGGATCTGCTGCGGCGCCGGGCCGTGTTCCAGGCGGAGCGGCTCGCGGCGGCGGGCGCGGCGGAGGGGGCCGACGAGGCGGCCCTGGCCGACCAGGCTGCTGCCGCCGCCGCCCGCGAGGCCACCGAACAGGTGCACGCTGCTCTCGCCTGGCTGCCCGCGCGGCTGACCGCACTCGGCTACGCGCTCACCGGCAGCTTCGACACCGCCCGCCAGGCGTGGGCGGGCCTCGGCATAGAACGGGTCACGCTCGGGCTCGGCAACGAACGCCTGCTGGCCCGCGTGGGTCTCGGCGCCATGGCGCTCACGCCGGTCGACGGCGAGAGCGAGCAGCAGCGTCAGACCCGCGGTGCGCGCGCGGCCAAGACGCTGGTGTTCCGCACGCTGGTCTTCTGGCTGGTAGCCATCGCGGCCCTGACACTGGCCGGCGCCGCCATTTGATCCGCCTGGCGCTGATCCTGTTCGCCGCGTCCGTCGGCGCTGCGGCGGACCCGGCCGACGACCTCGCCGAACAGCCGGCCGGCCCGCCGGCGCGGGTGGTCACGCTGGCGCCGCACCTGGCCGAGCTGGTGTTCGCCGCCGGCGCCGGGGAGCGCCTGGCGGGAGTCACGGCCTACACGGACTATCCGCCCGCTGCCGCCTCACTGCCGCGCATCGGCGATGCGTTTCGCGTGGACATGGAACGCATCGCGGTGATCGATCCGGATCTCATCCTGGCCTGGGAAGGCGGTACGCCGGAGGCGCTGACCGACAGGCTGCGAGGACTCGGCTACACCGTGATGGTGGTCCGCACCCGCAGCGTGGCAGACGTGGCCGCCGCCATCCGGGACCTCGGCGAGCGGCTGGGCACGGCGGAGACGGCGGATCGCGCGGCCGCGGAATTCCTGCGGGCGCTCGAGTTGGCGGTGTCCGGCCACGACGACGCACGACCGCTCAGGGTCTTCTATCAGGTGGCGAGCCGGCCGCTGTACACGGTGAACGGCGGCCACTACATCAGCGAACTCATCCGCCTGTGCGGGGGGAGTAACGTCTTCTCGGACCTGGACGAACTCGCGCCGGTCGTCACCGTGGAGTCGGTGCTGTCCCGGGACCCGGAGGTGATCCTGGCACCGGCGGGAGAGACCGGCGTGCTGGAACGCTGGCGGGCGTGGCAGTCCCTCGCCGCGGTGCGGGCGGGCAACCTGCGCACCGTCCCGCCGGATACGCTGGCCCGGCCGTCGCCGCGGCTGGTGCAGGGCGCCGCGGATATCTGCGCCGCCATCGAAGCATCCCGCCGGGAGCTATCCGCAGCGGCGCCCTGAGCGGGCGCGTCAGCCTTCCGACCGGGTCAGGCTGCGCCGCCGCTGCGGCCGCTCTTCCACAGCACCTCGGTGCCGTCCTCCGCGCGGGCGAGGATGCGCGCGATCACGAACAGCAGGTCCGAGAGGCGATTGAGATAGCGCAGCGAATCCGGGTTGATGGCTTCCTCGCGGCCGAGCGTGCTCACCCGGCGCTCGGCGCGCCGGCAGACCGTGCGTGCCAGGTGGCAGGCGGCGGCGCCCGGCCCGCCGCCGGGCAGGATGAAATCCTTCAGCGCCGGCAGGCCCTCGTTGTAGCCGTCCAGGGCCTGCTCCAGCCGGGTGACGTAGTCCGGCGTGATCGCCAGGTGGCCCGGGATGCAGAGTTCGCCGCCCAGATCGAACAGCTCGTGCTGCACCCGCTCCAGGCAGTCGCGGACGTCGTCCGGCACCGCATCCGTCGCCAGCACCATGCCGATGCAGCTGTTGGCCTCGTCCACCGTCCCGTAGGCCTCCACCCGGGGTGAGTCCTTGGCCGTGCGGCTGCCGTCGCCGAGGCCCGTGGTGCCGTCGTCGCCGGTGCGCGTATAGATCTTGGTCAGGCGATTGCCCATGTCGACTCCTTGTCGGTGGCCGGCGCTTCAGCGCCAGGCGTAGCCCAGTTCCAGATAACCGCTGCGGCCTGCCATGTTGAAGCCGGCCGCCGTCTCGTAGTCCCGGTCGAGCAGGTTCTCGACGCGGCCGGTGAGGCGCCAGGATTCGCTCAGCCGGAAGCGCGCGTTCACGTTCGTCAGCAGGTAGCCGCTCATCGTCTCGCCGCCCACGCCGGCCCGGTCGCCGTTCGCCACCAGGGACAGCCCGAGCGTATGCCGGCCGATATCGCGGCTCGCCGTCAGGCTCACGCTCTTCTCGGCCCGGCGCAGCAGCCGTTCGTCGGTGGCGCCGTCGCGCGCCTGCTGGCGCACGGCGGAGACACGCATCTCCCAGTCCTCCCAGCGCCTGTCCCAGGATACCTGCAGGCCGCGAATCTCGGCGGTATCGATGTTGCGCAGGCGGAAGGCGGCCAGGTCGAACTCGATCAGGTCGTCGATGTCCTTGTGATAGAACTCCACGCTGACCCGCGAGTCCGGTGCGGGCGCGTAACGCAGCACCAGCTGGGCCTCGCGGGCGGTCTCCGGCTCCAGGTCGGGATTGCCGCCGAAACCGAAGCGGTCCGTGGCGTCCGGCGCCCGGTAGGCGGTGCCGATGCCGGCCGACACCCGCCAGCGCGGGTTGATGCGATAGCCGTATTCGGCGTTCCAGGTGGACTGGCCGCCGAAGTCGCTGTGATCGGTGTAGCGGGCGGCGAGCTGCACTTCGTGGTCGCCCTGCCGGATAAGATCCTGCAGGAACAGCGCACGCACGCTCGTGTCTTCGTCGAAACCCAGCCCGAAGGACAGCGCGCTCGCGTCCTCCTCCACGAGGTAGGCACCGGCCATGAGCGTGTGACCATGCCACGAAGGGAAGGTGTGCTGCAGGTCCAGGGTACTGCGTTCCGACTCGACGAAGTCGGGCGCCTGGTTCTGCTCGATCTCGTCGCGCAGGTGGCTCAGGATCACCCGCGCGTCCCCCAGCCCGCCGATCGGGGTAGCCACTTCCAGCGCGGAGACGGCGTTCAGGTAGTCCTGGTCCACCGGGATGCGGAAGAAGTCGGAGTACTCCGTGGTGCCGGTAGCCTGCCAGTGACGCAGGGTGACTGCGGCCGGACCGAGGGACATGCCGGCGTGGGCGTTGGCGGAGAAGTTGTCGTAGCCGCGGTCGTTGTCGTCGTCCCGGTAGGTGGGGAAGCCGTTCGTCTCCGACCAGTCCAGGTTCAGACCCAGGTCGACGGCGCCGGCCCGGCGGCCGAGTGACGTCTGTATCTGGCGGGTGTCGAAGCTGCCGCTGCGCACGGCGGTCTCGCTGCGCTCGCGGCCGCCGCGGGTGATGATGTTGATCACGCCGCCGATCGCGTCCGTGCCGTACAGGGAGGAGCGAACGCCTTTCACGATCTCGATGCGCTGGATGACCGAGGGCGCCAGATTCTGCAAAGGCGCCGCGCCGATCGTGCCCGGGTTTATGCGTACGCCGTCGATCAGCACCAGTGCGTGATTGCTCTCGGAGCCGCGCACGAACACCGCTGCCGCCTGGCCGGGCCCGCCGGTGCGGGCCACGTCGAGGCCGGCCTCGAAACGCAGCAGGTCCAGCACGTCCGTGGCCAGGGAGCGCTCGATCTGCTCGCGGGTGATCACGGTGACCGGCACCAGGGACTCGGAAGCCGGGATCGGCGTGCGCGTCGCGGTGACGATCAGCGTGTCGAGACCGGCCGGCGAATTAGATCTGGCCGACGAGCTCGTCCAGGCCGCCGCACCGTCCGACTGCGCCTGGGCCGCGGCTGCCGCCGCGGCCAGCATCGCGACCACGGTCACCGCCATGGCCGCGCCCAGTCGCGTGACCGTCCGAGAAGATTCGTTCATTGCTGTCCCCCGCGTGCCCGCCGCACGTCTTCGTTCGTATTCCGCGGCCGGGAAGGGGAGAGAGTCGGGTCGATGGGTTACATCGGTCCGGCCTGCGCCCTCCGCGCCGCCACCATGACACCAGGCCGGTCTCCGGGCTGACGAGCGGGCCGTCATGGCCCTGGACGGAGCACCTTCCCGTGAGTCGCCTCACAGTGGCTTCGGAGCCGGGAACCGGTCCGACGCTTCGTCCTTCACTCGATCACCGTTGCGGGGGCAGCGCCGGAATCGGCCGCCCGGATCAGGGCGGCACCACCGGCTTCCCGTTCGTCTGCAGCGCCGCTGCAGACTCACCTGGTGTTCGCGCTCGATTCTCGGGGCCCGTGCATGGGGTGTCAAGACGACGCGGCAACAGCTTTGCCGCATTGGCGTAGAATGCGGCCGTCGCGGAGACGGGCCGGGCGATGGCACATTCGGAAAGACTGGAGACGGCGCTGGCCGCCGCCCGAGCGGCGGCCGAGGTGATCCGTCATTACTACGATCACTACGGCGAGGACATCGAGGTGCGCTCGAAGTCCGACCGCTCGCCGGTGACCGACGCGGACGTCGAGGCCGAGCGCACTATCCGCCGCGTTATCGCCGAGCGCTACCCGGACCACGGCTTCTATGGCGAGGAGACCGGCCGCGCCGACCGGGACTCGCCATTCCTGTGGCTGGTGGATCCGATCGACGGCACCAAGAGTTTCGTCCGCCGCTATCCCTTCTTCTCCACGCAGATCGCGCTGATGGAAGACGGCGAACTCGTCCTCGGCGTCTCCAGCGCGCCGGCCTTCGGCGAGCTGGCCTGGGCGGAGCGGGGGCAGGGCGCCTGGCTGGACGGGGCGCCCGTCCGCGTCAGCGGCGTCGCGACGCTGGAAGACGCCGCGGTGTCGGGCGGTAACCTGCGCAGCCTGGCGCTGAGCGCGCGCTGGCCTGCCTGGGGCGAGGTGGTCGCGAGGGCCGACCGCATCCGCGGTTACGGCGACTTCTACCACTACCACCTGCTCGCCTCCGGGCGCATCGATGCCGTGGTCGAGTCCGACGTGAACATCCTCGATATCGCGGCGCTGGCGGTCATCGTGCGCGAGGCGGGCGGCATCTTCACGGACCTGGCCGGGGGGCCGCCGGGGCTGGCCACCACCACCGTACTGGCCGCCAATCCGTCCCTGCACCCCGTGCTGCGGGGGATGCTGGAGTGGCCCTCAGGGCCGGGCGGCGGGGCCGGCTGAGCCGTCCGGGACGAAGAGTCGTCCGCCGCGCCAGTCCACCGCCGACATCGGGGTGCGGTAGAGGCGGCTGAGGCTGTCGGCATTCAGCACGGCGTCCGTATCCCCCAGCTCCCAGCCGCCCTCACCGTCCAGCAACAGGCAGCGGTCGGCGTAACGGGCCGCCAGGTTGACGTCGTGCAGACTGACCACGGCGGCCGCGCCGGCGGCGACCCGCTCGCGGATCACGTCCAGCGTCAGCAGCTGGTGCTGGGGGTCGAGGTGGTTGGTGGGCTCGTCCAGCAGGAACAGCTCGGGCCGCTGGCTCAGGGTCTGGGCGATGGCCAGCCGGCGCCGCTCGCCGCCCGACAGGGTGGTGGTGTCCCGGTCGGCGAGGCCCGCGAGGCCGACCCGCTCCAGTTCCGTCAGTGCAATCCGCCGGTCCGCCTCGCTCTCCCAGCGCCAGCGGCCGATGTGCGGGTGCCGGCCGATCAGCGCCTCCTCGAGCACGGTGCTGGGGAACAGGTCCTCCTGGTCCTGGGGCAGCAGCGCGAGCCGGCGGGCCAGGTCGGGTCGGCGCCACTCGCCAGCGGGTCGGCCGAAGTAGCGGATGTCTCCGGCCCGGGGCGGCCGCAGCCCGGCGAGGGTCTCCAGGGTCATCGTCTTGCCGCTGCCGTTGCAGCCGAGCACCGCGACGAACTCGCCCGGGGCCAGCCGGAGATCCAGCGCTCGCACCAGCAGCCGGCCGGGCACCGACACGTCGAGCGCGGCGGCTGTCAGGGAGTAGATCGGCTCCGATGTGCGGCCCGGGTCCATGGGCGGCCATGATAACCCGCGACTCAGCGGATCAGCCCGATCTCCGCCGCCGTGAGGGGGCCGATGGTCGTGCGTCCCAGATTTGCCGGGATGCGCGCCTCGGTGGGTGAGACCGCGATGCGCCCGGCCATGATCTCGGCGCGGGACTGGGGGTACAGCGGCACGCGGTCGGGATCGGCCAGGCCCGCTGGCAGCAGGGGCAGCGACGTCGCCGGGTCGTACTTGTCCGTGGCGCCGAGGGTGTGCAGCAACTCGTGGGTGATGACCACCCCGTTGGCGCCCCGCATCGCGCGGCTGGCGAACGCGTTGATGACGCCCACCAGTCCTTTCTCGAGCCCCAGGGAGGGGTCCAGCACCACCTCGTCATCCGGCGCGAAGTAACGGACGAAGAGCTTGATGTCGGGCTCGGGCACGCCGTCGTCCCGGGTGGCCCGCCATGACCACCACCGCAGCTGCAGGCTCCAGGCCGCGACCTGCAGTACGTTGGCCTCCTCCGGCGGCCGGGGCGGCCCCTCGTCCATCGTCGGACCCAGGGTGATGTCGAGGGTCCTGGCCGGCCGTCTGCCGTAGCGCTCGGCCTCGGACTGGAGATACCGCTCGATCGGCTCGAAGTCTCTTTCTTCCAGCCCTTCGATCCAGGCGGCCGCGGCGTCGCTGCCGTCGCCGTTCACCGGATAGAGGTTCACGTACAGGGTGTCGTCCCAGTCCGTGGTGGCCGCACGGCTGATCCACGCGCCCGCCGCGACGAACAGCAGCACGTAGAGCAGGAGCGCGATGCGCAGTTTGCGGAAGACGGTGGATCGGGCCTTGTGCATCGGCATGGGCATCGGCAGCGGTATGGTCGGCGTCCGTGGCCGCTCATCATGCCCGGAAAAGAAAAACCCCGCAGCAAGAGCGAACGGGGTCAACAGGACTTCTTCTTATTGTTGTCAGGTAGGCTGATTCTTCGGGCCAGACAAGCGTTTCTTCTTCTGGTTATTGTTTTTTTGCGTGTTGTTCTTGTTCTCGTTCTTGTTGTTGTTGTGACTTGTCTTCTGGCTTGTGAATCCTTGTTGGTAGGGTTCTCGTTTGACCTCCCGAATCAGTTACCTTTTCGCTTGGGCAGAGCTTGCTAAAGCAAGGGCTGTGCCAGCCATCGAATTCTCTTTGCCTTTCAGCCAATTGTTCCCCGTTGTTGACAAACGACAGCCACGGGCCGGACGGTTTCGTAAAGAAAATCGACGCGCCGGCAGGCGGCTGCCGGGCCGTGGTTCTGCGTGCCGGCCAGCAAAAACGGGCGCTTAGCGCGGGACTGGCGGGTATCGCCAGCTCTCACCGCTCGAGTCCGTTATGTCAAAACTGTCGCCGATCGGCGACAGTAGCTCAGAATCGCCTGATTTTGTCAAATTATCCGACACTTCCGCCGGCGAAGCCGGGTCCGGGGCGGCGGTCAGGCCGGCCGGGGTGAAGAAGCGGCCGCCGGTGACCACCGCCCGCACCTCGGCGGCGTCGGCGGCGGTCCGCAACGGGTCGCCTGCGACCAGCAGCAGGTCCGCCCGGTGGCCCGGCTCCAGGCGGCCCCGGCTGTCCTCCAGGCCCACCAGGCGGGCGGCCTCGACGGTGTGGCGGCGCAGAGCCTCGTACGCGCTGGCTCCCTGCCGCTGCAGTCGTCGGAGCTGTTCGCGGACGCTGCACGGGCCCGGGTTGCCGGGGCGGTCGGCGATCCGCCTGGCGCCGGCGGCGGCCAGCAGTCGGCGCACGTCTTCGTAGCGGCGGCCGGCGGGGGAGGTCGGCAGCTGGCTGCCGACGCCCAGCAGCGAGGCGCCCGCCTCGAGATCCGGATACAGGCGATCGGTGATCACCGTGGCTCCGGCTGCCCGCGCCTCCCGGATGCGCTCCAGTCTCCGGGCCCGGTCCCGGATCCCGCGCACGTCCACCAGTCCGCCGTCGGGCGCCTGTCCGGAGACGAGCGTCGGCCCCGGCACGGCGCCCGAATTCCACCCGTCCGGCGGCGACGGACGATCCGCGGCCGGGGAAGGCAGGTCCACCACGGTGGTGACGCCGCAGCCGAGCAGCAACGGGCCGTCTTCGGCGCGGACGCCGTCGGCGAGCCCCAGCTGGAGCAGGCCGGGCAGCAGGACGGCATCCGGGAATTCGAGCACGTCCACGCCGTCCCGCTGACGCCGCTCGCTCACCTCGACGATGCGGTCGTCCTCGACGACGACGTCGACGCCTTCCCGGTAGGCCGGGCCGCTGCCGTCGAACACCCGGCCTGCGCGTATCACGTAGCGCCCGTGATGCAGCAGCGGCGTGTCGCCGTCGAGATCCGAGCGGATGCCGGGCGGCCCGGCCGGCGATATCCAGGCCGTCCAGGCCACTTCCGTTCCGCGCAGCTCGCCGAACACCCGGGTGCGGATGCGGCCATCGGCGGTGTATGCGAGGCGATTCCGGGCGAGCCACTCCACGGGGCGGCGGAAGAAGTCCTCGTCCCGTGCCAGCGCCTTCGCCACCGCGGGGTCGGACAGGATCACGGCGGTGAGCTGCGTGCCCTCCGGCGGTTCCTCCACCAGGACGACGACGCTGTCGTCGGGCCGGATCGACGGCGCGGACAGCCGGTGCCCTGCCGCGTAGACGAGACGGGGCGCGGCCGCGCGGTCGCGCAGCCAGAGTTCCCAGCGACCGGCGGTGCGGGTGATCCAGGCCGTCAGTCGGCCGCTGGACGAGACGGTCGGGTCCAGTTCGTCGGTGCCCGGCGTACGGGTCAGCGTGCTGACCGTGCCGTCGGTGACGTCGACCGCATAAAGATCTGCCGACCCGGCGCGGTCCGAGCTGAAGATCACGCGCCGGCCGTCCGGATACCAGTGCGGCGCCGTGTCCCGGCCCTCGCCGTCCGTCAGCGGCCGGGCCGAGCCGTCGGGCTCCACCAGCCACAGTCTGCGCGCGGTGCCGTCGTCGCCCTCCGCGACGATGGTGCCGTCGCCGCGCATGTCCGGGCGGCGCAGCGCCAGCTCGGGGCCGGTCAATGGCTCGGCCATGCCGCCGCGGCGGTCCAGGCGCCAGAGCCGGTCGTAGAGATCGAAAACCAGGGCGCGGCCGTCGGCGGACGCGGTCACCGCGATGTTGGTGCCTTCGCTGACGCCCAGCTCCACCGCTGCGACCGGCACGGCGGCCACCATGCCGGCGAGCAGCGGGAGCAGGGTCCGCTTAAGACGATCGCTCGGCACGGACGTCGCTGAGTTCCCCGTCATCGACTTCGAACGCGATCTCGATCGGCTGGCAGCAGACCTGGCAGTCTTCCACGTAACCCTGTCCGCCGGCAGACAGGTCGAATTCCACGCTGATGGTCTCCCAGCACCAGGGGCAGGTGATGTCCCGGTTCTCGAGCCAGGCGGTCATGGCTGCAGCCTCGTGGATTGCCAGTCGCCCGTCTGGAAACTGTGCTCCGAATCGCGGGTCAGCCGGCGCTCCCAGAGCGCCCGGTCGTGGATGCGCGACGCGCCCTCGGTCCACAGCTCCACCCGCGATGCCCACAGCCGGAAGCCGCCCCAGTGTGCCGGCCGCGGGATGCCGGGCTCGTCGCCCGGCGGCACGGAGACGCCGAGTTCGCCGGCCCGCGCGTGCAGCTGCTCCAGCAGTGCCTCGCGGGAGGCCATGGGTTCGCTCTGGTCGCTGGCCCAGGCGCCGAGCTGGCTGCCGCGGGGGCGGCCGGCGAAGTAGGCATCGCTCTCTTCCGCCGGCGATCTTATGGCCACGCCCTCGATGCGCACCTGCCGTCCCAGTCCGTCCCAGTGGAACAGCGCGCCCACCCGCGAGTTCGCCGCGATCTCCCGGGCCTTGCGCGACTGGTAATTCGTGTAGAACACGAGGTAACCCGGGTCGGCCACGAATTCCTTGCAGAGCACCACCCGGGCCGTGGGCTGCGTCTCGCGCCCGACGGTGGTGATCACGAGTGCGTTCGGGTTCGGCTGCAGCGCCCGTTCGGTGGCCTCGGCCAGCCAGGCGGCGGCCACCGGCATCGGATCGTCTGGCAGCGGCGTGGGCAGCAGGCCTTCCGCCGTCAGGAATGTGGTGTCTGTCGCGGTCATGGCGGGGCGCTATTCTGCGGCATCGCCTGCGGCGGGGCCAGAGTCCGTGGCAGGGGGCGTGGCAAGTGGCGAGGCGCGTCCGAGGCATACGCCGCCCGCCCGCCGCGGATCGGCGGCGATCTCGAAGCCGCGGCGCTCGTCGTGCAGCACCGCGCCGACGCCGCCGAAGTACATGCTGAGCCCGTCGAAAGTGCGCACGGGCAGCCCGACGTCGGGCATGGGCAATCCGGGCTCGCAGGCCACCCGATCGCCGTCGTCGCGGATCTCCACGTGCAGCCGCGGATGCGCGACCGCGGCATCCAGTCCCAAGCCGAGGCGAAAGAAGTTGACGAGTACCTGGCACAGCGCGGTCGTGATGCGGCCCGCGCCGGGCGTGCCGATGGCCAGCACGCGGCCGTCGCTGCGAGCGGTGGTCGGGGCCATGTTGGAGGGCAGCCGGGTGCCCGCCGGGCCGCACACGAGGCCGCGCCGGTTCAGCTCGATCTCGCCGAGACAATTGTTCAGCCACAGCCCCGTGCCGGGCGGCATTTCCCCGGAACCGTAGCCGGAGGAGACGGTGATGGCGCACGCGAGTCCCTGCGCGTCGACCGCCGACGTGTGCACCGTGGAGCCCGACTCGCGCAACGCCGGCAACCGGCCCAGCTCCCCCCGCCGCGCGGCGGCCAGCAGCGCCTCGCCCTCGCCCGCCGGGTCCTCGGCCAGGTCCAGGCGCTCGCGGCGCCAGGTGAGCGCGCCGTGCATCGCCGCGATCAGGCGGGCGACGGTCTTTTCCGTCCAGTCGTCCAGGGTCTCGTGGTCGAGTTGCTCCAGCATGGCGCCGAGCACCGCGCCGCCGATGGCGGGCGGCGGATTGGTGGCGATATCCCAGCCGCCGGTGCGGATGGTGAGCGCCGGCCGCAGGATGGGACGGTAGGCGGCCATGTCCGCCAGCGTCAGCGCGCCTTCGCCAGCGCGCACGTGCTGCACGATGGCTTGCGCAAGCTCGCCCTCATAGAACGCCCGCACCCCGTCGCGGGCGATCAGCTCGAGGCTGTCGGCGAGATGGGGCACGTGCACGGTGTCGCCGGGCGCGAGCAGCCTGCCGTCGTCGTCGTGGATGGCGGCGCGGGAGTCCGGCGAGCGGCTGAAGACGACGTCGCCGGAGTATTCCAGGTAATGGTGGCAGGCCGAGGCGAGCGGGAAGCCCGCCCGCGCGGCGCGGATACTCGGCTCCAACAGCGCCGCCCACGGCAGCCTGCCGTAGCGCCGGGAAGCCTCGGCCAGCGCGGCCGGCGTGCCCGGCACGGCCACCGAGCCCGGGCCGATGACGGTCTCGAGCCCGCCGCCGTAGTCCATGGCCACGCGAATGCCGCCCCGGCCCGGGGCGTCGGCGGCCAGGCCGCGGCCGGGCATCTCGACGTAGCCGTCGATGGTGACCGGATCGCCGTCCGGCGGCCACACCACGGCATAGCCGCCGCCGGCCAGCGCACACACACCGGGCTGGGTGTTGGTGGATGCCATCGACGCGGCCACCGCCGCATCCACGGCGTTGCCGCCGTCCTCTATGACCGCCAGCGCCGCCTCGGCGGCGAGGGGCGAGGTCGTGGCGACGGCGACTTCCGACATGCGGGCGTACCGCGGCCGGTCAGAAATGGATGACCGTGCGGATGCTCTTGCCCTCGTGCATGAGGTCGAAGGCCTGGTTGATGTCCTCCAGCGGCATGGTGTGGGTGATGAACTCGTCCACCCGGATCTCGCCGTGCAGGTACTGATCCACCATCCCCGGCAACTGGCTGCGTCCCTTCGTGCCGCCGAAGGCGGTGCCGCGCCAGACGCGCCCCGTCACCAGCTGGAAGGGGCGGGTGGAGATCTCCTCCCCGGCGCCGGCGACGCCGACGATCACCGACTCGCCCCAGCCCTTGTGGCAGCACTCCAGCGCGGCGCGCATGAGCTGCACGTTGCCGACGCACTCGAAGGAATAGTCCACGCCGCCGTCGGTCAGATCCACGATGACTTCCTGGATGGGCGCGTCGTATTCCTTCGGGTTCACCGTGTCGGTGGCGCCGAGCTGGCGCGCGAGCTCGAATTTGTCCGGGTTCACGTCGATGGCGACGATGCGGCCCGCCCGTGCCATGACCGCTCCCTGGATCACCGACAGGCCCACCCCGCCGAGTCCGAACACCGCCACCGTCGCACCCGGCTCCACCTTCGCCGTGTTCAGCACGGCGCCGATGCCCGTGGTGATGCCGCAGCCGAGCAGGCAGACCTTCTCCAGCGGCGCCTCGGGGCTGATCTTCGCCACGGCGATCTCCGGCAGCACGGTGTATTCGCTGAAGGTCGAGGTGCCCATGTAGTGGAAGATCGTCTTGCCGTCCTTCGAGAAGCGCGACGTGCCGTCGGGCATCAGGCCCTGGCCCTGGGTCGCGCGGATCGCCTGGCAGAGGTTGGTCTTGCCCGACGTGCAGAAGCTGCACTCGCCGCACTCGGGCGTGTACAGGGGGATCACGTGGTCGCCCGGTTTGACGCTGGTCACGCCGGCACCGATCTCTTCCACGACGGCGCCGCCCTCGTGCCCGAGGATGGCGGGGAAAAGACCCTCCGGGTCGGCGCCCGACAGCGTGTAGGCGTCGGTGTGGCAGACCCCGGTGGCGACGTTCCTCAGCAATACCTCGCCGTCCTTCGGGCCGGCCAGGTCGATGGTCTCGATCTCGAGGGGTTTGCCTGCTTCCCAGGCCACGGCTGCGCGGGTCTTCATCGCCACTTCTCCCGGTGTATTTATCGTCTATTTACTGCAGGGAATCGGAAAACGGGGATGGCCGAATAGTCGCACGATAGCGGTGCAGCCGCCACTGGCCGCGGACGCCCCGCGTTCAGGGCCCGTTCATGCCGTCTGGTCGAAACTGTGCCCGAACCCGCCGCAAAGGAGGCGCATCATGGAAAGCAGGATCCTTACCCGTTTCGCAGGCGTTGCGGCGCTCGCCGCAGGCCTCGCGCTCGCGGGTCCGGCCGGCGCCGGAGGCGTGAACCAGCCCGGCACGGCAGTCGATGCCGCCTGGCAGGTCGAGAAGCCGCATCGCGTCGCGCACGACCGGTTGCCGGTCCACCGCACGAGCGATTTCGGTTTCTTCTACCGGGACCGGGACGGCTTCTTCTTCGGCTACGACCCCCGCGATGGGCGCCGCTGGTATCGTGACCTGCGGCGTCAGTACTACTACGACCGGTACTACGATCACCGCAAACGCCGCTGGGCGCACGACCGTCGCCACTACCGGGACTGGTACCGGCGCTACTATCGTCAGTACGACGACCATCGTGACTATCGTGACCGTCGCTACTACCGGGACTACCGTGACCGCCGCGACTGGGACGACCGTCGCCACGACCGCCGCCACGACCATCGTCGTGATCATGGCCGCGACAAGAAGCACGAGCGCCGGCGCGGCCACAGCGACGAGCATCGTCGCGGGCGCGGTAACGACGACCATCGACGGCGCGGCCGCGGCCGGGACTGACCCGCCGGCTGCCGCACCGGTTGCATTCGTAACTGCTGCCTCACTGCTGCTGCACCGCTTCGGCCCGCCACGCGCGGGCCTTTTTTTGTTGCCCGCCGCTGCCCGGCTTAGTACAAAGGCGGGGTTCTTGCAGATTGCGGGCAGATAATGGATCTTGACGAATTGCGTGCGCGGCTATCCGCCGTGGACCGGGAACTGATGGAGCGGGTTGCGGAGAGGCAGCGCATCGTCGACGAGATCGGCCGCAGCAAGTTGACCACCGGTCGCGCCACGCGCGACTTCCGGCGCGAGAAGGAAGTGATCGACATGGGCCGCCGCCAGGCCGAGGAGCTGGGTGTGGACCCGGCCCTGGCGGAGTCGCTGCTGACCCTGCTGATCCGCTCGTCGCTCACCCACCAGGAGCAGGCACGGGTCACCGCGGAGGGCCGCGGCGACGGCCGCCGGGTGCTGGTGATCGGCGGCTCGGGCAAGATGGGCGGCTGGCTCGTCGGCTTCTTCGCCTCCCAGGGCTTCGACGTCACGATCGCCGACCCCGGTCCCACCGATCTGCCAGTGGACTACTACGCGGACTGGCGCGAGGCCGGCACGGACTACGACATTATCGCGGTGGCCGCCCCGCTCGCGCGCAGCGCGGAGATCCTGGCCGGGCTGGCCGAGCTCGAGCCCCCGGGCCTGATCTTCGACGTCGGCTCGCTTAAGAGCCCGCTGAAAGAGCCGTTGCAGGCGCTGGCGCGCGCCGGTTGCCGGGTCACCTCCCTGCATCCCATGTTCGGGCCGGATACCCGCCTGCTCTCAGGGCGTCACGTGATCTTCTGCGACGTCGGCGTGCCGGAGGCCACGGCCGAGGCCCGGGGGCTGTTCGCCGCCACCATGGCCGAGCGCATCGACATGGACCTGGAGGATCACGACCGGCTCATCGCCTACGTGCTGGGTCTGTCGCACGCCCTGAATATCGCATTCTTCACGGCGCTGGCGGAGAGCGGCGAGGCGGCGCCCCGGCTCTCGACCATGTCCAGTACCACTTTCGACGCCCAGCTCGACGTCTCGGCCCGGGTGGCGGAGGACAACCCCAATCTCTATTTCGAGATCCAGCGCCTGAACGAGTTCGGGCTCGAGCCGCTGGACGCGCTGTGCCAGTCGGCGGAGCGTATCCGCGAGCTGGTGCGCTCCGGCGACGAGGCGGGATTCGTACGCCTCATGCGCCGGGGACGCGAATACCTCGCCAGCCGGTCGATGCCCGATGGAGGTAACCGTGAGCAGCCCGGAGGATGAACTCCGCCGCCTGCGCGGGCAGCTGGCCCGTATGACCGAAGAGGCGGCCAACAACGAGGCCATACTGCGCCGTTCCCGCGAGCGGGAGCTCGCGCTGCTGAACGCGGAGAATCTGCCGGAGCTGTTCCTGCGTCTCACCCGCGGGCTGCGGCAGAGCTTCGACCTGCCTCACGTTTCGGTGCTGCTGTGCGACCCCGACCACGAGGTGCGCCATCTGCTGATCGCGGCGGGTACCAGCCCGGAGGAATTGGCGGACGTGGTACTGGTCGATGCGCTCACCGGCATCGCGCCTCACTACACGACGCTGCGCGGGCCCTGGCTCGGACCCTACAGCGCGGCGGACCATCAGCTCATCTTCGGCCGCGGCACGGCGCCGGCCAGCATCGCGCTGATCCCGCTGGAGCGGCAGGGCCGGCTGATGGGCAGCCTGAATTTCGGCAGCGCCGATCCCGGCCGCTACACCCGCAGCCACGGCACGGAGTTCCTCGGCCATCTCGGTGTCATCGCCTCGTTCGCGCTCGAGAATGCGGTGAACCGCGCCCGGCTGCTGCGCAGCGGCATCACGGACGTTCTGACCGGCTGGCACAACCGGCGTTATCTGCAGACCCGGCTGCGCGAGGAGCTGGCGCGGTCTCGCCGGGACGGCTCGCCGCTCACGCTGCTCCTGATCGACATCGATCACTTCAAGCGGGTGAACGACAGTCACGGCCACCTGGCCGGCGACCTCGTGCTGACGGAGGTGGCCCAGCGCATCGAGTCCCGTATCAGGGCGAGCGACGTCGCCGCCCGCTACGGCGGCGAGGAGTTCGTGCTGCTGCTGCCCGACACCGACGCCGTGGCCGGGCGCAGCCTGGCGGAGCGCCTGCGCGCCGCGGTGGCCGAGCGGCCCGTCGCGCTCGCCGACGGCACGGCGCTCGAGCTGACCATCTCGGCGGGGCTCGCCACGGTGACCCCCTCGCGGGCGGACGAAGATCTGAAGACGCTGGCGGAGAGCCTGCTCGCGCGGGCCGACGTCGCGCTCTACGAGGCCAAGTCCGCCGGCCGCGACCGGGTGGCCGCGGCGGGCTGAGCCCGGTCCGGCGGCCGCCCCGTGACCTGAGGGCCGCTGTCTGTGATAATGAGAACCATTATCAATTGATGTGTTCGATGACAACTGTCTTCGGCAACCGGGTATCAACCTCAGGGCAAGAACGGAGTGTTTTCATGAATTTCACGGAACGGCTCAGGACCACCGCATGCATCATCACCGGCGCTGTGCTGGCAGCGGCCTGCGGCGGCGGCGAGCCGGAATCGGCCGCGGCGGACCAGGCGGCGGGCCCGGCGCCTGTCCAGGCGGACAGGGTGGTGGTCTACTCGGCGCGGGCCGAGCACCTCATCAAGCCCATCTTCGACCGTTACACGGAGGAGACCGGCGTGGAGGTGGCCTACACCACCGACAAGGAACAGCCGCTCATCCAGCGGCTGCTGGCGGAGGGCGAGAATACCGACGCCGACGTGCTGCTGACGGTGGACGCGGGCAACCTCTGGTACGCGGCCGAGCAGGGCGTGCTGCGCCCGGTCGAGTCGCAGGTCCTCGAGCAGAATGTCCCGGATCATCTGCAGGACCCGCAGAACCGCTGGTTCGCGCTCTCGGTCCGGGCGCGCACCATCGTGTACTCCACGGAGCGGGTGGACCCGCAGTCCCTGGCGGGTTATGCCGACCTCGCAGACGACGACTGGCGGGGCCGGCTCTGCCTGCGGACGTCGAAGAAGGTCTACAACCAGTCGCTGGTCGCCATGCTCATCGCCCGCCACGGCGAGGAGCGCACCGAGGAGATCGTGCGCGGCTGGGTGGACAACCTGGCCACGGACGTCTTCTCCAACGACACCAAGCTCATGGAGGCCATCCTGGCCGGCCAGTGTGACGTGGGCGTCGTCAACACTTACTACTTCGGCCGGCTGCAGAAGGAGCGCGGCGCGGATCTGGCAATGGCGCTGCACTGGCCGTCCGGCGAGACCGGCGGCGTGCACATCAACGTCTCCGGCGGCGGTGTGACGAAGCATGCGCCACGCCCGCAGGCGGCCGTCGCCCTGCTCGAGTGGCTGTCCTCGCCGGCGGCGCAGGAGATGTTCGCGGGCCTGAACCTCGAGTTCCCCGCCAACCCGGACGTGCCCGCCGATCCGCTGGTCGCCGCGTGGGGCGAGTTCGAGGCCAGCGACATGCCGGTGGCGCAGGCCGGCGAGTTGCAGGCGGCCGCGGTCAAGCTGATGGACCGGGCCGGCTATCGTTGAGCGCTGACCGGCGGCCCGCCGCGGGCGGCCGCGGCTGGATCGTCGTCGCGGGTCTCATCGCGGCGATGACGGCCACGCCGCTGGCCGTCGCCGTCGCGTCGCTGTTCTCGCCCGACCAGACGATCTGGGCCCACCTGGCCGAGCACGTGCTGCCGCGGGTGCTGGTGAACACCCTCTGGCTCGTGCTCTCCGTCTCCGCGCTCACTGCGCTCATCGGCGCCAGCCTCGCCTGGCTGACCGCCGCCTGCGAGTTCCCGGGCCGGCGCTTCTTCAACTGGGCCCTGCTGCTGCCGCTGGCGGTGCCCGGCTACGTGCTCGCCTTCGCTCTCGCCGGCCTGTTCGAATACACGGGCACCGTGCAGACGGCGCTGCGCGGCGCCTTCGGCGAAGGGGCGGGGCTGCCCGGGCTCGGCGCCCGCGGGGCCAGCATCCTGACGCTGACGCTCGCGCTGTTCCCCTACGTCTACCTGATCGCCCGCCATGCCTTCGCCACCCAGGGGGTGCGCGGGCTGGAGGTGGCCCAGTCGGTGGGAATGACGCCGGCCCAGGGCTTCCGGCGGGTGGCGCTGCCCATGGCGCGGCCCTGGATTGCCGCCGGCGTGGCGCTCGTGGCGATGGAGACCCTGGCGGATTTCGGCACGGTGAGCGTTTTCAACTACGACACCTTCACCACGGCCATATACCAGGCCTGGTTCTCCCTGTTCTCGCTGGACGCGGCGCTGCAGCTCGCCAGCGTGCTCGTGCTGCTGGTGGCGGTGGCGGTGGTCACCGAGCGCCGCTTCCGCGGCCGCGCCCGCTTCGAATCCGTGGGCAGCGGCGGCGGCCGCCGCCGGCTGCAGCTCGCGCCCCGCGCCGCCTGGCTGGCCACGGGTTACTGCAGCCTGGTCTTCCTGGTGGCGTTTGCGCTACCGGTGCTGCAGCTCGTCGCCTGGACGGTGCAGACCTTCGCGGCCGAGTTCGATCCCCGCTATCTCGCCTTCGCCGGCCGCAGCGTCTTCCTGGGCCTGGCGGCGGCCCTCGTGATCGTTACCCTGGCGCTGTTGCTGGCCTACGCCGTGCGCATGCGGCCGGGACCGCTCGCCGCCGGCTTCGCGCGGGCCGCCACCCTGGGCTACGCCATCCCGGGCGCGGTCCTGGCGGTCGGTTTCTTCGTGGCCGTCGTCGGGCTCGGCGACGGCATCACCGCCGCGGCCCGCGCGCTGCTCGGCGCCGGCGTCGCCCCCGTGGTGCTGACCGGCACGGTGGTGACCATGCTGCTCGCCTATGCGGCCCGCTTCCTGGCCGTGGGCCACGGGCCGGTGGAGAGCGCCATGCAGCGCATACGCCCCAGCCTCGACGACGCCGCCCGAGGCATGGGGGTGGCCGGGCTGAGGCTCCTCGGTCGGGTCCACGTGCCGATCCTCGGCACCGGCATCGCGACCGCCGCCCTGCTCGTTTTCGTCGACGTCATGAAAGAGCTGCCGATCACGCTGATGACCCGCCCGTTCGGCTGGGATACCCTCAGCGTCCGCGTGTTCCAGCTCACCTCGGAAGGGCACTGGGAACGCGCCTCGGTCTCCGCCCTGTCCATCGTGCTGGTCGGCCTGATCCCCGTGCTGCTGCTGAACCGTCGGAGCGGCTGAATGCTCACGATCGAACAACTGAGTCATGCCTACGGCGACCAGCCCGTGCTGGAGGGCGTCGACCTGGTGCTGGGACGCGGCCGCATCGGCTGCCTGCTCGGGCCGTCCGGCTGCGGCAAAACCACCGTGCTGCGCTGCATCGCCGGCTTCGAGCGGCCCGCCGGCGGGCGCATCATGGCGGCCGGCCGGGAGCTCTCGGGGCCGGGCGTGCACGTGCCGCCGGAGCGCCGGCGCATCGGGATGGTGTTCCAGGACTACGCCCTGATGCCGCACCTGGACGTCGCCGGCAACGTGGCCTTCGGCCTGGGCGCGCGGGGCGGTTCCCGCCAGCGGGACCGCGTGCGCGAGATGCTCGAACTGGTCGGGCTGCCGGGGCTGGAGGGCCGCTATCCCCACGAGCTGTCCGGCGGCCAGCAGCAGCGCGTCGCCCTGGCGCGGGCACTGGCGCCGGAGCCCGGCCTGCTGCTGATGGACGAGCCCTTCTCCAACCTCGATGCCGGCCTGCGCGAGCGTCTCGCCGCCGAGGTGCGCGACATCCTGAAGTCCGTCGGCACCACGGCGCTCATCGTCACCCACGACCACCAGGACGCGTTCTCCGTGGCCGACGACGTCGGCGTGCTCACCGCCGGGCGCCTGCTGCAGTGGGATACGGCCTACAACATCTATCACCGGCCGGCGGACCGATTCGTGGCCGGTTTCGTCGGCCAGGGTGTCTGGCTGCCCGGCGTGGTGCGCGGACCGGACAGGGTGGAGACCCCGGTGGCGACCGCGACCGGACGCATGACCGAGGCGCTGCCCGCCGGCACCGCGGTGGAGCTGCTGCTGCGCCCGGACGACGTCGTGCACGACGACGAGAGCGCCATGAAGGCCCGGGTGGTGAGCCGGCGTTTCCGCGGGCCGCAGTTCCTCTACGAACTCAGCACGGCCGACGGCAGTCGGCTGCTATCGGCCGTGCCGAGCCATCACGACCACGCGGTCGGCGAGATGATCGGCATCCGCATCGAGACCGACCACATGGTGGTGTTCCCGGCCGCGCAGGAGCCTAGCGCCGCTGGCGCCACATCAGCGCGAGAAACAGTGGCACGCCCAGCAGCGCCGTGAGCGTGCCCACCGGCAGCTGACGGGGCGCCATGGCCGTGCGCGCCAGCGTGTCGGCCACCACCAGCAGGCAGCCGCCGGCGATGGCGGCGGCCGGTATCACGCGACGATGTTCGCTGCCGGTCACCAGCCGGATCATGTGCGGCACCACGAGACCCACGAAGCCGATGGTCCCCGCCGCGGTGACGGCGACGGCGGTGAGCAGGGCCGCGCCGACGAAGATTGCGGCCTGCACCAGGGCGACCCGCTGGCCCAGGATGGCGGCCATGGTCTCGCCCCGGGCCAGCACGTTCAGCTCCCGCGCGGCTGCCAGCGCCAGCGCGGTGCCGACGGCCAGCACCACCAGCAGGGGTGCCGGCGCGTGGGCGAAGGAGAAGTCGCCCATCAGCCAGAACAGCATGCCGTGGATGCCCTGTTCCGGCGTCAGCGTGAGCAGCAGGCCGATGACCGCGGAGAGCCCCGAAGCCAGTACCACCCCGGTGAGCAGCAGCCGTGCCGGGGTCCAGCTGCCGCTGCCGTGGGCCACCAGGAACACGACCAGCATCGCGACGAGGGCGCCGGTGAAGGCGCCGGCGTCCACGGCCCAGGGCGCCAGCCCCACGGACAGGGCGGCCAGCGCCCCGACGGCGGCGCCGCCGGAGGTGCCGAGGATGTAGGGGTCGGCGAGGGGGTTGCGCAGCAGCACCTGCATCAGCACGCCGGCCAGCGCGAGCAGCCCGCCCACGGCGAAGGCGGACAGCGCGCGGGGCAGGCGCAGCTCCAGCACCAGGTCCCGTTCGCCGGGGCTGCCGCCGCCGGCCAGGATCTCCGCGATCCGCGCCAGCGGCAGCGATTCGCTGCCCGTCGCCAGCGCGGCCCCGAGACAGGCGAGCGCCAGCAGGAGCAGGCCGGGCAGCAGCAGCTTCTGCGCCAGGGTCATGACGCTTCCGGTCGCTGGTCCGGTATTCGCGATTGTGGAAGAATGACGGGCAAGAGGTTTTCCATGAATTCCGACAATATCGACGAGCACGGCTTCCGCGCGAACGTCGGCATCATACTGGCGAACGAGGCCGATCGTCTGCTGCTGGCCGGCCGCGCCGGGCGCAAGGGCTGGCAATTCCCGCAGGGCGGCATCGACAGCGGCGAGAGCGCGGAGGAGGCGATGTTCCGCGAACTGTACGAGGAGCTCGGCCTCGAGCGCCACGACGTGCAGGTGCTGGGCGCCACCCGGGACTGGATCCCCTACCGGCTGCCGGAGCGCTACGTGCGCCGCCGCGGCCAGGGCGACAATCCCGTCTGCATCGGCCAGAAGCAACGCTGGTTCCTGCTGCGCTTCGTCTCCGCGGAGGAGCGGCTGCGCCTCGATCTGAGCCACACGCCCGAATTCGATCGCTGGCGCTGGGTGGATTACTGGCGGCCGGTGAACGAGGTCATCTACTTCAAGCGCCGGGTCTATGCCCGGGCCCTGTTCGAACTGGCCACTCACCTGTTCCCGGAGGGGCCGCCGCCGCAGCCGCGCTGGTGGCCGCACCGCTGGCGGGCGGTGTTCACCAAGGACCTGCGCCGGGCCGGGTTCACGCCCTGAGGGTGTCGCCTCGAGCGCATCGCCGCCGCCCGCCGGATACAGCGCCGCCGGAGGGCCGGTGCGTGGCCGATCCGTGACATACCGCACTTCCGGGGGCGGCGGCTGCCGCGTACCATAGCCCCCCGTTTTGACAGAATCCCCCGACCCCGGACCCTATGCCGAACGCCTCTCCGATCCGCAGCCGTGTGCTCGCCGCCGTCGCTCTCGCGGCTATCCTCGGCGCCGGCTACCTGGTGTACGAGGCGGGCCGCCTGCACGCGGGCTACAACCGCCTTGAGGCCGCCCGCGAGCGGAACGACCTGACCGGGCGCATTGCGGCGCTGGAGGAAGAGGGGGCGGTGCTGCGCGAGGAGATCATCAAGCTGGAGACGCTGCGCAAGACGGACCAGGAGGCATACAAGGCCATCGACGAGGGTTTCCGCTCGCTGCAGGACAAGATCCAGGAACAGCGTGAGGCCATCGCGTTCTACCGCGGCATCATATCGCCGGCGGACTCCAGCAGCGGCCTGCGGGTGCAGGACTTCCAGGTATTGCGCGGCGCGGAGGAGTCCCGCTATCGTCTGCGACTGGTGCTCGTCCAGGTGAAACAGCATCACCAGCGCGTGTCGGGGACGGTGCGCCTCTCGGTGGACGGGGCGCGCGGCGGCGAGGCCGTCACCATCCCGTTCGGCCAGCTCGCCGCCGGGGACGACGACGCGCGCTGGGCTTTTTCGTTCCGGTATTTCCAGGATTTCGAGCGGGAGCTGGTATTGCCGGAAGGATTCGAGCCGGACCGCGTCAACGTCGAACTGATGCCGAGCGGCAGCGGCAACTCGGGCATCAAGCAGAGTTTTCCCTGGTCGACGAGCCCGGGATGAGCAGCCTTCACGGAGTAAGCCATGTTTGGACGTAAGAACAAGCGCCACACGACCATCGACACGCTCGTCGGCCCGAATTCACGGGTGCAGGGGGACCTGCACTTCGAGGGCGGCTGCCACGTGGACGGCACCGTCCAGGGCAACGTCAGCGCCGATTCCGAGAGTGATTCGGCGCTCAGCATCAGCGAGAACGGGACCATCGAGGGCAACGTGACCGTGCCCCACGTGGTGCTGAAGGGCACGGTGCGCGGTGACCTCGCCGCCAGCGAGCGGGTGGAACTCGGGCCCACGGCGCGGGTCATCGGTAATGTGTATTACAATCTGATCGAGATGGCCATCGGCGCGGAGATCAACGGCAAGCTGGTGCACGGCACGGAAAAGCGTGCGGGCCAGACCGCCGACGAGGACGACCGGGGCAGCAAGACCGGCGACACCGCGAAGATGCCGGCGCCCAAGATCGCCACGGGCGCCAAATAGGAATCGACAGGCAGAGACCGGCAGACAGGGCCCGTGTGCGGGCCCGGGGAAGCAGAACCATGGAAAACACGACGACGACGACACCTGAAGCCAACGAGATGCCGCCGCCGCCGCTGGTGTTCACCGACGCGGCCGCGCAGAAGGTGGGCGAGCTGATCCGTGAGGAAGACAATCCGGATCTCATGCTGCGCGTGTTCGTCTCCGGCGGGGGCTGCTCCGGCTTCCAGTACGGATTCACGTTCGACGAGAAATTGGAAGAGGGCGACACCCAGGTGGAGAACCAGGGCGTGACGCTGCTGGTGGACCCGATGAGCGTGCAGTACCTCATGGGCGCCGAGATCGACTACAAGGAAGACCTGGAAGGCGCCCAGTTCATCATCCGCAATCCGAACGCCCAGACCACCTGCGGCTGCGGGTCGTCGTTCTCCGTCTGACAGTCTGACGCCGCCTGAGCGGCGGCCGCCGGCGGGAAGCAGGGGAGACCGGCATCGTCTCCAATACCGACCAGAACGACGATCACTCGTACGACAGCGTCATAGCCGCTGTCGATCTGGGCTCCAACAGTTTTCACATGATCGTGGCCACGCTGCGCCACGGCCAGCTCACCATCCTGGATCGCCTGCGCGAGACGGTGCGGCTGGCCGAGGGCCTGTCGCCGAAGACCGGGCTGACGGTGAGCAGCAAGGCCAGGGCGCTGGAGTGCCTGAGCCGCTTCGGCGAGCGGCTGCGCGACGTGGATGCCTCCAACGTGCGCGCCGCCGGCACCAATACCCTGCGCCGGGCCCGCCGCGAGGCCGGCTTCCTGGCGGAGGCGGAGGCCGCCCTCGGTCAGCCCATCGAGATCATCTCGGGCATCGAGGAGGCCCGGCTAATTTATCTGGGCGTGGCGCACAGCCTGCCGCCGATCGAGGGCCGTCGGCTCGTCGTCGATATCGGCGGCGGCAGCACCGAGCTGATACTGGGGCGGGGCGAGCAGCCGGAGGCACTGGAGAGCCTGTCCATGGGCTGCGTCGGCAAGACCGAACGCTATTTCCCCGACGGCAAGCTCACCCGCAAGGCCTTCGACCGCGCCCGCACGGCGGCGCAGCTGAAGCTCAGGCCGGTCAAGGCGTTCTTCCGCAAGCACGGCTGGCAGGAGGCCATCGGCGCCTCGGGCACCGTCCGCTCAGCCGAGGCGGTGGCCCGGGAGCTGGGCATTCTGCAGCCGGAAGGCCTCACGCTCGGCAACGTCGAGGAGCTGATCGAGCGCATGATCGTGCAGGGACGCATCGACCGGCTCGACCTGCCCGGACTGAACCAGCGTCGCGCGCAGGTCTGGGCCGGCGGTCTGTCCATCCTGGCCGAGATATTCGCCTCGCTCGGCATTGAGCGCATGAATATCTCCGACGGCTCGCTGCGGGAGGGTCTGCTCTACGACCTGGTCGGCCGGCTGCAGCACGCCGATGCCCGCGAGCGCACCGTTCAGGCCCTGGTCGAGCGCTACCACGTCGACCCGGACCAGTCGGAGCGGGCGGCGCTCATGGCCGGGCGGCTGCTCGCCCAGGTGGCTAAGCCGTGGAAGCTCACCGACCCGCTGGACGCGAAGCTGCTGGAATGGGCGGCGCGGCTGCACGAGATCGGCCTCGATATCTCCCACCACAACTTCCACCAGCATGGCGCCTACATCGTGGAGCACGCGGACCTGCCCGGCTTCCCGCGCCTGGAGCAGCAGGTGCTGGCCTGTCTGATCGGCTCGCAGCGCAAGCGCCCCGACCAGGACCGCCTCGACCGGCTGCCGGAGAAGAAGCGCAAGCGGGTGTGGCGCCTGGCCCTGCTGCTGCGCCTGGCCGTGCTCCTGAACCGCAGCCGTTCGGCGGATCTGCCGCTGGATACCCGTGTGGTGGTCGGCAAGAGATCGCTCGCCCTGTCCTTCCCCGAGGGCTGGCTGGACAACAACCCGCTGACGCTGGCCGATCTCGACCGTGAGATCCAGTATCTGAAACCCACCGGTTATCGGCTGGAGGTGGACTTCTCCGGTCAGCAGGTCTCCGCGAGCCGCTGAAGCAGCGCGCCCTGCGCCGAGTGCGCGCTGGCGTCCGGCCCGGGCGAGAGGCGGTGATAACTGCCGTCGGCGGCGAGTTCCCAGGCGTCGGTGTTGTCCTCGAGATAGAGTTCCAGGTCGGCCTTGACCTGGTTGCGGTGGGATTTGCGCGTGAGCGGGAAGCAGGTCTCGACCCGGTTGAAGAAGTTGCGCTCCATCCAGTCCGCGCTGGCGCAGTAGATCAGTTCGTCGCCGCCGTTCAGGAAGTAATACACCCGCGAGTGCTCCAGGAAGCGGCCGACGATGGAACGCACCCGGATGTTCTCGGACGCGCCCGGCAGCCCCGGCCGCAGCGAGCAGATGCCGCGCACGATCAGGTCGATCTCGACGCCGGCCTGTGAGGCCCGGTACAGGGCCTGGATCACCTGCGGCTCGATCAGCGCGTTCACCTTGACGATGATCCGCGCGGGCTTGCCCCGACCCGCGGCCGCGGTTTCCGCCTCGATGAGCTCCAGCACACGCTCGTGCAGGCTGAACGGCGCCGTGGTCATGCGCTTCAGGCCGCGGATCTCGGTGAGGCTGGTGAGCTGCATGAAGACCTCGTGCACGTCCCGGCCCAGCGACTGGTCCGCCGACAGGAGGCCGTAGTCCGTGTACACCCGGGTGGTCTGCGGGTGGTAGTTGCCGGTGCCGAGGTGCACATAGCGGCGCAGCTCCTCGCCGTGACGCCTGACCACCAGCGCCATCTTGGCGTGGGTCTTGTAGCCGACCACGCCGTAGACGACGTGGGCGCCGGCCTCCTGCAGCCGGCTCGCCAGCGAGATGTTCGCGGCCTCGTCGAAGCGGGCCATCAGCTCGATGACCACCGTCACTTCCTTGCCCGCCCGGGCGGCAGCCACCAGGTGGTCCACGATGGGCGACGTGGGGCCGCTGCGGTACAGCGTCTGCTTGATGGCCAGTACGTCCGGATCGGCGGCGGCCTGGGCGATGAAGTCGATCACGGGCGTGAAAGCCTGGAACGGGTGGTGCAGCAGCACGTCTTTGGCGTCGACCGCGTCGAAGACCGTCTCCGCCGCCACCAGGCCGACGGGCAGCCCCGGCGTAAAGGGCCGGAACTTCAGGTCGTCGCGCCCGGACAGGTCGCAGACGCGCAGCAGGCGATTGAGGTTGACGGGGCCGTCCACCGGATACAGGTCCTCGGCGTCCAGTTCGAAGTGGTCCAGCAGGAAGGTGCTGAGTTCGTCCGGGCATTCGCTCGCCACCTCCAGGCGCACGGCGGCGCCGTAGCGGCTGGCGGCCAGCTCGCCTTCCAGCGCCCGCACCAGGTCGTCCACCTCCTCGTCGTCCACGTACAGGTCGCTGTTGCGGGTCACCCGGAACTGGAAGCAGCCGTCCACCTTCATGCCGGGGAACAGTTCGTCCACGAAACTGTGGATCACCGACGACAGGAACACGAAGCTCTCCTCGCCCGGCTCGCCGAACTCCGGCGGCAGCGGGATCAGCCGGGGCAGTGAGCGGGGCGCCTGCACCAGCCCCCGATGGCGGCGTCGGCCGAAGACGTCCTTGCCCTTCAGCGCCACGATGAAGTTCAGGCTCTTGTTCAGGATGCGGGGGAAAGGACGCGCTGGGTCCAGCGTCAACGGCGTGAGCACGGGCAGCACCTGATCGTGGAAATAGGCGTGCAGCCAGTCTCGCTGGCCGTCGGTCCACTCGTCGCGCCGGATGAAGTGCACGCCGTTCTCCGCCAGCGCCGGCATGAGATCGTCGTTGAGCAGCCGGTACTGGCGCTCCACGAGTTCGGCGGCCTCGCTCCGTATCGCCGCCAGGGTCTCCCGCGGCGTCATGCGGTCCGGCCCCGGCGGCGCCGAGCCGAGTTCCTCGCGTTGCTTCAGTCCGGCCACGCGGATCTCGAAGAACTCGTCCAGGTTGGTGCAGGAGATGCAGAGGAAGCGCAGGCGCTCGAGCAGCGGCGTCGTGGTGTCCAGCGCCTGGGCGAGCACCCGTTTGTTGAATTCGAGCAGGCTGAGCTCGCGGTTGATGTAGTAGTCCGGCAGGCTCAGGTTCTCGGTATCCACGGCCGTGGTCCTTCGGGGCAAGGGGCGGCCGATCAGTATAGCAGCGGGGCGTTCAGCCGGAGGAGGCGGCTCCGCCCTCGGCCAGGTAGATGCCGCCGAGGATGGCTGCGGTCTGCGCCCCGGTGACCCGGGGGCGGTTGCCGGGGCGCCCGGCCAGCGTCTCCCGGGCCAGCCAGGCGAAGGCGGCGGCCTCCACCCAGTCCGGGTCGAGTCCCGCGGCCGCCGTGCTCATGACGTCCGCAGGAGCGCACAGTTCCGCCAGCCGTTGCATGAGGAAGCCGTTGTGCGCGCCGCCGCCGCACACCAGCACCCGGCTCACCCCCGATGCCTGTTCGCCCACGGCACGGGCGACGGTGACGGCGGTGAGTTCGGCCAGGGTGGCCTGTACGTCGACGGGCGGCGGCTGTTCCGGCAGGGCTTCCAGCCGGGCGTCGAGCCAATCGGCATTGAAATACTCCCGACCGGTGGACTTCGGTGGCGGCGCGGCGAAATAGGGGTCGTCCAGGCAGGCCTCGAGCAGCAGGGGAGACACCGTGCCCTGCCTTGCCCAGGCCCCGTCCCGGTCGCAGGCCTCGCCCCGGTGGCGCCGGATCCAGCCGTCCATGAGCGTGTTGCCGGGGCCGCTGTCGAAGCCCGCGCGCACGTCGCCGTCCACCAGCGTGAGGTTGGCGATGCCGCCGATGTTGACCACGGCCGCCGGCGCGCCGTCGCCGAACAGCCAGCCGTGGAAGGCCGGCGCCAGGGGTGCCGCCTCGCCGCCCAGCGCGATGTCCCGGCGTCGGAAATCCGCCACGGTGGTGATGCCGGTGCGGGCGACGATGACGTTGGGGTCGCCGATCTGCAGCGTGAACGGCGTGTCGGCGTCCGGCCGGTGGCGCAGCGTCTGGCCGTGGCTGCCGATGGCGCGGATGTCGGCAGCCTCGACTCCGGCTCCGGCCAGCAGGCGCAGCGCGGCGGCGGCGAACGCACCGCCCACCTGCACGTCCAGCCGGCCGAGCGTATCGAGGTTGCAGGAGGCCGGATCGGCCACCGCCCGTTCCAGCGTGCGGCGCAGATCGTCGGCGTACGGATAGCAGGCCGTGGCTACCAGCTCGCAGCCGCGCCGGCCCCGCTCGGGGAAGGCGACGATGACGGCGTCCACGCCGTCCATGCTGGTGCCGGAGATCAGGCCGAGGAAGAGTTCGCTCATCGGGTCAGGGGATCAGCCGTCCCGTGGCGCGAGGGCGCCGGCCAGGCTCACTGCAGCGAGGCCAGGCGCGTCGTCCGGTAGCGGTTCAGGCGTTCCAGCAGCGGCTCCGCGGCCGCCATGAATTCGCCGCGCCAGGCCTCGCGGATGGGCTCGGCCTCGGGCAGCTCCACGGTGCGGGGATTGCGGTGCACCCCGTTCACCCGGTACTCGTAATGCAGGTGGGCGCCGGTGACCATGCCCGTGGCGCCGACGTAGCCGATGATCTGGCCCTGCTTCACGCGGCTGCCCGGTTTCGCGCGGGAATGGAAGCGCGACATGTGCGCGTACAGCGTGGTGATGTTGCCGCCGTGCTGCAGGATCACCGTGTTGCCGTAGCCGCCCTTGCGGCCGCGGAAGGTGACCTTGCCGTCGCCGGCCGCCTTGATGGGCGTGCCCGTGGGCGCCGCGTAGTCCACGCCCCGGTGGGCGCGGATGGTGTTCAGCACGGGGTGGCGGCGGTTCGGGTTGAAATTGGAGCTGATGTAGGCGAAGTCCACCGGCGCCCGGATGAAGGCCTTGCGCACGCTACGCCCTTCCGGCGTGTAGTAGTCGCTGTCCCCTTCCGGATTGACGAAGCGCAGGGCCTGGAAGCTATTGCCCCGGTTCACGAACTCGGCGGCCACGATCTCGCCGTTGCTGACGAACTCGCCGTCCTGCCAGATTTCCTCGTAGAGGATGTAGAACTCGTCGCCCTTGCGGATGTCGAGCACGAAATCGATGTCCCACGCGAAGATGCCGGCCAGGTTCATGATGACGTTGTCGGAGATGCCGGCGTCCATCGCGGCCTCGAACAGCGAGGTCTCTATGACACCGTGAGCCATCTTCTCCCGCACCTCGATCGGGCGCTCGACGATCGAGGCCTCGAAGCCTTCGCCTTTGGCCTCCACCACCAGCGCGGAGGTGAGATCCAGCTCCTTGTACAGGCGCCGCAGACGGCCGTCGCTGTGGCGGATCTCCAGCTTGTCCCCGGGGCGGATCAGGCGCAGCGGGTCCTTCGCCTCCTTCAGGCTGGTGACGCGGGCCAGGTCTGCGATGCTGAGCGAGTGGCGGCGGAACAGGCGGTCCAGGGTGTCGCCGCGGGCCACTTCCAGCGTGAGTGGCGTGTACGGCACGATCTCCGCGGCCTCGGCGGGAGCGCTCGGCGCCAGCAGCTCCGCCAGTGATTCGCTGCGGCGCTGCACGGGCGGCGCCGGAATGCTGAGCGAGGCGGCGATCTCGCGCTCCATCATGTCGGGGGTGATCTGCTCGGCGGTGCCGCCGGCATCCCGCAGCCCGGCCAGCAGGGCCACGACAGCCAGCGGCAGTCCGAGACCGACGGCAAACCACGAAAGGCGCCTCGGAGCCCGGTTACTGTGCGCGAGCTTTTGCTTGTAATCGTGCCTGATCGGGCTCACAGGACGGTGCAAGGCGGCTCTCCGGTGTGGGGCAGCCGCTAATGTAGCCAGAAGACATAATCGAGTCAAAGAAAGCGGTAGCAAATCAGGCCGTTAAACGGGCTTTTTCAGATGCCGATGCAGTCGCGGCGGGCCGGCGGCCGGGTCCGGCTCGCAGGACCCTTTGTGATTCGCCCCCGCGTCGGGCAAGATTCGCAGCGCGGCGCGCGCGCCGCGGATCTCGACCCGGGCTACGGCTACCGGGCGACAGCACTGGCGACAGGAGCCATGAACCAGATTCCCGCCGAACAACAGCTCGAGGAACTGACCCGGGGCGCCGAGGAGGTGCTGCCGGAGAGTGCGCTGCGCGCGAAACTGGCCGAGGGCCGGCCGCTGGTGGTCAAGGCCGGCTTCGACCCGACGGCGCCGGACCTGCACATCGGCCACACGGTGCTGATCAACAAGATGCGCCAGTTTCAGGAGTTCGGGCACGAGGTCGTGTTCCTGATCGGCGACTTCACCGGCATGATCGGCGACCCCTCGGGCAAGAACGCCACCCGCCCGCCGCTCAGCGAGGACGACGTGCGCGAGAATGCGCGCACCTACGAGGCGCAGATCTTCAAGATCCTCGACCCCGGGCGCACCCGTATCGAATTCAACTCCCGCTGGATGGGCGAGATGACCGCCGCCGACATGATCCGGCTGGCGTCGCACCACACGGTCGCGCGCATGCTCGAGCGCGACGATTTCCACAAGCGCTATACCGGCGGCCAGGCGATCGCCATCCACGAGTTCCTCTATCCGCTGGTGCAGGGCTACGACTCCGTGGCGCTGAAGGCCGACGTGGAGCTGGGCGGGACGGACCAGAAATTCAACCTGCTGGTCGGCCGTCAGCTGCAGCAGGACTACGGCCAGGCGCCCCAGGTCGTATTCACCATGCCGCTGCTGGAAGGTCTGGGCGGCGTGGAGAAGATGTCGAAGTCGCTGAACAATTACGTGGGCATCACGGAACCGCCGGACGAGATGTTCGGCAAGCTCATGTCGATCTCCGACGACCTCATGTGGCGTTACTTCGAGCTCCTGAGTTTCCGGGCGCTGGGCGAGATCCGCGCGCTGCACGAGGCCGTCGCCGACGGCCGCAATCCCCGGGACGTGAAGTTCGAACTGGGCCGCGAGATCGTGGACCGGTTCCACGGTGCCGGCGCGGGCGAGGCGGCGCAGGAGACCTTTATCGCCCGCTTCCGCAAGGGCGACATGCCCGAGGACATGCCGGCGGTCGACGTGGCCACCGAAGACGGCCGGCTCGGCATCGCCCGGGTGCTGCGCTCGGCGGGCCTGGTCTCCAGCAACTCGGAGGCGTTCCGCATGATCGGCCAGGGTGCCGTGCGGGTGGACGGCAATCGCATCGAGGACCGGGACCTGGAGCTCGAGGCCGGCAATACCCACGTCTGCCAGGTCGGCAAGCGCCGCTTCGCGCGGGTCACGCTGACCTGATACCGGAAATCGGGGGAATGGAAGGGACGGCACAGCCGCTCCCGGGTGATCTTTGCAAGGAGAGAACGATGCAGTTCGGGAAAATCGTCCTCTGTCTGGCCGCGCTGGCCGCGCTGGCCGCGGGCGGCGCGCTCGCCATGGATACGGAGCAGGCCGAAAAGGCCTATGAGGTGCGCCATTCGCTGTTCAGTCTGGTGGGCTGGAACGTCGGGCCCCTGGCCGGTATGGCCAAGGAGGAGATTCCCTTCGACGCGGAGAGGGCGGAGAAGCACGCAAGCCGCATCGCCGCGCTGGTGTCGATGATCCCCGACGCCTTCGCCGCCGATACGCGCGGTTACGATCTGCCCACCGAGGCGAAGGACGTGATCTGGGAGGAGAAGGGAGAATTCCTGGAACTCGCGGCGGCGATCCGCGAGAAGAGCGCCGCCCTGGAGACGGCGGCGGCCGGCGGAGATTTCGGCGCGTTCAGAACGGCGTTCATGGAGATGGGGCAGGCCTGCAAGGACTGCCACGACCGCTTCCGCGAGGACTGACGCCCGAGCCCCGCAAGGGGAGAGGCTCGGAACAGGGTACTCAGAACAGAAAGTCTGCGGCCGCCGGCTCCGGCGCCAGGTCCACGATCAGCCACACCGTGCCGGCGGCGAGTGCGGCCAGGACCAGCGCCAGCAGGAGCCGGTGGCCGGCGATTCCCGCCGCCGGATCGGCACCCCGCTTGCGGCCGGTGATCATGGCCGTGACCAGGTCGATGCGCAGCCTGAGCCAGTAGGCGAGCACGGCGGCGACGTGCAGGGCCGCCAGCGCGAGCAGCAGGTTGAAGTTCGCGGCGTGCAGCCAGGACAGCGTGTCGGCCAGGTCGTCGGACACGGCGCCGTGCCAGGGACCGCTGGTCAGCACGTCGTCGGTATTGAACAACCCCGTCACCGCCTGCACGGCCACCACGGCCAGCAGCGCCAGCACCGACCAGCCGCCCAGCGGATTGTGCCCCCCGCTCGCCCGCGCCCGCCCGGCCAGCCAGTCCCTGACGTAGGCCACGACGGCGCCGGGGCCGCGCAGGAAATCCCCGAAGCGCGCGTGGCGCGGCCCCAGGAAGCCCCACAGGAGCCGGAACACGAGCAGCCCGATCACCAGGTAGCCGAGCCGCATGTGCCAGTCCATGTACGCTACGCCGAGCTCGTGGGTGATCCAGCTGCCGGCCAGCGCCAGTACCAGCAGCCCGTGGAACAGCCGCAGGGGCAGGTCCCAGACGAGGGCCCCGGCGGGCCGATCCGCGTCTTTTTGCATGGCGGCATTCAGCCAGAAGCGCCCCGGCTCGGCAAGCGTCCGCGCGCCGGAACGCCGCCCCCCGGGGACGGTCTAATACTGTGGTCGGAAGGGTCTCCGTGGAGGCTGTTCCGGCGGCTTCCCGGCCCGCGCCGAAAAGAATTTGCAGTCGGGTGTTGACGGGGGCGGGATCGTCGCTATAATGCGCCCTCCCTGACGGCCGCGTCGCCGGCAGGAGACCCCGAAAAAGCAGTGATGCAGGCAGCTTGGACTGTTGACCAACCCCGGCCTGCCTGTATAATTGTGGGTCTGCCCCGGATTCCGGGGAATCGCTCTTTAACAATACAATCAGGTAATTTGTGTGGGCGCTCGCGCTGGAATTTTCGGAAGCGAAAACCAGAGTGAGCGAACCAAACCTAAGTCAATGTGATTTAGAGCTTGGGAATCTCATTCTTCAAACTTCAATGTTTAAACTGAAGAGTTTGATCCTGGCTCAGATTGAACGCTGGCGGCATGCCTAACACATGCAAGTCGAACGGAAACGATGGGAGCTTGCTCCCAGGCGTCGAGTGGCGGACGGGTGAGTAATACTTAGGAATCTGCCCAGTAGTGGGGGATAGCCCGGGGAAACTCGGATTAATACCGCATACGCCCTACGGGGGAAAGCGGGGGATCTTCGGACCTCGCGCTATTGGATGAGCCTAAGTCGGATTAGCTTGTTGGTGAGGTAAAGGCTCACCAAGGCGACGATCCGTAGCTGGTCTGAGAGGACGATCAGCCACACTGGGACTGAGACACGGCCCAGACTCCTACGGGAGGCAGCAGTGGGGAATATTGGACAATGGGCGGAAGCCTGATCCAGCAATGCCGCGTGTGTGAAGAAGGCCTGCGGGTTGTAAAGCACTTTCAGTAGCGAAGAAAAGCCGGCGGCTAATAACCGACCGGTCTTGACGTAACCTACAGAAGAAGCACCGGCTAACTCCGTGCCAGCAGCCGCGGTAATACGGAGGGTGCAAGCGTTAATCGGAATTACTGGGCGTAAAGCGCGCGTAGGTGGTTGGGTAAGTCAAATGTGAAAGCCCCGGGCTTAACCTGGGAATTGCATTCGATACTGCTTAACTAGAGTGTGGGAGAGGGAAGTGGAATTTCCGGTGTAGCGGTGAAATGCGTAGATATCGGAAGGAACACCAGTGGCGAAGGCGACTTCCTGGCCCAACACTGACACTGAGGCGCGAAAGCGTGGGTAGCAAACAGGATTAGATACCCTGGTAGTCCACGCCGTAAACGATGAGAACTAGATGTCGGGGGGATTTGCCCTTCGGTGTCGCAGTTAACGCATTAAGTTCTCCGCCTGGGGAGTACGCCGGCAACGGTAAAACTCAAAGGAATTGACGGGGACCCGCACAAGCGGTGGAGCATGTGGTTTAATTCGATGCAACGCGAAGAACCTTACCTGCCCTTGACATCCTCGGAACTTGTCAGAGATGACTTGGTGCCTTCGGGAACCGAGTGACAGGTGCTGCATGGCTGTCGTCAGCTCGTGTCGTGAGATGTTGGGTTAAGTCCCGCAACGAGCGCAACCCTTGTCCCTAGTTGCCAGCACTTCGGGTGGGAACTCTAGGGAGACCGCCGGTGACAAACCGGAGGAAGGTGGGGACGACGTCAAGTCATCATGGCCCTTATGGGCAGGGCTACACACGTGCTACAATGGCGCGTACAGAGGGTCGCGAGCCAGCAATGGTCAGCTAATCCCTTAAAGCGCGTCGTAGTCCGGATCGGAGTCTGCAACTCGACTCCGTGAAGTCGGAATCGCTAGTAATCGCGAATCAGAATGTCGCGGTGAATACGTTCCCGGGTCTTGTACACACCGCCCGTCACACCATGGAAGTTGGTTGCACCAGAAGTAGGTAGCCTAACCCTCGGGAGGGCGCTTACCACGGTGTGGCCAATGACTGGGGTGAAGTCGTAACAAGGTAGCCGTACGGGAACGTGCGGCTGGATCACCTCCTTTAAGAGTAAAGCGCAACCGCAAAGGAAGGCGCGAGCTCCCATACAAGTTACCTGATTGAATAGGCAACAGGCCTGGACTGCTGTCCGACCTCGCTCGAGAGAGCCCGGGCGCTTCGTGGACTCCGGGTCTGTAGCTCAGTTGGTTAGAGCGCACCCCTGATAAGGGTGAGGTCGGAAGTTCAAATCTTCCCAGACCCACCATCTCCACGTCGGATATGCATGTAGGAGGGCCTTCAGGCCCGATTCCGGTCTGTGGGAGGGGCTTCAGCCCCGATTCATGAATTCGAATAGGGGCCATAGCTCAGCTGGGAGAGCGCCTGCTTTGCACGCAGGAGGTCGGCGGTTCGATCCCGCCTGGCTCCACCATCCAACCGGTGGCCCTGTTGCCTGTACGAAGACACCAAACGAAAGCATCAGAGCTTTCTTTTGATGTTTTTGCTCTTTAACAATCTGGATAAGTTTTGACGTCTAGGCTGAGTCTTCGGACTCAGTTTTTTAGAGTGTCGCATTCGCGTCGCAAGGACACGGCTCTGAGGCAGACCGGTAATCTTCTACCGCCTGTCAGACGAGCCTGGGGTCGAGCCCGCTCTGCTTTGCAAAAGGTGATGGAGCAGGTGAGGCCCCGCCCGGAGAACGTTTTGGGTTATATGGTCAAGCGACTAAGCGCACACGGTGGATGCCTAGGCGGTAGGAGGCGATGAAGGACGTGGTAGTCTGCGATAAGCCTCGGCGAGCTGACAAACTAGCTTTGACCCGGGGATGTCCGAATGGGGAAACCCACTCCGCTTGCGGAGTATCCTGTACTGAATACATAGGTGCAGGAAGCGAACCTGGTGAACTGAAACATCTAAGTAACCAGAGGAAGAGAAATCAACCGAGATTCCCTCAGTAGCGGCGAGCGAACGGGGAACAGCCCAGTTACCATCAACTTGTGGATCCTAGCGGAACGATCTGGAAAGGTCGGCCATAGAAGGTGATAGCCCTGTATGCGAAAGGTGATACAAGGGGGTAACGAAGAGTAGGACGGGGCACGAGAAACCTTGTCTGAACATGGGGGGACCATCCTCCAAGGCTAAATACTCCCTACCGACCGATAGTGAACCAGTACCGTGAGGGAAAGGCGAAAAGAACCCCGGAGAGGGGAGTGAAATAGAACCTGAAACCGTGTGCGTACAAGCAGTCGGAGCCCCTTCGGGGGTGACGGCGTACCTTTTGTATAATGGGTCAGCGAGTTGTTTTCAGTGGCAAGCTTAACCACCTAGGGGAGGCGTAGGGAAACCGAGTCCGAACAGGGCGATTCAGTCGCTGGGAGCAGACCCGAAACCGGGCGATCTATCCATGGCCAGGGTGAAGGTAGGGTAATACCTGCTGGAGGCCCGAACCGGGTAATGTTGAAAAATTATCGGATGAGCTGTGGATAGGAGTGAAAGGCTAATCAAGCTCGGAGATAGCTGGTTCTCCTCGAAAGCTATTTAGGTAGCGCCTCGTGTCTCACTCCTGGGGGTAGAGCACTGTTTCGGCTAGGGGGCCATCCCGGCTTACCAAACCGATGCAAACTCCGAATACCAGGAAGTGCAATCACGGGAGACACACGGCGGGTGCTAACGTCCGTCGTGGAGAGGGAAACAACCCAGACCGCCAGCTAAGGTCCCCAAGTTACAGCTAAGTGGGAAACGATGTGGGAAGGCGAAGACAGCCAGGAGGTTGGCTTAGAAGCAGCCACCCTTTAAAGAAAGCGTAATAGCTCACTGGTCTAGTCGGCCCGCGCGGAAGATTTAACGGGGCTCAAGCTGTACACCGAAGCTGCGGACGCATGCTTGCATGCGTGGTAGAGGAGCGTTCTGTAAGCCTGTGAAGGTGTGTCGCGAGGCATGCTGGAGGTATCAGAAGTGCGAATGCTGACATGAGTAACGATAATGCGGGTGAAAAACCCGCACGCCGAAAACCCAAGGTTTCCTGCGCAACGCTAATCGGCGCAGGGTGAGTCGGCCCCTAAGGCGAGACCGAAAGGTGTAGTCGATGGGAATCAGGTTAAAATTCCTGAACCGACTGTTACTGCGATGGGGGGACGGAGAAGGCTAGGTCAGCCGGCTGTTGGTTGCCGGTTTAAGCATGTAGGAAGTGTCCTTAGGCAAATCCGGGGACACAATTCCGAGATGTGATGACGAGCTCCCTATGTGGAGCGAAGTGATTGATGCCATGCTTCCAGGAAAAGCCTCTAAGCTTCAGGTAACAGCTGACCGTACCGTAAACCGACACAGGTGGGTGAGGAGAGAATCCTAAGGCGCTTGAGAGAACTCGGGTGAAGGAACTAGGCAAATTGGTACCGTAACTTCGGGAGAAGGTACGCCCCTGTTGGTGATGAGACTTGCTCTCTGAGCTGGTGGGGGTCGCAGTGACCAGGTGGCTGCGACTGTTTATTAAAAACACAGCACTCTGCAAACTCGAAAGAGGAAGTATAGGGTGTGACGCCTGCCCGGTGCCGGAAGGTTAATTGATGGGGTTAGCGTAAGCGAAGCTCTTGATCGAAGCCCCGGTAAACGGCGGCCGTAACTATAACGGTCCTAAGGTAGCGAAATTCCTTGTCGGGTAAGTTCCGACCTGCACGAATGGCGTAACGATGGCCACACTGTCTCCACCCGAGACTCAGTGAAATTGAAATCGCTGTGAAGATGCAGTGTACCCGCGGCTAGACGGAAAGACCCCGTGAACCTTTACTACAGCTTTACACTGAATTTTGAACCTGCTTGTGTAGGATAGGTGGGAGGCTTTGAAGCGTGGACGCCAGTCTGCGTGGAGCCAACCTTGAAATACCACCCTGGCATGTTTGAAGTTCTAACCCAGGCCCGTTATCCGGGTCGGGAACAGTGTATGGTGGGTAGTTTGACTGGGGCGGTCTCCTCCCAAAGAGTAACGGAGGAGTACAAAGGTACCCTCAGTGCGGTCGGACATCGCACGTTGCGTATAAAGGCAAAAGGGTGCTTGACTGCGAGACAGACAAGTCGAGCAGGTGCGAAAGCAGGTCTTAGTGATCCGGTGGTTCTGTATGGAAGGGCCATCGCTCAACGGATAAAAGGTACTCCGGGGATAACAGGCTGATTCCTCCCAAGAGTCCACATCGACGGAGGAGTTTGGCACCTCGATGTCGGCTCATCACATCCTGGGGCTGTAGCAGGTCCCAAGGGTATGGCTGTTCGCCATTTAAAGTGGTACGCGAGCTGGGTTTAGAACGTCGTGAGACAGTTCGGTCCCTATCTGCCGTGGGCGTTGGAAACTTGAGAAGAGCTGCTCCTAGTACGAGAGGACCGGAGTGGACGCACCTCTGGTGTTCCGGTTGTCACGCCAGTGGCACTGCCGGGTAGCTATGTGCGGACGGGATAACCGCTGAAAGCATCTAAGCGGGAAGCCCCCTTCAAGATTAGGTTTCCCTGGACCCTCGAGGTCCCTGAAGAGCCCTCGAAGACTACGAGGTTGATAGGCTGGGTGTGGAAGTTCAGTAATGGATGAAGCTAACCAGTACTAATTGCTCGTGAGGCTTGGCCATATAACACCAAAGCGTTTTCGCGACGCTAAGCGACACTCTGACGTCAAAACTTTCCAGATTGTTAATTCAACATGGAATCCGGCATGCATGTAGGAGGGCCTTCAGGCCCGATTGCAGTCGCGGCTGAAGCCGCTCCTACGGTGCCAGATTCATACCGGTTTGCCTGGCGGCAATAGCGAGCGGGAACCACCTGATCCCATCCCGAACTCAGAAGTGAAAACGCCCAGCGCCGATGGTAGTGTGGGGTCTCCCCATGTGAGAGTAGGTCACCGCCAGGCTTCTAAACGAGAAGGCCGTCCCGGATTCCGGGGCGGCCTTTTTTTTCAGCGTGCCGGCCGGACTCAAAAACCCAGCTTCTCCAGCGCTGCCGAGATCCTCGAATTCATCGCCTCCTGCTGGAGCGGGAACGAGCGGAAAAAGTCGTGGCGCGTCAGCGACGGATCGCGCGCGCGGACATTGGCTGCCCACTTCTTCGCCTGCACTTCGTCGCCTGCCATTTCCCGGGCAGCCGCGGCGATCATGGCGATGAGCACGTGCGCGCCCGGCGACCGTGCAGCGCGGTCCGCCCACCGGGCTGCCTCGTCGTACTCGTTCCGCGCCATATGGATGAAGCCGCGCGTTCCCAGCATCGCGTAATACAACGGATCGAGCGGGCTCAGCGTCATTGCGAGATCGACTTCCTCCCGGGCTCTGGCGCTGTCTCCGGACATCGTCTCCGTCCAGGCGTGGGCATAGATTCCCTGAGCATAGTTCGGGCTGAGTGTCGTGGCCCGTTCGAGCCACGTCGCCGCGCGCTCGAGATCCGCCTCCAGCCAGAAACTGCGGCCCATAGTGAAATTCGCGAAGGGGTCCAGCGGATCGATATCTACGGCGCGCTGAGCGTAAGCCCGGGCCTGCGCGATCTCGCCGTGGATGTCGTCGGTCTGTCGCAGGAACGCCGACTGGAAATGCACGAAAGACAGACCGGCATGCGCGCGGGCGAATTCCGGATCGCGCGCGATCGCATGGGAGAAGAGCTCCGCCGCGCTCGCATTGTCTCTGCGGTTGAAGCGATACATATGCTGCAGCCCGAGATGGTAGGCCGACCAGGAATCCAGATTCGCGGTCGCCTGCAGGCGCGCCGCCGCAGCCTCGTGCAGGGGAATCTGTATCTCCAGCGAGGTCAGAATCCGGGCCCGAATCTCTGCGCGCACCGAGTGCACGTCGTCGACGAACCCGCTGTAGCGTTCCGCCCAGACGACATCGTGATCTCGCGTATCGATCAATTCGGTGGTTACCACCAGGCGCTGGCCCGCGACCTCGACGGCTCCGGTGAGGCAGTAGCGCACGCCGAGCAGCCGGCCCGCTTCGCCGGGGTCCATGTCGCCGCCGCCAAGACGGAACGACGAGCCGCGGGCGATCACGAACAGCCAGCGCAGACGCGCCAGTTCCGCGATCAGCTCGTGAGGCAGGCCCTCGGCGATAGTCGCGGCCATGGTCGCGCAGGCACCGGCTTCGCCGATAACGCGAAACGGTAGTACAGCGATCGACGGCCTTGCCGCCGGGGCCGTACCGTCGGCCGACGCCGCCGTCGCGGACTCAGCGCCGGAGCCGGCACCTGCCCACAGGGCGGGCGGATGCCGCTCCATCTCGACATCGGCCACGAAACGGAGGCCGCGCCCGTGGATCGTCCTGATGAACCGCTGCGTCCTGCCGTCGTCGCCCAGCGCCTTGCGGGCCGACTTGATCCGGCTGCCGAGGGTCGAGTCGGTCACCACGCGCCGGTCCCACAGCCTCTCGAGGATCTCGTCCCGTGACACCAGCCGGTCACCGTGTTCCACCAGAAGAGCGATCAGTGCGAATACCTGCGGTTCCACAGGCCGGGGGCGGCCGTCGGCGCGTAGTTCGGCCTTGTCGATATCGAGCTCGAATCGATCAAACCGGTAGATCATGCCGTCCAGCATAAGGCAGCGGCCGGCCGTCTGTCCGCAAATCTCCACGAGATCTCCATGCCGCCTCCAAGCACCGTGAGGCCACGCACGGTAAAAAAGGCACATGCCGCAGCGATTCCGCCGCATCGAAAGGGAGAAGACGACGATGAAGCACTCACATGCCGAACTGCAGACGCGCCTGGAAGCAGGCGGCGTCTGTATCCAGGCCCAGGATTGGGGAGACCTCAACGTGGCGCGCATACGTTTCCCCAAGGGAGCGGATGCCACTCCACTGCTGGAGGGCATGCCGCAGAACCTGTGCCAGTGTCCGCATTGGGGCACGGTGCTCAAGGGCTCCATCCACGTGCGCTACGCGGACGGGCACGAAGAGGTCGTGCGCGCCGGCGAGGTCTACTACTGGCCGCCCGGGCACACGGTCTGGGTCGATGAAGATTACGAGGCCATCGAGTTCAGCCCGAGCGATCAGATGGGCGAAGTGATCGAACACCTGAAGACGAAACTGCAATCCGGAGGATGAAGCCATGCCACTGGTAACGATCGACGTGATAAAGGATGTGTTCACTGCCCGGCAGAAGGAGCAGATGATCGAGAAGGTGACCGCCGCCATGGTTGAGGTCGAGGGCGAGGCGATGCGGCCGGTCACCTGGGTGCGAATCAAGGAATTCGAGGGCGGCGATTGGGCCATCGGCGGTGAGCGGCTTGCCGCGGCAGACGTTCATGCCATGGCCGAGGCGAAGGCGGGCTAACTGGCCGACTCCGTCATCCTGAAGGAATAAGAACGTACGGACATTACCACCGTAGGAGGGCCTTCAGGCCCGATAACGAATTGCATAACGAATCGGATGGCGAATCGGGGCTGAAGCCCCTCCTACATGGTCAGGGGTTAGCGGCGGCCAGGCAGCACCGCGAGCACTTCTGTCTCGCACAGCAGTTCGTCGCGGCAGACGGCGGCCTGGACCAGCACATTGGGAAAGCCCCCGAAACCGGCCTCGCGGAACTTCTCCCTCAGACGGTCGGCATTGGCGGGGTCTTTCACGTAGGTGATCGCCGAGACGATATCGCCGAACGTCGCGCCCTGACCCTCGAGAAGCGCAGCCACGTTGACGAGCATGCGATCGGCCTGCGCATCGAAGTCACCCACGTGTGCCGTCGCGCCCGTCTCGTCCAGGCTCGCGGTGCCTGACACCAGCAGCGCCGTCTTGTTCGAGTCCTCGATGCGCATTCCGCGCGAAAAATCCGCCCCATAGACGGGAGCTTCGTTCAGGGTCGGCGTGGTCATCACGACCCGTGGGGGCAGGGCGTCAGCCTGCAAGGCGGAGAAGGCCAGCGAGATATCGTGTGCCGGCGCCGCCAGTCCGGCGCCGATGCCCGTGCTCGCGGGTGAGGGGTCGATGCGGCGGGACCGGAAGAACTCGCGCCGCGCACGATTCAGATCCGCATAGTCACGATCCATCTCGCTCAGGTAGATCCAGGTGCGTGTGACGTCGCTGAAAGCCATTCCGGCCTGTTGCAGCAGATCCTCCGCAAGCTCGAAAAGCGAATGCGTCTGCCGATAGGCATCGGCGCCGTGGCCGTAGAGGTTGCCGGTCTGCAGTCGGTGCTCCGCGCCGACGGGAAAGAGATAACCGCGCGAACGCGAGCACTCGGGGCATGTGCAAGCCGTAGCGGGCACCAGTGTCCTGCCGGGGCCGGCGTGTTGCCCGCCCGTTTTCGGAATAACGGCATGAACCAGAATTGCGAGGGCGGCGTCTGCGTCCAGAGGGGGTTGTTCCACGCAGGTGATCGCCGGTTGATGGTCCGGGCTGCCGTTCGCCTTCAGCACCCGATGACGCGCGCTACGGCAGGCGTGCAGATCCGCTCGCGCATTCCTGAGGAACAACCATTCTGAAACCACGGCGCCGTAGTTCGTTCCTTCGGCACCGAGGGTCTCGAGAATGGTGTGATAGACGGCCCCCGCCTGCGCCTCGGGCTCTGCGCTGCCGGCGGAAGAAGGCTGGCAGCTGAAGAAGAACTCCCGGGCCTCGCGGCCGTCTACACGGCGTATGTCTACGAGGCAGCGCTGGCCTTCGACTCCCGCCGCGACGATTCGGGATGATGCCATGAGTCAGAAGTCCGGGACGGCGCTCGGAAACGGCATGGCCGCTTGCGCGGCCATGCGTGTCATCCGTGTCGGTCCGGCTCCGGTCGCGCTAACACCCGTCGGTCGGTAGCTCTCCGTCCCACTGGGAGGAGAAGAACGTGTAGTCGTCGGGCTTGTTCTTCTCGAAGCAGTTGCCGGTACCCGACGGCTCGAAGAAAGCAAATTCCGGATTCTGGTCCGCGATGTGGAAGTAGACGATGTCTTCCGCCAGGAACGGGATCGGCGGGTTTGCGCCACTGCCGTTGCCGCTCACGTAATTCTGCTCGATCCGGTTGTTGTCGGCCTGCGGCGGACCCCGCAGATCTCCCAGATTCTGGGGAGTACATTGGCGAGGGGTGCCGAAGAGGGCGGAACACCATCCCAGGACGGCGATACCCACGTAGTCGTTATCCTCGATCTTGTTCTTGCCGATCACGTGGTCACTCACGCCCAGTACCAGTACACCGGCCCCGGAGGGGAGGTCGGCCTGGAAGGAGCCTGGCGGCGCCTCGTTCGGCCGATTGTTGGCGAATATATCGTTGTGCTCGATCACCCAGTTCCTCATCTCGGGCAGCGGCGGGTTACCGGCGCCGTTGGGATGGAACAGACCCACCCCTACGGTGTTGTCGTAAATCCGGTTCTGTGTCACCTCGACATTGTTCGAGACGGTGATTTCGAAGCCGATTACGCTGCCGAACAGCTCGTTGCCGATGACGCGGACGTTCTCGGAGCCGGCCACCCACATGGCCGTATCGAGCGAGCCGTAGGAGACGTTGTTCCGCACCAGTCCGTTGGCGGACAGGGTCGGATAAATACCGTTGTTCAGGTTGTTGACCGATTCGTTCCTGACGAACTCGAAATCGTCCACCCAGCGGGTCTGAATACCGTTCACCGGAAAACCTTCGACGGTGAAGCCGCGGATGTAGAAGCCCTTGAGGTGTTCGAAACCCGGGCCCAGCACTTCCTCGCATTGCTCGACATTCCAGTCGTAATCGCAGCCCGCGGGTGCTGCGTAAATGCCCGTCTGCTGGCCGGTCCGGTTGTTGCCGTCGCCGTCGTCCTTGTAGCGCACGATCACCTTGCCGGCGTCGCCCCGGCCTTTCCTGACCTTGCCGATGAGGCGCAGGTTGGGAGTGGTAATGTGCAGGCCGTACTTGTCGTCGGGTCCCGTATTCTCGTTCTGGTAGACACCCGGTTCGACGAGGATCGTGTCGCCCGGCGCCGCGACGTCGATGGCCCCCTGTATGGACTCTCCGGGATACACGCGGTGCACTGCCGCCTGCGCCGAGAGAGCGGTTGTCAGAAGGGCAACGCCCAGGACGGCGCTCAATTGGTTCTTTATCATCGTTTTTCTCCCCCGAGGACATACGGCCGCTGCCAGCATCAAGGCGAGTCGGCAGAGCCCTGCAAAGATTGTACACCGATAGGGAGAATTGTCTAAGAAGACCGGGCTCGCGCCTCACGCACGGCCACTGAATTGACTTGAAAAAAACGATCAACCACACTGATTTCAGCCGGTCACGAAAAGAGCTTCCCGTGAGCACTGCCCCATCACTTGCAAAGGATTCCACAGGTAGTGCTTCGATGAATCCCGAGCCGGCCGGCCATCGGCGCCTGCGGGTTTCCGGGTCTCGGCCGATTCGCACCGGCTGTGCCCGGGTCGGATTGCTGGCCGTGCTGCTGACGCTCTCGGCCTGTCAGCGTGGCGTCGATGCTGCCGCCGTCGCATTCCCCGAGGCACCCGCCGGTCGCCTGGCGATCGACTACCCCCTCGACGAAACGCTCTTCCCCCCCGACATCGCCGCACCCGCGGTGGTCTGGAGTGACCAAACCGAAGGCGTTACCCGCTGGCGTGTCCTGCTTCGCTTCGGCGATCAGGAAGAGGCGCTGGGTTTTGCGTCGGCGGACACGCGCTGGCGGCCGGCGGAGGAAGACTGGGCGGAGATCAAACGGCGATCCAGCGATAACGATGCGGAGCTGGCAGTCGTCGGCATGGATGCACAGGGTACGGTTGTATCGGCAGCCGGCATCCGAATCCGTACCTCCGTCCATCCGGTAGGCGATTCGATCTTCTATCGCGAAGTCCCACTGCCCTTCATCGAGGCAGTCCAGGACCCGTCGCGGATACGCTGGCGCTACGGCTCCGTCGGCTCCGTGGAGCAGCCGCCCGTCGTACTCGAGGATCTGCCGGTATGCGGCAACTGCCATTCCTTTTCCGGTGACGGCGGCGTGCTGGGCCTCGACGTCGACTACGGCAACGACAAGGGCGGTTACGCGATCCTGCCGGTAGACCGGGAGATGGTCCTGAACGACGAGAAGATCATAACCTGGAGTGATTACAAGCGAGAGGACGGCGAGGCCACCTTCGGCCTTCTCTCCCAGGTTTCTCCGGACGGCCGCTACGTCGTCAGTACGGTAAAGGACAGGGCGGTGTTCGTGGCGACACCGGGGATCGAATTCTCGCAGCTGTTCTTCCCGATCAAGGGCATACTAGTTGTCTACGACACCGAAACCGGCACGTATACGCCGCTTGCGGGCGCAGACGACCCCGAGTACGTGCAGAGCAATCCGACCTGGAGCCCGGACGGCAAGTGGATCGTCTTTGCCCGCACCCGGGCCTACAGGAAGGAGGCGATCGAGCGTGCCAGCGGCGTTCTCCTGGACGAGCACGACGTCCCGGAGTTCATCGAGGACAAGGAACCGTTCAAGTTCGACCTGTACCGGGTGCCGTTCAATGAAGGACGTGGTGGCAAGGCGGAACCCATAGAGGGCGCTTCGCACAACGGCAGGAGCAATTTCTTCGCCGAGTTCTCGCCCGACGGCAAGTGGATCGTGTTCACCCAGGCGGAGAACTACATGCTGCTGATGCCGGACAGCGAGCTGTTCATCATCCCGGCGGCCGGGGGCGAAGCTCGTCGGCTGCGCGCGAATACGCCGCGCATGAATTCCTGGCACAGCTTCTCCTCGAACGGGCGCTGGCTGGTGTTCTCTTCGAAAGCGAATACCCCCTATACCCAGCTCTTTCTCACGCACATCGACGAGCAGGGCGAATCCACCCCACCGGTGGTACTGGACCGCTTCACGGGTACTTACGGGGCCGCCAATATTCCGGAGTTCGTGCCGCTGCCTGCCGATGCCATCGCCGAGATCAGGGAACGGTTCCTCGACGCCTATTCCTTCCTGCGTGCCGGAATGGCGAACGAGCGCACCGGCAATTACGCAGCTGCGGTCAGGACGTATCGTCGCGGTCTCGAGATCGAACCCGACAACGTGGAGCTCCTGAACGCCACCGGCTTCTCGCTGTTCCAGATGGGCAGGAGCGAGGAGGCGGTCCCGGTGCTGGAGCGCGCGCTGGCGGTCGATCCGCAGCACTGGAAGGCTCATAACAACATGGCGCTCGCTGCGGTCGATATCGGCGAGTTCGAGCTGGCCGAGGCGCATTACCGGGAATCGCTGGCCATCGAGCCACAGCCGGCCATCTACAATGATCTCGGCTTCGTGCTGGCGCGTCAGGGGCTCCTCGAAGAGGCCATCGACGCGTATCGGGAGGCCACAGCGCTCGAGCCCGATTTCAATGCGGCGCACTACAATCTGGCGGGCGCGCTTGCCGGCATCGGCGAATTGGCAGGGGCTGAGGAGCACCTGCGCATCGTATTGGAGAGCGATCCCTCCGCTCAGGCGCACATTGCCATGGGCATGGTGCTGTTCCGACAGGACAGGCTCGATGAGAGTGTCGCCAATCTGCGCGCGGCGATCGCTCTGGACCCCGCGGCTTCGAGAGCGTACGAACAGCTGGCTGCCGTCTTCGTGCGGGACGGGAAGCTGGAGGACGCCGCTGCTACCTATCGCGCGTTAATCGAACACAGTCCCAGCGCAGCCGCCCACACTGCGCTCGCCGAGATTCTGACGCGTCTCGGAAGACACGATGAGGCCCAGGCTGAACTCGAGTCAGCTCGGGCTGCGAACGCCCGCTGACTCCAGGAGGCCTTGTGTCATGACACGCTTCGATTCCTACCCGCCCGGCACCTTCAGCTGGGTCGATCTGATGGCGAAAGACGTCGCGAAAGCGAAGAGTTTCTACGGATCGCTGTTCGACTGGACCGCGGAGGAGCAGGACACCCAGGGCGGTCCGCCCTACGTCATGTTCAGGCACGACGGGGACGAGGTCGCAGGCCTCGGCCGGATGCCCGACGAGATGCAGCAGCAGGGCGTGCCCGGCGTGTGGTCGAGCTATGTCACGGTCGCTGACGTGGAGGAGTCCGTCGGCCGCGTCGAGGAGCACGGCGGCAAGATCGTCATGCCGCCGATGCAGGTTTTCGACGCCGGTCACATGGCGGTGATCACGGATCGGGAGGGCGCCGCGCTCAGTCTCTGGCAGCCGCTGGGGCACAAGGGAGCCGCCAAATGCAACGAGCCCGGTTCATTCTGCTGGAATGAACTCGCCGTCCGCGACATCGACGGCGCAAGGGAGTTCTACCATGGCGTCTTCGGCTGGGATTACACGCTCAATGACGATGCGCCGACCACCTATTACCTGATCTGCAACGGGGACCAGACCAACGGCGGCTTACTGCAGATGAACGAGCAGTGGGGGGATATGCCGTCCCACTGGAGCGTATATTTCGCGGTGGACGACGTCGATGCCTGCGTCGCGAAGGTGAAGGATCTCGGCGGCACCGTCCATGCCGATCCGTTCGAGATCCCGGTCGGGCGTCTGACCGTCGTGCAGGACGACCAGGGCGCGCACTTCTACATGCTGCAGCTCAAGGGCTAACGACAGTCAGATGCTGTCGACCAGGTACGGCCGCGCGGCGGGCTCGTGGCGCAGCTCTTGCAGGAACGGCGAGAGGCGCGCATCGAGATACCAGCGTGCGAGCGCGCTTGCGGTGGGTGCCGGGCCGAGGCGCCGGTAACTGGTCTCCAGCCAGCGCAGGGCCGGGCCGGGCTCGCCGCGATAGGCGTGGACCTCGGCGAGCAGCAACGCGGCTTCGGACGTCTCCTGCTCCCTCAACTCCTGCATGGCGGCCTCGGCCTCTGCCAACTCGCCGGCGGCGCCATGGAGCAACGCCCTGGATTGGCGCTCCTGAGCGCCTGACAGTACGCTTCCGAGGACGGCGCGCGCCTCGTCGAGGCGCCCCTGCAACAGGTAGATCCGGAAGCGTTGGGTCGGGTCGGCGGCATCGTCGCCGTGCAGCGCGGCCAGCTCGGCCAGCTCCGCTTCCGCCTCGTCGTAGCGACCGGCAAACAGCAGAAAGCCCACCATGTTGTGTCGATTGACATGGCTCAGCGGGTCGACTTCGACCGCCCGGCGCTGCAAAGCCAGGGCCTCCTCGTAACGGCCCTGCAAGCCGGCCCGGCCCGCCTGCAGCCCGATGACCAGTGAACTGTTCGGATTCAGTTCCCGAGCTCGCTCCAGGTGCTGCATGGCCAGCTCCTGGTTGCCGGAGAGCGCATGGAACCGGCCGAGTCGGGCGTGCGCCTCGGCCAGAGTCGGGTCCAGGCTGACCCCGGTCCGGGCCGCGTTGCCCATGAGTTCCAGCACGGTGTCGTAATCCTCCTCGCGATCGAACAGGTCCAGCATGTAGAGGCCGGCGAGACCGGCCCACGGCTTGGCGTAACCCGGATCCAGCCTTATCGCCTCCAGATAGAGTTTCTTCGCACGTTGCAGGTCGCCGGCTTTGCGCCGGGCATGCAGATGGTGAGCGCGCGCGTACGCATCATAGGCGGCGGGCAGCGGCTGCCTTGGCGGCTCCACGCCATCCGACTCGTCCAGCGCGACCCGCATCGCGCCGGCAACCGACCCGGCGATCCGCGCCTGCACCTCGAGCGCGTCGCCGGGCCCGCCATCGTAAGACTCGGACCAGAGATGCGTGCCGCCGCCGGTCTCGATCAGCTGAGCGGTCACCCGGAGGCGGTCCCCGGAGTGCCGGACGCTGCCTTCGAGGAGGTAGGACACGTTCAGCAGCCGGCCGATGGCAACTGCGTCGAGATCCGGCCTGTCTCTCAGGGAGAAAGAGGAGGTGCGGGCGATGACCTTCAGTTCCCGTACCTGGGCGAGCCGGTTCAGGATCTCCTCGGACAGCCCGTCGGCGAAGTACTGCCGGTCGCCGTCGGGGCCCATGTCGGCGAAGGGAAGCACGGCGATGCTCTTCGCCGGCGGAGGCCCCGACGTATCGACGCCGCCGCTGCCGTGGTCCGCCAGGCGCCAGACCAGCACGGCAGCCACGGCGATGATTGCGGCCAATGCCAGCATCGCCGGCAACATCGTTCGCTTGCGCGCCGCTGCCCCGGTCCCGGGCGCGCCGGGCGGCGATTCGGTGACCGGCAGGTCGAATACGTAACCCTCTCTCGGTACGGTGCGGATCATCTGCTGGTCCGTGTCGCCGATGGCACGCCGTATGTCGATGATGCACTGGGTGAGCGAGCCTTCGGTGACCACGGTGTCGCCCCATACCGCCTGCATGAGTTCGTCACGGGTCACCAGCCGGCCGTGGTTGACGAGCAGGTGGTGCAGGACCCGGAAACTGCGCGGCCGCAGGGCGACCTCCTGCCCGTCGCGCAGGAGCGAGTGGCCTTCCACATCGAAGAAGAACTCGCCGAAGGCGTATCCGCGTTCGCCGGATGTCCTGGCGCCGCTCACGCTGCCTCCCCCCAATCGGCTGCCCATGGTCGATTTTCGCACAAACATAGCCGCAAATTAGCCGATCTTTCGCCGGTTCTTCGTTACGCAGCGGGGGTCTCGGGGCTAGCGTCGCCCTTCTCTGGACCGACAACGGGGGAGAAACACCATGTCCGAGAAGACGAGACTGAAAACAATAATGATCGTCCTGGCATTGTCCGCGTCCGTTCTCGCCGCACCACCGGCAGTCCATGCGCAGCTCGTGACGGGGCTGCAGGGCGCGGCCGGCAGTACCATCGGGCCCGGGGGCGATCTCTTCGTTACCGAAGGACTCGTGGGCCGGGTATCCCGGGTCGACCCGGACAACGGAGCCGTGACCACGTTCGCCGAGGGTCTCCCGCCCGCCGTCATCGGGGTTGGCGGCGCCGCCGACGTCGCCTTCATCGGCGACACGGGTTACGTCCTGGTCACCCTGGTGAGCCTGTTCAGCAATGCGACCGATGGCATCTACCGCATCGACGGACCGAACAGCTACACGGTAATCGCCGACCTCGGTGCCTATACGCTGGCCAATCCTTCGGACGTGCCCTGGGATATTCCCACGGGCGTGCAGTGGTCCATCGAACCCTACCGGGGTGGCCTGCTGGTATCCGAGGCGCATCACAACCGCGTCCTGTGGGTGAGCCAGGATGGCGAGATCCGCGAGCTCAGGGCCTTCGACAATGTCGTGCCGACGGGAGTGGAGGTTCTGGGCAGCACCATCTATCTGGCACTGACCGGTCCGGCGCCGCATGAACCGGAAGACGGCCGGGTCGTCTCGTTCGATCCGGACTCGGACAGCGTACAGCTGGAGGCTTCCGGCGCGCGTCTGCTCCTCGATGTCGAATCCGGCCGCGGTCGGAGTCTGTTCGCGCTGTCGCAGGGCCAGTGGAACGGTCAGTTCCCGGGGTCTCCGGCCATCGAGAACGACGGTGCTTTGTGGGAAATCAATGCCGACGGTTCCCTGAGGCTCGTCGCCGACGGGATCGATCGGCCAACGTCCCTCGAGATCATCGGGAATGACGCTTATGTGGTCACTCTGACCGGCAACATCGTGCGGATCGAGGACATCGCGAGACCGCCTTTCCGCCGCTGATCGGCCGCAGACTACAGTATTCCGGGAGGCGGCTGCCGCGAAGCTGCCCGAACAATTCGGTCTCCCCAGACTGCAACTGCGCGCCGGCGAAGGCCGGCGCGGGTATCAGAGAGGTAGCCGCCTCCCGGCCTTCCCAACTGTGTAGGAGGGCCTTCAGGCCCGACCGCCACCAGCCGTAACGTGCGGAGGCGGTCGGGCCTGAAGGCCCTCCTACTCCCTTTCTTACCAGGGTAGTTCTTCGCCTTCGGCGTGCCAGAAGCTGCCGGTGTTTTCCAGGTTCAGCTCGTCGATGCGCTGGATGAGGCCGGCAGCCGCCTTCTCCGGCGGGATGCCGCGGCCGCCGGTCATGTCGGTGGCGACCATGCCCGGGTGCAGGAGCGCCACCGGGATGCCGCGGGGCTTGAGGTCGTGGCTCAGGTTCTTGCCCACCATGTTCACGGCGGCCTTGGAGGTGCGGTAGGCGTAGTTGTTGCCGGAGCCGTTGTCGCCGACGGAGCCCACGCGGCTCGAGACGATGGCCACTTTCGAGCCTTCCTGCAGGTTATTCAGCAGCGCCCGGGTGACCCGCAGCGGTCCGAGGGTATTCACCTCGAACAGCTTCACCATGTCATCGTACTGCACGGTGTCGATGTCGTCGGGCCTGAGCATGCCGGCGTTGTTGATCAGCACGTCGATCTGGCGGCCTTCCAGCGCGTAGCGCAGCTGTTCCACGTTGTCGTCGCTGGCCACATCGATGTGCTCGATGATCTCCACGCCGAGCTCCTCGAGCTCGGGGCTCGGGCTGCGACAGACGGCGATCACCTCGTCACCGCGCTCCTTCAGCTGACGGCAGAGTTCGAGTCCGATACCCCGGTTCGCACCGGTGATGAGGATGCTGGCCATCCGTGTCTCCTTTCCTTTTGTCACTCGTCTGATCGATTTTCCGATCGGTTATCGCTGCGCCCACCAGACTAACATGCGCCGCCGCTTGCGCAGGAACGGGGGCTGTGATCCCCTGTCGCTTTCCTCCGGAAGCCGGAATGAGAGCCAGACTACGACCACCGACCGCCGCCCTGCTGTGGCTGCTCGCAGTGCTGCCGCCGGCCGTTCCGGCCGGTCAGGAATCCGACGCATCGGCGGCCGCCAGTAACGCCGCCGCCGACGCCGGCGACTCCGGCTCCGCCACGGTGGAGATCATACTGGTGACCGCCCGCCGGGTGGCCCTCGAGGCGCCGGCCAGCACCTTCGCCTCGCCGGTGACGGCGCTGCGCTACGACCCGCGCATCGACGTGCAGTCGCGGGGTCTCGCCGAGGGTCAGGCGGACGTCAGCGTCCGCGGCGGTCTGTTCGAGAACACCGGCTTCCGCCTCGGCGCAGTCAACCTGCTGGATCCCCAGACGGGACACTACTTCGCCGAGCTGCCGACGCCGCCCGCCATGCTGTCCGCACCGGCGCTGCTGACCGGCGTGGACAACGCGATGGGCGGTTTCAACTCCACCGTGGCCACGGTCGGCTACCGGTTCGCGCCGCTGGACCCGGGCTACGATGCCGGCGCCGGCCTCGGCACGGACGGTCTGCGTTTCGTGAGTGCCCGCGCGGCGGCCAGGGCCAGCAACACCGCCGGCGACATCGGCGCGGAATTCGCCGTCGCGACTTCCAGCGGCGACGGCAGCCGCGACAACGGCGATCACGACTTCGAGCGCTACGCATTCCGCGTCCAGCGCAGCATCGTGGGCGGCCAGACGGATCTGCTGCTCGCCTACCAGGACAAGTTCTACGGCTGGCCCGGCGCCTACACGGGCTTTGCGAGCCTGCCCGAGACCGATCATACGAAGACCACGCTGGCCGTGCTGAACCACCGCCAGGAGTCGGCGGGCACCGGCTGGTGGGAGGCAGGCGCCTGGTACCGCAACCTGGAGGACGACTACGACTTCGACCGGCGCACGGCGGAGTCCGGCGTGCCCGGCGCCTTCGATCACGAGACCCGCGCCGGCGGCATTGCGCTGCACGGCCGCCGGGGCGGCGCGGCGGTGGACCTGCGCTACTCGCTGCAGGCCACCGCCGACGAACTGGTCAGTTCCACCGACCTGACGGAGGGGCCGTTCGCGAGCCGCAGCTATGCGAGCGCCGCGCTGTTGCCGACGATGACCCGGCCGGCGGGCGCCGGCGAGCTGGAGTTCGGGCTGGGCGCGCGGCTGGACTGGACCAGCCGGGAGGGCAGCGAACTCCTGCCGAGCGCCTTCGTCGCCTGGCGGCGGCAGACGGCGGCGGCCGAGCGCACGTGGCGGCTGTCCTGGGCGGAGACCTCCCAGGTTCCCGGCTACACGGCGCTGGCCTCGCCGCCCGAGGGGCTGTTCGGCGGCAATCCGACGCTGGGACGCGAGACTGCCCGCACCCTGGAGCTGGGCTATAGCCACGTCGCGGAGAACTGGCGGGCCGAGGCCATCCTGTTCCGCCGCGACGACGACGGCCTGGTGGACTGGACCTTCCTCTCCGGCGCGCCCTTCGTCCGCCAGGCGAACCCGGTGGACCTGGAGGTGCTCGGCGCCGAACTCTATCTCGCCCGTGCCTGGTCCGGGCTCACGCTGCGCGCCGGCTACGCCTGGCTGGACAAGGACGCCGACTACGGCACCGTGGCGGTGGATGCGAGTTACTACGCGCTGAACTACGCTCGCCAGCGGCTGACCGTGGCACTGGAGTACGACTTCGCCGAGGCCTGGCGGCTGGTGATGGACACGGAACTCCGCCGCCAGGCGGACAACCCGCTGCGCACCGGCTCCGACGACGCCTTCGCGGCGTCCGTCGCCCTGTTCTGGCGGCCGCTCGCGGGGCTCGATCTGAGCCTGGTGGCCGACAACGTCACCAACAGCGACTTCCAAGAGTTCCCCGGCACGCCGGCGCCCCGGCGCCAGGTGAGCCTGCAGGCCCGCTACTCCTGGTAGGCTCGCGGCCGTGACGAGACTCACCAGTGCCGACGATCTCGCCCGCGCCGGCCTCGTGCCCGCCGAGGCGCTGCCCGACCTGCGTGCCGTGGCCGAGCGCTACGCCGTCGCCGTCACCCCGGCGGTCGCGCGGCGCATCGCCGCCGGTTCGCAAGGCGTGGCGCTGCAGTTCCTGCCTTCCCCCGACGAGCTGACCGCGGGCGAAGGAGAACTGGCCGACCCCATCGGCGACGATGCCCACACTCCGGTGAAAGGCATCGTGCACCGTTACCCGGATCGCCTGCTGCTGCAGCCGACCACCACCTGCCCGGTGTATTGCCGCTACTGCTTCCGCCGCGAGACCGTGGGTCAGGCGGACGCCGGGCTGCTCGGCCGTGAGGAGCTGGCAGCGGCGCTGGACTACATCCGTGCGCAGGCGGGCGTCTGGGAAGTCATCCTGAGCGGCGGCGACCCGCTCATCCTGTCGCCGCGGCGCCTAGCGCGCATCGTCGACGGGCTGGCGCCGGCGGAACACGTGCGGATCCTGCGGGTGCACAGCCGGGTGCCGGTGGTCGCCCCGGAACGCATCACGGCGGAGCTGGTGGCGGCGTTGCGGGCGGCGCGGCAGACGGTCTGGCTGGTCCTGCACGTGAATCACCCCGACGAGCTGGACGACGCGGCGCTCGTGGCCTGCGCCCGTCTCGCCGATGCCGGCATACCACTGATGAGCCAGTCGGTTCTGCTGCGGGGCGTGAACGACGACGCCGATACCCTGGAGCGGCTGTTCCGCCGGCTCGTGGAGCACCGGGTGCGGCCCTACTACCTGCATCACTGCGACCTGGCGCCGGGCACGGCGCGATTCCGCACCGGCATCGAGGCCGGCCGCGAGCTGATGCGCGAACTCAGGGGCCGGGTGTCGGGCCTTTGCCAGCCGGCCTACGTGCTGGACATCCCCGGCGGCGCCGGCAAGTCGCCGCTGGGCCCGCCCTGGGCCGAGCGCGACGAGGCCACGTCAGAGTGGCGGGTGCGGGACTACCGCGGCGGCGTCCACCGCTATCCGGCAGACCCGACCGAGGACTGATCCGCCTTGCGGGCTCGCGCTTCCCAGGGCGAGCGCAGCCAGGCGAGCAGGTCGGCGGTGACCTCGTCCCGGTTGGTCTCGTTGAACATCTCGTGACGGCCGTCCGGGTAGAGCCGCAGCGTCGTGCCGGCGAGCCCTGCTTCCCGGTAGGCGTCGTAGAGCCGGGTGAGCCCCTTCGCGCCGCCCACCGGGTCTTGCTCGCCGCCCAGGATGTAGACGGGCAGGCTCGCCGGCAGCTGGCGCAGGGCGGGGACGGCGGAGATCTCCATCAGGCCGCCGGTGAGATCCCGCCAAAGCTGGTTGGTGGACTGGCCGCCGCAGAGCGGGTCGGTGACGTAGGCATCCACTTCGGCCTCGTCCCGTGACAGCCAGTCGAAGTCGGTGCGGGCCGGCTGGAACTCCTTGTTGAAGGCGCCGAAGCTGAGCTTGTCCAGCAGCCGGCTGCGGCCGGTGGAGCCCTGACGCAGACTCTCGATGGCGGCGACGATGCGGAAGATGCGCAGTTGCATGCGGGAGGCGAACGTGGAGCCGGACAGCACCAGGGCCTCCATGTTGCACGGATGGCGCAGCGCGTAGCTCTGCGCGACATAGGAGCCCATGCTGTGGCCGAGCAAGATCACACGGCCGTCGGGTCTGAGCGCCTTCGCCTCCTGGCGCACCCGCTCGACGTCTTCCACCAACTTGTCCCAGCCGTCCTGGTCGGCGAAGTGGCCGGGGATGCCGCGCTGGGCGGTGCGCCCGTGGCCGCGCTGGTCGTGGGCGACGACCAGATAACCGGCGTCGGTCAGGCTCCCGGCCAGTCGCCGGTAGCGCCCGGCATGTTCGCCGAGCCCGTGGACGATCTGCACGACGTCGCCGTTGCTCTTGTCCTCGTCCGGGTGCCAGACGTAGAGATGGATGTCAGGCCCGCCCGTCCCCGAAAGCGTCCTTGCTTCTTCCTTCACGGTATCCCCCATTGTCCCCAACCCACGTATTCCACCACAGTCGGGCGGGACTTGCAGCGCTGGCGGAGTTCATGGGCCCGGATTACGGACCGAGATTGTGTGTCGGGACGCCTGCCTATCAGGCAGCCAGGCTCTCGCCGTTCCAGCGACGGTAGAACTCCTGCATTTCGGCGGAGGACAGGGCGCGGGAGATGAGGTGGCCCTGCAGCCGGTTGCAGCCGAGGTCTTTCAGGAACAGCAGCAGGTCTTCCCGGTCGATGCCCTCGGCGCAGACCGTGATGCCCAGCGTCTGCCCCAGCTGCACCAGCGCCCGCAGGATGGTCTCGGATTCCGGCCGTCCGGGCACGTCTTCCATCAGCGAGCGGTCGAGCTTGACCTCGTTGAAGGGCATGCGGGTGAGCTGGGTGAAGGAGGAATAGCCGGTGCCGAAGTCGTCGAGCGAGAGGCGGAAGCCCTTCAGCCTGAGGCGCGTCATGATGTCGATCATCATGCGCGGCTCTTCCAGCGGCGCGATCTCGGTGAACTCCAGCGTGAGGTAGCGGGGGTCCAGTTCGTACTCGCGCATCAGGAGTTCGAGGCGGTCCGGCACCTCCAGATCGGCGAGCAGCCCCACGTTGAAGTTCACGGCCACGCCGATCTGCACGCCGCTCTGGTGCCAGACCCGCGCCTGTTCCACGGAGCGCTGCAGCACGAAGTCGGTGATGTGGGTGGCGAGACCGGCGTGCTCGGCGATCTGCATGAACTCGCTGGGGTAGACGATCTCCTGGCGCTGGGGGTGTTTCCAGCGCACCAGGGCCTCCACCGAGGCGATGCGCCAGCTGCCGTCCGTCTTGTGCTGGGCGATCGGCAGGTAGTGGGCGGTGAACTCGCCGGCCGCGAGGCCGTCGCGGATGGCGTCGGCGGTAATCGGTTCGGTAGCCCCGCGGGCGTTTCTGAGCGTCTCGCGGAAGGGCTCGGGCTCGAAGGGCTTCTGGATGGAGGCCAGCATGGTCAGCCCGCTGGCGGCACCCACCCGCTCGGCGGCGGAGAGCGTGCGCATCTCGGCACCGCTCATCAGCACGACGCCGGCGCGAGACTCCTGTTCGGCCAGGAAGCGCATGAGTTCCACCCCGTCGCCGCCGCGGATGGTGAGATCCAGCACTATCACGGTGGGGTCCACCTCGGCGTACAGGCGCCGGAACTCGTCCGCCGAACCGCACGCCGCCACCGCGAAGCCGACTTCTTCGGCCACGGCCGCCACAACGGCGCAGATCTGGTCCTCGTCGTCGACGATCAGAAGACGGTTGGGCTGTTGCTTGCCTGTCGGCTCCATCGTCCCTGTCTCTTGCCTCTCTCTCAGGCCGGCGCTGCGGCCGTGCTTTGCCATAATCCGGTGGGGCTAAAGATGGGATTATGGACACACACCGGTCGGCCGGACCGGACCGATGTCGCATTTTCGGGGATTCTCGCGGATCTGTGGGCTCAGTCGGCGGCGGGCAGCCAGAGCCGGAACGTGGTGCCCTCGCCGGGCCGGCTGTCCAGGGTCAGGCGTCCGCCGGCACCCCCGGCGAAGCGCTGGACCATGGCGAGCCCCAGGCCGCTGCCCTCGGGCTTCGTGGTGAAGAAGGGCTCGAACGCGCGGCTGCGTACCTCCTCGCTCATGCCCGTGCCGTTGTCGGCCACGGTGACCAGCCAGCCCGGCGGTCCGTGACTGCCGCCGCCGCCGGTCTCGTTGCCGTCCGCCGCGACGGTGAGGGAGAACACACCGCCGTCGGGCATGGCGTCCCGCGCGTTGATGGCGAGGTTCAGCAGCGCGCTCTCGAAGCCGGCCGCATCCAGCCACACCGGCGCCGGCCTCCCGGCCGGGACGATCCTGAGTTCGATGCCGCTTTCCAGCGCCCGCTCGAGCAGCGGACGCAGCGCGCCGATGCGTTCGTTCAGGTCGATGCGCTCGGGCTCGGCCGTCTCGCGGCGGGCAAACGCGAGCAGGCTGCGGGTGAGGTCGGCGCCCTGCCGCGCCGCCGTGCGCGTGGCCGCGAGCAACTCGGCGAGCGGATGTTCCGCCCCCAGTTTCTGCTCGGCCAGGTAGAGGTTGCCGTTGATGACGGAGAGCAGATTGTTGAAATCGTGAGCAATCCCGCCGGTGAGCTGGCCCACGGCCTCCATCTTCTGCGCCAGCACGAACTGCTGCTGCAGCGCCTTCATCTCCGTGATGTCGGTGAACATGCCCTCGTAGCCCCGCAGCATGTCCCGGGCGTCGCGCACCGGGGCACAGGCCGCCATCACGTGCACCGTGCCGCCGTCCACGCGGGTGAGTGCGAGTTCCATGCCGCGCACGGTCTCGCCCCGGGTCAGCGCCCGCAGCCAGGCGAGCAGCTGGCGACGATGGCGGAACACGCGGCCCTCCGCCAGACGGCGCTGCAGGGCGGCCGGGTCGGCGTCGCCCAGCATCGCGCGCACCGCCGGGTTCATGCGGGTGATGTGGCCGCGAGCGTCCAGCTCGAACAGCCCGGCGGGGACGTTGTCGTAGAGCCGCTGCCAGCGTTCCTCGGCCTCGCGCAGCGCCCGCCGCGCGCCCGGTTCGGCGGGGCGCTCGTCGCCGCCGTCGACGGCGGCGGAGTCGTAATCGTCCGTTGCGGACCGGTTCATGGGCGGCGGCTTCCCTTCAGTCGTTGTCGGGTCGTTGTCGGCCGGCCCGTGCCGGGCATTGCTGGAGGTCGGACCCGGGGCGGCGCCATAATGCGCGCCACGAGGTACCGGGTGTTCCCGGCAATAGTACTGGCCTGGGGCCAGCGAGACGAGGGGAGAGAGCACATGAAATTCTACGATTGCCAGTCGGCGCCGAGCCCCCGGCGGGTGCGGATCTATATGGCCGAGAAGGGCATCGAGCTGCCGACGGTGCAGGTGGATCTGGGCGCCGGCGAACACCTGCGCGACGAGTTCCGCGCCATCAATCCGGATTGCACGGTGCCCGCGCTGGAGCTGGACGACGGCACGATGCTCACCGAGTCGTTCGCCATCTGCCAGTACCTGGAGTCCGTCTACCCGGATCCGCCGCTGATGGGGCGCGACGACCGGGAGCGGGCGCTGGTCACCCAGTGGAACGCGAAGGTGGAGGCCCAGGGCCTGAGCGCGATTGCCGAGGCCTTTCGCAACCGTTCCCGGGGATTCGCGGGCCGGGCGCTGACCGGCCCCGAGGGTTTCGAGCAGATCGCCGAGCTGGTGCCGCGCGGGCGGCGCCGGGCGGAGCTGTTCTTCAGCCGCCTCGACGAGGAACTCGCAGGTCGGGAATTCGTGGCCGGCGACGTCTTCACCGTGGCCGACATCACCGCGCTCGTCACCGTGGATTTCGCCGGCTGGATCAAGCTGCCGCTGCCCGAGGGTGCCGACAATCTGCGCCGCTGGCACGAGGCCGTCTCGGCCCGGCCCGGCACCAAGGTCTGAGTCCGCTCAGCCGCCCGGGGCGCGCGGGGGCGCGGCGCCTGAGGCCCCGGCCAGCGCATAGACGCCCAGCCAGGCCAGCAGCAGCGCCTTGGTGACCTCGATGGCCGCGTAGACGCCGTGCGCGGCGGACGGCGGCGGTTCGCTGCCGGCGATGACCATCTCGGAACGGGTCACGAGTTCCGGCAGCAGCCACAGGGTCTGGGCCGCCAGCATCGCCGCGAGTACCGCGGCGGCGATCCAGAACAGCTTGCGCCGCTCGGCGACGAGACCCAGCACCACCGTCAGCGCCAACAGCACGAGCTCCGTGCGGTTCAGGGCCGTGAACACCACCCGGCCCACGTCGAAGGCGACGGGGCGGGTGAGGGTGGGCGCCGTGAACTTCACCGGCGCCTCGATGAACGAGATGCCGATGACGACCCCGAGCCAGATCAGCAGGACGGGGCCGGGGGAGAGCAGTATTCTTTTCATGGCGAGTCGTATCACTGTTGTCATGCCCGTGTGCGGCAGGCAATCTGAGCGGCCTCGAGGGGCGAGCATAGCACCAGGGCACCGCGGGGCGCCGGGTGGGGAGAGTGCATCGTGAGTGAAGCGCAGTCGGCGGACGCGGTCCTGATGATCCGGCCGGTCCGTTTCCAGACCAATCCGCTGACCGCGGAGTCGAACAAGTTCCAGGCCGAGGCGCCCGTGGCGCCGGCGGACACGGCGCAGGAGCGGGCGCTGGCCGAGTTCGAAGGACTGCGTGCCGCGCTGGAGGACGCCGGCGTGGCCGTGCACGTCTTCGACGACACGCCGGAGCCGCACACGCCGGACTCCGTGTTTCCGAACAACTGGGTGACCTTCCACTCCGACGGCACGGCCGTGGTGTATCCCATGGAGGCGCCGAACCGGCGGCCGGAGCGGCGCCGGGACGTGGTGGAGGCATTCGACCGGGAGCTCGGTTACCGGGTGGACCAGGTGATCGATCTCAGCCGTCACGAGGACGCCGGCCACTTCCTGGAGGGCACCGGCAGTCTGGTGCTGGACCGCTCCCGGCACCGGGCCTACGCCTGCCTGTCGTCGCGCACCCACGCCGGCCCGCTGGCCGAGTTCGCCCGCAGGCTCCGTTACGAGGTACTGAGCTTCGAGGCCGTGGACGCCGACGGCGAACCCATCTACCACACCAACGTCATGATGTGGGTGGGCGAGGGCATGGCCGCGGTCTGCGCCGAGTCCGTGCGGGACCCGGAGCAGCGCGAAGCGCTGCTCGCCGCACTCGCGGAGGGCGATCGCACGGTGCTCGAGCTCTCCCTCGCGCAGGTCATGGCGTTTGCCGGTAACATGCTCGAATTGCGCAGCCGGGAAGGCGACCGGCTCCTCGTCATGTCGGAACAGGCCCGCCGCAGCCTCACCGCGGAGCAGCTGGCCGCCATCGAGGATTACGCGCGCATCGTGAGCGCGCCGCTGGATCACATCGAGACGAGCGCCGGCGGCAGCGCACGCTGCATGCTGGCCGCCGTCCACCTGCCGCGGCGCTGACGCGAAACCGAGGCCTTATGAGCAAGACACGCGACCGCATACTCATGTGTCCGCCGGACTACTTCACGGTGGACTACGTCATCAACCCCTGGATGGCCGGCAACGAGGGGGCGCTGGACCCCGAGAAGGCGCGGCAACAGTGGGAGAACCTGCGCGACGCGCTCTCCGAGCACGCCGACATCGAGGTGATGGAGCCCCAGCCCGGGCTGCCGGACATGGTGTTCACCGCCAATGCGGGCGTGGTCTTCGGCGAGAAGGCCATCGCCAGTCACTTCATGCCGAAGGAGCGCCGGCCGGAGGAGCCCCACTTCAAGCGCTGGTTCCGCGACCACGGCTACGAGCTCTACGACCTGCCCGAGGACATCGGCTTCGAGGGCGCCGGCGACTGCCTGCTGGACCGTGGCGGGCCGTGGCTGTGGACCGGCTACGGATTCCGCACCGAGATCGAGGCCCACGAGCACATCGACCGCTTCTTCGACCGTGAGCTGGTGTCCATCCGCCTCACCGACTCGCGCTTCTATCACATCGACACCTGCCTCTGTCCGCTCAGCGAGGGCTTCCTGCTCTACCACCCGCCGGCCTTCGACTACGACTCCCGGGTGGCCATCGAGACCCGTGTGCCGGACCACAAGCGCATCGTCGCCGACACGCTGGATGCCGGTCACTTCGCCTGCAACGCGGTGAACGTGGATGACCAGATCTTCGTGCACAAGGCGTCGAATCCGCTGAAGGCCCGGCTCATGCGCCTCGGCTTCCAGGTGAACGAGATCGATCTGTCCGAGTTCCTGAAGGCCGGCGGCTCGGCCAAGTGCCTGACGCTGAAACTCTCCGAGCCCCGCCGCCGCTGAGACGAGAACCACCAGGAGATCCCATGACCGAGGCCGCCTCCGAGCCCGTCCGCTATACGATCACGCCGGCCGAGCCCGGCGCCCATCTCTTCCGGTCGACCGTGACCGTCGCCGACCCGGACCCGGCGGGACAGGTGTTCTCGCTGCCGGCGTGGATACCGGGCAGCTACATGATCCGCGACTATGCCCGCCACATCATCGCCATCGAGGCGGAGGCGGAAGACCGGCCCGTGGCGCTGGAGAAGGTGGACAAGACCACCTGGCGGGCCGTGCCCTGCCGCGGCGCGCTGACCGTGACCACCCTCGTATACGCCTGGGATCTGTCCGTGCGCGGCGCCCATCTCGACAACACCCACGCCTACTTCAACGGCCCCTGCGTGTTCCTGGCCGCGGAGGGTCGGGAGGACCGGCAGGTACGCCTCGAGGTGCGCCCGCCGCCGAACGGCGTCGGCGACGACTGGCGGCTGGCCACGGCCATGCGCCGGGTGAGCGGGGAGGACAGGGGCTACGGCACCTTCGCGGCGGACTCCTACGACGAACTCATCGACCATCCCTTCGAGATCGGCGATCTCACCATCGGCGAGTTCGAAGTGAACGGCATCCCTCACGCCATCGCCGTGCGCGGCGCCCGCCGGTTCGATATGGAGCGGTTGTGCCGGGACATGGAGCGCGCGTGCGCGGAGCACCACCGCCTGCTCGGCGCGCCGGAAGACCTGGACCGCTACGTCTTCCTGCTCTACTGCATGAGCGACGGCTACGGCGGCCTGGAACACCGCTGGTCGTCCAGCCTGGTGTGCAAGCGCTCCGACCTGCCGCGGGCGGGCGAGGAGCGGGTGGGCGAAGGCTACCGGCGCTTCCTCGGCCTGGTCAGCCACGAGTACTTCCACCTGTGGAACGTCAAGCGCATGAAGCCGGCGGCCTTCACCCCGTACGACCTCACGGCCGAGTCGCACACCGGCCTGCTCTGGGTGTTCGAGGGCATCACCTCCTACTACGACGACCTGGCGCTGGTGCGCTCGGGGCTCATAGACGCCGCGGGCTACCTGGAGCTGCTGGGCCAGACCATCACCAAGGTGCTGCGCACGCCGGGCCGGCGCCTGCAGAGCATCGAGGAGTCGAGCTTCGACGCCTGGACGAAGCTGTACAAGCAGGACGAGAACGGCCCGAACAGCATCATCAGCTACTACAGCAAGGGCTCGCTGGTGGCCCTCGCCCTCGACCTGAAACTGCGCGCCGAGACCGGCGGATGCAACCTGGACGTGGTCATGCGCGAATGCTGGCGACGCTACGGGGAGACCGGCGTCGGCATGCCGGAGCGGGCGCTCGAGTCCGTTGCCGAGGAGCTGAGCGGCCTCGACCTCGGCGACTTTTTCGAGCGCTACGTGCGCGGCACCGGGGATCCGCCGCTGGACGAACTGCTGGCCGCGATGGGGGTGGGCTATCACCTGCGCAAGGCGACCGGCGCCGGCGACGCGGGCGGCAAGCCGCTGCAGAACAATCCCCAGCCGCTGCCCTGGCTCGGCGGCCGCATGTCGACCGAAGGCGATCGCACGCGGCTGGCCGTGGTGCTGGCGGACGGCCCGCTGCAGCGCGCCGGGGCGGCCGCCGGCGACGAACTGGTGGCCCTGGACGGGCTGCGCGCCACGCCCTCGTCGATGCCGGTGCTGCTGCGCGGCTACCGTGCCGGCGACACGGCGGAGCTGACGGTATTCCGCCAGGACGAACTGCTTACCTTCCCCATCACGCTGGCGGAGGCGCCGGCGGACACCTGCTACCTGACCCTGGACGAGCGGGCGGACGGCGCCGTGCTGGCGCGGCGGCAGGACTGGCTGGGACGCTGAGCCCGCTCAGGCGGCGTCTTCGTCCTCGTCCTCCGGCTCGAATCCCTCCAGCCGCCGGTACAGCAGGAAGGAATAGATCACCGGCACGAAGCCGGCGATGAGCGCAGTCGCCACGACCACCCGCGGGTCCGGCAGATACAGGGCGCTCATGAGGGCGGCGATGCCGGCCAGCGTGAACAGCCAGGCCGCGAGCCGATGGGTCCGCGCCCACACCTCGCTGCTCGCCAGCGTCCAGGGCGTGCGGATGCCGATGAAGAAGTTCTTGCGCACCTTCCCCAGGTAATTGCCGAGGATCACGAACAGCACGCCCAGCGCGCCCGTCACGACGCGGGGCATGGCGATCTGGTAGCCGGCCGCATAGAGCAGCGTCGCCACGGTCAGCACGGCCATGAAGGCCACGAGCACCACCTGGAACAGCCGCACCACCTCGATGAACTGATCCGTGCGGAAGCCCTTCGGCGAGATCACCGGGATCAGCTTCATGAGCACGAACACCAGCCAGGCGATGGCGGGCAGAACGAACGCGCCCCAGGGCTTGGACGTGTAGCTGTCGACGTCGCCCGCCGCGTTCCAGTGGGTGGGGATCAGCTCGGGCAGGGACGGGTACATCACCGCCGCGAATACGAACGAGAACGCGATGAACAGGATGCTGAGCCAGTCGGCCAGGCGTTGGGTCATGAGGGTTCGGCCTCCTTGTCGTTGTCGCCGTCGTTTCCATCCGGGCCGCCCTCCGACCCGAACAGGTCCATGAACAGCGCGGCCACCTCCTCCATCACCGAGGCGTTCAGGGAATAGACGATGTGCTGGCCGCGGCGTTCCGTGCGCACCAGGTCGGCAGCCTTCAGGATGCCGAAGTGGTGCGACAGCGACGCCCGCGTGATGGGGAAGGCCTCGGCCAGTTCGCCCGCCGTCTGCGAGCCCTTGCGCAGCCGCCGCAGGATGGTGCGGCGGGTGGGGTCGGCGAGGGCCTTGAAGACGGACTGTTGCTTCATGCCGTGATGATATTTCGAGAAATATCTAAATACAAGACTTCGCCACTGGGCGGCGTCGGGCGATAGCCGCGCCTGCCGCCGCTCTTTAGAATGCCAGCCCTCGTGCTGCCGCCACGCATTCCGCCAGGGGACTTCATGCAGCCCACCCGTCAGAGAGAGCCCGCCCGATGCCGCTGATACCGCCCCGAGCCCGCATCTTCCTGGGCGCGACGCTGATCAGCTTCTCGCCGGTGTGGGTGGCGCTGGTGGACGTGGCGCCGACGGCGAGCGCGTTCTACCGCATGCTGATCGGCGGCATCGCGCTCACCGTGTTCATCGCCGCCACCGGGCGCAGCTTCCGCTTCAACCGGGTCGCCTTCGTCGCCATCGTCTCCGCGGCCGTGTTCTTTGCGCTGGATCTCTGGTTCTGGCACCGCAGCGTGCTCTACGTGGGGCCCGGACTCTCGACGCTGCTGGCGAATTTCCAGGTCTTCGCCATGACCGCCGTGGGCATCATCTTCCTGGGCCAGCGGGCGAGCGTCTGGCAGCTGATCGCCATCCCCGTCGCCATGGTGGGCCTCGCGCTGGTGGTGGGCGTGGACTGGAGCGTGCTGAGCCCGGAGTACCGGCTGGGCGTCGTCTTCGGGCTGGCAACCGCGGCGAGCTACACCGGTTATCTCCTGTCGCTGCGCCGCGCCCAGGCGGAGAGCGGCCACGTGCTGCCGCGGGCGGAGATTGCGGTGATGTCGCTGGTGTGCGCCGCCGTACTCGGCGGCATGGTACTGGCGGAGGGCGAGTCCTTCGCCGTGCCCAGCGCCGCGGATGCCGGCTGGCTGGTGTGCTACGGCGTGCTCTCCCACGTGCTGGGCTGGCTGCTGATCGCCGGCAGCCTGTCCCGCGTGTCCACGGCCGTGGTGGGCATCTCGCTGCTGCTGCAGCCGCTGCTCTCCTACGTGTGGGAGATCCTGCTGTTCGGCCGGGTGGTGAGCGCCACCGAGATGACCGGCGCCGCCATTGCGCTGGCGGCCATCTTCATGGGCTCCCGACCGCGCCGCGAGCCGCAGCCGGCCGGGGGCGGGTGATACAATTCCACCAGGCCCGATGCCGCGGGCCGCACACCAGATCACTCGTATGCTGGAACTCGGACTGAAGGTACTTATCGCCTACTTCCTGGGCTCGATCATGGGCGGCGTGCTCATGGGCCGGCTCAAGGGCGGCGTGGATCTCGCCACCGTGGGCAGCGGCAACGTGGGCGGCACCAACGCGCTGCGCACCCAGGGCAAGCTGTTCGCCCTCGGCGTGGTCGTGGTGGACGTGGGCAAGGGCGTGCTGGCCGCCGGCGTCATACCGGGGCTGGATATCCCGGGCGTCGGCATCGACGCCGCCGTGAACCGCCACTGGCTCACTCTATCCTGTGCCGCCGCGGCGGTCGTGGGCCACGTCTACCCCGTCTGGCACCGGTTCCGCGGCGGCAAGGGCGCGGCGACGCTGGTGGGGGCCTTCGGCGTGCTCGCGCCCGCGCTCCTGCTGCCGCTGATCCTCATCTGGCTCGGCGTCATCGTGCTCAGCGGCTACGTGGGGCTCGCCACCATGATCACCGCCTGGAGCGCGGCGCTGATGATCGCCACCAGCCCGGGGCCGGCCGGTCGTCCGTTCGTGCTGTTCGCGCTGATCGCCGCGCTGTTCATGCTCTGGACCCATCGCTCCAACATCGCGCGCATGCGGGCCGGCAACGAGAACCGCAACGAACGGCTGATGATCTTCCGACCGCGCTCCGGCCCGAAAGCCTGAACCTGCATGACGACCCCCGATCCCCTCAACGAGGAAGGCATCCGTGACGCCCTGCCCGGCGGCAGCCGGGCCTGGCTCGAGCACCTGGACGTCTTCGACACCATCGACTCCACCAACGACTGGCTGGCCGGGCAGACGCCGCCCGCCGCAGGGCGCCTGGCCGCCGCCGTCGCCGACTACCAGTCGAAGGGCCGCGGCCGGCGGGGCCGCCAGTGGGACATCCCGCCGGGGCACGGCCTGTGCCTGTCCGTGGCCCGCGCGGTCACCGTGCCCGCCGACGGCATCTCCGCCCTGACGCTGGCCTGCGGCACCGCCGCCGCCGAGGCGCTGGAGTCGTTCGGGGCGGACGACATCCGCCTGAAGTGGCCCAACGACCTGGTGCTGCTCGACGGCAAGCTGGGCGGCATCCTCTCCGAGATCGCCGGCCGCGCCGGCGCCGCCATGCACGTGGTGGTGGGCATCGGCATCAACGTCTCGCTGCCGGCGGGGTTCGCGCCGCCGGGCGACATCGGCTGGGGCCGCGGTCCCGCGGCGCTCGCCGAAGTGCTGGACCCGCTGCCCGCGCGCAATCGGCTGGCGGCGGCGCTGATCGACTCGCTGCAGGCCGCTTTCGACGCCTACGAGGCCGAAGGCTTCGCGCCCTTCGCCGAGCGCTGGCAGCGCCGCGACTGGCTCAGCGGCAGCGAGGTGACGGTGCGCGATGCCGACGGCGAGGCGCGCGGCGTGGCCGCCGGCATCGACGCCGGCGGCGCGCTGCTGGTGGATACGCCGGACGGGCAGCGGCGTATCATCGCCGGTGATATCCTGCGCTGCCGCCGTCCCGCCCCGGGCACCGGAAACTGATGACCACCGTACTCTTCGACATCGGCAATACCCGCCTCAAGTGGGGCGTACTCACGGCCTCCGGCGAGGTGGCCGGCGCCGGCTATCGCACCCACAAGGAATGCGAGTCGGACAACTATGCCGCGGTGCTGGACACCCTGCCCGGCGAAATCGAACGCGTCATCGCGGCCAACGTGGCCGGCCGGCGGGTGGCCGCAGATCTCTCCCGGGCCATCGACGAGAAGGCCGGCATCGACATCGACTTCGCCACCAGCCGCGCCGAGGCCTGCGGCCTCACCAACGGCTACGACGAACCCGCCCGACTGGGCGTGGACCGCTGGGCGGCCTGCGTGGGCGCCTGGCAGCGCTATCCGGACGAGGCGCTGCTGGTGGTGGACGCCGGCACCGCCACCACCCTCGATGCCATCGATTCCTCCGGCAAACACCTGGGGGGCCTCATCCTGCCCGGCCTCACGCTCATGGGCCGGGTGCTCGACACTTCCACCAGCGGCATCGGCACCGACGGCGCCGGCGCTGACGACCCGGAACCGGAGAACCTGTTCGGCCGCACCACCGACCAGGCCGTGCGCAGCGGCGCGCTGGCGGCCATCTGCGGCGCCATGGAACGGTCCTGCCGGGTGCTCGAGGGCATCGATCAGCTGCCGCGCATCCTGCTGACGGGCGGCGATGCGCGGCGCATCCAGCGCCAGTGGCACTACACGGTGGAGAACCGGCCCGACCTCGTGCTCGAGGGCCTGGCGGCGCTGGCGGGGGCGGAATGAGAAACCTCGTACTCCTGCTCGCGCTGGCCAACGTCATCTTCTTCGCCTGGAACCAGTGGCTGGCGGAGCCGCCGTCCGAGGGCGCCACCCGGTTCAGGGCATCCGACGTCGGGCCCACGCTGGAACTGGCGCCCGAGCCGTCCCGCGACGCCGGCGGACCCGGCAAACCCATCCTCCCGCCCGCCGACGCGGCCCCGGACACCGACTTTCCGGCCGACCAGCCGATTGCGCAGACCCCGGACGACACTCCCGAGGAACCCCCGGCCGCCGCTCCGGCCGCGGTCTGCGTAAGCGTGGGTCCCTTCGAGGCCGCCGAGACCGGCGAGGACGTGCTGGCCCGCGTGCGCGATCTGGCCGGCGAGGCGGACCTGCGCACCGTCACCGAGGACGTCTTCCTGGGCCACTGGGTACAGATCCGCAACATCCCGAGCCGGGAAGAGGCCAACCGGCAGGTGGCCGTATTGCAGGAGGCGGGCTTCGAGGACGCCTACCCCATGCCCGAAGACGACGGCGAGCGCACCATCTCGCTGGGGCTGTTCAGCGACCAGGAACGCGCCGAGCGGCTGCAACAGCAGGCCGCCGAGCTGGGACTGGATGCCGAGGTGGTGCCCCAGACCCGGGAAGCCACGGTCTACTGGGTGGACGTACGGCTCGACGCAGACCAGGAGGCGGACGCCTTCGCCGACGCCCTGGGCGTCGATAGCCTGGCCACCGGCGCGCAGGCCGTCTGCCCGCCGTAGACCGGCCGATACCGGCGCACCGTCACGGGCCGGCAAGCCCCGGCAAGCGCTACTCCAGCAGGAACTCCAGCAGGTGCAGCGAGGCGGCGATGGCATGCACGATCATGCCCACCACCAGGGCGTCCGCGGCCACGATATGCCAGTCCCGCCAGGCCATCGCGGCCCGCGAGCCTTCCAGCAGGAACCAGCCGAGCCCCGTGAGCGCGGTGGCCACCAGCAGCACCAGCACCAGGCCCTCGATCAGCGAGAATAGCCCGGCGCCGCCCGGCTGGGGCAGCCGGCCCTTCGGGATGCCGGCGAGGTCCTTCTTCAGGCCGGCAAAATCCCCGGCCAGCCAGGGGAAATACTCACGCCAGCGCCCGCCCAGCGTGTTGGTGGCGAAATAGGCGAGGCCCAGCGGCACCAGCACCAGGCCGAGCGTGATGTGGGCCCAGTCCAGGAAGCCGGCGGACTCCGGGATGCCCTTGCGCATCGAGATCCAGGGGCTCGTCAGCACCAGCCACAGCGAGACGAGCAGCACCACCAGGTGCTGGTTGTCGGCGAGTCTGTCGAGGACGCGGCGCAAGGGCGGCGAGGCTGATCAGGCGGCCTCGGCCTTGCCGAGGGCGGCGGCCTGCTCGGCGAAGCGGTCCACCACGGCCCAGTCCGTGTACTGCTCCTTCGTCTGCGGATCCGTCGGTCCCTTGGTGATCCACATGATGAAGCGGATGATGTTGCGGTCCATGGCGCCGTAGCGCTGGTAGTCGAGATCACCCGCGAACACGCCGAGGAGATCCGGCTGCCAGGGGCTCTTCTCCACGAACTGCTTCATGTACGGGTTCGTCTCCGGCGTGTTCTTCTCCGGCTTGCGGGCCACCAGGTTCACCGAGAAGAAGGCGCTGGGCCGTTCCTCCAGCAGTGACTGGTACTTGCGGATGAAGTCCCACACCGGCGGCTTGTGCTTGCCGTTGCGGATGCACGCGCCGAGGATGATGCGATCGTACTGCGTGGGGTCCACGTCCGGGTTCTCCAGCAGAGAGACCGCGTCCACCGGCTCGCCGAGTTCCGTCATGCGGTCGCGGATGCGCTCGGCGATGCGGCGCGTGTGCCCATACAGGCTGAAATATAGGAGCAGCGTCTTCGCCACGTCAGAACCTCGGACCTATCCGCACCCGATAACCCGGGTGAGGATAGCCGAGTCGGGCCGGCCTTCAATACGGGATTCCGTAAGTCGGCCTCAGTAAATGCCGCGGGCAGGGCAGGGGCCGGCCGAAGACCGCTTCAGTCTTTCCACTCTTTCTGCCACTTCTTGACCTGGTCTTCCGCCCACTCCTTTGACTCGCCGTAGCGCTTCTGGAGCGCGCCGACCAGCTCATCCTTCTTGCCGGTGATGCGATCGACGTCGTCATCGGTGAGCTTGCCCCACCGTTGCTTGACCTTGCCTTTGAGTTTTTTCCACTGGCCTTCAAATTCTTGTGCACTCATCAGTAACCTCCTGAGTCAGTCTTCTCTTCCACGCGGTCCGCCGCTTCTTCCAGTTCGTCGCCAGCCTCTTCGGCAGCTTCTTCCATGGTGTCGCCGGTCTCCTCGATGGCCTCGTCGACCCTCTCACCGGCCTTCTCTGCCGGACCCTTGTCCTCCTCGCAGGCCGAGATACCGACCGCGAACATGCCCGCGAGGAGCGCTGTCAGCGAAATGCGCGTCAATGTTTTTACTACTCTCATGGTTACTCCTTATGCTCATTGCGTAAATTCAATGCCCTCGATCGACGGCGTCGCGCCCGCCGCTGATCGGCAGGCCGCTGCGTCCGCGGAAAGCAGATAAGCGGTTACCGGGTGAACCAATAACGCAAGGTGGCTCAGCCCGATTAGGTTCCCCTTGTATCGGAACTAGACGGGTGGCCGTCCACGCACCGCATGAGCGATGGCACTAACGACCAGTAGTACGAGAAAGATGAAGAACAGGATCTTTGCGATCTCTGCTGCTGCCCCCGCGATGCCGCCGAAGCCGAGGACGCCGGCAAGTATGGCGAGGATGAAGAAGGCGAGTGCCCAACGAAGCATCTCTCTGTACCTCCGATAGTGGTCGGTGATGGTCGGCAGGCTCGCTCGAAACCGCCGATAGAGATACCAATGTTAACATATTCAACAAGTTATGTCAGGCCGCCCTGTCAACGATCAGTCAATGCCGCCTTGGGTCGGCTCGTTTTCGACGGCTTCCGCTCCGGCTCGAGCGATCGCGACGGTGCAGCCGAGGTACCAGAGCGCGAGGGATGCGTTGAAAAGCGTCAGCCACAGGAGATGGTCCAGCGGGTACGGCACGAGGGCGATGAGCACCAGCAGTCCCAGCTGGATCACGAGCGGATTCCAGAGTGCGAAAGCGCGGGGGAAAATCGTGGTCCGGAACGCGACGATAAGGACGAACAGCAGGGAGACTGCCACGTTGCCCGCCAGCAGCAGTCTGCCGAAGGGCTCGCTCAGCGAGTTGAAGTAAGGCAGCAGCGTCGCGTCGCCATGCAGCGCACCGGTCACGAAGGCCAGGCTGCCGTGGAAGAACGTACCGTAGGCGACCGTCAGTACACCGAGCAGCAGCACGCCAAGCGCTTCCGGGTGCCTGCGGGGCCGAAGGGCGGCAACGATCTGCAGCACCCCGAAGATCCCCAGCGGAATGAAGAGCACCGCCAGAAAGTGGCCGGTGCGGGCATCGGACAGGGAATTCGCGGCAAGCAGCGGCGCGATCTCGCCGAACGACAGCAGCGTCGCCGAGCCCAGATCCACCCGTGCACCCGGCGTGAATCCGGAGTAGACATCGGCGGCCATACCCGCGACATGACCGAGTATCGCCAGGGCGCCGAACCACAACAGAACGCTTTTCGTTCTCATCGGACCGCCAGTCGGGGCGTGTCGGTCCACCGTATCACACCGTGGAGCAGCGCCCGGATCCGTGACCGGGCCAGTTGGCGGCGGCCGGCGCCTTGCCTACAATCGCCCAATCAGCCGCATCGAAAGCCGGAATAGCTCAGCTGGCAGAGCAACTGATTTGTAATCAGTAGGTCGGGGGTTCGAATCCCTCTTCCGGCACCATGAAATCAAGGGTGTATTCTGGTCACATGGTTTACACCTTGTTCGGGAGACGCGGCGACCATGATCGCCGGGCGTGGGGCGATTTCCGGCGCTGCACAATGTTTGACCGCCCTTTCACGCCGGCAACCGGAGTTCGAATTCCCGTGGGGATGCCATATTTCCCCCGTAACTAGCTGAGAATATGGTGGTTGTTCCCCAGCCCTCTCTCAGGCTATACAAAATCCTTCTCACAGCTGATCGCCCTTGGGGATTATTTTTCTCACAAGAAATAAATGTTTTCTATCAGGGCTAGAACAATCCTAAGAAGTGGGAAGTAGCCTTATTTGCGGTGTGGCGCTGACACTCCGTCATTTGCGCAAGGCGGAGGGTTTGATTCGTTGGGGGGGCAGTACCCGATGGGCCTCTAGGGATTGGGGAGGATCGGGGTCTAGATTAGCCGCTTGTGCTGATTGATCGCTTTGATATTGCTCGGGACCAGAAATCGCTTACAGTCGTCTAGAATCTCTTCAGCTTCTCTCAGATTTGGGTCTATTCGTTCCGCCCATTTGCTCCACTGGCGCAGTTCGCTGTAATCCATCGAATCGGGGTCCAGCGCCTCAAAAGCGTCAAGTTCGGTTCCGAGTTTCGTCTCCAGTAAGGATTTCAGCCGTTTATAGTTGGTGAATGCCCGTACTCCCGCGATGGAGAAGATGACCTCTTCGTTGAATTCACTGTCATCGCCCATCGCACGCGCCTCTTCGATCTCCTCCCGGCTCTTACGAGTGACTCGAGTCACTACCGCGTTGCCCCTCTTGGCCCGTTCCCCAAGCCTCTTTTGCGTACTCTCATCGAACAGATACTCGCATTGTCTGCGCATTTTCCGGGCAACCTCATCGGCGCCGTCTTCTCCCCCCCGAACGGCTTGCACAGAGGCTCGTATAGCGGCTACCCGATTCTGTGTCTCCCCTATCGTCTCCCTCCTTCTTTGCTCGTTGTAGAGCCGCTTATACTGCCGCTCTAGATGCTCCCAGTCGATTTCAAAATGCCGCTTCCCGCAGATGTGACCTATATTGGTTTCATGGCCGCCCTCGAGCAAAACGATGTACCCCTGAAAGTGTGGTTGGTGACAAGTCTTCAGGCCGCAGGGGTGTTTGGTAGGTGGTAGTCGGTACCGCCCGATAATGCGCTTCAGCTTAATCTCTTTCGGGTCAACCTCCGGAAGGAAGCCCGGTCGTGTCAGTAGGTCTTCCCATGAGGCAACTTCGACAAACCCTTTTCCATCCTCGCTGATTACGATCATGGGTCTCGCCTCCCTGATTCCCCCAAATTCTAGAGGAGTCTAGTGCCTATATGCCTATCGCGCAGCTGTGTTTACGTCGGTTTCTCGGCCAGAAGCGGGCGCCTTGGCGTAGCTATTTCTATTGTTCTCTTGGCCACGATTTATATTTCGATGGAAATAGATTGACGTCATCCCCTCGCAATACGTCAATCACCGATTTGTGCCGAGGATGTTCCGATTCCGTGTTTCGATTAAGAAACTGAAGGAACCACGTATAAACGTCTGCTAGCTGCAAAAATCGGCTTAGATGAGAATGGGTGAAATGCACAGAATCAACGAGATTCTCAATGTCTCTGCCGAATCGAAAATCGGTGCCTTGCGCGCGATAACCAGAAAGGAAACGTGCGTACTTTTCAGCGACTTGATCATTTTCTCGATCCCCAAGAAGCATACCTAGATCGCGGGATGCCGCGACCAAGTCGTTCGCTCGTTCGCAAAAGAACATGAAAGCTATGTCGTCGGCACACTGGGAATCCCAAAGCTGTCCGCAATTGATCTGCACATCAATCAGTCGCGCCGCCTCCGTGCTCAGAATTCGTGCAAGATCGTTGAGCAGCTCAAGTCTTTTTCCGAAGTCCGGACAGTTCTTGAAGTTCCTTTTGCGCTGATAAATATCTACGGCATGCAGTTCTGTACTTCGGGTCAACTCGGAGGACCCGAACGCTTTCTTTGCGACGCGATTGATCTCTTGCTCGATGGTTGCCAATTCGGATTCGTCAATGCACACACCACCAATGTGGTAATAGGGGTAATCTGGCTGATCTTTAGATTCGTCGAAAAAAATAAGCTTCATTGCAAATGACCACGCTTGGTCAAGGTGTGGTCATTCTATAATCAAACGCGCCACAGTCGCGTATGGGGCACTAACCGTGCCCCTCAGTTCGAGCGATGCGCGATGTGGGATTTCCCTTTATTGCGAGTCAGCCGACACACTGGGAAGTGCCATCTACCTAAGTGGTGCTTTTCCGCAACGGTATAGTTCGTGCCATACGCCATTCCTGAGAAAGATGTCATGCACAGAAAGACGGACTCCCCGAACCTCAAACAAGAAGCCGCAGCCCTTCAAAACTACTGGTCCCCCCGCATCCTCGCCCGCGTCAACGACCAATACGTAAAGGTCGCAAAACTCAAAGGCGATCTGGCGTGGCACAAGCACGACGACGAGGACGAGCTGTTCCTCGTTCTGGAAGGAGAACTCCGCATCGAATACGAAGACCGCGTGGTGACGCTTGGCGCGGGTGATTGCCACGTCGTGCCCAGAGGCACCCTGCACAACCCGGTGTGCGACGAGGAATGCCTGATCGCACTGATCGAGACCGTGACGACGAAACACACGGGTGACACGCAGACGGCGAAGACGAAGTCCATCGATGAGCAACTGGCCGGCGTCGAACACTTGTCCTCCGGCGACCGTTGATCGGCTCCACGCAGGCTCTGGTACAGTAATACCCGTAAAACTCTGCGGGGCGGGCTTTGGAAGAATACATCTCACGAGCGACTGAATACGGTCAGCTAGCGCTCGGCTACGTGCAACAGACGGGCGTCATATTCCAGGCGGGGCTCATCGCTGGTCTGTTCGCCGTTGCCTGGGTTCTCACCTGGTGGGCGAAGCCGCGGCTCGAGGACAGGGCGCGCCGCATCAAGGGCTATCCGGGCCTCCTGCGCCTGATCGTGCTGTTGCTGCGGCGGCTCTTCTGGATCTTCTTCGTGCTGTTCCTCGGCACGGCAGACGTGCTGGTGCGCAGCATCGGCTGGCCGGAGAACGACATTCTGCTGTCCAACGTACTGCTGCTGAGCCTGGCGTGGCTCGTCATCTCGTTCGGCTCGCAGGTCATCCGCAGCCGTGCCATAGGAAGAACATTCGCCGTTCTCGGCTGGATCTACGTGGCCGCCACCATACTGGGGCTCACGGACGACGTCGCCGCGGTGCTCGAGAGTATCGGCTTCCAGATCGGCACCGGGGGCACGAGGCTGACGCTGCTGGTCGCCATCAAGGCCGTCCTGCTGCTGGGAGTCCTGCTCTGGGCCGCTGCGGCCACGGGCAATTTCCTGGACCAGCGTATCCAGCGCTCGGATGAGCTGACGCCGTCGCTGCGCGTGCTCATCGGCAAGGTGCTGCGCATCACGCTCGTCGTCGTCGCCGCGCTGGTCGCGCTCGGCGGTCTCGGCATCGACCTCACCGTATTCACCGTCCTCTCCGGTGCCATCGGTGTCGGTATCGGTTTCGGTCTGCAGAAGGTCGTCTCGAATTTCATCTCCGGCATCATCATCCTGCTCGACCGCTCGATTAAGCCGGGCGATACCATCTCGCTGGGCGAGACCTTCGGCTGGATCCGCGAGCTGAGGGCGCGTTTCGTTTCGGTGGTCACGCGTGACGGCCGCGAGTACCTGATACCGAACGAGGACTTCATCACGCGTGAAGTCATCAACTGGTCGTTCTCCGACGACCTGGTGCGTATCGACGTGCCGTTCGGGGTTTCGTATTCCTCGGATCCCCACCAGGTGATCGAGCTGGCCATCGAGGCCGCTGCCTCGGTCAAGCGTGTGGAGTCGTCACAGAAGCCGGTCTGCTGGATGACCGAGTTCGGCGATTCCTCGCTGAATTTCCTGGTGCGTTTCTGGATTCGCGATCCCCAGAACGGCCTCACCAATATCCGCGGCCAGGTGCTGCTCGCCCTGTGGGACAGCTTCAAGGAACACGGCATCAACATCCCGTTCCCGCACCGTGAGGTGATCATGCGCACGCCGGTGGAGGTAGCGCGGGTGCCGGAAGGGGATTGAGTCCGGTTCGTTGTGATCAGCGCAAGCTTCGGCTAACGGCGAGAAGCGGAAACAAAAAAGCCCCGCACTGGGCGGGGCTTTGACGGACGTTAAGTGAGCGGTGACTAGACTTGCTTCCGCCTGCGAGTGAATGCCAGGCCGATCAGACCCATGCCCAGGAGCGCAATAGTCCCGGGCTCAGGAACGCGCGTCAGGGAGAAGCCGTTGACGAATACGTTGCAACAGACACCTTGATCGCTGAAGTCTATCCGGCCCTGCAATATGGCGACGCCGGTCGCATCAGTAAAGACACGGAAATTGGCAACCTGAGCGTCCAGGCCGGTCGGATCCGGGCTATCCGGGATGCTAAGCGCCACCCCGTTCCAGAGCATGTTGCGCCCGCCGTTACTGACATCGTCGAAGGCCCACAAGCTGACGTCATACCATGCCGATGCCGCCAGGCCGGAGATAGAAATATCGACACCGGCGGGATTGCCGACTTCGGTATTCCGTTCGTCAGCAAATACGAAATCACGCCACATGTCGTTGTTCGCAGTGTCACCCCCGGTGCCGTCGGTATTGCCGGCGCCCCGGTCGCGGTCGTCCAATATCACGCCGCCCACCGCATCGAAGGTCACACCATTGATTCCGTCCAGATTAGCCGCGATCCAGCCATCCAGCGTGATATTTGTGCCACGGTCATTTACGTCGTAGAGGATAGGCGTCGCACCAGCGGCGCCCGCAAACAGGAGTGCTGCCAAAGCGAGTGAAGTCCGTTTCGTCGATATCATGTCCATGCTCCTCTGTGCGGCGAGATCACTAGTGGGATAGCAGGCACATATCGTGCCAAGGCGGCTATAGACACAATTTTCAATACCTTGCCGTCGCGACTAAATCCGTTACAGAGGACACTGTAAGATATTTCGACACCCGCGAATCAAGGCGCCTCGCTGTTGAGGCGCCGGACATTCGACTAGCCGGTATCGGCGCTCTGTATGGATTCGGTGCCTGGCTGCGTCCGCAGCAATCGAATCGAGCCGAGCTCACTGATGGACTGGTTGATGTGACTATAGTTCGGGCGGGTCGTACCAACGAGAGCAGTCACTACGGCGAAAAGCGCTGGGCCGATAGCGCCGCATAGCAACACCGGTTTTCGTCGATTCGTAGACACGATTGACACCAGGGAGGCAAACAACCCGCTCATCCCGCGAGCTTCTGCATAAGGTCGCTAGCGGTAATCCTGCCTCAGAGCGCCGCCGGGGTCGCTGCCCAGGTATCGCGTTTGGAACGTAGGAGATGGCCCCCCGAAAGAGGCCATCTCTGGTCGGCTCAATCCTGCGGGCGCGGCGTATCGGCAACGCTGGGCGGCAGTACCGGATAGATCACCTGCGGCTGCTCGCCGGTCAGGCTGAGCAGGAACCCGGTGATGAGGTCGATCTCCTCGTCGCTCAGTTCCGCGCCCAGCTGGCTCACGCCCATGATGCCGACTGCCTGACGCAGGTCCCAGACCTTGCCGCTGTGGAAATACGGCGGGGTCAGTTCGACGTTGCGCAGCGTCGGTACCTTGAAGACGTACTCGTCACTCACGGTGTTGGTGACCTGGAAACGACCCTTGTCGTCCGGCGGCAGGATATCGGCGCCGGGTTTCTCCACCACGCCGAACGGCGCGTACTGGCCGCCGCCGATGTTGATGCCGCTGTGGCAACCGGCGCAGCCCCTGTTTATGAAGAGCTGCAGTCCGGATCGCTGGTCCGCCGTGAGCGCTGACTCGTCGCCGGTGAGGTAGCGATCGAAGGGCGCGTCCGGCGTCAGCAGCGTCGCCTCGAACAGCGCAATGGCGTCACGGACGTTCTCGAAGGTGATCGGGTCGTCGGCGTCCGGGAAGGCGCGGTCGAATGCCTGCACATAACCGGGAATGCCCCGCAGCTGCTCGACCACGTGTTTCTCGGTCGTGCCCATCTCCACCGGATTCACCAGCGGGCCGCCGGCCTGCTCCTCGAGGTCCTCGGCACGGCCATCCCAGAACTGCGCGGTGTTGAATACGGCATTCAGTACCGTGGGCGCATTACGGCCGCCGCGCTGCCAGTGATGGCCGATGGAGGTCTGCTGCAGGTCCACGCCGCCCAGACCGACCATGTGGCAGGAATTGCAGGAGATGGCGTGGCTCTCCGACAGCCGGGGCTCGAAGTAGAGCATCCGTCCGAGTTCGAGTCGCTCCGGTGTGGCGGCCACACCGGAGAGGGTGGGCGGCTCCTGCGGGATGGGTTTGAACAGGCTCTCGGCCTGGCTGCGCAGCGCATCCTGCGCATGGGCACCTGCTGCGGCCGCGAGCAGCACGCCCGCGGACAACAGAACTCTCAGTCCATTCCGTTTCATGAGGAATCTCCTTTTCCTTCGGCGTTGCACTCCGATTTTCGCGCCGTGAGACGGGCAACGTCATGAGGGTTCTCCGCAAGACGCGCGGGATCGGAACCCCGGTGCCGGCCGTATCGGCACGGCCGGCACCGGGGGTTCAGGACGGGTTTACGGTTGCAGGTCCGCCGTACGATCCGCCGGCATCGTCGGGATCATCCAGAGATACGGGGTGGACGGCTCCACATCGGCCGCCAGTGCCCCCGGCGTCGGCTCACCCCTGGCGCCCAGGAAGCGTACGTACCGGTACATCGCGCGCATGTCCTGCTCGCTCAGACGGTTGACGTTCATCCAGGGCATGGGCGGACGGTCCTTGCGGTGCGTGAGCATGGCTACCCAGCCGTCTTCGTCGACCGACTGGGCCAGCAGCCTGAGATTGGAGGCATAGGTGGTGCCCCACGGGCCGCGCCAGCCGAGCGGCGAACCGGTGAGCCAGTCGCTCTCGGCGACCTGCCCGCCGTTCTCGGAATAGCCGGCCGTGTGACAGTCGTTGCAGCCGGCGACGGTTATGAGATAGCGGCCCGCCTCGATTTCCGAGGCCGCCTGGACGTGGGGTTTCGACTGGGGGGCGGCCTCTGCGCCGGGGTCCGGTCCCTCGGCGAGGCTGGAAGAGACAACGAGACACAGGGCGATTGCGGCGAGCGCGTTGCGCTCAGGCATGAAATGGGTCGTCATGGGTGTGGATCTCTCGCAGAAAAGCCAGAGACACTGGTCTGGCGGCAGGCCTGATCTCTCCATTCATCCCCCGCCCTCGGGCCGGGGAACCCGTCAGGCCAGATTAGTCTACGCCGATCGCCGATGCCGGCAAGAACAAAAAAATGAGACAAAACAGCCGGTTGAAGTGCGTCGGAATTGGCGGCTTCGCGCGCAAACGAGGCCTCGGGCCCGTTCGGCTCCTCGAACAGCGATTTCTTCGGGAAGCAGATCAGGCCAGTGATGTGCGCGGTCAGCCGGCAGGTTTCCCGACGGTCAGGGCAGTCCACTTCGGAAATTCCTCTTTGAAGGCTACGCCGGTCGATTTGAGATCGTGAGGCGACTCCACACAAGCGACGGCCATATGGACTTCGCCGGGCCATTTATCCGATCGGAACAGAATCCTCGTTCCACATGCCGAACAGAATCCCCTTTCCGACTCGGGTCCGGATCGATACCAGGTGAGCAGATCCTCGCCGGCGTCGATGCGGAACGCAGGCGTTTTCACGCCGACCCAGCAAACAGCTGTTGCACCGTGGGCTTGCCTGCAGGATTGGCATACACAATCGGCAACGAACCTCGGCGGGCCGGAGAAAGAGAACCGGACCGCGCCACACATGCATGCTCCATGATATTCCTTGTTCACGTCGATCCCCCGGCACCAGAATCGCGAGCAATAATGAGGTCGTACTCATCTACGCCGCCGTGCGGCCCGGCGACCCGCTGCTGCTACTATAGACCCCTCGCGGGGAGTATACGGATACCCGCCGAAACAGCATGCGCGACACCCTCATCTACCTGGACCCCGACAGCCAGCTGAATCTGCAGAACCAGATTCGCCGGAAGCTGGTGGACGGCATCCTCTCGGGCGCGCTGCCGCCGGGCCACAAGCTGCCCTCCAGCCGCAAGCTCGCGCAGCAGCTGGACGTGGCGCGAAACACGGTGGTGCTGGCGTATCAGCAACTGATCGCGGAGGGTTATCTCGTCAGCCGCGCGCGCAGCGGCATCTTCGTGAGCGAGGAGATGCTGGAGAACCGGGTGGGTTATCGCGGTGAGGTGGTGCCGGCGAGCGCCGCCCAGTCGGAGGCGTGGCAGAAACGAACGAAGCGCCCGCTGATCGCGACCCGCGCCCTGGCCCAGGACCTGCCCAACTGGAACCGCTACCCGTATCCGTTCATCGACGGTAAGTTCGACGCCTCGCTGTTCCCGCTGGCCGAGTGGCGCGAGGCCTCGCGTCTGGCGCTGAGCGTCGACGACGTCCGCCAGTGGTCGGCCGGCAGCGGCGATGCGGACGATCCCATGCTGATCGAGGAGATCCGCAGCAAGATCCTGAGCCGGCGCGGCATCCAGGCAGGCTCCGACGAGATACTGATCACCCTCGGCACCCAGAACAGCCTGTATCTCATCAGCCATCTGCTGGCCGACGCGAGCGTCACCGCGGCCATCGAGGAACCGGGCAACAGCGAGATGCGCGAGCTGCTGCGCCAGAACGCCGCCCGCATCCGGCCCCAGCCCGTGGACGAGGAGGGTCTGGTGGTCGACCGGCGTCTGGAAGGCTGCGATCTGGTCTACGTCACGCCGAGCCACCAGGTACCCACGGCGGTGCTCATGTCGGCGAAGCGTCGCCGCGCACTGCTCGCCGCCGCGAAGGAGCACGACTTCCTGATCGTGGAAGACGACTACGAGTGCGAGATCAACTACCGGGACCAGCCGATCCCGGCGCTCAGAAGCATGGACGACAGCGGCCGGGTCATCTACGTGGCGAGTCTGTCCAAGGTGCTCGCGCCGGGCATCCGGCTCGGGCTGATCGTGGCCGATGCGCGGTTCATCGAGCGGGCGCGGGCGCTCAGGCGCACGATGATGAACCACCCGCCGCGCAACAATCAGCGCGCGGTCGCCTTCTTCCTCTCGCTGGGTCATTACGATGCGCTCATGCTCCGGCTCGGCCGGGTGCTGCAGGAGCGGCGTCTCGCGCTCCGCGATGCCCTGAACTGGATGCGCGGCGTGCCCATGGAGATCTCGCCGGAGGTGGGTGGCACCACTTACTGGGTGCGTACCCCAGACCACTTCGACGTGGGGGGATTCGCCTACGATGCCGCGCAGCACGGCATCCTGATCGAGCCCGTGCGGCATTACTACGCCGCGGCCGAGAACGCGGAGAACTGCTTCCGCATGGGCGTGACCAGCCTGCCGGTAGAGCAGATTCGCCCGGGTGTGACGCGGCTGGTGGAACTCATCCGCAGCCGCGTGAAGGGCCAGGTGGAGCAGCTTGCCACGACGACCGGCGAGTGGCTCACCGGTGATGATCTGGTCCGCGCCATGAGCGGCGCCACCATCCTCTACCGGGAGGTATACGGCGCGCCGTGCACCATCAAATACCACACCGACGGCACCATGACAGGCGTGCTCGGTTACTCCAACGAGGAGCAGGACCGCGGCCACTGGCGCATCGCCGACGACGTCTGGTACCGCCAGTGGAGCCGCTGGAACTACGGTGAGGAGAAGGGCTACTCCATCGTCATCGACGGCGATCAGATCAAGTGGTTCAATGCGGACGGTCAGATGGTGGACTCTGCATTCATCCTGCGCGGCACCGATGCGGCCGCCGACTCCGACCTGCCGGCCTGGTCCATCACGCACCACCAATCTGGACCTATCTAGCATTCCCGATCGCGGGTAATTTGAGCCTCCTGACCCGGGGGAGTGCACCGATGAGCGTGATCGGCATAGCCGCGCTGCAACTGGAAGCGGCCAACGGCGACAACACGGATTCCATGGCGGCGGAGATCGACGCGGTGATGCGCCGGTTCCCGTGGGTGGACATGGTGCTGCTCGGCGAGCTGAACGCTTACGGCTCCGATCCGAACTACGCCCAGCCCATGCCGGGAGAGTTCGAGACCCGTTTCGCCGAACTGGCGCGCCGGCACGGCATCTGGCTGGTGCCGGGCTCGATCATGGAGCGGGACCGCGACGCGTGCTACAACACCGCGCCGGTGATCGACCCGGAGGGCCGGGTCATCGCCCGCTACCGCAAGCAGTTCCCCTGGCGCCCCTATGAGAAGGGCGTGACGCCGGGATCCGAGTTCGTGGTCTTCGACGTGCCGGGCATCGGCTGCTTCGGCGTCTCCATCTGCTACGACATGTGGTTCCAGGAGACGCTGCGCACGCTCGCCTGGATGGGCGCCGAGGTCATCCTGCACCCCTCGCTCACCAGCACCATCGACCGCGAGGCCGAGCAGTGCATCGTGCGGGCGAGCGCGGCCATGTACCAGTGCTACTTCGTCGACGTGAACCTGGCCGGGCCGCTCGGCGTCGGCGGCACCATCGTGGCGGGGCCGGGCGGCGAGGTCATCCACCAGGCCGGCAAGGGGCGCGAGATCATGGTAATGCGCCTGGACCTCGAGCAGGTGCGCGAGGCGCGCAGGAACGGCTGGCACGGGCTCGGCCAGCCGCTGAAGAGCTTCCGCGACAGCCGCCTCGAGTTCCCGCCCTACGTGGAAGGGCACGACTCGGAGTATCTGCGCTCGCTCGGCCCGCTGGAGCCGGCGGCCTCCGCGCGCAGGGACGAGAACGGCTGATGCGGGCGGTTGCGCCCAACAGCATGGCGGCGCGGATCTTCCTCGCGTTCCTCGCGACGGCGGGGCTGTTCTACGTGAACATCATGCCGGCGATTGTGGACGGCCTGAAGGAAGGGCTCGATTTCACCGACCGCCAGGCCGGTTTCGCGGCGTCGGCCAACGTCTACGGCGCCGCACTCGGCGCGCTGCTCATCGTCTTCATCGTCCGGCGCATCAGCTGGCGGCCGGTCGCCTACACGCTGCTCGCGACCCTGATCGTGATGGATCTCCTGTCCATGCTGGTGGCGGCGCCCGGGATCATGATCGCCACGCGTTTCGTGCACGGCTGCGTCGGCGGGGCGCTGGTGGGCGTGGGCTTCTCGGTGATCGCGCGGACCCTGCATCCGGACCGCACCTTCGGCGTGCTGCTGTTCATCCAGTTCGGGCTCGGCGGCCTGGGTAACCTCTACATACCGCGGCTGGTCCCGGTGTTCGGCACCGACGTGCTGTTCCTGTCGCTGATCGCCTTCAGCCTGGCCACCCTGGCCATGGTGCCTTTCCTCGGTCCCTACAAAGCCGATCCGGCAGCGAGCCCCGTCGCCGACCCGGAAAAGGCGAAGTCGGCTCTGGTGCCGATCGCGCTCGTGCTGCTTTCCATTTTCCTGTTCCAGGCGGCGAACAACGGGCTGTTCGCCTTCATCATCGGGCTCGGCAAGTTCGAGGGTCTCACCCTCAACTTCATCACCATCACGCTGGCCGTCGCGGGCTGGATCGGGCTGGCCGGCGCCGGTCTGGTCATCGTCTTCTATACCCGCTACGGGCGCACCATCCCGCTGGCGGCGGCCATGCTGGTCACCATCGCCGCCACCTGGGCCCTGCACTACAGCGAGAGCGGCACGGTGTACCTGCTGGCGAACTGCGCCGTCGGCATCACCTGGGCGTTCTGCATGTCGTATCTGCTCGGCCTCGTCTCCGCCTTCGACGAGACCGGCCAGATGGCCGCGCTCGGCGGCTTCGCCTCGAAGCTGGGCCTGGCCAGCGGCCCGCTCGCGGGCGGCCTGCTGCTCGGCGACAACAACTACGGCCTGCTCATCAACCTGGCCGTGATCGCGCTGGCATTGAGCACCATCGCCAGCGTGATACCGGCGCGCCTGAAGGACCGGCCGGCGCCGCCGGTGCCACCGGTGCCCGATGCGCTGGCCGACGAACTGGACTAGCGGGCGACCCGGAACTGGTACTACGCGGCCTCCGGGGGCTCGGGTAATTTGCAATAACCGACGAAATCATCGAGCGGGATCGGGGGGAACCGAATGGAGAAGCAACTGGAACTGCGGCGCAAGCCGCTGGCCGTCGCCGTTACGGCGGCGTGCATGGCGATGTCGGCGAACGCGCCGGCTCAGGAAGGGGCCGGCCCGGTCATCGAGGAGATCCTGGTCACGGCCACCCGGCGCGAGGCGAGCGTTCAGGACATCCCGTACAACATCTCGGCGATGTCGGGGGACTACCTGGTCGACGTCCACAACGTCGTCAACCAATACGACGTGCTGCGGGCCATGTACGGCGTGACCGTCGTGGACCGGGGCTACCGGAACTCGGGCACGGTCAACAACATCGTCATCCGCGGCCTGAACGTGGATAACGGCGCGAACGGCGACATCATGCTGAACGCCGTGCCGACCGTGGCCACCTACTACGACAACACGCCGCTGTTCGCCAACTTCCTGGTGAAGGACATCGAGCGGGTGGAGGTGTTGCGCGGGCCCCAGGGCACGCTGTACGGCTCCGGGTCGCTGGGCGGCACGGTACGCTACATCGCCAATGCGCCCGACCCCCAGGCCTTCGACGCCAGCGCCGAGGTGGACTTCGGCACCACGTCGGGCTCCGGCGGCAACAACCTGGCCTTCGACGGCATGATCAACGTGCCCATCGGCGACCGCACGGCGCTGCGGGCGGCCTACAGCCGTATCGACAACGACGGCGTCATCGACTACGTCAACGTCTACCAGCTGAACGAGTTCCGCGAGCCGCTGATCGACGTGGACGGCCAGTGCGTGGATCCGCGCGAGGCCACCGACCAGCAGATCCTGTTCAACACCGGCTGCTTCCGGGAAGCGGAGGACGCCGATACCGTCGAGATCGACTATTACAAGCTGGCGCTGCGCAGCGACATCACGGACTCGCTGAGCGTGCAGCTGAACTACCACCGCCAGGAAGACGAGATCGGCGCGCGGCGCTCGACCACGGTGGGCGACAACGCCCAGCCGCCGGGCTCCGACCTGTTCTTCGCCTACGGCGACGACGACAGCGGCCAGGTGATCCTGGAGCCGTCCTCGCGCGAGGTCGACCTGGTCAGCCTGGACGTGGAGGTGGACTTCGGCTTCGCCACGTTCACGTCGACCACGTCCACCTACGATCACACGGGCGTGGGCGAGAGCGACAACGGCGGCCTGTGGGCGAGCGGCGGCCGCGACTGGAACTTCCTGTTCTACGGCGGCCAGTGGCCGCGGCCCATCCAGCGTGCCGAGCGCGGCTACGAGGACGAGGCGTTCATCCAGGAATTCCGGCTGGTGTCGAAGACGGGCGAGAGTTTCGACTGGATCCTGGGCGCCTACTGGATGGACCAGGAGACCAGCGTCTACCAGCTGAGCTGGAACCCGGGCATGAACCTCTTCAAGAACGCCTGCCGGGACACGGGCGACGTCATCTGCACCATCGGTGGCATCTACGGCGGCTTCTGGCCGCGCTTCTACGCCGGCGATCTCAGCGAGATCGACTTCGAGTACGTGCGCGATACCGACTACGAGGAGCGCGCCGTCTACGGCGAGGTGACCTACCACTTCAGCGATACCTTCCGGCTGACGGGCGGCTTCCGCTGGTTCGACAACGAGACGGTGAACGACACCATCCTCGGCTTCCCGCTGCCGCCGGGGTCCACCTCGCCCGCCGCGCCCCAGTCCACCGACAGCGACGACGACGTGCTGGTGAAGCTGAACGCGTCCTGGGATCTGAACCCGAGCGCCATGCTCTACACCACCTACTCCGAGGGTTACCGCCACGGCGGCGCCCAGGCGGTGCCGAGCCTCGAGAACGGCGACCCCTTCGGCGAGCCGAATGCCGAGGCCATCCGCACCTTCGAATCGGACTCGGTGCAGAACTACGAGATCGGCATCAAGGGTGGTACGGACGGGTTCCAGTACACCGCCGCGGCCTTCTACGTGAACTGGGACGACCCCCAGCTGAACACGACCTCGGCGTTCTTCGGCTTCTACCTCGCCGCCAACGGCCAGGAGGCCTCCACCCGCGGCATCGAGCTGGAATTCGAGGGCTACCTCACCGACACGCTGCACTACCGGGTGGGTTACACCTGGCTGGAGGCTGAACTCGACAAGGACTTCATCAGTCCGCAGACGGGAGCCGTGGTGGCGCCGGAGGGCTCGGATCTGCCGGGCGCACCGAACAACACCCTGAGCTTCAACGTGGACAACCGCTGGCAGGTGGCCGCCGACATGGAGCTCGTGGTCGGCGTGAACGGCTACTACCAGAGCGAGGCGGAGAACTTCGTCAACCAGTCGAGCGTGCTGAACGAAACCTACGAGTCGTTCCTGCTGCTGGGTACCTCTGCCTCTCTGACCCGCGACAACTGGCAGGCCACCCTGTACGTGAGGAATCTCACCGACGAAGAAGGCGTGAGCGGCGGATTCCCATCGGCCTACTGGAGCTCCGATACCGGCATCTTCGAGAACTGGTACGGCAACGGCAATCGCCGGTTCATCGTGGAGCCGCGCACCATCGGGCTGAGGCTCGGTTACCGGTTCTAGGTGTCGCATAATGTCCGGGCCATGCGCCCGCATCATCCGGACAGCCCGCCACCGGACGCGGCCTCCACGCTGGAGGCCCGCGTGCGGGAGCGGATGCGCAGCGGCGATCTCCGCGGCGCCGCCGCGGTCTGTCAGCAGCTGAATCGTCAGCATGCGGATTACGCGCCGGGCTGGCTGGCGGCCAGCCAGCTCGCGCTGCGCATGCAGAACCCCGGCGGCGCGCTCGCCGCTGCCGGCAAGGCGCTCGAACTCGAGCCGGAACGCACCGTCCTGCTGCTGCAGCAGGGACTCTGTCTCGCGGCGCTAGGCCGCATGGAGTCACTCGGCGAACTCGTCGACCGGCTGCAGAGCCGTCGGCTGCGCACCGCGTTCGAGCATTCCACGCTCGGTCTGCTGCTGACCCGGCTGGAGCGTAGGGAGCAGGCCGTCACGCACTACCGGCAGGCCGTCGCGGCCGAACCCGGACACGCGAAGCACCATTACAACGTGGCGGCGCTCGAGCGCTCCCTCGGCCGCATCGAAGCGGCGGAGTCGTACTTCGACGAAGCCATCCGGCTGGACCCGACCGACTACGAGGCATGGAAGATCCGCTCCGAGCTCCGCGGGCAGACGCCGGAGAAGAATCACGTGGCGGCGCTCACGCAATTGCTGGAAGCGGGTATTAAAGACCCCCGCGGGCGCGTCCACATCCTCTACGCCCTGGCAAAGGAGCTGGAAGACCTCGGCGAGCCGGCCCGCTCGTTCCGGTATCTGCAGGAGGGTGCGGATACGCGGCGCGAGTACATGCGTTACGACGTCGGCCGCGACGTCGAGACCATGGCTGCACTGGAGCAGGAATATGGGGCGGATCGATTCGATGGCGCCGTGCCCGGCGACGACAACGCCGAGGCCATCTTCGTGCTCGGTCTGCCGCGCACCGGCACCACGCTGGTCGAGCGCATCCTCGCGAGCCACACCGACGTCTTCGCGGCGGGCGAACTGACGAACTTCGCCGAACAGATGATGCAGCAGGTGCGCGCCGTCGGCGACACGCCACCGAAGGACCGGGACGAACTGGTCAGGCGCAGCACGCAGCTCGACTTCCGCGCGCTCGGCCGGGCCTACGTCGAGAGCACGCGGCCGTTCACCGGCCATACGCCGCGTTTCATCGACAAGATGCCGCTGAACTTCCTCTACGTGGGGCTGATCCACCTCGCCCTGCCGGATGCGAAGATCGTGAGCGTGCGGCGCCATCCGCTGGATACCTGCTACGCCATCTACAAGCAGCTGTTCGTGGACGCCTATCCGTTCTCCTACGATCTCACCGAACTCGGCCGTTACTATGTGGCCTACGACCGCCTCATGCAGCACTGGGAACGGGTGCTGCCCGGGGTCATGCATACCGTCCGCTACGAGGACCTGGTGGACGACCTGGAATCGGAGGCGCGCGGGCTCGTGGATTACTGCGGGCTCGACTGGCAGGCCCGCTGCCTCGAGTTCCACGCCAACCCGGAGGCGTCCACCACGGCGAGCACGGTGCAGGTGCGCCGGCCCGTCTATCGCACCTCGGTCGGCCGCTGGAAGGACTATCGGCGTGAGCTCGCTCCGCTCATCGAGGCGCTGGAGGCCGCCGGTGTGCCGCTGGAGGAATAGCGCAGCCGGGACGTGCGCGATCCTCGTTCTTCTGCTCGCGGCGACGGGTCACGCGGCGGAACCACGGGTTCTGTCCGCTGCGTTTCTCCTCGGTGACGCTCCGCTCGGCGAGCCGGTGCCGATGTCCGAGTACGCGCCGCCAGCCGAGGCATCGTCGCCCCGGCATCGTTTCTCCGGCATGCTACGTCCGGCGTCGACAGCGGCCGACGGCTTCCGGCTGTTACAGGACGAATTCGACCGGGCGGCCAGCGTGGGCGGGGCGCTGCGTTCGCTCCCGCGCTTCGACCTCGGCTACGTGCAGGACGGCGGCGACCTGGTGCCGCTGACTCACGGCGTGCTGCGCACCGACCATCCCTACTGGGAGCTGATCCTGCAGCCGGGCCGGGCCTGGCAGGAACCCGGCGACGGCGGATGGAGCCGGGCCTCGGTACCGTTTGCGCTGCAGGAGCGTGCCGCCAACTGCACCCACTACGGGGTCATGACCTGGCTGTTCGACGATGCGGGGCGGGTCTCCCGGGCCGCGTGGCAGATCGTCAGCGAGACCTGCGCCTATCTCCGCTTCGACGCCTGGGGCGTCATGGATATCGGTTACGAAGCGGCGGAGGCCGGTGCGCCGGCGGAGGCACAGCTCGCGCGCTTCCGCCGCCACGAGGCCGCGCGCCTGCCGGTGCGCCCGCTCGCCCGCCTGGCCGAGGACCACCCGGGCGTGAACCCCTCGTCGCTCGGTGATGCCGACGGCCTGAAGCGTGGCGACCTCACGGTGATGGGCCTGGTCGCCGGAGGCATCCACTACCGCAGCGATTGCCCGACGCGCTACGGGCCCTATCCTTATTGCACGAGTCTGCCGCTGCCGTCCTATTCCACGGCCAAATCCCTGTTCGCGGGTGTCGGACTGATGCGGCTCGAGCAAATCAGTCCCGGCGCGTCACAGGCGCCGATCGCCTCGCTGATCGAGGCCTGCGATCCCGAGCGCTGGGGCGACGTCACGCTCGAGAACGCGCTCGACATGGCCACGGGCAACTACGACTCGGCGCGGCTGTACGAGGACGAGGATGCCGCCGGCCACCTGGAGTTCATCTTCTCCGACAGCCACGCTGAGAAGCTCCGCCTGGCCTGCGGCCTGTTCCCGCGCCGCGCCGAGCCGGGCACGCGCTTCGTCTATCACACCTCCGATACGTATCTGGTCGGCGCGGCGATGCAGCGCCTGCTCGACAGGGGAGGGCAGGCCGACGTCTACCGGGAACTGCTGGTCGACTCCGTCTGGCGGCCGCTGCGATTGAGTCCGCTGCTGGACGGGACGAAACGCACCTACGACCGCGCGGCCCGGCCTTTCACCGGCTACGGCCTGACCTACGAGGCGGACGACGTGCTGCGCGCTGCCCGCTGGCTCATGGACGGCGCCGGCCGGATCGGCGGCACGCAGGTGCTGGACCGTGCATTGCTGGACGCCGCGCTGCAGCGGCGCCCCGACGACCGCGGGCTCGCGGCCGGGGATGCCCGCGTCCGTTACAACAAGGGGTTCTGGGCTTACGATGCCGGCCCCGATTTCGACTGCGGGCATCCGGTGTGGGTGCCCTTCATGTCCGGTTTCGGCGGTATTGCCATATCCATGTTCCCGAACGGCGTCATCTACTACTACTACTCCGACGGCCATCTGCACCGCTGGGGCAGCGGCCGGGAGGCGGCACACGCCATCGGAGATCTGTGTGACGCGGCGGCGCGGCCCGCCGGATGAACCGGTGCCGGGCCGCTTGCCGGACGCCCGTCAGTTATTCGCCGTCAACGGATCGATGATCTGCGGCACCTCGGTGATGCTCGCCACCGGAATCCCGCTCAGCTCCGCATGCTTGCGCACGGTGTCCTCGTCCTTCGCCAGGTACACGCAGTAGGTCTTGTCGCCGCCCACGTAGCTGTGTTGCCACTGGATGTCCTTGCCCAGCTGGTCGATGGCCTGATTCGAAGCCCGGGCGGCGCCGCAGAGCTCGGTGGTCGACATGGCTCCGACGCCCGGGATCTCGCGCTCGATGATGTATCGCTTCAGTTGTTCCATGGTTCTGCTCCCCCGCTGTGTGTGGGAACTATTTTCTCCGATCCGATCGATCGATCAACGTAAATATTCTTCCTCTTACTAAAGCTGACCTTTATTATTGGCCGATGCCCGGGACGACCCATCTCAGAGCATTGCAGGCCCTGGAGCTGGCGCTACGCACCGGCTCCATGAAGGCCGCGGCGCGGGAACTGGCCATTTCGCCGGCCGCGGTCGGCCAGCGTATCCGCGCCCTGGAAGACTACCTGGGCTACGACCTGCTGGTTCGCGGCCGCTCCGGGTTGCGGCCCACGCGCGAGCTGGAAGCGGCCATGGCGCACCTCGGCGCGGCCTTCCGCGAGCTGGATACGGTCTCGCAGATCCTCGACTTCCAGCGGGTCGAGGAGATCCACATCACCGCCGACCCGGACCTGGCCGAGCTGTGGCTGCGTCCGCGTCTCGAGGCGTTCAAGGCCGAGAATCCGAATTCGCTGTTCTGCCTGAACGGCATCGGCGACGTGCCCGTGCGACTGGGCGACGCCGACTGCGAGATCTGGTTCGGCCGCAGCCGGGGAGACGAAGAAGAGCAAACCCTGTTCCATGACTACCTTCTCCCGGTGAGCTCGCCGGCCAACACGGAGCGCATCTCGAAGCTGCCCGAAGAGAGCCGGCTGGAGGGGTTCCCGCTGCTGCACCTGGACCGCTATACCGTGGATGCCGGGGAGATCGGCTGGAAGGAATGGATCCGGGAGTACGGGCATCGCCGCACGGCGCCGGATCGTGGCATCCGCTACAAGCGGGTGCAGCATGCGCTGGAAGCGGTCTATGCCAACGCCGGGCTGATGATCTGCGGCTTGTCGCTGGTGCTGGCCGAAGTGGAGGAGGGCGGTCTCTCGCTGCCCTTCGACGTCGACAAGGGGACATGGACCAGGGCCGCTTACTGCGTGGCGTTCCGCCCGGACCGCCTGCGGCGTGGCGCGGTGGACCGGTTCCGGGAGTGGTTGCGAGAGCAGGCCGAGGAAACTCTGGGCCGGCTGCAGGCGCGAGTCGGGGTCGCGTGAACCGGGTGATCCGGTGGGTGGCGCCTGAGCGGCCGAGCCGCCCCATGGGAGCGGCCCGGCCGGCGCCGCAGCGTGGTTACTCCAGCAGCCGCGGATTGACCTTCGTGAATATTCCGTCCGGGTTGTGCCGCCACACCCAGACATGCAGAGTCCAGAGGCTCCCATCCGTGAACGGCGTCCAGACGTCGCTGTCGCCGGTGAATCCCTCCGGAGCCGGGAGTGTGCAGACCGGCGGTCCGCCACAGAGAGTGACGTACTCGATCGCGCGCAGCTCGGCCTTGCCGCCCTGTCCCGGGGTGCAATCGGCGTAGATGAGGATCTCGGGCCGCTCCGCTTCGAACCGGTCGTCCAGCAGGCCCTGGTTGAGCAGATGGCAGCCAACGCCGTCCAGGAAGAAGCCGATGTCCACGAAACCGTCGGCGTAGGCGGCGTCGATATCGTGGTACCGGGCCGTGGCTTTGCGGGCTGCCGCCAGCTCCGCGTGCATTTCAGCCGCTGCCGGTGGTGCGGCGGATGCGACCTGTGCGAGCGTGATGCTCTGCACGAGCAGCATCAGCGCTGCGAATGTCGAAAATGCCCTTGTGCTGATCATTTTTGTTGTCATGGCGAAACCTCCAGTTTGTCTTCTGTACTCGTCGACGCCCGATCGGATTGCGGTCGACCGGACGTCGATTCGATTTTCAGTAAGGGAGATCTTTCGGCAAGCTAAGATTTCTTTTTGCCATTAAAGATAATCTTTACCGGGAGCGGAGCATCCCGCGCGCGCGCCGTTCCGGACGGTCGTCGCTTGAAATTTTACTTTTGGCATCAATGTCTAACGTATAAGCGGTCGATACGAGACCAGCGCCGACCGTTCCCGATCACAAAGCCGGCGAGCAGGAGTAAATGCGATGACCGAAGAAGTGACAGCGATCTACGGCGACGCGACGGCCGTCAAGAATGTCGAAGAAGATCTTCGTGCGCTTGGTATTCCCAGTGAAACCATCTACGTCGACCGGGACAACCGGAAGGTACGGGTGAAGACCGCCGAATCGACGAAAGCCGAGATCATGGAAGTGCTGAAGCGGCACGAACCCGTGGAATTGAGCTGAGAAGGCCACGGGAAGATTCCGACAACGGGGTGTAGGCGTTACTCCGGACCGTTCCGGCTACTGACTGTCCCCACGCAGCCTGCGGCTACCCCCGCCTCTTACCCGAACCGGCGCATGGCGGCGCGGTTTCGGCTACCCTCCTGCATGACGGGTAAGTCTCGCAGGATGACCGCGTGGCCGCCGACCGCTTCCAGCGCGTAAAGCAGATATTCAACCAGCTCGCCGATCTTCCGCCGGACGAGCGCGCTGCGCGACTGGATGCCGCCTGCGGGAGCGACCGGGAATTGCGTGCCGAGGTCGAGGCGCTGCTCGCGGGAGCGGACGCCTCGGACGCTACCCTCCGCCGAGCCGTCGGCAGCGTGGCCGCGGAAGCGCTGGAAGACTCGCCCGCTTCCAGTGTCGGCCGGCTCTACGGTCCCTGGAGGCTCACGCGGCTGGTCGCACGCGGCGGCATGGGCGCCGTGTATCTGGCCGAGCGCGCCGACGGCAGCTACGAACAGCAGGCGGCCGTGAAGCTGGTGAACGCGGCGCTGATGTCACCGTTGGCCCTGCGGCGCTTCGACGACGAACGGCGGATCCTGGCGCGGCTCCAGCACCCCAACATCGCGCGCCTGATCGACGGTGGTAAGACGGCCGACGGCGAGCCCTGGCTCGCCATGGAATACGTCGACGGCCTGAGGATCGACGAGTACTGTCGAGCCCGGGGTCTCGATACTCCCGCGCGGCTCGCGCTGTTCCGCAAGGTCTGCGCCGCCATCGACTATGCCCACCGCAACCTCGTGGTCCACCGCGACATCAAGCCCTCGAACATACTGGTGGACAGCGAGGGTGAACCGAAAGTGCTCGACTTCGGCCTGGCCAGACTGTTCGAGGACGAAGGCAGCCGGGCAGCACCCACCGTGACCGAGCGCCGTGCGCTCACGCCCCTCTATGCGAGCCCGGAGCAATTGAAGGGGGAGCCGCTGACGATCTCGACGGACGTCTATTCGCTGTCCGTCCTGCTCTACGAACTCCTGGCCGGCACGAGTCCTTACGAGGCAAGCGCCAACGACCCCGCCGCATTGCACTTCGCCATCTGCGACGGCGACCGCGAACCCCCGAGCCTGGCCGCCACGCGGGACGCTGGCGTCGGCTCCGGGGACGGGCGCGAGGCTGCGCGCGCGCTCAAGGGCGACCTCGACAACATCGTCTTGAAGGGCATGCGCGCCGAGGTCGAGCGCCGCTACGGCACGGTGAGCGAGCTCGTCGAGGACATCGATCGCTACCTGCGCGACGAACCGGTGATGGCGCGGCCGGACACCTGGCAGTATCGCACCTCGAAGTTCCTGAAGCGCCGGCGCAGCGCCGTGCTGGCGAGTGCGGGCGTCATCGCCGTTATAGCGACACTGAGCACGCTGTTCATACAGCGCATCATCGCCGAGCGCGATGCGGCGGAAGCGGCTCAGGCACGCGCGGAACAGATGACGGCGTTCCTCACCGATCTCTTCGCCAGCGCCGATCGCTTCGAGAGCGCCGGCGAAGAAATTACGGTACGCGATCTGCTCGACGCGGGTGCCGCACGCATCCGCACCGAACTCGCGGACCAGCCGGTCGAGCGGGCGCGGCTGATGCAGCGCATCGCCGACACGTACAACGCGCTCAGCCTCAACGAGGAGGCGGCGGCGCTGTCGCGGGAGGCGTGGGACATCCGGCGCGAAGCCCTCGGCGACAGGCACGTCGAGACACTCGGTTCGAAGCGGAATTATGCGGATTTCGCGCGGCTGGCCGGCAACGACGTCGACGAGTCGATCGCCCTGCTGCGCGAGGTGCTGGCCGCGCAGATCGACACCGTGGGCCCGGCCTCCCACGAAGTGGCCTCCACGCGCAACGCCATAGCGACGGCGCTGCGCTACAAGGGGGATCAGCTCGGCGCGCTGGGGGAATTCCAGGCGGCGCTCGCGATACTCGAGGGTCTGCCGCCAGGGCACGGCGACCGCCGTTTCCGGGTGAACGTGCTGAATCAGATCGGCAACATCAACGAGTCCCTGGACGATGTCGACGGGGCCATCGGCCATTACCGCCGGGCGCTCGATATTCTGGAGGAGCGCGGTGAACCGAATCATCCGCTGGTGGGCGCGCTGCTGAACAATATCGGTGTCGCACTCCGCCGGCAGGGCGACCTGGAAGAGGCGCTGACGTACCTGGAGCGCGCGGTGGAGCACACCCGTCGGGTCCTCGGCGAGGAGAGCGAGGACTACGAGGTGCAGCTATCGTCGCTCGGCAGGGTGCTGGGTCAGCTGGGCCGTTTCGAGGAAGCCAACCGGGCGCTCGACCAGGCGCGCGGCGTGGCGGAAAAGCTCTACGGCACCGATCACCCGTTCTATGCGTGGCACCTGGTCAACAAGGCACGGATGCGCCAGCTTCAGAACGATCACGCGGCCGCGCTGGCCCTGCTCGACGAGGCGATCCCCGTCTACCGGGCCGCCTACGGTGACTATCACCCGTTCCTCGCCGCTGCGGAGATCGGTTACGCCGTGTCCTCTTTCGAGACGGGAGACGTGCAGGGCGCCGCGGCACAGGCCCGCGAGACGCTGGATCGCATGCGTGAGTATCCCGATCACGAGCGCCACGTGGAGGCGCTCGGCCGAAGCATCCTGGGCCGGGCGCTCGGCCGCCTCGGTCACGATGTCGAGGCAAGGGAACTACTCACCGGCGCGGTCGCGAGCCAGCGCGAGCTGTACGGCGACGAGCATCCGCTCACGGCGCAGACCGCCGGCTACCTCGTGGAGTTCCTGGACGAGCGCGGCGAGACCGGCGAGGCCGATCGGTATCGGGGGCTGACGGCGGCGCGTTGACCGCCCCGGCCGGTCGCTCTCCGGCTTATCCTGTGCTCGTCGTATGAGCCCGTATTATGTTATGTGGCCTGTAGTGACACTCGGAAGCTTGCTACTCTGCCATGGTTAGTCGAGCGACCTCAGAACACCAAGTAATTCGTCGCCGACCAACCGATATGTCTTGCCTGAACAACGAGGGGGAGCGATGAAAACTCTCAGGATACGAATACCTGCCGCCCTGGTCGCGCTGGCGCTCGGCTTGTCCGTCAACGCCCATGCCGCCAAGAACGAATGGGACAGAATCGATCTCGAAGGACCGATCGAGGTTACGCTTTCGGACGGCAGAACCCGAATGCTGGAACCGTCCTGCAGCGGTGGTCCGAAACCGGTCCTGAACGAGAACGGCGATCCCACCGGCGCAATCGAGCCGGCAAATACCGATTTCTTCTTCTTCGTCCAGAGAGGCAATCCCAACAGGCTGCTCGTCGGACTCGACGGTGGCGGTGCGTGCTGGGATGCTGTGACCTGCATCGGTTCGCCGTTGCAGGAAGAGCTGGGCGTTCTTCCGCCGCCGCTCGATCAGCTCATCGAGGACTCGACCTACACGCAGGAACTGGACGAGACGGCGGAGGGCCTGGCACAGGCGGGCGGCATCTTCGATGCGCGCAATCCCGACAACCCGTTCGCGAATTACACCAAGGTATTCATTCCCTATTGTTCGGGTGACATTCACTGGGGCTCGAAGGATACCGAGTACACGCTGGGGCCGATTACCTGGACCATCCGCCATCGCGGCTCGGACAATCTGCTGGCCGTGGTCGACTGGCTGAAGAAAAACGGGCGCGAGGCCTACAACATCGACTTCGACCGGACCAGGGATCTCATGGTGACCGGTGCCAGTGCCGGCGGCTACGGCGCGACTTTCGCCTTCCCGTATATCGCCGAGCTCACGCCGCGCGCGCGGCTGAACCTGGTCTCGGACGCCGCCATCGGCGTGACGACGACCAGTTTCTTCAAGACCGCGATATACGACCCGGCCACGGGGACCGCGAACTGGGGCACCGAGAAGAATCTGCCTCCGGTCCTGGACGAGGCGGCCCTTGCTGCGCGTGCGGATTCCGGCAACCCCAGCGCTCTCTCCCGGGACGTTTTCGGTTATACAGCCGCTTTCTATCCGGACGCGAAGCTCGCTTCTCTCACGACGAATCTCGACCTCGTCCAGGTCGGTTTCTACGCGTTGGCGAGGCTCGCCGATGATCCGACCGTGCCGTCCGAACAGATTGCGTTGGAGTGGTACACGACGATGGCGACCGAGACGTTTCTGACGTCTCAGTTCATCCCGAACTATCGCTACTACATCGAGGACGGGACGTTCCACACGTTCATCGGCAGCGACGTACGCACCTACGGTCCCGGTGCAGAGGGCGTCCCGCTCGCGGAATGGCTGCGCGCGATGACGAAGCCCGGCAAGCGCACGTGGGAGAACCTGGACGACGGACCGCCGTCGGGTCCCTGATCTCCCGCCGTTTCCGACGTAGCGGATGACGAGCGCCGCCAACCACGGCATTCACATCTCCGACTGCTCGCTGGCCGACGACTGCGGCGGCGGTTCCGGCGGCGGCGGCGAGGCCGGCGACGGATCTCTCTGGGTGCTGATGGAGAACTCCACCATCGACGAAAACCTGGACGAAGGCGTGGACATGGCCGAGGAAGAGGGCGACGGCGACCTGCAGATCAATGTGCGCAGCACCACGACGGTGGGCAACGACGACGGCGAGCTGCGTTGATCCGCAGCCCGCCGGCACGCCGGCTGACGGAAGCCCCGCCTCTGCGCGGGGCTTTCTATTTTCCGGATACTACGTGGGGGTGACGTGCCGTATCTCGGGCTTCCGCTATCGCTCTCCGCGCTATACTGAAAGCCTTGGGGGGCACAAACATGACGCCAGCCGGCGACTTCACCAGGGGCTTCTTGCTCGGGTCGCACACCGTCCTCCCGGACCGCGGGGAGATCGTCAGCGCGTCCGGTGAGGCGCGCCATGTCGAGCCGAAGGTGATGGACGTGCTCCTCTGTCTCGTCGGACAGAAGGGCGAGCTCGTCACCAAGCAGCAGCTCGTCGACGCCGTGTGGGATGGCCGCCCGGTTACCGACGAGGTGATCGCCCGCTGCATCTCGGCGCTGCGCGGCCATCTCGGCGACGACCACAAGTCCCCGAAATTTGTCGAGACGCTGCCGAAGCGAGGCTATCGGCTCATCGCGGAGGTTGCACCACTCGAGCCGGGACAGCGCACCGAGACCGCCCCGCGGAGTAAGCGTTCGCTCGGCCGGCTGGCGGCGGTTTTCATCCCCGTCATGGCCGCCATCGGCTGGTGGGTGCTGCAGGACGGCGGGCCGGAGCGGGCCGGCAACAGCATCGAATCGATTGCCGTGCTGCCGTTCACGAATATGAGTGCCGAGGACATGCAATACCTCGCGGACGGCGTCACGGAGGAGCTCACCTACGCGCTGGCGCTGGAGCCCCGGCTGAAGGTCGCCGCGCGCACCACCGCCTTCCAGTTCCGGAATACGGCACTCGACGTCCGCGAGATCGGTGACCTCATCGACGTGGACAGCATCATCGAGGGGAGCGTGCGGCGGGAAGGCGACCGGTTGCGCGTGACGGCACAGCTGATCGACGCCCGTAGCGGCTACCATCTCTGGGTGGCGTCGTTCGACGGCCGCATCGACGACGTCTTCAGGCTTCAGCGGCAGGTGGCGGACAGGGTCCGCGAGTCCATCGGATCCGGCGAGATCGACGGACCGGCCCCGGTCCGTTCGGAGCCCGCCAGTTTCGTCGCCTACGATCTCTATCTCCGGGGCCGCTACGCGCTGCATCTGCGCGGATCACCCGCTCTCGAGCGGGCCATCGGCCAGTTCCGCGAGGCAATAGCGCTGGATCCCGGCTTCGGACCGGCCTACCTGGAGCTGGCCAACGCGCTGCTGCTCCTGCCGAGCTACAGCAGCGATTACGGCGAGGATTCCTACGACGATGCGCTGCGGGTGATCGAACAGGGCATGCAGGCCGATCCTGCCATTGCCGATGCGGCGGCCGCGGTCAACGGCTACATCGCCACCAAGCGGGGGCAGTGGCTGGCGGCCGACCGGGCGTACCAGACCGCGCTCGGTGCGCCGCAGGCCTCGTCCACGACCCACCAGTGGTACTCGTACATGCTGGCGAGCGTCGGACGCTTCGACGATGCCCGGGAACAGGCGCGCCAGGCGCGCCGGCTCGATCCGCTGTCCCCCGTCGTCGTCAGCCGGCTCGCCATCCTCAACCTCTGGGCGGACGACGATGCCGTGGCGGCGGAGCAGTTCGCCGTGGCCAACGAGCTCGGCATCCGCAGCTCGCTGCACAACGAGGCGCAGTTGTTGCTGCTGGTCCGTCGGGGGGAGATCGAGCGCGCGAGGGAACTCATGCGGCAAGCCAGCCAGGGGGCGCTGCCGGTCTGGCTGGACGCCGCGCTCGACTGTGTCGGCAACAGTAATCGCTGCGACGAGGCCACGGCGGTGATCGAGGGTGAGCAGGGGATCCCGCCACGGGTCCGGCTGATCGCCTGGGCGGTGCTCGGGCGCTCCGGGCGTGTGGCAGAGGTCGCCGGCCTGCTGGCAACCGATATCGACGCCTTCGAACCGGAACTTCTGTTCATCCGCGAGCTCTCCGGCTTCCGGTCCGATCCCGCATTCGACCGCCTGCTGGACGCCACCGGCATCCGGGCCTACTGGGCCGAGGCAGGCTGCCGCCGGGTCGAGGACCACGTGGCATGCGGCAGCGCCGCCACCGCCGGGGTAGACGGCCCGTACGCCTCCTCAGGGCTTCCTTAGAGAAAAATCAGCGGGTCTTCAGGGCGGCAGGTCGCCCGCCGCCTAGTGTGGTTGCTCCTACTCGAAGAACGGGAGCAACCACATGATTTATCGGATTCTGATCTGCGCACTCACGTCGCTGTCGTTGCTGGGCTGCACGACCATGCGGCCCATGAACGCCGGCTCGGCGGAGCTGACGGCTCAACTCGAGTCGGGTGACCACATCATCGCGTACGAGCGCAGCGGACGGGTCATCGACATGACCCTGACCGAGATCGGTGACGGGATGCTGCATGGGCACACCGACGATCCGGCGGCATCTCCGGTGACCGTCGACATCCGCGATATCGAACGCCTCGAGGTCGAGAAGATCGATCCGGGCAAATCCATGCTGGCCGGTGTCGGCGCCGTCGTCATCGTGGTGCCGCTGATCCTGCTCGCAGCGCTGGCGGCATCCGGTCCCATCGGTATCCCCAGTCACCACTAAGCCTTTCAGATAGGACAGGAGCCGATTATGAAACGCATCATCATCAGCTGGGCCCTCGTGTCGCTGCTGTTTGCCTCGACGGGCTGCACCACCATGCGGGAGGTGCGTCCCGGAGAGCGGCCGCTGCGGGAGGTACTGCGGACCGGCGATCACGTCATCGTGTACGAGGACACCGGTCGCATAGTCGACATGCGCTACGTATGGACGGACGGCACGACCCTCCGCGGGAGCCTGTTCGCGGATGGTCTGACCCCGGTCGAGGTCGAGATCGATCGCATCGAGCGGGTAGAGGTAGAGCGCATCGCCGCCGGGCGCACCGGCCTGGCGGTGGTCGGCGGCATCATCATGGCCCCCATCGCGGCGCTGGGGCTCGGCATGGCACTCGCGGAACAGTAACCGCATGCCGCGCCATCACTGGAAATCAGCCATTCCTCAGGCATTCCTCAGGGGAACTTCAGGCCGGATCACCCACCCACACGGCAGCCTGCAGTCACCGGTCGCGGGGGCCGGTGCGGGAGTCCCTCCCGCCAGCAAATCAAATAGGTGAAACCCATGAAAAACTGCACTGCAATCAATACGAAGCAACTACGATTCTCTGTTACCGGTATCGTTGCCGCGTTGGTCTTCGGTCTTGCCGGCCAGTCGACGGCGTGGGCGGCGGAGTACGAGCGCATCGTCGCCTTCGGCGACAGCCTGATGGACTCGGGCAACGCCTTCGTGCTCACCGGCGAGGTCTCGACACCGCCGTTCGATCCGGTGCCGAGCGGCGCCTACGCGATCGGAGGGCACCACTTCAGCAACGGTCGCACCTGGGTGGAGCAGCTGGGCGAGGCGATGGGCCTCCAGCGCTCCACCGGACCGTCGGCTCGCAACCCCGGTGTCTTCTCGAATTACGCCATCGGCGGTTCGCGCGCCCGTTCCGGCAGCGGCAGCCCTTCGGCCACACAGCAGGTCAGCCAGTTCCTGACCGACAGCGGTGGAGTGGCTTCGAGCCGCGATCTCTACCTGTTCGGGTTCGGCGGCAACGACGTACGGGATGCGATGCTGCAGCAGAATGGTTCCCTGATCGGCGAGGCCGTTTTCGGCATCCGTGACAATCTGCTGGCCCTGTGCTCGGCCGGCGCGGGTCACATCGTCATCGCAAACGTGCCGAACGTGGGTGTGGTGCCGGGAATCCAGCGATTCGGCGAGCCGGTCATCGGCTTCGCCACGCTGCTCTCCGCCGCGCTGAATACGGGCGTGCAGCAGTGGGTGGCTCAGTATGTGCAGCCGCAGTGCCCGAATACGCGCTTCGACACGCTGGATACGTTCGCACTCTCCGGCGCGGTCTTCGCCACTCCCGGGTTCTTCGGATTCGAAGACGCCGAGCCCTGCCTCACTTTCGGCGTCATCGATAACGCGGTGTGCGACCGGCCGGACGCGAAGTTCTTCTGGGATGCCCTCCACCCGACCCGTGCGGGTCATGCGTTGATCGCCGCCCAGGCGATGGACTTGCTCGGACAGGGCTGACGGCGAACTAAAAAGACCCGCGCCGCTTTGCCGGCGGCGCGGGCCTTTTCCGTCTGGGATGCGAGCCGCGGGCCCGATCAGGACTCGTCATCCGGATCCGGTCTGCCCGGCCGATGGCTTACCCCTTGCCCGAACCGTTGTACTGGCACGCCAGGCCGAAGTAATCGCCGTCGTTGGCCATCACGATGTCGTTCTTGCCACCGGTCGAGGTGAACGGGGAGGCGGTCTTGCCGTCGGGCCCCATGCTGTACACGTCGAATAACTTGTTGACGGGCTTCAGGTTATGGTCTTTGCGTACCGGTCCCACGTCCTTGCGTCCGGCTACGACGAGATATTGATAAGGATTACCCCAGGGATCCTTGAGGTCACCGAGGCCCAGCTCGGCAAGATTGTGCGGCACACGGCCGGTGGAGAGTTCGAAACGACGCGCCTCGAGGTGGATCTTGCCGAGATCCGCAGTGACCTGAGCAATTCTGGCCCGCATGAGCGGTCCCTGTCTCGCGTCCGGGTTATCGCAGTTCGGGCCGTTGTCGCCGAACATGGGCACGGTGATGATTGCCAGTATGCCCGCGATGGCCAGTGTGATCATAAGCTCCAGTAACGTGATTCCCAGTTGCTGCTTCATCTCGAGGGCCCTGTTCCCCTGGTTGTCCTGTATGTCGGTGGTCCCGGCATCTCGGAACGAGAAATCGTTCCGTGAATCTGCGAGTCCGAACGTTGGGCAAAGCTTACGAATGGGCATTCGCCGGCGCTACGAAGTGATTCACATGTGGGCGCGATAATCCCTCGTCGAATTAAGTAAAACGGGTAACCGGCCAGGGAACGGGGCCGGCGGCGTGGCCACCGCCGCCTGCCGGCACCCGCTTGATTCCCCTCGTCGACTGTGGGTTACTCCGTAGCCGGAATCAGTGTGATTTCTCCGGAGGTCTGCCCATGCCGTTTGTCCTGCGCCTGCCTGCCGCCATCCTTGCCATCGCCACGCTGGCATCGCTGTCACCAACCGCCGCCGCGGAGAACGATTCCATCCACGTCGCCCTCGACGAGATCCGCGTGTACTCTGCCGACGATTACTCCCAGGCCGTGACAGCGTGCGACCGCCTGGCCGGGCATCCTTCGGACCCGAACTCGGTCACCGACGGCGTGAGCCAAGCCGGGATGGACAAGCCCGCCGCCATCGACGCCTGCCGCAAGGCCGTGGCGGCCGACCCGGACAACCCGCGCCTGAACTATCAGCTGGCCCGGGCCTACGGTTATTCCGGCATGCACGAGGAGGCGGGACCTTACAGGGAGGTCGCGCTTCGTGCCGGCTATCCCCAGTCGCTGTTCGTGATGGGCTACATCCTCGTCACCGGCTGGAGCGGCACGGATGCCGACCCCTGCTACGGCGGCGAACTCATACGTCGCTCGGCGGAGGCCGGTCGCTATGCCGGTCTTGTCGGCTTCCCGTATTACGCCGTGAAAGGAACGTTCACCGCTTGCGAGGGTCTGGAAGTTACCGCCGCCCAGCTCGAGGCCATGCTGGACGAGGCCACCGAGCGCGGTCCGGACTACTATCAGGGCCTGCTGATCGACCTGCTGCGCGATCGCATCAAGACCCAATTCCGCTGATCGGCGAGCCGGACGGGCCAGGCTGCTCTCGTCCGGTCCGGCTCTGGTCGGCCGGCTGGCGGCACTCGTTGCGGCGACCGAAAAAACTGCGTCCCTCCTGATCGGATACAGACCGGGATCCTGCTTGTACGGATAAGGGCCACCGAATCACGGACAGGGGGAGATGAACACGAGCCGCGTATTCGATCGCTCGCCGCGCAGCGCAAGCGGAATGCCGCAGCATGCCCCTCGCCACCCGCCGCCCGCACGCCGGGTCTCGATTGATGGAGTCAGCATGTATCGTCTCGTCATCCACCTGATCGCCGGCTTCGCACTTGCTGCGCTGTTCGCCGCGCCTGAGACCAGCCACGCCGTCGACTTCGCTGCCATGGACTGCGGCAGTCTCGGCCAACCGGCGTGCTCGGTCGCGCCCGCAACCTACGAGAGTCAGAAACCGAAGGGCTGCCCGGACGGGTCGTTCTTCGATCCCATCAACGGCGGTAGCTGCTGGAGTTGCCCGTCGGGCACGGTCCGCCAGGTGACGCCGGTCGACTCCGGTAACGCCTGCCTGCGCCCGCCGGGTGAGACGACGGCACGGGCGAAACGTAACGGGCGCGGCAGGGGCCTGATCGGCACCGATTGCCCGAAGGGCCAATTCTGGGACCCGAACGGCTATTGCTGGAGTTGTCCGAGTGGTTACGCCCGCACCGCCGCTCCCGTCACCGCGAAAAATGCCTGCACGAAATGGCGAGGTCCGTCGTTTGCCCGAGCCACGTTGCGCAAGCGCCTTGCCTGCCCCGACGGCTCTTTCTTCGACCCGATCCGCGGCGGCAGCTGCTGGTCCTGCCCCGAAGGATACGTGCGCACCCTGGTAGCGGTGAACGAGCCAAATGCGTGCGCCGCAGGCAATCTGGTGGCCGGGGCCAGTCCGGTGTTCGGGCTGTGCGACGACGGTCTTGCAAACGTCGGCGGACGCTGTCTCGAGCGTAACCGTTGCGGGGCGCTGGGCGAGCGTCCTTGCCTGCTCGTGGAGCGCATCCCTTCCTGCGACGCCGGACTGGCCGAAGACTTCCTCAATAACCGATGCGTGGAAGACCGCCTCGGCCAGACGGCCTGCCGGGCACTCGTCGATGCGCTGTGGGGCGGCCAGGAAGTTGCGGCATTGCTGAGTCAGGCGCCAAAATCTGCCGACCTGCTCGATCTGGCTCTCGATCAGCATCGCACTACGGCGGAGCTGCGACGCAAGGCCGAGGATGCACGCCGGCGTGGCGAAAAATTCATGAGTGATGCCATCGTAAGCCGGGTGATTCCGGAGGCGGGCCCGATACTAGCTAGGCTCAACGATCCCGCCAGCCGCACTCTGGTCCGCGAGATATTCTCGGCCGAGACGGTCTGCGGCGGCGATCTGGCGAGGATGGACCGCCTGATCACGCTGTACGATCTGGTGCCATCCAGCCTCCTTGCAGAGATCGAGCAAGCGCGCCCCAACCCGGCCATCATCTTCGGCGCGCTGCCGATGCTGGGCATCTCGAGTGCTCATGCCGACGAGAACTGGGACCCGATTCCCCTGGCCGACCCGCTCTGGCGACATTTCTTCATCGGTTACCAGGTGACGGTGTCCGGCGCCAAGGGCCTCGGCGGCGGTATCAGCATCATCGGCGTCACCGATCTTCGCGGCAACGGCGGCTTCTACCTCGAGCCGCAGGTCAAGGCGGTGACCAATGTCGGCGGTGGTGCGGACGTTCGGGTCCTGTTCTTCTGGGAGGCCAACATGAAGACGGTCGGAGGACTCGGGTTCGGTATCGGCGGCACCGGCCCCAGTCCGAAGGGCCAGGGCGTCGTGAGCCTGGGCGTGGACCTCATCCTCGAATCGAACCTGTTCCTGCCCGGTATCGGTCTCGGCGGCGGTGTCGGCAAGTCGAAGCTGCCCGTCGATGGTGGGCTCAGCGCGGCCTGGGCATTTCCGCTCAGCCAATACTGTGCCTCCACTCCCGAGAGGTCCTGCGATAACTGCAGCTGCCTGAAGTGAGTCGGCCGGTTGTCAGCAGATCGGTATTACCGCGGCCGGATTGACGGATCCGAATGAAACCCGGGCGATCTGCGTGCACTGATAGACTATTACTGCACTACGATCGCCGGGCTCGCCTCGGCACTCAATGCAAGGGAGGCGTTCATGAAGATCACTTACCGTAGCACTGCCATCGGTTTCGTCGCGCTGTTGCTCACCGCCTGCGGCGGCGCGGGCGACGCGCCGGAGTCTGTTGTCGTGGCTGAAGATGCTGCCAGGGAAGGCGCGGCAAAGGAGGCGGATTCCGCGCCGCCGGCGCGGGTTGCCAAAGAAGAAACCGAAGCGCGCGGTGGCCCCGCGCTGACGCCGGAGTACCTGGAGGGAACCTGGTGCTTCGTCTACACCGATCTGGGCAAGGGGAACCGGGAAGAACAGGGCATCGAATACATCTTCAATAAGGACGGCACGCTCACGTATCAGCGCAATCCGACCAGCGGCGAGATGGATCCGGGCAGCTACGAGGTCGAGGGCGACATGGTCGACCTGCGGCCGATGTTCATGGTATTCGATCTCAGGATCGACTCCGTCCAAGACGACGAGTTCGTGCTGAAGGGCATGGGACGCCACAACTTCATACGCGGCGTTTGCCCGGAGTAGCGCCCATGGCCAGACTGATCGAATCACCCACCGTCGTGCCCGCCGTCGGCGAGCCGCCGAAGCGCATCGAGGAATACATGGGGCATGCCAACACGCCGGAGCACGCGCCGGTGAGCGTCGCCCGCATGGTGAGCCCGGAGGGCTGGTCTGAACCGGGCCAGCGGCCGGAGTTCGACGAATTCACCGTCGTGCTGAAAGGCGCGTTGCGGGTGGAGACCGAGTCGCAGGCGTTCACCGCGGGCGCCGGCCAGGCGGTCATCGCGGAGAAGGGCGAGTGGGTGCGCTACAGCACGCCGGACCCCGGCGGCGCCGAATACGTCGCCGTGTGCCTGCCGGCATTCTCGCCGGACACCGTGCACCGGGACGAAGACTGACCATCGGAGGCAGCTCATGGAACTCGAAGGCTCCTGTCACTGCGGCGCGGTGCGCTTCCGCCTGCGGTCGAAACACCCCTATCCGTTCAACCTGTGCTACTGCTCCATCTGCCGCAAGACGGCGGGCGGCGGCGGCTATGCCATCAACCTCAGCGGCGATTCCCGCACGCTGGAGGTGGAGGGCGGCGAGCACATCACCGTCTTCCACGCTCTGGTGCCCGACGGGGATACCGGCGAGCGGCGGGAGAGCCGCGGCGAGCGCCGTTTCTGCAGGCACTGCGGCAGCGCCCTGTGGGTGTGGGACCCGCGCTGGCCGAACCTGGTGCACCCCTTCGCCTCGGCCATCGACACCGATCTGCCGCAGCCGCCGGAACGCACCCACCTGTTGACGGGCTCGAAGGCCAACTGGGTCCCCGTGCAGGCAGAGGAGCAGGACAAGGTGTTCGAGGGCTATCCCGACGAGTCCATCGCCGAATGGCACCAGCGCCTGGGCCTGGAAACGTAACAAAAATGTAGGAGGGCCTTCAGGCCCGATTGTCTAACGAATCGGGCCTGAAGGCCCTCCTACCTGTTTTCCAGGTATTCGCGGTGGCCGTAGTAGCGGCCCACCTCGCCGCGGTAGGGGTTCTCCACCTTCTGCCCGGCTGCTGCTCCCTCGGGATACCGCCCCATGCCGGACAGGATGCAGTACCAGGAGTAGGGCGCGTAGGACGAGCCCCGGACGTGCTGCTGCAGCACCGGAAGGAAGTCGGGCGCTTCACTGTCCCAGCCCTCGATCACACCGCGCATGACGTCGGAGATATTCTCGTTCGCCGCGCAGTCCCGCCAGTAGGAAGTGTCCCGGCGCGTCGTGAGCTTGTAGTGCATCTGGATGTAGTCGAGGGTGGAGTCGAAGGCGTCGTTCACGATGCGGTTGAAGTGATCCCGATATGTCGGCTCGAAGTTGCCGCGGGCGAACTGGGTGACGAAGCGATTGATGCTGAACTGCACCAGGCCGAGAGCGGTGGCCTCCAGTGGCTCGATGAAGCCCTGCGAAAGGCCGATGGCCACGCAGTTGTTCTTCCAGTGCTCGGAGACCCGGCCGGTCTGCATCTTCAGGTGGCGGGCTGGCTGGCCCTCCGCCGGTGCGCCGACGAGCTCGCGCAGCTCCCGCTCGGCTTCCTCGGGGGTGATGTAGTCCGAGCTGTGCACGTAGCCCCAGCCGATGCGGTTGGTGAGCGGGATGCGCCAGGCCCAGCCGGCGCCGAGCGCGCGGGACTCCGTGTAGGGCGGGATGTCGCCTTCCGCGGGCAGCGGCGTGCGCAGGGCCACGGCGCTGTCGTTGAACAGGCGCGGCTTGTAGGAGGTGAATTCCGCGCCCAGCTTCTGGCCCAGCAGCCGCCGCGCGAAGCCCGTGCAGTCCACGAAGAAGTCCCCGTGCAGTTCGCCGCCTTCCTCGATGACCAGGTGGCCGATGTCGCCGTTCTCTTTCAGCACCACGTCGTTGACGTGATCGATGACGTGATTGATGCCGTTGGCGCGGCAGCGCTGTTTCAGGAATTCTGCCAGCAGGCCGGCGTCGAAGTGGTAGGCGTAGTCGATCTTGTCCGGCGTGCGCGGCGGCGGTCCCGCGGGCGCCTTGCGCTGGGCCGCGAGTTCCGCGGCGAAGAAGTAGTCGGCGGGATCGGTGTCCGCGGCCTCGCCCCGGCGTCGCCGGTTGCAGGCTTCGAAGAAGGGCCGGTCGTACTGGCTGAAGGCGGGCGAGGCGAACGGGTGGAAGTAGCTCCCGAATTCGTCGCTCGCCGTCCAGTCCGGGAACTCGATGCCGTGCTTGTACGTGGCATTGCAGGCCGCCATGAATTCCGCTTCGGGGATGCCGAGGAAGTTCAGGAAGCGCTTGAACAGCGGCGTGGTGCCCTCGCCGACGCCGATGGTGGGCACGTTGCTCGACTCGATGAGGCTGATCCGGCTGCCCTGACGGCCGAAGCTCGCCAGAAAGATGCTCGCCGCCATCCAGCCGGCGCTGCCGCCGCCGACGATCACGATGTGTTCCGGGGGTCTGGCCATCTGCGCTCCGTGTCAGCCTTGCCGGTGTGGACGCGGACGACTTTACCAGAAGCGCTGCCGCCTGCCCCGGTGACGGGATCGGAAGGCTGTCGGACGCGTCAGACGAAGGCGGCCACGCCAAGGATCACGACCATGATGCCGCCGATCGTCATCTTGGCGACGGTGCCCCAGAAGCGGCCGACCGCCGCGCCCTTGCCCGCTTCCATGGTGTGGATCAGAGGACGGCCGGCCCAGACATCGCCCAGGATGGAGCCGGCGAACGCGCCGATGCAGGCGCCGACGAGGGTGCCGAGCAGTGGCACCACCGGCGTGCCGAGGATGGCGCCGACGATACCGCCGACGATGGCCAGGGCAGCGGCCCGCCGCGAGCCGCCGGCGCTGCGAGAGCCCGCCGCGCCAAGGAAGAACTCCAGAATCTCGCCCAGGGTTGCCAGTCCGGCGCAGGCCAGCAGGATGGTCCAGCCGAACATCGGCGCCTCCGCCAGCGACCAGTCGACGAGCGCGGCGCTGAGCAGCATGAGCCAGGTGCCCGGCAGCCCGAACAGGATGGACGCCCAGAACACGAGATTCAGCAGGATCAGCAGGATGGCGTAAGCGGCGCTCAGCATGGTCGGCAGCAGGATTGCGGCGATGGCGTCACTATAACGCAGCTGGTGGCCTGCGCCCGGCAAAGCCCTTATTGATACCGCCGTCTCGTGCCCCAAGGTATTCCGTCGTGCGCGAGAAAAACCGGTTCTGCACGCCGGAAAGGAGCGAGAAATGAGCGACAAGGATATCTATGACCTGTTCACCGAGGCGCTGGAAGTGACCAACAAGGCACTCGAGGCCAATCGGGACTCGGCGTTCTACGGCACCCTGATCTCCGGCATGGACAAGTACCTGGACGGCCACAAGGCGGGTGTCGCCATCTACGACGACGATCCGAAGCAGCCTTTCGACTACTTCACCCTGCGCTACCTGAACGGCAAGTTCGAGATCCTGTCCCGCGGCAAGTCCGAGCACGACACCGAGTGGCGGGTCTCACGGGAGTATCTGGCCTCGGTGGCCGATGATCCCGAGACCTACATCGAGCATCCCGCGAGACTCGATATCGACTGGCTGCGGCACCTGCTGCCGGACAGCGTGAACGCGCTGCTGAAGAAGGCCAGCTGAACGGCACGCAGCCTCCGGCATGCCGCCGGAGGCTGCCCTGGCGGTCATTCGACCGCCAGGGGTTCGTCTATGGCTTCTCTATCGTCGGCTTCGACCGTCAATTGCCGAACATGAACTGGACAGCAATGCCGAGCGACCACAGTGTGTCGATGTCGCTGTCGTACCAGTCGAAGTCCGCCCTCACAGAGAACTGTTGGGTGACGTCATATCGGGTTCCCGCGCCGAGCGTGAGGCCGCTCTCGTCGTCCTCGGCCGAAAAGCCGAGTACCGAGACTTCGGACTCGCCGTCGTAGTAGCCGAGCTTGCCGAACACCTTCCAGCTATCGTTGATTGGCAGTATGCCGAGACCCGTGAGCGTCCAGGCCGTGAGGTCCGCCTCCACGTCTTCGCCCAGGATGGTGTCCTCGGCCTCGCCACTGTCGAGATATCCACCCTCGAGAGCGAAGTTCGGGGTGAATTCGTAGCCTGCGAAAACCCGCCAGCCTATCGGCGTGTCGTCGAAACTGATGCCGTCTTCCTCGTCTTCAATCTGGGTGAAGCCCACCCCGCCACCGACGTAGAAGCCCTCTGCCAGGGCACTCGTGCCCAGCATCAGCCCGGCCAGCAGAAAGATAACGATGCGCATTTTCAACCTCCACGTAGGCAAATGCCTACAGAGAGGATTTTCCTCCCGGGATGGGCACCCCTCACTGCGGAGTTGTGCGACTTGCGCTTTCCCGAATATGCGAGGACTCCCTAGCCATCGAGGAAGTGCTCCGCCAGTCCCGCGAGCCGTCCCTCCCGGATCAGCCGTGCCGCCTTGTTGATGTCCGGCGCGAAGTAACGGTCATGGTCGTAGAATGGCACGGCCGAGCGAATCAGCGACCTGGCCTCCTCCACCTTCGGGCTGGATTTCAGCGGCGAGCGGAAGTCCAGACCCTGTGCGGCGGCCAGCCACTCGATGGCCAGGATGTTCTCGGTGTTCTCGTAGATGTCGCCCAGCCGCCGCGCGGCGAACGTGGCCATGGAGACGTGGTCCTCCTGGTTGGCCGAGGTCGGCAGCGAGTCCACCGAGGCGGGATGGGCCAGCGTCTTGTTCTCGCTGGCCAGTGCCGCGGCGGTGACCTGGGCCACCATGAAGCCGGAGTTCACGCCCTCGTTCTCCACGATGAACGGCGGCAGGCCGCTCAGGCTGGAGTCGATAAGCAGCGCCATCCGGCGCTCGGACAACGCACCGATCTCCGCCAGCGCGATGGCCAGCATGTCCGCGGCCATGGCGACGGGCTCGGCGTGGAAGTTGCCGCCCGAGAGGATCTCGCCGGTGTCGGCGAACACCAGCGGGTTGTCGGAGACGCCGTTCGCCTCGGCGATCAGGATGCGGGCGGCGTGGTCGATCTGCTGCAGGCAGGCGCCCATCACCTGGGGCTGGCAACGCAGCGAGTAGGGATCCTGCACCTTCTCGCAGCCCTCGTGGGAGCGGCCGATCTCGGAGGACTCGCCGAGGCTCTCCCGGTAGCGCCGGGCGATCTCGCTCTGGGCCGCTTGGCCGCGGACGGCATGGATGCGCTCGTCGAATGGCACCCGGGAGCCCTGCGCCGCCTCCACCGTCATGGATCCGACCAGCAGCGCAGACGAGAGTGCGTTCTCCGCGTGGAACAGACCTTCCAGGCCGTAGGCGGTGGACGCCTGCGTGCCGTTCAGCAGCGCGAGTCCCTCCTTCGGCGCGAGCGGCGTCGCCTCGATGCCGGCATGGCGCAGGGCGGCATCAGCGGACACCAGCTCCCCGTCGACAAATGCCTCGCCCTCACCCAGCAGGATGGTGCTCATGTGCGCGAGCGGCGCCAGGTCGCCGGAGGCACCCACCGAGCCCTTCTTCGGGATGGCCGGGCACACGCCTGCGTTCACGAGTGCGACCAGCCGGTCGACCAGCTCGGGGCGCACGCCGGAGTAGCCCCGTGCCAGGGATTTGATCTTCAGCACCATCAGCAGCCGCACGGTACGGGGCGCCATGAAATCGCCGACGCCGGCGGCGTGAGACAGCACGATGCTCTTCTGCAGTGTCTCCAGCGCATCCGGCGGGATCTTCGTGTTGGCGAGCCGGCCGAAACCGGTATTCACGCCGTAGACGGTGCGTCCTTCGCCCAGCACCCGCGCCACGGTCTCGGCCGAGCGCGCCATGGCGTCGCGGCAGGCGGCGTCGACGGTGAGTTCCACCGGCCCCGCGCTCACCCGGCGGAGCTCGTCCAGGGTCAGGTCGTTCGCGGTGATCTCGAGCTTGTTCATCGGCCGTCACCTCCGGTCTCCACCATGGGCAGATCCAGACCGTTCCTGCGGGCGCAGTCCACGGCCCGTTCGTAGCCGGCGTCGGCATGGCGCATGACGCCGGTGGCCGGATCGTTCCAGAGCACGCGGCCGATGCGCCGGGCCGCCGCCTCCGTGCCGTCGCAGACGATGACCAGCCCGGCATGCTGGCTGTAGCCCATGCCGACGCCGCCGCCGTGGTGGATGCTGACCCAGGTGGCGCCGCTGGCCGTGTTCAGCAGCGCGTTCAGGAATGCCCAGTCGGAGACGGCGTCGCTGCCGTCCAGCATGCCCTCCGTCTCCCGGTTGGGCGAGGCCACGGAACCCGAGTCGAGGTGATCCCGGCCGATGACCACCGGCGCCTTCAGCTCGCCGCTGGCCACCATGTCGTTGAAGGCGAGGCCGAGGCGCGCGCGGTCGGCGAGGCCCACCCAGCAGATGCGGGAGGGCAGGCCCTGGAAGCTGATGCGCTCGCGGGCCATGTCCAGCCAGTTGTGCAGGTGGGCGTCGTCCGGGATGAGTTCCTTCACCTTGGCATCGGTCGCGTAGATGTCGTCCGGGTCGCCGGAGAGCGCCGCCCAGCGGAACGGGCCGATACCCTCGCAGAACAGAGGGCGGATGTAGGCCGGCACGAAGCCGGGGAAGTCGAACGCGTTCTCCACGCCCTCGTCCTTGGCCATCTGGCGCAGGTTGTTGCCGTAGTCGAATGTGACCGCCCCCTGTTGCTGCAGCGCCAGCATGCCGCGGACGTGGACGGCCATGGACTCCATGGCGGCGCGCACGACCCGGTCCGGCTCCTTCTCACGCGCGGTCTTCGTCTGCGCGAGCGACCAGCCGCGGGGCACGTAGCCGTTCAGGGGATCGTGGGCGCTGGTCTGGTCCGTGAGCGCGTCCGGCACCACTCCCCGCTCGGCCAGCTCGGGTACGACGTCGGCGGCGTTGGCCAGCAGGCCGACGGAAATCGCGCGGCCTTCCGACTTCGCCTTGTCGATCAGGCGCAGCGCCTCGTCCAGGGAGCCGGCCTTGCGGTCCAGGTAGCCGGTGCGAAGCCGGAAGTCGATGCGGCTCTCGTCCACCTCGACGGCCAGCATGGAGAAGCCCGCCATGGTGGCCGCCAGCGGCTGGGCGCCCCCCATGCCGCCCAGCCCGGCGGTGAGGATCCAGCGGCCGCTCGCGTCGCCGTCGAAGTGCTGGCGGGCGACGGCACCGAAGGTCTCGTAGGTGCCCTGGACGATGCCCTGCGAACCGATGTAGATCCAGGAACCGGCGGTCATCTGGCCGTACATCATGAGCCCCTTGCGGTCGAGCTCGTTGAAGTGCTCCCAGGTGGCCCAGCGGGGCACCAGGTTGGAGTTGGCGATCAGCACACGGGGCGCGTCGGCGTGGGTGCGGAACACGCCCACGGGTTTGCCGCTCTGCACCAGCAGCGTCTGGTCGTCCTCGAGGCGCCGCAGCACCTCGACGATGCGGTCGTAGGACTCCCAGTCCCTCGCCGCGCGGCCGATGCCGCCGTACACCACGAGGCCCTCCGGGTGCTCGGCTACGTCCGCGTCCAGGTTGTTCATGAGCATGCGCAGCGGCGCCTCGGTGAGCCAGCTCTTCGCGGAGAGCTCGGTGCCGTGCGGTGCGCTGATCACGCGCTCGGGGTCGTATCGGTTCATGCTTTCCCCCTGTGGGTCTTGTCGTCCCGGCGCTCGTCCTGCCGGGCGGGCGCGCGGAAATCGAGGTGGCTGCCCAGGCGGTAGCGGTTGCCCGGGTAGGTGAGCCGGGCGAAAGTGACCACCGCCCGGCGGCTGAAGGTGCGCCGGGTGACGCGCAGGCAGGGCGCCTCCGGCCGGATCTCGAGCGCCCGCGCCACCCCGGGCGTGGCGGTGGTTGCCTCCACCACGTGGTCGGCCTCGGCCAGCGGCGCCACCGCCGACAGGTATTCGTTCGGGGTGGTGCCGGCGAAGTCCTGGCTCAGATAGTCCGGGGCGCAGGCGGGGTTCACGTAGCGGTCCTCGTGCTGGATGGGGACGCCGTTCTCCCGATGGACCAGCACCGAGTGGTAGAGCTCGTCGCCGGGCTCGACGTCGAAGTAGCGGCCCAGCTCCTCGCTGGCGGTCACGGATTCGAGCCGCAGCACCTCGGCGCTGTGGCGGTGGCCGCGCTCGGCGATCTCGTCGGCGATGTTGCGGACCTGCAGCATGGAACTCATCGGCCGGGAGTCGGCCACGAAGCTGCCGAGTCCGCGGGTGCGCAGCAGGAATCCGGCGTCCGCCAGCTCCTGCAGCGCTCGTCGGGCCGTCATGCGGCTCACGCCGAAGCGTGCGACGAGTTCGTTCTCGGAGGGCACCCGCTCTCCCGAGCGCAGCCGGCCGCTCTCGATATCCTCGAGCAGTTCGTCGCGGATGATACGGTAGCGGGGTGTGGCCATAATGCGTTCGGCGACTGTGCAGACGGCCTGAGTTCGGCTGTCTATACAATGGTTGTATATACAACTAGAATTCGGCAAGCATAACGGCAGGGAGGCGCCCGTGGCAATCTTCTCCGACACCCTGATCCACAACGTGAATCTCGCACCCGCGGTGCCCGACGGCCGGGCCCCGGGCGGGCTAGCCGGTACGCGCATGGCCCGGGTGGCCGTTGCCGACGGCAACATCGTCTATGCCGGCGCGGAGGACGACGGACAGGAGGTAGCGGCGGACACCCACGTGGACGGCCGGGGCGGTTGGCTGACGCCCGGCCTGGTCGATTGCCACACCCACCTGGTCTGGGGCGGCAACCGGGCGGACGAGTTCGAGCGCCGGCTGCAGGGCGAATCCTACGAGGCCATCGCCCGCGCCGGCGGCGGCATCCGTGCCACCGTCCGCGCCACCCGGGCGGCGAGCGAGGACGAGTTGTTCGAGGTGTCCTCGCGGCGTCTGGAGCGCCTGCTGGAGGAGGGCGTCACCACGGTGGAGATCAAGTCCGGTTACGGTCTGGATACCACCACCGAGCTGAAACTCCTGCGGGTGGCCCGTCGCCTCGGCAGGGTTCATCCGGTGACGGTTCGCACGACCTTCCTCGGCGCCCATGCGGTGCCGGAAGAATACGAGGGGCGCGCCGACGACTATATCGCGCATGTCTGTAGCGAGATGATCCCGGCCGTGGCGGCCGAGGGACTGGCCGACGCGGTAGACGTGTTCTGCGAGGGCATCGGCTTCAGTCCGGCCCAGTGCGAACGGGTGTTCGAGGCGGCGGGCCGGCACGGCCTGGCCGTGAAGGCCCACGCTGAGCAGCTCTCGGACCTAAAAGGTGCTGCGCTCGCCAGCCGCTACGGCGCGCTGTCGGTGGATCACCTGGAGTATCTGGACCCTGCCGACGCGCCCGCGCTGTTCCAGGCGGGCACGGTGGCGGTGCTGCTGCCTGGCGCCTTCCACTTCCTCGGCGAGACCCGGCTGCCGCCGATCGATGCCCTGCGGGAGGCGGGCGTGCCCATGGCCGTGGCCACCGACCTCAACCCGGGCACCTCGCCGCTCGGCTCGCTCCTCACGGCCATGAATCTCGCCTGCACGCAGTTCGGGCTGACGCCGGCCGAGGCGCTGCTGGGTGCGACGCGCTGGGGCGCGGCGGCGCTGGGGCTCGGACGCAAGGGCCGCATCGAGGAGGGGGCGGATGCCGACCTGTGCCTCTGGGACATCGGCTCGCCGGCGGAACTCGCCTGGGGCATCAACCTCGTGCGCCCGGCGGCGGTATGGCAAGGTGGACGGCGTGTGGACACGCGCTGATCTCTCGCTCTGGAGCGGCCGGACCGACCCCGGCGTGGCCGCGCTGCGCTGGCATCAGGTCATCGACGATCCGGACGACGGTGCTCCGGGTACTTGTCTGTTCGGATTCGCCTCGGACCGGGGCGTGCGCCTGAACAAGGGCCGGCCCGGCGCGTCGGAGGGGCCGGATATCCTGCGCCGCGCGCTGGGCAACCTGCCGGCGCCTGCGGAGCGTCCCGTCTACGATGCCGGTACGGTCACCGTCGCCGACGATCTGGCGGCGGGCCAGGACGCCTATGCGGGGCGTGTGGCCCGGTTACTGGATGCCGGCCACATGGTGGTCGGCCTCGGCGGCGGCCACGAGATCGCCTGGGGCAGTTATCAGGGGCTGGCACGGCACCTTGACCGGGGCGACGAGCCGGCGCGCATCGGAATTGTCAATTTCGACGCCCACTTCGATCTGCGCGAGCCCGTGGACGGCGGCACCTCGGGCACGCCGTTTCGCCAGATCGCCGACGACTGCGGCCGCCGCGGCACCGGCTTCCACTATCTCTGTCTCGGCGTCAGCGAGGCGGCGAATACCCGGGCACTCTTCGATTTCGCGGATGCCGCCGGCGTGCGTTATCTCGCCGACATCGACTGCAGCGAGGAGCGGGCGGCGCCGCTGCTGGAGGCGCTGGTGGCGGAGGTGGACGCGCTCTATGTGACGGTCTGCCTGGACGCACTGCCGGGCGCGGTAGCCCCCGGCGTGAGCGCGCCCGCCGGCTTCGGCATCAGCCTGGAGTTCGTGATCGGTTGTCTGCGCCGTATCCGCGCGATGAGCCCGGAGCGTCCCTGGCCCGTGGCCGACATCGCGGAATTCAATCCGCGCTACGACGTCGACGGACGCACCGCCCGGACCGCCGCCCGGCTGATCTGGGAGCTGGCCCGCTAGCCGGCGCTACTTCTGGCGCCACTGGCCGCCGGCGTCCCGGTAATACCAGCCCCGCTCGGCCTTGGCGATCCAGCGGTCGGCGAAGACCTGCCGGATCTCGTCTTCCCATTCCGGATGGCCGTTGATGCGGGCGATCTCCCGGTACAGCGCCTCCCAGTCCGCGTTCTGCTCGGCTACCAGCTGGCGCACCCGATTGCGCTCGTTCAGCGGCACCAGTGAGCGGTCGCGGATCTCGATGGTGCCCCGGGCGGTCAGGCCGATGGCGCCGGAGTCGTAATACGACTTCAGCTGGGGGAAGCGCTGCTTCAGCGACTGTTCCAGCGCCCGTTTCGCCGGCGAGGAGGCATCGAAGTCCGGCCGGCCCTGGGCATGGGCGGCGGGGACGAGGAAATCCGCCACCGCCGCGGCGAAGCGTGCGGGCAGCGCCTCCAGCGGCAGCCGGCTGGTGGTGTCCTGCTCGTCCGTGCTGCCGGTGCCGCGCACCTCGTCGATGATGCGGTCGGCCGCCCGTTCGGCCTCGGCCGCCGGGAAATACACGTTGATGGTCACGCACGCGGCGAGCAGCAATGCGGACAGCGACAGCCAGGCCGCCGGGTGCGTCATGACGCGGGTCTTTGCTCTGATCATCTGCGTTCCTCGCTTTGCGGTGACGTGGAGACTTCCCTGGATTTCAGCGCCTCGGTGATCTGCGCTACCAGTCTGGGCCAGTTTACCTCCCGGGAATGACCGATGACATCGATGCGGGGCAGACCGCTGCCCTTCACCAGGTAATAGCCTTGCTGCGCCGCCTGTACGCCGCTCATGTTGCAGACGTCACCCTCGAGCACGCAGCGTATGCCGAGGCTGTCGTAGCGGAACTCGTCGAACAGGCCGAGGAAGCCGGCGGAGAGCGCCGCGGTGCCGGAGCCGGCGATCTCCGAGATGTTGCTGAGTGCCCGCCGGCTGATCCGGTGCGGGCTCTCGTCGTCGGCCGGCGTGTAGAAGCGTGCGTCGAAGGCGATGGGCCGGCCCTGCAGCATCTCCAGGCTGCGGATCGCCCCGTCCAGCCGGCCGGTGATGCGGCCGAAGGTGAAGACGTCGGTGACGAGGGCGAGATCCAGATTGTCCAGCGTGACCTCGCCGGAGGTGCGGCGGTTCGCGCCGAAGGGCTGCTCGATACGCAGCTCGGAGATGCGGGCGGTGCCGTCGAACACCCGGGCCACCAGGCTGCCGCCGAGCGTCACGGCACCCTCGCTCACGCTGAGCAGCGGCAACTCGCCGGATAGCTTGCCGGGCAGGGCGGGCCAGCCCAGCGCGGTGGTGATGCCGGCGAGGCTGACCGGTTCGAGCCGGGCATCGAATTCCACGGCCGGTTCGTCGGCGGTCAGTCCGTGTGCGGCGAAGGTCTCCACGACGAGTGCGCCGTCCAGCACCGGCACACGCAGCGTCTCCTGCAGCGTGATCCGGTCCGGCATCGAGGAGAACGCCGCGGTGCCGGCGCCGAAGCCGGCCTCATAGACGAAGCCGCCGTCCCAGGCCAGGCGGGACGGGCGGGGCCCGGCGTCCGGTCCGCCATCCCAGGCGACGTTGCCGCGGGCGCCGTAGATCGCCAGCCGCCTTCCGGCATCGTCCGCGTGGAGGTCGTCGAGAGCGAGATCGAGGGCGGAGATCCGGCCGTCGTCCAGCCTCACCCTGCCGGATACGCGGCCGCGGGTCTCGAGCTTCGCGAGCGGCGTGCCGGTCAGGAAGCCCTGCAGGTAGGTGGTGTAGACGCCGGGGAACGTCGCGCCCGTGATCTCGACGTCGGCCTGTGCCAAGGCGGGTTCCTCGCCGCGTCTCAGGACGGCCGCGCCGCTCGCGGCCAGTACGTCGCGATGATCGAGCGTGAAGCTGTCGATCCGGACGGGACCTCCGGCCGGGTCGAGGCCGCCCGTCGATCCGAGCGTGAGAGGCGATGCCGACAGGTTGAAATAGGCGGGCTCCACGTAGGCCTCGCCGGCGTCCGCGCCGAGCTTCACCGTGTAGTCGAGTTGCCCGCCGGACTCCGGCATACGGACCTGCGCTTCCAGCGTGACGGCCAGCCCCTCCGCGGCGAGACTGCCGGAGTCGTTCGCCAGGCTCAGGTCCCGCAGCGTGATCGTGCCGTCGATGCGGGAGGCGTCGCCGTTTTCTCCCCGTGCGCGCAGCCGGAATCCGGCGGTTCCTGCGGCGATCTCCAGTTCGGGCATCGCCGATGCCGCGGATGACGGCGATACCAAGGATGTCGTGGTGGCCAGCGCACGGTAGAGCGTGGCGGCATCCAGGTCGGCGCCTTCGACCGCGGCCGTCCAGCCGCCGTCGGCCAGTTGCCCCGATACACGGAGCGTCAGGCCCTGCCACGGGAGATCCGGTGATTCGAGGACGAGCCGGCCGTCCGCCGGGCGATAGCTCCCCGACAGCGAGAATGCGTGGGGGTCCAGCGGCGAGCGCCGCGCCAGGGCCCGGCCCCGTTCGCAGCGGTAGTCCGTCCCGTTTATCGCGACGGTATCGCAGCGCAGGGTGACGTCACGCAACTCGCCGATCGGTTCGGGCAGCACGAGGCGCTGGACGCGGAGGGAGGCCCCGATGTCTCCGGACCCGTCGCCCGGGAGGATCCGGAGTTCGATGCCGTCGGCGGACCAGCCGGCGCCGGTGACCTCATCGATGTCCAGGGTCAGCAGTTCGACCGCAGAGGCGAACGGGACCCGGCCGAGCGACAGCGCGCATAGCAGCAGCATTGCCACAGATATCGCCAACGATACCGCCGCCTCTGCAGGCTGCCACCGTGTACCGGGAGTGTCGTCGACGTCCATCGTGGCTGCATTGTGTTCCACCTGGGCCGTGCGACGACAGCGGCGGGTTACCGCCGTGGATCTCTGCTCGAGCGGGCGAGTCGCTCCAGTGCAGACGATACGGGCGTGTCCGGCGCCAGTTCCGGATCGGCCTCCGGCGCTCCGAATACCTGCTCCACCGGTACGACACCCGCCCATACCGGCAGGGCATAGTCTTCTTCCTCGTCCTCCGGCGGGCCGGCCGTGACCTTCGCGGAGGCGGATTCGATGGGCAGGGCGATGACGCCGGTCATCTTCACCTCCCGGTCGTGCGGCGGGCGCAGTTCGTCCCAGCGCCCCGGCATGAGATGTTCGGAGATGAGCCGCATCGCCTCGATCTTCTCCGCCTCGTCCTCCACCAGCCGGGGCCGTCCGAATATGGTGACCGAGCGGTAGTTCACGGAGGAGTTGAAAGCAGATCGCGCGGCGACAATACCGTCGATCAGGGTCACGTTCAGCGTCGCCTCCGCACCGCCCTCGAGCAGTCGCACGATGCGCGCCTTGCGCGCGCCGTGCAGGTACAGTGTCTCGCCGTCGCGCGCATAGATCATGGGCACGATTACCGGCCTGTCCCGGTCGCAGAAGGCCACGTGGGCGCTCAGTCCGGCATCCAGGATCGCATGCACGGTGGCGCGGTCGTAGCGGGCCGCTTCCCTGACCTGGCGCACCCGGTTGCGATCGCGGATTTCGTATTCTCCGCTTTTCTCCGTCTTCATGGCTGCTCTCCCCGGACCGGTCCGGGGAGTATAGCCGTCCTGCCATCGAACCCTCGCCCGCCACGCCCTTATGCCGCCATAATGGGCACATGGCAGAGCAGAGGAAGCGACGAGCCGGCGACGGCGTCACCCGCCGGGATTTTGTCCAGGGCATGGCCCTGGCCGGGGCCGCCGCGGGGCTGCCCGGTGCCGCCGGCGCGCAGATGTTCGGTTTCGGCGAGGAGGAGTATTACCCTCCGGCGCTGACCGGCCTCAGGGGCGCCCATCCGGGTTCCTTCGAGGTGGCCCATGCGCTCGCCCGCCGCGGCGAGCGTTACCCGGGCGCGAAGCCCGCCGACGGCGGCCGGGTCTACGACCTGGTGGTCGTGGGGGGCGGGCTCAGCGGGCTCGCGGCCGCCTGGTACTACCGGCAGCAGGCCGGCGAGTTCGCCCGGGTCCTCATCCTGGACAACCACGACGACTTCGGCGGCCACGCGAAGCGCAACGAGTTCCTGGTGGCGGGCAAGAACCTGATCGGTTACGGCGGCAGCCAGTCCATCGACACGCCCTCGGCCTGGAGCGCGCCGGCCCGGGGTCTGCTGGATGCGCTGGACGTGAACCTCGACCGCTTCTACTCGGCCTACGACCGCGGCCACCGGGAGCGCCTGGGCCTGGCCCGCGGCATCTTCTTCGCCGACGCCCCGGAGGGAGAGCGTCTGGTGCGCAGCGACGGCGGCCGCGGTGCGAACCGCCTGCCCATCGACTCCGACGCGGAAGGCTGGGTGCGCTCGCTGCCGCTGCCCGACGCGGACAAGGTGACGCTGTTCCGCATCCTGATCGCTCCGCCGGCGGACCTGCCGGCGGCCAGCCGGGAGACCCTCGAGAAGATCCTGCGCCGGATGAGCTACAACGACTACCTGCGCCGTCATTTCGACGCGGGTCCGGCCGTCATCCGACTGTTCCAGAACTCGAGCAACGCCTTCTGGGGTATCGGCACCGACGCGTTGTCGGCGCTGGAGGCGGTGCGCATGGGCTACCCGGGCTTCACCGGCCTGGATATCGGCCCCTGCCGGGTGAGCGGCGCCTACGAGAGCTGCGAGCACGACGAGCCCTACATCTTCCACTTCCCGGACGGCAACGCATCGCTGGCGCGGCTGCTGGTGCGGAATCTGATACCGGCGGCGGCGCCGGGCGACGACATGGAGGACATCGTCACCGCCCGCTTCGACTACGAGGCGCTGGACCTGCCGGATGCCTACGTGCGCCTGCGGCTGAATGCCACGGCTGTGCGCGCGGTGAACCGGACGCTGGAGCCCGGCCGCGAAGGCGTGGAGGTGGACTACGTGACCGAGGCGGGCACCTTCCGGGCGCGTGCGCGCCATGCCATCCTGGCCTGCAACAACCTGATGGTGCCCCATCTGTGTCCGCAGCTGCCGGCGGAGCAGGCCGACGCCATCGCCGAGTACCCCCGGGCACCCATCGTCTACGTGAATGCGGCCGTCGAAAACTGGGAAGCCTTCGCGGAACTCGGCATCGAGAGCGCCTATTTCCCGGACGATTTCTATCACAGCGTCTCGCTGGACTTTCCGGTGAGTCTCGGCCGCTATCAATACCCCTCCACCCCCGATCAGCCGATGGTGCTCCACCTGGTGCACGTGCCGACGACGCCCGAGGCCGGCCTGACGCTCCGGGAGCAGTTCGACCGCGGCCGCTACGAGATCCTGCGGATGACCTTCGAGGACTACGAACGCCCGCTCCGCCGCCAGCTCGACGCGCTGCTCGGTCCGGCCGGCTTCTCGTCCGAGCGCGACATCCGCGCCATTACCGTGAACCGCTGGCCGCACGGCTACGCCTACGAGAAGAACGACCTCCACGACCCGGACTGGCCGCCCGGCGAGGCGCCGTGGGAGATCGGCCGCCGGCCGGTGGGCCGCATCGCCATCGCGGCGTCGGATTCCGAGGGGCGGGCCTACGCCGACGCGGCCATCGACGCCGCCTGGCGCGCGGTGGGCGAGACGTTCGGCCATCCGGCGGGTATCCCCGGGGCGGAAACGGTCGACTAGCGCTGACCGCCTGGCCGCCGCGAACCCGGCCGCGGGTCGCGCGGGCGCCTTTTTCTTCCGTCAGGGCACGAGCACGGCGGCGCCGGAGAGACGACCAAGTCTCAGGTCTTCCAGCGCGGCGTTGGCGTCCTCCAGCGGGTAGGTGGTCACCTCGGTGCGCACCCCGGCCCGGGGCGCGAGATCAAGGAACTCCACGGCGTCCTGACGCGTGAGGTTGGCCACCGAACGAATCCGTCGCTCCTCCCACAGGATGCGGTAGGGGAAGCTGGGGATGTCGCTCATGTGGATGCCGCCGCAGACCACGATGCCGCCCTTGCGCACGGCCCTGAGCCCGGCCGGCACGAGCTCGCCCACCGGCGCGAACAGGATTGCCGCGTCCAGCTCCGCCGGCGGCGCCTCGTCGGACCCGCCGGCCCATTCCGCGCCCATGCGCAGCGCGAACTCCTGCGCCTGCGTGTCGCCGGGACGGGTGAAGGCGTAGACGCGCTGGCCGCGGTGCAGGGCCACCTGGATCAGGATGTGGGCCGCTGCCCCGAACCCGTACAGGCCGAGATTGCGGCCCTCGCCGGCCATGCGCCAGGAACGGTAGCCGATGAGTCCGGCGCACATGAGCGGCGCGGCCTCGGCGTCGTCGTAGTCGGCGTCGATGGGGAAGGTGTAGCGGGCGTCCGCCACGATGTGGGTGGCGAAGCCGCCGTCCCGATCGAAACCGGTGAAGGCGGGCTCATCGCAGAGATTCTCCTGGTCGTGCTCGCAGTACCAGCAGTGCCCGCAGGTGGCGCCCAGCCAGGGCACCCCGACCCGCTGGCCTTGCCGGAACCCGCGCACGGCGGCACCGCACTCCGCCACCCGGCCGATGACCTCGTGGCCGGGCACGACGGGCAGCTTGCCGCCCGGCAACTCGCCGTCCACCACGTGCAGGTCGGTGCGGCAGACGCCGCAGGCGCTCACCTCGATGAGAAGCTCGTTGTCGTCCGGCGCCGGGGTCTCGCTCTCCACCGCCTCCAGCGGCCGCCCGACGTCCTGCAGGACCATGGATTTCATGCTCCCGAGCATAGGCGATTACCGGCCGGCTGCCGATCGTGGAAAGCGCAGACGGCGGTTCAGCCCGGCCGGCGGTATTTCGGCAGGCTGAGGCCGGTAAGGATGGCCGCGGCACGCAGCCCGAAGCCGGTCGCGAGGGCGGCCAGGGTGGCCGCCGGGTCCCCCACGCCGGCGGCGTCCAGCGCCACGTAGACGCCGGCGCCCGCCAGCGCCGCGGTGGCGTAGATCTCCGAGCGCAGGATCAGCGGTACGTCGTTGCACATGATGTCGCGGATGAAGCCGCCGAAGGTGGCGGTCATCATGCCCATGCCCGCGGCGATCACCGGCGAGACGCCCTGGGCCAGTGCCGCCTGGGTGCCCGTCACCGCGAAGACGGCGAGGCCCGCTGCATCCATCCACATGAGCGCCCGCAGGCGGGAGGCGAGCAGCCGGGCGCCGACGAAGGTGAGGCAGGCGGCCACCACGCACACGCTGATGTAGACCGGCTCGTCGATCCAGAATACCGGCGTGCTGCCGAGCAGCAGGTCCCGCAGGGTGCCGCCGCCGATGCCGGTGACCGAGCCCACGAGCACGAAGCCGAGCAGGTCCATCTCCCGCCGGGCCGCCTCCAGGGCGCCGGAGACGGCGAACACCGCGACGCCTGCGAGGTCCAGCCAGCCTATGGACTCGGCGAGGAGCTCGGCGAGGGGTGGAAGACTCATGCCGTCGTGCCCCGGCCGGGGCGCGGCAGTGTCCGGTTAAGCAGCGGATGGCCCGCCAGCAGCAGGTTCTCGATCCACCAGGCTTCGCGCAGCCGCGCCCGACGGCAGTCGGCCACGAAGGTGCAGCCGCAGGCCCGGTCGCAGGCAACGGTCTCGATCAACCGCATGCCGGGCGCCTTGTCCTCCGCGGCGAGCAGGGCGAGCCACTCCTCCAGCACCGCGGGTTGCCGCGAGGGCCGGGCGCGGCGGAAGCGTTCCGGCGGCGCCTCCCAGAGCGGCAGCGGGCGCTGCAACGGCGCTTGCGCTGGCCGTTCCGTCAGGGCACGCAGCCATACCCGGCCGGCGCGGATATGGCCCAGCAGTCTCGCGCGGGGCCGCCGGGTCTGACCCACGTAGCAGACGAGTCCGCTGTCGGGTTCGGCGAGGACGTAGAGGAGGGCGCCGCGCCGGGGCGGCGGGCTGTTCACCTCGGGGAGCCGGCAGACCGGTCCGGCCGGTCTCATCCCCGGCCCTCCGGCAGGGATTCCAGCAACTCCTTCGTGTGGCGCACCGTCTCGGCAACGTTGAAGTGCCGGTCCAGCCGTTCCCTGGCGCGCCGGCCCATCAGCGCGCGCTCCGTCGGGTTGTCGTACAGGAAGCGGATGGCGTCGACGATGGCGCCGGCGTCTCCCGGTGCCACCACGATGCCCGACTGGCCGTCGACTACCAGCTCCGCGCTCCCGCCGGTGTCGGTAACGATCGGCGGGACGGCGTAGGCCATGGACTCGATGACCGTCTTCGGCAGGCCCTCGCGCTTCAGTGACGGCAGTACCGAGGCCGAGCAGGCGGCCACCAGTGCGGTGGCGTCCCGTCGGAACCCCGCCACGTGGATGCGCCCGCGCATCGGGCTCGCGCCGATCAGTCGGGCGAGTTCCGGCTCCTCCAGCCCGCCGCCGACCAGGAGCAGGTGGATCGCGGCGTCGCGGGGCAGCCGGTAGGTGGCCTCGACCAGCACGCCGAGACCCTTCCGCGGCCGGTTGTTGGCCACGCAGATCACGGTGAAGGCGCCCGCCGGGATGCCGAATTCGCCGAGATCCGCCGGCGGTTCCCGGTACCAGTCGAGGCTGTGTCCCTTGTAGACCGTGCGCACCCGGCCGGGACGCGGGTGCTGGGCCCGCAGGCTGTCGCGCACGGCATCGGCCACGCACAGGATGAGGTCCACCCGGGGATTGAGATGGGTGAGATAGGCGCTCGGGTCCCAGCGATGGAGGTTGCCGGTCTGCCCCCGATAGGTGACCACCTTCACCGGCAGGCCCAGGGCGGCCAGGTTGGTGTTGGCGATGGCCTTGTTATTGAAGGCATAGACGACGTCGATGCGCCGTTCCCGGAGTTCGCGACGGATCCGCCGGATGGCCTCCGGCGAGAGCTTGCGCCGGGGCACGAAGTCCACCACCTCGATGCCCGCCTCCCGCATCGGGCCGGCGTACACCGAATCGCCCTGTGTCATGACCGTCACCGCGACACCGGCTTTCTGCAGGCCGATGAAGAGTTCGGCCTCCGGCCGGACGCTGTTCAGGGTGTCCCCGTGGGAGGTGATGCAGAGCAGCCGCATGGCTCAGCCGTCGTGGCGCCAGAACAGATCCACGTGCCGGTCGCTGGCCAGCAGTTCCTCGCGCGTGACCGGCGCCAGCGCCCCGTCGCGCAGTATCGCCGGCGTATAGCCGTGCTCCGTCATGAAGTCCAGCAACGCGACCGGCTCGATGCCGGCGGCGCTCATGTAGCGGGGCGAGTATTCGAGCATGACGCAGGGACAGCGCGCCAGCACGCCGGCGGCGCCCTGCAGCGCGGCCAGCTCGAAGCCCTCGATGTCCATCTTCAGGAAGCGGGGCGTGCGGTCGCCGAGCTCCTCCTGGGCCCAGAATTCGTCGAGGGTGGTGGTGCGGATCTCGATCGTGCCGCCTTCGTGGATGGGCAGCATCGAGTGCCGGCCCCGGTTGGAGCCGCCGAACAGATGCAGCTCGAACGTGCCCGCGCGGTCCGAGACGCCGAGCTGGACCGGGTGGATACTCTGCGCCGCGTTCAGCGCCCGGTTCTCGCCCAGCAGGGCGAAATTCTCGGGGTCCGGCTCGAAGGCGTAGATGTCGGCCCGGGCCTCGCCGGCGATGCGGTCGAGCACGAGCGAGTACCAGCCGATGTTGGCGCCGACGTCCAGGATGACGTCGCCGTCCCGGATGTCGAGGGTGCGCTTCAGGAAGTCCGTGGTCTCGGGCTCGTGGGCGCCGTACTTGTAGATGTGGCGGCCGATCACGTCGTCGGTGCGCACGCGCAGGCGCAGGTCGAAATGGTCCGCCTTCGCCAGCAGACGCGGCCGGCGCAAAATGAAGCGGTTGACGACGTAGGCGGCGGCGCGGACATCCATGGGCTTGATACGGGTCGGTGACGGCAGGTGCGTATGGCACGGTGACGCGCTAGAGTTTAACCGCTTTCGTTGCCCGGAGTCGGCCATGCAGCATTGCCGGATGGATTGCCTGATGGATTACCGGACGGATCGTCGAATGGCGGTTCGATCGGCTCCTCGAACCATGGGAGGCGCTCCCGTGCGCGCGGCCCGGGGACGACTTGCGGTCGCGGCGGTGGCGCTGGTCGCCCTCGCCGCGGCGGGTTGTGCCAGCCAGGAGCCTCCGCCGCCGAGCTTCACCGGCTTCATTCAGGCGCAGACGGCGCCGGTGGAGCCCTGGAGCCCCTATCCGGGCGTGACCGCCCGGCGCCTCAGTGCGGACGAGTTCACCGGGCGCAGCGCCATCCACCTGAGCGTGCCGCTGGGCTGGCGCTGGACCGGCATGGTCAACGGCGCCTTCACCCGGGAGTGGTACGTGCTGGAGGGTCGGGTGCAGGCCGGAGAGCGCCAGCTGCAGGGCGGCGATCTCCTCTACGTGCCGCCGGGCGTGCAGCCGCCGTCGATCACGGCCGTGCGCCCCGCGAAGATGCTGGTGTTCACCGATCCGGCCGACCCGGCCTCGGAGCTCGGCCAGACCTTCGTCGCCAGCGCCCGTTCGCTGCCCTGGCGGCCGGGCACCGTGGCCCGGGATGCCGGCGTGCCCCTGGACCTCAGCGTCAAGGACCTGAAAGACGATCCCGGCACCGGCGCGCGCACCTGGCTGGTGAAGATCGGCCCCGGCGTCGAGGTGCCCTGGGAGAGCCACTCGGTGGTGGAGGAGGGCTACCTGCTGGAGGGCGATTACCGCCTGTCGGAGTGCCTGCCGGAAGGGCGCAAGGACGGCGAGTACCTGCCCGGCGGCTATTTCCGGCGTCCGGCCAACTGGATCCACAGTGGCCCGGATTCCGGCACCGACGGCGGGGCGGTCTGGCTGATGCGCTCGCCGGGAGCGCTGGATGCGACCTTCCACGACGCCTGCCGGCCGCCGGCGCGCTGAGGAAAGGTGCCGCTCAGGCTCGCTCGGCGATGACTACGGCGCGCAGCGGTGCGGGGTGGCCTTCGACCGTGCGCCCCGGGTCCGAGGGGTCGAGGGCGTCCCGGAGTGACTGGAACGGCATCCACTCGGTGCTCCGCTGTTCGGCGGTGCTGGTGGCGGTAACGTCCGCGCAGCGCACGCGGCGGAACCCGGCGCGTTCCAGCCAGACGGTGAGCGCGGCCACGGAGGGCAGGAACCACACGTTGCGCATGCGGGCGTAGCGCCCCGGCGGCACCAGCACCGTGTCGGGCCCGCCCTCGACCACCAGCGTCTCCAGCACCAGCTCGCCGCCGGGCCGCAGCCAGTGCCGCAGCCGGGCGAGATGACCGAACGGCGAGCGGCGGTGGTAGAGCACACCCATGCAGAACGCGGTATCGAGGCCCGCGGGCGGCTCCGGCACGTTTTCGAGAGGCGTCGGCAGCAGCCAGAACGGCAGCGGCGGCGTGAAACGGCGGATCGCGCGGTACTGGTAATCGAACAGCCGCGTCGGGTCGGCTCCCAGCACCCAGCGGGCGCCGGCGTCCAGCATGCGCAGGGCGTAGTAGCCGTTGCCGCAGCCCACGTCTAGCACCCGGCGATCACGCAGGTCGGAGAAGTGGGGCGCAAGCCGGTCCCACTTCACGTCCGAGCGCCACTCGGCGTTCACCTCGACGCCGTGGATCTCGAACGGCCCCTTGCGCCAGGGCGCCAGCGCCAGCAGCGCCTCGCGGATGGCCTCCCGCGTCCCGGCATCGGCTTCACTGCCGATCCGCACCGCCGGGCCGTCGGCGACCGGCATCGTCGGCTCGAGAGCGGGGAGACGCTCGATGGCCGCCTCCCACCGCGGCTGGTCGCCGTGGGGCCGTGCCGCCCCTGCCGCGGCGGCGGCCGCGAGCGCCTCGCCCCAGTCGCCGGCCCCTTCGACGCTCAGCGTGCGGCGCAGGAGTTCGAGATCGGTCAGGGCCATGGGGCTCGAGTCAGCAGCGGTCCGCCGTCAGGCGACCGCCACGAAAGAGGCGAAATTGAGTTCCTGCATCCAGCAGGCGGCGTGGCCGAAACCGGCGCGGCGCAGCCGCTCCAGGTGGGTGTCGGCCGTGTCGGGAACCAGCACCTTATCCAGGGCGGCCCGCTTGCGGCTGATCTCCAGGTCGCTGTAGGCGTTGGCCCGCTTGAAGTCGTGGTGCAGTTCGACGAACAGGGCGTCCAGCACCGGATCGGCGAAGCGGATCTTCTCGGACAGCACCAGGATGCCGCCGTCCCGCATGCCGCCCCGGATACGGGCGAGCAGGCCCGGCCGGTCGTCACGGGGCACGAACTGCAGCGTGTAGTTCAGCACCACCAGGCTCGCGTCCCGGACGGGCGTCTCGCGCACGTCCTCGGTGCGCAGTTCCACCGCCACCCCCGTCCCGTCGATCCCGCTCTCGTCGAGGACCTGCCGGCAGCGGCCGATCATGGCCGGGGAGTTGTCCACGGCCACGATGCGGGCGTCGTCGCAGCGGATGCCGCGGGCCATGGCCAGGGTGGCGGCGCCCACGGAGCAGCCGAGGTCATAACAGGTGGAGCCCGGGGTCGCGGCCCGCGCCGCCAGACACTCGATCTCCGCCAGCGTGCGGCCGTAGCCGGGAACGGAGCGGCGGATCATGTCGCCGAATACCTCGGCCACCCGTTCGTTGAATTCGAAGGAGCCCCGGTTGCCACCGGAGTCCCGGTAGATAGAATCGCGTTTCGAGCCTTCCATGGAAAGATGGTCCGGTGGCGCTGCGGCGGCGTCAAGCGCGGCCGCGCAGGGGAACACGGCGGCCGGCGACCGGTCACAGGAGTTGCGATGCTGGCAGAGCTGCACAGGGAACTCGGTATCCCGCCGGACTACGGCAAGGTGCCGCCGCGGCCGCGTTTCGAGGAGGCCACCGGCCTGATCGACGTGGGACCCAATCTCGTGGGCCGGCCCCAGAAGCTCACGCCCCGCGCCGCCGACCGCTGGCAGGCCATGCGCGAAGCCGCGGCCGAGGGGGGCATCCGCCTGCTGCTGGTCTCCGGATTCCGCAGCGTCGAGTACCAGGCGGCCCTCATCCGCCGCAAGCTGGAGGCCGGACAGCCCATCGAGGACATACTGGCGGTGAACGCGGCCCCGGGCTACAGCCAGCACCACACCGGCGAGGCGATCGACGTCGCCACGCCCGGGTTCCGGCCGCTGACGGAGGAGTTCGAGCGCTCCCCGGCCTTCCGCTGGCTCGGCCGTCGGGCGGGCGATTTCGGCTTCGGCCTGAGCTACCCGCCGGGCAACCCCGAGGGGTTCGTGTACGAGCCCTGGCACTGGGCGCTCTGAGGACGCCGCGGGCCGGGCCCCGTGTTGACAGCAGGGGGGCCATGGTTGGACAATAGCGGGCTTGTTTCCGCGGAGGGGTACTCAAGCGGTCAACGAGGGCAGACTGTAAATCTGCTGGCTATGCCTACGTAGGTTCGAATCCTACCCCCTCCACCAGGACAAAAGGCGGTGGCGGCAGGCCGGAAGAAGTACTGAAACAGCCCGGGGCATATGGCCTCGACCGGGCTGTTTGCTGTGGAAAAAGGTACGAAATCGGCGGTTGTCATCGGTGAGGAGTCATCGAAGAGGATCCTGAGAGGACGGGGAAAGCTGACCGGAGTGGCAATTGCGGCGGCACAGGTTGGCGGGTGTAGTTCAAAGGTAGAACCTCAGCCTTCCAAGCTGATGATGTGGGTTCGATTCCCATCACCCGCTCCATCCGCCCCGTTCGTCTTGCGTGTAGGGAGTGCATAAGCCCACATAGCTCAGGCGGTAGAGCACTTCCTTGGTAAGGAAGAGGTCACTGGTTCGAGTCCAGTTGTGGGCACCAGATCAAGAGAGCCGCGACGCGATGGGCCGGGAGCGACGGTCCGCGGCGAAGGAGACGAGGGCCACGGCGTGCGCAGCCTGCGGCCGAGGAAAATTCGAGGGGTGAGGGTCACCGCGATCCGGTACGGATGCGCGGGGCTTGGCGACCCCTGTCAGAGTGTTCGATTACGAGCGTGTTTGAAAAGCCCGACTGAAAGGTAGGCAGAGATGTCCAAAGCGAAGTTTGAGAGAACGAAGCCCCACGTGAACGTAGGCACGATTGGCCACGTGGACCACGGTAAGACGACTTTGACGGCTGCGATGACGAAGGTGATGGCCGAGAAGTTTGGTG